>NZ_JBBBDX010000009.1:80035-129458 GCF_037199545.1 Agromyces sp. CCNWLW213 | reverse complement strand
CCCCCCCCCCCCCCCCCCCCCCCCCCCCCCCCCCCCCCCCCCCCCCCCCCCCCCCCCCCCCCCCCCCCCCCCTCCCCTTCCCCCCCCCCCCCCCCCCCCCCCCCCCCCCCCCCCCCCCCCCCCCCCCCCCCCCCGCGGTCGTCGTGCGGCCCGGAACCCCTCCCGACCGGCCGGATCGCCTCGCTCGCAGCGCGGCCACAGCAATATCCCCGCGGGTATTCAGGTGCGCCCGCGAGGCTGGGGAATGCCCCGGTCAGGGGTGATGTTGTACCTGTATCCGGGACCGACCCGACCTGACACGGTCTCGGCGATTGGAGGACACGTGGGCATCAGCTACGTCGAGTTCGAGGACGAAGCCGGCATCCTGCGTCGCTACCGCAAGCACGTCAACGGCCGTGGCCTCGTGGCCACGACCGCCAAGGTGGATCCGACGGCGTTCGTCGACCCGACCGCCTACGTCGACCCGGGCGCGCAGGTGCAGCGCGGAGCCGTCATCTCGCACGGCGCCTGGATCGAGCAGGACGCGATCGTCGCCGAGAAGGCGACCGTCGGCGTCAACGCGCACGTCGGACGCGGCGCCGTCGTCGGCCGCTTCGCGGTCGTCGGGCCGTACGCGGCCGTCGGCGCGAACGCACGCGTGCAGAACGGCGCGCGCGTGCCGCGCGAGGCGCACGTCGCCGAGGGCGGCGAGCACCGCGCGTCGGGCGACGACCTGCGCCGGCTCGGCCTCGCAGCCTGAGCTCCCGGCGGCCGGACACCCCGGCCGCCGCATCCGACCCACCCCGGCCCCGGGCCTCGCGCCCGGGGCTCTCGCGTGCCCCGGGTCGTTCCCGAGCCCGGGGCTGACGTACCGGCGCCGGGCTGCGAGGATCGGGGCATGGGGAACGAGATCGCACCCGACTGGTGGAAGTCGGCCGTCGTCTACCAGGTGTACCCGCGCAGCTTCCAGGACTCCGACGGCGACGGCGTGGGCGACCTCCGCGGGATCCTGCAGCGGCTCGACCACCTCGAGCGCCTCGGCGTCGACGTGGTGTGGCTCTCGCCCGTGTACCGGTCGCCGCACGCCGACAACGGGTACGACATCAGCGACTACCGCGACATCGACCCGGCGTTCGGCACCCTGGCCGACTTCGACGAGCTGCTCGGTGCGATGCACGCGCGCGGCATCCGACTCGTCATGGACCTCGTCGTGAACCACACCTCCGACGAGCACCCGTGGTTCGTCGAGTCGCGCTCGAGCCGCGAGAACCCCAAGCGCGACTGGTACTGGTGGCGCCCGCCCCGCCCGGGCACCCACGGCGGCGAGCCCGGCGCCGAGCCGACGAACTGGGAGTCGTTCTTCTCCGGGTCCACCTGGGAGTGGGACGAGGCGACGGGCGAGTACTACCTGCACCTGTTCGACGTGAAGCAGCCCGACCTCGACTGGGAGAACCCCGAGGTGCGCGAGGCGGTCTACGACATGATGCGGTGGTGGCTCGACCGCGGCGTCGACGGCTTCCGGATGGACGTCATCAACCTCATCTCGAAGCATCCGTCACTGCCCGACGGGCCCGTGCGCGACGGCCGGCGGTACGGCGACGGCGGTGCGTCGTACACGAACGGCCCGCGCCTGCACGAGTTCCTGCAGGAGATGCACCGCGAGGTGTTCGACGGCCGCGAGGGGCTCATCACCGTCGGAGAGACGCCCGGTGTCACGCTCGACGAGGCGATCCTGTTCACCGACCCGGCGCGCCGCGAGGTCGACATGGTGTTCCAGTTCGAGCACGTGGGCCTCGACCACGGCATCAGCAAGTTCCGGCCGCGGCCGCTCGAGCCGGGCGAGCTCGCGGCGTCCCTCGTGAAGTGGCAGGAGGGCCTGCACGACGTCGGCTGGAACAGCCTCTACCTCGAGAACCACGACCAGGCCCGGTCGGTCAGCCGGTTCGGCGACGCCGACGAGCACTGGTACGCGTCGGCGACGGCGCTCGCGACCATGCTGCACCTC
Organism: Agromyces sp. CCNWLW213; assembly: GCF_037199545.1. Taxonomy (NCBI): domain Bacteria; kingdom Bacillati; phylum Actinomycetota; class Actinomycetes; order Micrococcales; family Microbacteriaceae; genus Agromyces; species Agromyces sp. CCNWLW213. Next base: position 127,474 of record NZ_JBBBDX010000009.1, on the reverse strand, counting down.
ATGCGCGGCACGCCCTACGTCTACCAGGGCCAGGAGCTCGGGATGACGAACGCGCCGTTCTCGGTGATCGACGACTACCGGGACGTGGAGTCGCTCAACGCGTACGCCGAGGAGGTCGCGAGCGGCACGGCCGTGGCCGAGGCCCTCTCCGGCCTCAGCCTCATGAGCCGAGACCACGCCCGCACCCCCATGCAGTGGGATGCCACGCCGAACGCGGGCTTCACGTCGGGGACGCCGTGGCTCGCGGTGAACCCCAACCACGATCGCATCAATGCGGCGGCCCAGGCCGGCGACCCGGGCTCGGTGTTCGAGTACCACCGCCAGCTCATCGCGCTGCGGCACGAGCGTGCGGTCGTCGCGCACGGGTCGTTCGTGCGAGCGGATGCCGGTCACCCCGCGATCCTCGCCTACGAGCGCGTGCTCGGGGCCGAGCGGCTGCTCGTGGTCGTGAACCTGTCGTCGGCGGAGCACGACCCCGCGTTCGCGCCCGACCTCCTCGCGCGGTGGGGAACGGGGCCGGGCGAACCCGGTGACGTGCCCGTCCTGACGAACACGATCCCCGACTCGCCCGCGCCGGCCGACGCGTCGCTCGCGCCGTGGGAGGCGCGCGTCTACGCCGCGGACGCCTGACGCCCCGGGCGGGTGGCCCGGGGCGCCTCGGGATCCGAGCGTCGGATCAGTCGTCGTCGGGCTCGTCGGCGTCGTCCGCGTCGTCCTCCTCCACGGCGACCACGCCGAAGTCCTCGTCGAGCGAGACCTCGACGTACTCGCCCGAGTCGAGCCGCACGTCGAGCTCGTACGCCGTCGCGGCGCCGTCCGCGGTCGCGCCGTCGTCCTCGCGCTCGGCGTCGGTGACCTCGCCGCCGCCGGTCTCCTCGAGGGCCGCGTCGGTCGCCTTCTCGAGGTCGGCGCCGGTGAGCTGCTCGGCCGCGTCCGACTCCTGCTCCTGCGACGTGCCCGCGCGGTCGTCCTCGGTCTCGAATCCGTCGGTCGCGGCGTACGCGACGGCGGTGCCGCCGAGGGCGAGCACGCCGGCCGCCGCGGCGGTCGTGATCCAGATGGTGCGCTTCTTCATGGTGCCTCCCGTGTCGATCGTTCGTCCACAGGCTCTCGCGCGAGCGCTGAAGCCAGCCTGAAGGGTCCTGAACGCGGGTTCAGGAACGGGGGGCGGATGCCGCGGCCGGCAGCTCGACGCGCAGGCGCGCGCCGCCCGCCGGGGCGGCCTCGACGCGCGCGTCCCCGCTGTGCGCTCGCGCGATCTCGCGCACGATCGACAGCCCGAGGCCGCTCCCGCCGGTGTCGCGGGCTCGGGCGTCGTCGAGCCGCACGAAGCGGTCGAACACGCGGTCGCGCTCGCCCGCGGGGATGCCCGCGCCGTCGTCGTCGACCGTGAGCACCGCCGTCCCGGTCGCCTCGCCGTCGCCGTGGCGGTCGCCGTCGTCGTCGGCGTCGCCCGCCCGCGACACGGCGAGCACGATCCTCGTCCGCGCGTGCCGGGCGGCGTTGTCGACCACGTTCCGCACGAGCTGCGCGAGCAGCGCGGCGTCGCCGCGCACGCGCGTGGCGCGGACCCCGGTCGTGTCGACGTCGAGATCGGAGGAGCGCACGCGCGACGCCTCGGCGAGGAGCAGGTCGTCGAGGTCGACGTCGGCCGACTGCGGCCGCAGCGCGCCCTCGTCGGCCCGCGCGAGCACGAGCAGGGCCTGCACGAGCCGCTCGAGTCGCCCGCCCTCCTCGAGGACGACGTCTCCCAGCTCGGGTGCGCCCACGCGATCCGGGTGCGCCCGGGCGACCTCGGCGTACTGGCGGAGCGTCGCGAGCGGCGACTTCAGCTCGTGGGAGGCGTCCGAGATGAAGCGCCGCTGCGTGGCCTGCGCGGCGTCGAGCCGTCCCAGCATCCCGTTGAGCGTCCGGGCGAGGCGTGCGATCTCGTCGTCGGCGGGCGGTTCGTCGAGCCGCTCGGAGAGGTTCGCGGCGGTGACCGCGTCGACCTGGCGCCGCATCCGCTCGACGGGGGCCAGTGCCCGCCCGACGACGAGCCAGGTCGTGACCGCGACGAGCGCGACGAGCAGCGGCACCGAGGTCGCGAGCAACCGCGCGACCGTCTCGCCGGTCTCGTCCACCGACTCGGTGCTGCGCCCCGCGACCACGGTGAAGGCGCCGGCCTCCTCGACGGCGACGGGCATGCGCTCGCCGCCGACGCGGACCGAGCCCGCGTCGGCGAGCTCACCCGGTCCGACCGGCTCCACCTCGTCGTCGCTCGTCCGAACCATCGCGCCGGCCGCGTCGAACACGAGGATCACGCCGTCGTCGTCGAACTCGTCGAGGTCGTCGAGCGCGTCCGGGCCGGCGGCCTCGATCCGGGCGGCGACCGTCTCGGCATCCCGCTCCGCCGCGGCGCGGAGGCCGTCGAGGAGCGACGAGCGCAGGACGACCCAGAACCCGACCGCGCCGAGCACGAGCGCGACCGCGACGACGGATGCCGCGACGAGCGTGATCCGGCCGCGGATGCCCAGGCGCCGGCGCGCCGCGGCATCCGCCCTGCCCGTGCCCTCAGCCACCGTCGACCGCCAGCCGGTACCCGGCGCCGCGCAGCGTCTGGATGCCCTCGCGGTCGAACGGCCGGTCGACCTTGTTGCGCAGGTGGCGGATGTACACCTCGACGATGTTGGGATCGCCGTCGAAGTCGAAGTCCCACACGCCCTCGAGGATCTCGCGCTTGGAGACCACCTCGCCCGCCCGGCGCATGAGGAACTCGAGCACGGCGAACTCGCGCGCGGTGAGCTCGACCGCGGCGTCCGCGCGCCGCACCTCGCGCGTCGCCGGATCGAGCCGCAGGTCGCCTGCGGCGAGCACCGCGGGGCGCGCCGACGCCCCGCGCCGGATGAGCGCCCGGACGCGCGCCACGAGGACGGCGAACGAGAACGGCTTGGTGAGGTAGTCGTCGGCGCCGGTGTCGAGGGCCTCGACCTGGTCCCACTCGCCGTCCTTCGCGGTGAGCATGAGCACCGGCGTCCAGTCGTCGGCCTCGCGGAGCGCGCGGCACACGAGGTAGCCGTTGAGGCCGGGGAGCATGATGTCGAGCAGGATCGCCGCGTACCGGTTCTCGCGAGCGAGCCACAGGCCGTCGGTGCCGTTCGCGGCGACGTCGACGGCGAATCCCTCGGCCTCGAGCCCCCGCCGCAGGCCCTCGGCGAGGCGCGCCTCGTCCTCGACCACCAGCAGCCGCATCCGCCCTCCCTCCGCTGGGCCCATCCTGTCGGATGCCGCTGAAGCGGGGCTGAAGCGCGCCCGGTGCGCTACGCCGCGGCGCCCCCCAGGTAGGCGTTGCGCACCTCGGGGAGCTCGACGAGCTCGCCGGGCGTGCCCTCGAGCACCACCCGGCCCCGCTGCATGACGACGGCGCGATCGGCGATGCCGAACGATGCGCGCACGTTCTGCTCGACCAGCAGGACGGCGAGTCCGCGCTCGCGCAGCTGCGTCAGCACCTTCATGATCTCGGCGACGACCTTCGGCGCGAGCCCGATCGACGGCTCGTCGAGCAGGATGGCCTTCGGCGAGGCCATCAGTCCGCGGCCGATCGCGACCATCTGCTGCTCGCCGCCGGAGAGGGTGCCCGCGGCCTGCCCGAGTCGCGGCTGCAGCCGCGGGAACAGCTCGAGCACCGCGTCGAGGTCGCCCTTGCCGCCGCGGCTCCAGGCGCCCAGCATGAGGTTGTCGCGCACCGTGAGCGTCGGGAAGCAGAGGCGGTTCTCGGGCACGTGCGTGAGCCCCAGGGCGGCCATCCGCTCGGTGGGCCGGCCGGTGATGTCGGTGCCCTCGAGCGCGACCCGGCCCGCGGTGGGCCGGATGATGCCGTTGAGCGCCCGCAGCAGCGTGGTCTTGCCGGCGCCGTTCGAGCCGACGACCGTGACGATCTCGCCGGCCGACACCTCGAGGCTGACGCCGTGGAGGATCGCGAGCTTGCCGTAGCCGGCATCGAGCGAATCGACGACCAGGGTCATGCGTGCTCCTCCAGTTCCTCGAGTTCGTGCTTGGCCTCCTCGGCGTCGGTGCCGAGGTACGCGACGATGACCGCGGGATCGTTGCGCACCGACTCCGGGTCGCCGTGCGCGATGAGCACGCCGTCGTCGAGCACCGCGACGGAGTCGGCGAGCGAGAGGACCTGCGCGACGTCGTGCTCGACGAGCACGATCGTGAGCCCCGCGTCGCGGAGCGCGCGGAGCAGGTTCGCGAGCATGTCGCGCTCCCGGCCCGAGAGGCCCGCCATGGGCTCGTCGAGCAGCAGCAGCGCGGGCTCCGACGCGAGCGCGCGGCAGACCTCCATCATGCGCTGGCGCCCGAAGGGCAGGTCGCCCGCGGCGAGGCCGGCGACGTCGCCGAGTCGCATCGCGTCGAGGATGTCGTGCGCGATCTCCTCGTTGCGGTACTGCTCGCGCCCCTGGAGCCCGAGCATGCCGCGGATGATGCCGGCCCGGCCCTTGCGGTACCGGCCCATGTAGACGTTGCCGACCACGTCGGTCGACGTGAACACCTGCAGGTTCTGGAAGGTGCGGGTGAGGCCCCGGACCGCGCCGACGTGCGGCTTGCGGCCCTGCACCTCCTCGCCGAGGAACGAGACCGTGCCCGAGGTCGGCGGGATCGCGCCGGTGATCATGTTGAAGCACGTCGTCTTTCCGGCGCCGTTCGGCCCGATGAGGCCCATGATGCGGCCGGCGGGCACCGTGAAGCTCACGTCGTCGACGGCGACGACCCCGCCGTAGCGCTTGGTGAGTCCGCGCACCTCGAGGATGGTCTCGCCGGCCGCGAGCGGCGTCGAGATGGCCGGCACGCTCGGGATCGGCTCGTCGTCGGCGACCGCGGGCGGTCCGGCCGGTTCGCCCGGGACGCCGCCGAACGCGCGCGTCGGCGCGTCGCCCGTGCCCGCGTCGGCGGTGCCGTCCGGGACCTTCGCCGCGGCGGCGACCCGCCGCGAGGCCGAGCGTCGACGGATGGCGGCCCAGACCGTGCGCACCGCCTGGTAGAGCCCGCCCGGCAGGAGCAGGATGACGAGGATGAGCACGATGCCGTAGCCGATGAGCTGCACCTCGCCGGTGGCGCCCGGGATGATGGCCGGGATGAGGTCGCGCAGGCCCTCCGAGAGGAGCTCGACGATGAAGGCGCCCGCGATCGCGCCCCAGACCGAGCCGAGCCCGCCGATGACGACCATCAGCAGCAGCTCGACCGAGACGTGGAACTCCGCGACCTGCGGCGAGACGATCTGCACCTGGTAGGCGTAGAACACGCCGCCGAGGCCGGCGAAGCCCGCCGAGAGCGTGAAGACCTTCACGCGCAGCGCGTACGTGTTGACGCCGAGCGACTCGGCTGCGAGCTCGGAGTCGTTGACCGCCGAGAGCGCGCGGCCGGCGCGCGAACGCGTCAGGTTGAGCGCGAGGACCAGGCCGACGATCACGAACGGCGCGACGAACCAGAAGAAGAGCCCGTTGTTGTCGATCGGGATGCCGAAGACCTCGGGCCGTCCGAACCCGTAGATGCCCGTCGTGCGGCCGGTGAACTCCCACTCGCGCACGGCGATCATGACGATGAAGCCGAGGCCGAGGGTCGCGAGCGCGAGGTAGTGGCCGCGCAGCCGGAGCATCGGCAGCCCGACGAGCAGGGCCGCGAGCATGGCCGCGAGCACGCCGCACACCGCGGCGAGGATGCCGGGCACCTCGAACTTCTGCAGCAGGATCGCGTGCGTGTAGGCGCCGATCGCGAAGAACGCCGCCTGGCCGAGCGAGACCTGGCCCGCGAGCCCCATGAGCAGCGACAGGCCGATCGCCGGCAGCGCGAAGATCATCGAGAAGACGGCGATGTTCATCATCGACGAGGTCGCCGTGAACGGCACGATGATCACGATCACGGCGAGGATCGCCACGCCGATGATGGTGGAGCGGTTGTTCGGCCAGAATCCGGTCTTCGACCGGACGGCCCCCGGTGTCTTCTCGAGGAGCGTCACGTCAGACCCTTACCGCGTTCGGGCGCAGCACGAGGCCGGCCGGTCGGATGATGAGCACGATGATGAGGATGAAGAACGCCACCGCGTCCTTCCAGCCGGATGCCACGTACCCGGCGACGTACGACTCGAGCATGCCGAGCAGCAGCGCCCCGACGATCGCGGCGCGGAAGGACACGAGCCCGCCGAGGACCGCGGCGACGAACCCCTTGAGCCCGAGCAGCAGCCCGCCCGACCAGATCGAGAGGTAGATGGGCGAGGACACGACGCCGGCTGCCGCGCCCGCGAAGCCCGCGATGGCGAACGCGATGACGGATGCCGCGGCCGGCGAGATGCCGACGATGCGGGCCGCCACCGGCTGCTCGGCCGAGGCGCGGAGCGCCTTGCCCCACCGGGTCTTCTCGTAGAAGAGCAGGATCCCGCCGCCGACCACCACGAGGGTGCCGAGCATCCAGAGCTCCTGCGACCGGATGCTGACGCCGCCGATGAGCAGGTCCTCGCCCGGGAAGGCCGGCAGTCGCCGCGCTTCCGCGCCCCAGACGAGCAGCATGATCGCCTGCAGCAGCGTCGAGACGCCGAGGGTGAGGATGATCGAGACGAGGGTCGTGAGGTCCTTGACGCGCGCGATCACGAGGCGCTCGATGAGCACCGATGCGAGCGTGACCGTCACCAGGGCGATGAGGATGGCGACGGGCAGCGGCACGCCGGCGCTGACGAGCGAGATGCTCCCCAGGCCGGCGAGCATCGCGTAGTCGCCCTGGGCGATGTTCACGACGTGCCGCACCGTGTAGGTGGCGATCAGGCCGACGGCGAGCAGGGCGTACACGGAACCCTGCGACAACCCTGCCGCCGTCAGCTGGAGGAAGTCGGTCAACGGACGTCGCTCACTCTTCGTAGAGGTTCCAGCGGCCGCCCTCGGCGATCGCGAGGATGAGCGCGTCGGCCTCGAGGCCGGAGTGGTTCTCCGGGGTCATCGTGAACACGCCCGAGATGCCGACGAAGTCGCTCGTCGCCTCGATCGCGTCGCGCAGCTCCCCGGGATCGGTGCCCGCCTCCTGGATCGCGGCGACGGCGATCTGCCACGCGTCGTACGCGTGGCCGGCGAAGCTCGACGGCGCGGTGTCGTAGGCCTCGGTGTAGTCGGCGATGAACTGGTCGATGACCTCCTTCTGCGGGTCGTCCTCCTGGAGCTGGTCGGCCACGAGCAGGCGGCCCATCGGCGCGATGACGCCCTCGGCGGCGTCGCCGGCGGCCTCGAAGAACGCGGCGTTCGCGACGCCGTGCGACTGGTACACCGGCTTGCCGACGCCGATCTGCACGTACGCGGCCTGCGCGAGGCCGGCCGACGGCGTGATGCCCCAGATGATGACGGCGTCGGCGTCGGCCGAGCGCAGGTTCGTCATCTGGGCCGTGAAGTCGGTCGCGCTCGGCTCGAACGACTCGGTCGCGGTGAGCTCGATGCCGCGCTCGGCGCCCAGCTCGGTGATGATCTCGGCGATGCCCTCGCCGAAGCCGGTCGCGTCGCGCGCGAGGGCCACCTTGGTGTAGCCCTTCGACTCGGCGTCGTCGAGGATGCGCTCGATCACGACGACGTCGTTCTGGGCGGTCTTGAAGACCCACTCGGAGCCCTCGACGATGGCCGCGTTCGCGGCGATCGAGATCGTCGGCAGCTGCGCGGCCTCGACGAGGGGGCGCATGGCGAGCGAGGGGCCGGTGCGCGAGGCGCCGATGATGAGGTCGACGTCGTCGTTCTCGATCAGCTGGGTGGTCGCCTTGGCGGCGCCGTCCTCGGTGGACTGGTTGTCCTTGATGATGAGCTCGACCTCGCGGCCGTCGATGCCGCCCTCCTCGTTGAGCTGTTCGGCCAGCATGTTGAGGGTGTCCTGCTCGGGGACGCCGAGGTTGGCGCCGACGCCGGTGATGTCGAGCACGGCGCCGATCTTGACCGGCCCCTCCTCGGCGGCGTCGCCGCCACCGCCGTCGTCGCCGCCGAAGTTCGACGTCGAGCAGCCGGTGAAGGCGAGGGCGAGCGAGGCCGCGACGGCGGCGGAGGTGAGCAGGCGGCTGTGGGTGCGTCGCATGGGAACTCTCCTTCGAGTCCAGATCGGGTGGCGCTCATCACCGAGGCGGGACGCCGAGTTCATGACCGACCATTCGGTCACTTATTGGGTCCTCCGACGATACGGTGCCCCCCGGCCGGCCGCAAGGGCAGTGACCGAACCGAAACCTCGTGCTCGCGCCTACCCGGCCAGGCGCTCGGCGAGCAGCTCGAGGGTGCGCTCGCGTCCGGCCGTGCCATCCTCCGGTTCGGCGGCGCGCGAGCCGGCCACCGGTGCGATCATGACCTCGTCGACCCCGTGCCGCCCGGCGAGCGCGCGCACGGCCGCGGCCGCGGCATCCGCGTCGCCGATGACCCATCGCGCGCGCATCCGGGCGATGACCTCGTCGGCGTCCGAGTCGCGCGGCGCGGCGAGCGCCTCGTCGACGGTCTCGAGCGGACGCATGGGCCGGTTGAGCCGCAGGCGCGCCATGGAGCGCAGTTGGGGGAGCGCCCGCTCCTCGGCCTCGGCGGCGGTGTCGGCGACGACCGCGTTGAGGGTCAGGATCGTCCGGGGCGACGGATGCCGCTCGCTCGGCGTGTAGCCCGTGCGGTACAGCTCGAGCGCGCGCTCGAGCCCCTCGCCCGAGAAGTGGTTCGCGAACACGTACGGGAGTCCGAGCTCGGCCGCGAGCCGCGCGGAGTAGTCGGAGCTGCCGAGCAGCCACAGCTCCGGGACCGCGGTGGCCGCGGGCGTCGCCTGGATGGCGTACTCGCGTCCGCTCGTCAGGCGCAGCGTCGCGCCGTCGGGCGAGAGCAGGCTCAGGATGTCGGCGACGTGGTCGGGGAACCGGTCCACGTCGGCCGTCGGCCCCGAGATGCGCAGCAGCTGGGTGATGACCGGGTCGCTGCCGGGCGCGCGCCCGATGCCGAGGTCGATGCGGCCGGGCGCGAGCGCCTCGAGCGCCGCGAACTGCTCGGCGACGACGAGCGGCGCGTGGTTGGGCAGCATCACGCCGCCCGAGCCCACGCGGATGCGCTCGGTGCGCGCGGCGGTCGCCGCGATGAGCACGGGCGGCGCGGTCGACGCGACCGCGGGCATGTTGTGGTGCTCGGCGAACCAGTAGCGCGTGAAGCCGAGCCGGTCGGCGGCACGGGCCAGGGCGACGGATGCCGCGACCGCGTCGGCCGACGACTGGCCGCTCCGCACGGGCACGAGATCGAGCACTGAGAGACGTGGTGAGAGAGGCATCCCTCACCCCAACCGGGCCGGTCGCGGGCCTATTCCGCCCTGCGGCCGAGGACCCGGATGCGCGGGATAACCCTGAGCCGATCCGGGGGGTGACCCTCTGTCCCGGCCGCCGCGCCCGTCATTGGATGGAACCCGTCGTGAGCGCCCCCGGCAACCCGGGCGGCCGTCGGAGCAAGCGCCCTACCTCGGCCCGGCCCGCGACCCCCACGCACCTGAAAGGAACCATCCGTGAACTCCCTCGCCTTCGACACCGCCGCGCTCTCGCTGCGCGAGTCGTTCGCCATGCTCGACGAGCGCCTCGACGGCCGGCTCCACCTGCCCGGCGACGCCGACTGGGACGCCGTCCGCGCCGCCTGGAACCTCGCCGTCGACCAGCGGCCCGCCGCCGTCGTGGTCGCGGCATCCGTCGCCGACATCGCCCGCACCGTGCGCGCCGCACGCGACCTCGGCCTCGCCGTGGCCCCGCAGGCGACGGGCCACAACGCCGCGCCCCTCGCGGACGGCCACGGACTCGCCGACGCGATCCTGCTGCGGACGCACGGTCTCCGCGGCGTCGAGGTGCGCCCGAACCAGCGCATCGCCCGCGTGGAGCCCGGCGCGCTCTGGGGCGACGTGGTCGCCGCGACCGCGCCCCACGGGCTCGCCGCGCTCGCCGGTTCGTCGCACGATGTCGGCGTCGTCGGCTACACGCTCGGCGGCGGGGTGTCGTTCCTCGGACGCGCCCACGGCCTCGCCGCGAACCACGTCGTGGCGGTCGAGCTCGTGACCGCCGACGGCGAGTTCCGCCGCGTCGACGCCGAGCACGACCCCGAGCTGTTCTGGGCGGTCCGCGGCGGCGGCGGCGACTTCGGCGTCGTCACCGCGCTCGAGTTCGGGCTGTTCGAGCTCGAGCAGGTGATCGCGGGAACCCTGTTCTTCCCCATCGACCGCGCGAGCGAGGTGCTCGAGGCCTGGGCCGAGTGGACCCGGTCGGTGCCCGACAGCGTCACCTCGGTGGGTCGCGTGCTGCACCTCCCGGCCATGCCCGAGCTGCCGCCGTTCCTGTCCGGCCGCTCGTTCGCGGTGGTCGAGGCGGTCGTCCAGGAGACGCCCGAGGTCGCCGAACGGCTGCTCGCGCCACTGCGCGAGCTCGGCCCCGAGATCGACACGGTGCACCCGCAGGCGCCCGCCGAGCTGCTGCAGCTGCACATGGACCCGCCCGGCCCGACGCCCGGCCACGGCGACGCGATGATGCTGAAGGACCTGCCCGCCGAGGCGGTGCGCGCGTTCGTCGCCGCGGTCGGAGCCGACTCCGGCACCGCGCTGCTCTCCGCCGAGATCCGCCACCTCGGCGGAGCCTTCGCCCCGGCCGCAGCGGTCGAGCTCGCCGCGGACCAGGGCCTGCCGGCCCCCGGCGCGATCTCGGGCTTCGACGGCCGCTACCTCGTGTTCGGCGTCGGCATCGCCACGCCGGAGACCATCGACGCGGTCGTGGCATCCCTCGGGCGCCTGCTGGCCCGCATCGAGCCGTGGCGCGCGGCGGAGGAGTACCTCAACTTCACCGAGCGCCCCGCGGCCGGCGAGCGGTTCTTCGGCGACGACGGCCGACTCGCGCGCCTGCGTGCGCTGAAGGCGGCGATCGACCCCACGGGCGTCATCCGATCGAACCACCCGGTGCGTCGCTGACCGCACCACCGAACGGACCCGGCCGAGCGGCCGGGTCCGTTCGCATGTCCCGCGGGGTCTGTCGGATCGGAGCGGAGGTTCCTAGGCTGGGGGCACGCGACGGCGACGTCGTCGTCGCCGGAATCGGAGGAGGACGAATGACGGTCCACTACGAACTGCCCACCGCGAGCGACTTCCGGGCGCTGGCCGGCGAGCACCATCCCGCGGTCACGATCTACGCGTCGACGGCGCCGATCGTGAGCGAGCGCGAACGGGCCGCGACGGCGGTGAAGAGCGCGTTCGACGAGGCGCTCGACCGGCTCCGCGCCGACGGCGAGGATGCCGCTGCCATCGAGACGCTCAAGGTCGAGCGGGACCGCGTCCTCGCCGACAAGGCCGTGTGGAGCTCGCTCGCGCGCTCGCTCGCCGTCTTCGCGGCGCCGGGCTTCAACGAGGTGTACGTCCTGCCCAACCGCCTCGACGACGCCGTGCACGTCGGATCGCACTTCACGCTCGGCCAGCTGCTCCGCGCGCCCAGCCAGGACCAGGAGGCGTTCGCGATCACGATCTCGTCGAACGAGTGGGCGCTCTGGCATGCGCTGCCGACCTCCCGCGCCGAGGAGATGCCGCTCGACCCGAACCTGCCCAAGAACCTCGAGGAGGCGGGCAACCGCGACCTCGGCGAACCCGCCCGCAAGAAGGGCGCGGGCCACGGCGACCGCGGCACGCCCGAGCAGGACCGCCGCCCCGAGATCCAGGACAACTACTCCAAGCAGGTGGCCGACGCCGTCTGGCAGGAGCTCAACGCGCACGACCCCGACGGCAAGGTGCCGCTCTTCGTCTTCGCGGCGGAACCGCTGCTCGGCTCCTTCCTCGACCGGGCCCACAACAGCCGGCGCGTGGTTCCCGTGCAGGGCGGACCCGACCGCCTCAACGCGGCCGAGATCGACGAGGAGCTCCGGCGCCAGCTCGCCGCGCTGAACGTGCACGAGGCGAAGGCGGCGCTGCGCGGCCTCGCCGACGGCAGCGCGGGCCGGGTCGAGCGCGACCTGGCCGCGATCGGCCGCATGGCCGCCGAGGGCGGCGTCGAGACGCTCTGGTTCGACTTCACCACGTCGGTCAACGGCACGCTCGACCTCGAATCGGGCGCCATCGAGTTCGCCACCTCGAACGGCGGGGGACCGGCGCTCGCCGACGGCACGCGCGCCGGTGACATCCTGCCCCAGCTCGCGATGATGGTGCTCTCGCGCGGCGGCAAGGTCGTCACGGTGCGCGGCGACGACCTGGCCGACACCGACTGGTCGGGACCCGCCGTGGCCGAACTGCGGTTCGCGCTCACCTAGGCGCGGGGTTCCGCGGCATTCCGCGGGGTCGCTCCGAGGGGGCGGCCCCGCGCCCGTGCCGGCCGACCGCGTCAGACGGCGGATGCCACGTGCACGAGCGGCACGGTGGCGCGCACCGCGTCGATCGCCCGGGTCACGGCATCCGCCACCGCCCGGACCAGCGAGGACGCCGGAGCGACGCGGCGGTGCGGGTCGGGTCGCGACGCGCGGGCGCCCGCCCCGAATCCGGGGACGGCCTCGAGCACCGGGACCACGACGGCGGGCTGGCACTCCAGGTGCACCTCGATCTCGCGCGTGCGCGGATCCTCGATGATGGCCTCGAACGTGACGCGCGCGCGCCGGACGCGGCCGCGGCGGCGCGGCGGCGTGGAACGGATGCCGAGGCGCAGCCGCTCGGGTGCCGCGCTGGCGCCGATGGCGGGGCCGGCGGGCACGAACTCGACGCGCCAGAGCTCGCTCGGGCATTCGGCGACGCCCGCGAGATGGATGACGCGGACCCCGCCGGACGTGATCGCCACGGCGGACAACTGCTCCGGGTGCACGTGCGCGTGATCGGTGAGGTGCGACATGTCGGCGACGCTACGGACGAGCGTTCCCCGCGGCATCAGGGGTGGCGCTGAGATCCGGAGGGGGCGCTCCCGCATCCCTCCGTCGGGGCCCTCCATGCGGCGCCTAGGCTTGCGGAATGCGATTCGGATTCTTCGTTCCCCAGGGGTGGCGCTACGACCTCGTCGGCATCGAGCCGGCCGAGCACTGGTCGACGATGCACGGGCTCGCCGCGCACGCCGACCGCGACGGCTCCCCCTGGGAGTCCGTCTGGGTGTACGACCACTTCCACACGACTCCCGTTCCGAGCGACACCGAGGCGACGCACGAGGCGTGGTCGCTGATGTCCGCGTTCGCCGCGTCGACCTCTCGCGTGCGGCTCGGGCAGATGTGCACGTGCATGTCGTACCGCAACCCCGCGTACCTCGCGAAGGTCGCCGCGACGGCCGACCTCATCTCGGGCGGCCGCATCGAGATGGGCATCGGTGCCGGATGGTACGAGCACGAGTGGCGTGCGTACGGGTACGGGTTCCCCGACGCGCCCGCGAGGCTGCGGATGCTGCGCGAGGGCGTCGAGATCATGCACCAGGCGTGGACCACGGGCCGCGCCACGCTCGACGGCGAGTTCACCCGAGTCGACGGCGCCATCGTGCAGCCGCAGCCGCTGCAGGCCGGAGGCATCCCGATGTGGGTGGCCGGCGGCGGCGAGAAGGTCACGCTGAGGATCGCCGCGAAGTACGCCTCGTACACGAACTTCTTCGGCAACCCCGAGGAGTTCAGCCACAAGAGCGAGGTGCTGCGCGGGCACACCGACCGCCTGGGCCGCGACTTCGACTCCATCGTGCGCAGCGCCAACTTCAACACGGTGATCGGCGAGTCCGAGGCGGATGTCGCCCGGCGCCTCGAGCGCCTCGAGGCGCGCGTCGCGCCGCACCTCGGGCCGGAGGTCACCGCGCGCTTCATGAACGACTACCGGGGCCCGTCGGCCATCGCGGTCGGCACGCCCGACCAGGTCGTCGAGCGGCTCCTCGACATGAGGCGTCGCGGGCTCGGCTACGCCATCCACTACTTCCCGGAGCTCGCCTACGACCGCAGCGGGCTCGAGCTGTACGAACGCGAGGTCCTGCCGGCGCTCCGCTGAGCCGGCGTCCGCGCCCACGCGAACGGCGCTTCACCCAGGGGTGGAGCGCCGTTCGCGTGCGGGGGCGGATGAACCGGATGCCGCGGCTCAGGCCGCGGCGGACGCCGCCTCGTCGAGCTTCGCCGCGAGCTGGGCGTCGGTCGGCTCGGTGAAGTGCGTTCCATCGGGGAAGACGACCACGGGGATGTTCGTGCGGCCGGAGATCGCCTTGGCGCGCGCGGCGCCCTCGACGACCGCCTCGAGGTCGACGTACTCGTAGTCGACGCCGCGCCGGTCGAGCAGCGCCTTCGAGCGGCGGCAGTCGCCGCACCAGGCGGCACCGTACATGGTGATGCGGTCGGGGTTCGCGTCGGTGGGGGAGGTCATGGCAGTACCCTATGCGGGTACTCTGCGAGGTTCTCTCAGCTCATGCGGCCGCGCGGTCGCGTGGCGGGCGTTCGGATGCCGCTACCCCACGGGTGCGCGGTCGAGCGTCGGCAGTTCGACACCGACCAGCCGGGCGAAGGCGCTCAGCTGGGCGACCCCCTGCGGCGTGCGCGGAAGGGCGTCGAGGAGCCCCGGCGAGTAGACGAGGTACGCGGCCACCTTCGCGCGCGAGATCGCGACGTTGAGCCGGTTCTTGAGCAGCAGGAACTCGAGCCCGCGCGGCGCTGCGGCGGCCGAGGACGCCGCCAGCGTCACGATCGCGACGGCGGCCTCCTGGCCCTGGAACTTGTCGACGGTGCCGACCGGGACGTCGCGGAGCCCCCGCCGGTCGAGCGACTCGCGCACCCGCGCGAGCTGGGCGTTGTACGGGGTGACCACGATGAGGTCGGCCTGGGTGAGCGGCCGCTGCGCCGCGCGGGCCGGCTCCGGCCCGTCGGTCGTGTCGGCGTACGCGCGGCCGAGCAGGGAGGAGGCGATTCGCGCGACCTCTTCGGCCTCCTCCACGGACTCGGTCGTGTTGCCCTCGTGCGCGACGGGGACGACGGTGAGGCCGGGAGCGACGCCGTCGATCGATCGGAGCGCGGCGCACTCGTGCGACTCGAGCGCGCCCTCGTAGGAAAGGTGCGAGACGGGCGCGGCGAGCGCCGGGTGCATGCGGCGGCTCTGCGCGAGGAAGTAGCCGAACTCCTCGGGCAGCACGTCGTGGCCGTCGGCGATCCAGCCCAGCGCGGACATGTCGACCGGTTCGGGGTGGGTGCCCTGGCTCACCTGCGGCAGCTGCTGGGGATCGCCGAGCAGGAGCAGCCGCCGCGCGGCGACGGATGCGGCGATCGTCGACGCGAGCGAGAACTGTCCGGCCTCGTCGATGACGAGGAGGTCGAGGCCGCGGCGGGGCACGCGCCCCTCGTTGGCGAAGTCCCATGCGGTGCCGCCGAACACGTAGCCGGTGGTCGCGTTCGTGGCGAGGTGGGTCGCTGCGCCGTCCTTCTCGATCGCCGTCCACGGGCGCGCGACGCCGTCGTCGCGGTCCTTGGGCGCCTTCGCGACGAGGCGCGGGTCGAGCCCGGCCGCCACGATCGCGTCGAGCAGGTGCTCGACGACCGCGTGCGACTGCGCGACGACCCCGACCTTCCAGGCGTGCCGCGCGACGAGGCGGGCGATCACCCGCGAGGCCACGTAGGTCTTGCCCGTGCCGGGGGGACCCTGCACGGCGAGGTACGAGTCGTCGAGGTCGCCGAGCGACCGCACGACCGCGCCGACGTAGTCGTGGTCGGGCAGCGGCGCGAGCGATCCGGAGCGCGTGCGCGGCGCGATGCGCCGGAGCAGGTCGACCGCCGGGTCCTTCGGCCAGAGCGGGTGCCGGTCGACGATGGGGCGCGCCCATTCCGCGATGGCGTCCTTCTGCCGGCCCGCCGGCGGCGGGTTGCCCGGTACGAGCGCGGCGGGGAGTCCGCGCCACGTCTCGCCGGCCACCGAGCGCTCGCAGATGCGGACGCCCTCGGCGGTCGCCTCGAGCACGGTCGCGCGCGTCGATGCCCGGGATCCGGGACGACGCACGTCGGAGGGGAACGGGGCGGGCCACTCGTAGAGGAGGTAGAGGTCGGCGCCCGGGCTGAAGCGCGAACCCGGGGCCACCCGGCCCCGCAGGAGGAGCTCGCGGCGGTCCTGCTGCTGTCGACCCTCGCGATACCAGTCCTGGAGCACGACGGTCTGGGCCGGGTCGACGACGAGGACGTCGCGGTGGTCCTCCCACGCCTCGAGCGGCTGCTCGACGCGGAAGAAGTGCCCCCACCAGAAGCTCTTCATCTCGCGGTCGTGGTAGTCGATGGCCGCGGCGGCCATCGCGAGCGCCCGGCGGTCGGGATCGTCGACGCGGGCGTCGGCCGGCCCGGCGAGTCGCTCGAGTTCGACCGCGAGCGGGCTCGCCGCGTACTGCTTGCCGGTCGGCTCGGCGAGCAGCAGCGCGGGGACGGGCGCGACGCCGCGCTCGCGCGCGAGACCGAGCAGCCAGTCGCGCAGCCGGAGCGTCGAGACGCAGTCGTAGCGGTTGTACTCGGCCAGGTCGTCGAGGACGTGCTGCGCCGCGGCCTCGCCGGTCAGGCCGGTCGCCGGATCGAGTCCGCCGGTCTCGCGGAGCTCGCGCGCGCGGACGTACTCGAGGATGGAGTCGCCGCCGGACTTCACGTCGGCCTCGCGCAATTCGTCGCCCATGTAGAGCGGCTCGAGCTTCTTGATCGAGTACGACCGGCTGCCGACCCGGACGGCGCGCTTGACCACCGGGTAGAGGTCGACGAGCACGCCGTCGGCGAGCAGCTGGTCGACCTCGGCCTCGCCGACGCCGTGCCGGGCCGCGATGGAGGTCAGGTGCGTGCGCTCGTAGCTGGCGTAGTGGTAGATGTGCAGGTTCGGATAGCGTCGGCGCCGTTCGGCCACGAACGCCAGGAACTGCAGGAGCGCCTCGCGCTCCTCGTCGAAGCTGTGGGCCCAGATGGGCGTGAACCGCTCGTCGACGTCGATCATGCCGAACAGGTAGTCGAGTCCCCACTCGGTCGCCGCGCCCTCGGTGTAGAGCGGATCGCCCTCGAAGTCGAAGAACAGGTCGCCGGGATCGGGCTCGGGGATCGCCGCGAGGGCGCCCGGCTCGCGCACCTCGACGGGCGGCGGAAGCGGAGGGTCGTCGGCCGATCGGGTGCCGGCTGCCGCAGCCTCGAGCTCGGCCGCCTCGGCGGCGAGCTGGAGCCGCGCCTGCACGCGCAGACCCTGGAGCGTCGCGTCGAGCACGCCCTCGACCGGACCGGTCGAGGCGGCGAGCTCGTCGATCGTGCGGATGCCCGCCTCGACGAAGTGCGCGCGCTGGGTGCTGCGGAGCCCCGCCACGAGCAGCAAATCCCGGTGCGCGTGCACCTCGAGGTCGCAGGTGGGGCAGCGCCCGTCGAACGCGTACCGCGGATCGCCCCACGCGACGGGGCCGTCGTCGGCGAGCCGCTCGTCGACGATGCGCCGGAGCCGGTCGCGCCGCAGGAGGTACACCGGCTCGATGTCGTCGAGCCGGTGGGAGCTGGTGGTGCCGTCGCCGAGCAGGAGCTCGACGGTGTCGGCGCGCGGGATGCCGAGCCGGTCGAGCTGCGTCGCGTACGCGGCGAGCTGCAGGAGCGCGGTCACGCGGGCACGCCGCGCGAGCTTGCTGTCTTGGACGAGGTAGCGCCCGTCGGCCTGCCGCACGATGAAGTCGGCGAAGCCCACGAACCCGTCGTCGACGAAGGTCGCCTGGAAGACCACGGGCGCCCCGGAGGCGAACGCCTCGCGGGTCGCCTCGATCGCCGCGGCGAGCTGGTCGGGGTCGCGCAGGTCGGGCCGGGCGATCTCGACGACGCCGGACCCGAACTCGTCGCGATAGCGCTGCAGCACGCGCTCCTCGTGCGCGTCGCCGAGTCGGCCGGCGCGCTCGAGCATGGCATCGGTCGCCGGCTCGAACAGGGTGTCGCGGCCGAGCTTGACGTCGAGTTCGCGCAGGAAGGCGAACTCGCAGTCCGACGCCTTCTTGAGGTCGCTCGCGCTCGTGACGACGGTGCCGCCAACCAGGTACATCCGGGCCTCCTCCGTCGTCGTCCCGACCCACGCTAGCCGCGGCATCCGACATCGGAGCACCGCGACGGCCGTTGTCGCCGGCGGGACGCCGGGCGTAGCGTGGGGTGCATGGTCGGCTGGGACGAGGTCCGCGAGCTCGCGCTCTCCTTCCCCGACACGAGCGAGCACGTGAGCTGGGGCGCCGCGCACTGGCGCGTGCACGGCCGGGGCTTCGTGTGGGAGCGCCCGCTGCGGAAGGCCGACCTCGCGTTCCTCGGCATCGTCGAGCAGGAGGGACCGGTGCTCGGCGTGCGCGTCGAGGACGAGGCGGTCAAGTCCGCGCTCGTCGAGGAGGACCCGATGGTCTTCTTCACGACGCCGCACTTCGACGGGTTCCCGGCGGTGCTCGTGCGACTGGACCGCGTTTCCCGTCGCCGGCTCGAGGAGCTCGCGGCGGAGGCCTTCCTCGCGGTCGCGCCGAAGCGGCTCGCCGACGAGTGGTACTCGCACCACGGCGACTGACGGCGAGCGGACCGCGCGCCTCAGCGCCCGACGGCCAGTGCGCCCCTCGGCAGGCCGAGCATGCCCTCGACCGCGCGGTGGATGAGCGAGCCCCGGTCGCCCGCGTCGCCCCACCGGACGAGCGCCTGCGCGTTGAGCCCGTCGACCATGCCGAGGAGCTGCCACGACGTCGCGGCCGCGTCATCCGTCTCGAACCCGGCGTCGTCGACGCCCTGCTCGATCACGCCCTGCACGACCGCCTGCCACGCGTCCATCTGCATGCGGACGGATGCCGCGAGCGCCTCGTTGCGCCGGCCGAGCGCCCACGCCTCGACCCACACGACCGTGACGTCGTCGCGCGACCCGTCGAGGAGCGTGTCGAGCAGCGCGCCCAGGCGCTCGCGCGGTCCCGGCAGGGCGGCGAGGAGATCGGCGACCTCGTCGATCTCGCCGGCCACGATCGCGCCGAACGTGCTCGCGACGAGCGCGTCCATGTTGGGCTGGTAGTGCGCGACGAGGGCGGGGGTCACGCCGGCGCGCGCGGCGATCGAGCGCAGCGTGACGGCCGCGAGCCCCTGCTCGAGCGCGACCCGGCGCGCGGCATCCGCGATCTCGGCGGATCGCTCGACGGGGCTCTTGCGGGATGCTCGCGCTCTGATCGGTGTTGACATCGTGCCGCCAGTCTATGTAGCCTCCTGCACTATTGATCAGATGATCAATAAACGAACGGACGATGAGGTTCGCAGGATGACCCCCACTGACTTCCCGGGCCCGGGCCCGGTCCCGGGCACGGCCACGCCCGTCGCGGCGCCGGCCGCGGACCGCGCCGGCCACGTCGAGACGCACGGCATCGAGCACATCCCCGAGGGCGAGCGGCACGGCCGGCCCTCGAGCCTCTTCTGGGTGTGGCTCTCGGCCAACGTCGGCTACCTGTACTTCGTGGTCGGCGGCGTGCTGATGCTGCTCGGCCTGTCGCTGTGGGAGGCGCTCGCCATCACCGTCGTCGGCAACCTGTGGTGGGCGCTCGTGGGCTGGCTCGCCGTGAGCGGCCCCGCCGCCGGCGCACCGAGCGTCACGATCATGCGCGCGATGTTCGGCGTGCGCGGCAACCGCGTCTTCGGCGCCGGACTGGGCGTGCTGATCGGCCTGTTCTACGAGGTCATCAACGTCGCGTTCGCGACGCTCGCCGCGATCGCCCTGGTCGCGCACTTCGGCATCGGCCTGCCGCCCGGCGGCGAGTGGGGCGTGCTCCTCGTGGTCGGCATCCTGAGCTTCGTCATCGGCGTCTACGGCCACGCGACGATCCTCGCCCTCGCGCCGTGGTTCTCCGCCGCGCTCGCCGTGGTGTTCGTCGTGCTCGCGACCTTCGTCCTCGGCGCCGCGGACTGGTCGTACGAGGTCGCGCCGCTGCCCGTCGCCGAGCACTGGGCGCTCATCATGCTCGGCTTCGCGATCGTCGCGTCGAGCCCGCTCTCGTGGGGCACCGGCGCCGACTACGCGCGATACCTGCCCGCCGACGTCTCCAAGCGGAAGGTCGCCTGGTACACCGCGCTCGGCGGGTTCCTGCCGGCTGTGCTCATCGGCGCGCTCGGCGTCGTCGCCGGCACGGCGATCGACATGACCGACCCGCAGCTCACGATCGGCGAGATCGTGCCGACGTGGTTCACGCCGGTCTTCCTCGGCATGATCGTGCTCTCGAGCATCACGAACAACGTGCTCGTCGCCTACTCCACCGGGTTCTACGCGCAGGCGCTCGGCGCGCGCATCTCGCGCGCCGCCGTGACGATCGTCACCGGCGTGCTCGCGACCGGCGCCGCAGGGTGGGTCCTGTTCCTCACCCCGAGCTTCCTCGACGCGCTGAGCGCGTCGCTCGAGCTGTCGGTCACCGTGTTCGGCCCGCTCGTCGCGATCTACGCCGTCGACATCGTGCTCCGCCGCAACCGGTACGACGGCCGCGCGCTCGACGACACCACGCCGGCGAGCCCGTTCTGGTACCGCGGCGGCGTGTTCCCGGCCGGCGTCGCCGCGATGGTCGTCGCGGTCGTCGTCGCGGTGATGTCGGCGAACACCACGCTCCACGTCGGACCGATCTCCGAGGCGCTCGGCGGCGCCGATCTCTCCGCCGTCGTCGGCCCTGTCATCGGGGGCGGGCTCTACGCGCTGCTGTGGCTGGCCACCGACCCGTACCGCGACCCGGCGCGACGGCCGCGCGCGGCATCCGCCCACCACGCTGCGAAGATCGAGGCGGATGCCGCGGCATCCGCCCCCACCACCCGGGAGGTGCCCGCATGACCTGGCGCATGCCCGCCGAGACCGCCCCGCACGAGCGCACGTGGATGGCGTTCCCCCGCGAGGGGATCACCCTCGGCGAGGCCGCGGCGGAACGCGAGGAGGGGTACGCGGCGTGGACCGCGGTCGCCCACGCCGTCGCCGAGTTCGAGCCCGTCACGATGGTCGTCGACCCCACCGAGCTCGATCGCGCCCGCCGCATGCTGTCGTCGGAGGTCGACGTCCTCGAGGCCCCGCTCGACGAGTTCTGGATGCGCGACTTCGGTCCGACGTTCGTGCTCGACGACGAGCGGCCCGGCGTGCTCGGCGCCGTCGACTGGATCTTCAACGGCTGGGGCGCGCCCGAGTGGGCGGAGTGGCAGGTCTCGGCCGAGATCGCCCGGTTCGCCGCGGCCCACGTCGGCGCCGAGCTCGTGAGCTCGGTGCTCGTCAACGAAGGCGGCGGCATCCACGTCGACGGCGAGGGCACGGTGCTGCTCACCGACACCGTGCAGCTCGACCCGCGCCGCAACCCATACGCCGACCGCGCGCGCGTCGAGGCCGAACTCGCCCGCACGATCGGCACGACGAAGGCGATCTGGCTGCCGCGGGGACTCACGCGCGACTACGACGACTTCGGCACCAACGGGCACGTCGACATCGTCGCGACCATCCCGTCGCCCGGCCGCCTGCTGCTGCACCACCAGGCCGACTCGGCGCACCCCGACTTCGTGGTGACGCGCGAGCTGCGCGAACTGCTCGAGGGGCAGACGGATGCCGCAGGCAGGACGTTCGAGATCATCGACCTGCCCGCGCCAGCGACGCTGCGCGACGACGAGGGGTTCGTCGACTGGAGCTACGTGAACCACCTCGTGGTGAACGGCGGCGTGATCGCGTGCGGCTTCGGGGAGCCCGAGGCCGATGCGCGGGCGGCGGCGATCCTCGCCGACGCCTACCCGGGGCGCCGGGTCGTGACCGTCGACTCGCGCCCGATCTTCGCCCGTGGCGGCGGCATCCACTGCATCACGCAGCAGCAGCCCGCGCTGCCGGCCGCGGGAGGCGACCGATGAGCACGGGGCGCGACCGCGGCGACGCCGGATTCGACGTCGTCGAGGCGTCGATCGCCGACCTGCGCGCGGCCCTCGAGGCCGGCCGCACGACGGCGGTCGAGCTGGTCGAGGCCTACCTCGCCCGCATCGACGCGTACGACGCACCCGGCACCGGGACCGCGCTCAACGCGGTGGTCGTCCGCAACCCCGAGGCGCTCGCCGAGGCGCGCGCGTCCGACGAGCGGCGCGCGCGCGGCGAGACCCTCGGCCCCCTCGACGGCATCCCGTACACGGCGAAGGACTCGTACCTCGTGCGCGGGCTCACCGCGGCGGCCGGGAGCCCCGCGTTCGAGCACCTCGTCGCGCAGCGCGACGCGTTCACGATCGAGCGGCTGCGCGCGGCCGGTGCGATCTGCCTCGGCCTCACCAACATGCCGCCCATGGCCAACGGCGGCATGCAGCGCGGCGTGTACGGGCGCGCCGAGAGCCCGTACAACGCCGAGTACCTCGCGGCCGCGTTCGGGTCCGGCTCGTCGAACGGGTCGGGCACGGCGACGGCCGCGTCGTTCGCGGCGTTCGGCCTCGGCGAGGAGACCTGGTCGTCGGGCCGCGCGCCTGCGTCGAACAACGCGCTGTGCGCCTACACGCCGTCGCGCGGCGTGATCTCGGTGCGCGGCAACTGGCCGCTCGTGCCGACCATGGACGTGGTCGTGCCGCACACCCGGACCATGGCCGACCTGCTCGAGGTGCTCGACGTGATCGTCGCCGACGACCCCGAGACCCGCGGCGACTTCTGGCGTGCGCAGCCGTGGGTCGAGCTGCCCGCGGCATCCGCGGTTCGACCTGACTCGTACCCCGGCCTGCAGGTGACGGATGCCGCGGGCGCCGGCGACGTGCTCGAGGGGAAGCGCATCGGCGTGCCCCGCATGTACGTGAACGCCGACCCGGAGGCGGGCACCGCCGAGCCCGGCCGCGCCGTCGGCATCGGCGGACCGACCGGACAGCGCATCGAGACGCGCGAGTCGGTCATCGCGCTCTGGGAGGCCGCCCGCCGCGAACTCGAGGCGGCCGGCGCCGAGGTCGTGCTCGTCGACTTCCCCGCCGTGTCGAACTACGAGGGCGACCGCCCGGGCGCCCCGACCATCGCGACGCGCGGGCTCGTCTCGCCGGAGTACCTGAAGCGCGAGATCGTCGACCTCTCGGCGTGGGGCTGGGAGGACTTCCTGCGGGCCAACGGCGACCCGGCCCTGTCGACGCTCGCCGACGTCGACGGCGCGCGGATCTTCCCGCACCCCGAGGGCGCGCTGCCCGACCGGTACACGGGCTTCGACGACGACATCGCCGAGTACCCCGACTGGGTGCGCACGCATCCGGACGCCACGTGGGCGGACATGCCCGAGCTGCCCGACGGGCTGCGCGGCCTGGAGCAGACCCGGCGCATCGACCTCGAGGAGTGGATGGACGGGCTCGGGCTCGACGCCGTCGCGTTCCCGGCCGTCGCCGACGTCGGCCCGGCCGACATGGACGTGGACCCCGCCTCCGCCGACCTCGGCTGGCGCAACGGCGTGTGGGTCGCGAACGGCAACCTCGTGCCGCGGCACCTCGGCATCCCGACCGTGACCGTGCCCATGGGGCTCATGCGCGACATCCGGATGCCGGTGGGCCTGACGTTCGCCGGGCGCGCCTACGACGACACGGCCCTGCTGCGCCTCGCCGCCGCGTTCGAGGCGCTCGCGCCGCGCCGGGTCGCCCCGCCGCGCACCCCGCCCCTCGCCTGATCGCGCCCGCGCGCCCCTCCCTGCGCAACCCCGCCCGCGCCGAGTCGCCAGAAGACGTTCCAAGATCGCCCTGATGGGGCGATTCCTGGCGACTCGCGCGGATGGGGGGAGGGCGGCGGGGGCGCGGCGGGGGCGGGGGGAGGCGGCGGGGGTGCGTCAGCGGACGTCGACGCGGCGCTCGTGCAGGCCCGTCGCACCGTCGGGCGCGACCGGGGCGACGTCGGCGGTCTGCACCTCGCCGTCGGCCGACGTCGCGCGGACCCGCAGCGTGTGGCCTCCCGCCGTGGCATCCCACTCGAAGCGCCACTGCACCCACGTGTCGGCCGAGATCGCGGTCGCGAGCGTCGCCGGCTCCCACTCGCCGTCGTCGACCTGCACCTCGACCCCCGCGACGCCGATGTGCTGGTGCCACGCGACGCCGGCGACGACCACCCGTCCGGCGTCGACGGACCGGCCCTGCCGCGGCACGTCGATGCGGGACGACAGCTTGACGGGCCCGCGCTCGCTCCAGCCCCGATCCGACCAGTAGGCGCGGTCGCGGTCGAAGCGCGTCACCTCGAGGTCGACCACCCACTTCGTCGCCGAGACGTAGCCGTAGAGCCCGGGCACCACCATCCGCACCGGGAACCCGTGCTCGAGCGGCAGCGGCTCGCCGTTCATGCCCACGGCGAGGACCGACTCTCGGTCGGGGTCGGTGAGCGCCTCGAGCGGCGTCGAGGCGGTGAACCCGTCGATGCTCCGCGAGAGCACCATGTCGGCACCGGCGGAGGGTCGCGCCTCGGCGAGCAGCTCGCGGATCGGGTACCCGAGCCACACGGCCGTGCCGATGAGGTCCCCGCCGACCTCGTTCGACACGCACGCGAGCGTCGTCACGCTCTCCGCGAGCGGCAGCGCGAGCAGGTCGTCCCAGGTCAGCTCGACCTCGCGGTCGACCATGCCGTGGATGCGCAGCCGCCACTCCGACGGGTCCACCTGGGGCACGTTCAGGGCCGTGTCGATCCGGTAGAAGTCGCGATTCGGCGTGATCACCGGCGCCAGGCCCTCGATGCCGAGCTCGGCCGACGCCGGGACGGCGGCGCGGCGCACGGGCGGGGGCAGCCGCAACGCGTCCCGCACGGCGGCCACCGCGCGGGATCCCGCCGTCAGCGCGGAGGCGCCGATCGCGGCCAGCACGCCGAGCACCGTCGCGCCGCCCGCCCAGGCGAGGAACCGGCGTCGGTCCACGCCGTCCGCCGTCGTGTCGGGCCCGGCAGCCGGGACGTTCCGGAGCAGCAGCGTGAGCGCCGCCATCGCGGCGATCGCCCCGAGCGCCGCCGGCAGCACCGCGAGCATCGACGCGTTCGCGCGCGTCGCGGCCGCGAGCGCGCCGAAGACGCCCGCGAACGCGAACAGTCCCCGACCCCACCGCGGATGCCGCACCTCGAGCACGCCCGCGAACGCGCCCAGCGCCGCGAGCACCACGCCGATGCCGACGAGCAGGGCGATCTTGTCGCCCGTGCCGAACAGCGCGATCGCGGCATCCTTCGCCCACGGCGGAGCGAGGTCGATGAGCAGCGAGCCGATCGAGGCGAACGGCGAGGCGGCCGGTGCGATCACCGCCGCCGCGAGCTCGCCCACGCCCGCGCCGACGGCCGCGGCCGCCACGCCTGCCGCGGCGGGCAGCGCCAGGGTACGGGTGCGGGGGCTCGCGGCGGGCATGGCATCAGGCTACGTCCGAGCGCGGCGTCGGCGAACGCTCGGCGGCGAAACGTCAGCACACCGTCAGCCGATCCTCGGACGGCGGGACGCAAGGCCCTGTCGGGCGGTGCCCGCGCAGGCCTACGGTGTGGGTGCGTGGCGGCGGAGCCCGGCGGCATCCGTCACCCGGACCGAACCCCATCGAACCGACAGGAGACCCTCATGGCCCAGTACGACGTGGCCGACCGCTCGGCGATCGTGACCGGAGGCGGCAGCGGCATCGGCCGCGCGATCGCGCTGCTGCTCGCGGAGAACGGCGCCTCCGTGCTCGTGAACGACATGAACGGCGACCACGCCGACGCGGTCGTCGACGAGATCCGCACGGCCGGCGGCACCGCCGAGGCGTCCGTCGGCGACGTGACCGACCCGGGCTGGATCGAGGCTTCCATCAGCGCCGCGAACGCGCTCGCGCCGCTGCGCATCGCCGTGAACAACGCGGGCATCGGCGGGCCGGCCGCGCCGATCGGCGAGTACCCCGTCGACGGCTGGGACAAGGTCATCGCCGTGAACCTCGGCTCGGTGTTCCTCGGCATGCGCGCGCAGCTCCCCGCGATCGTCGCGAACGGCGGAGGGTCGATCGTGAACATCGCCTCGATCCTCGGCAGCGTCGGGTTCGCGAGCTCGTCGGCGTACGTCAGCGCCAAGCACGGGCTCGTCGGCCTGACCAAGAACGCGGCGCTCGAGTACGCGACGCAGGGCGTCCGCGTGAACTCGGTCGGTCCTGCCTTCATCAAGACGCCGCTCATCGACGCGAACCTCGACGAGGCCACGCAGGAGTTCCTCGTGGGCAAGCACCCGATCGGGCGGCTCGGCCGGCCCGAGGAGGTCGCCGCGCTCGTCGCGTTCCTCGCGAGCGACGCCGCGAGCTTCATCACGGGCAGCTACCACCTCGTCGATGGAGGCTACACGGCGCTCTGAGCCCGGCGGATGCCGCGGGCCCGGCGCTCACCCCGCCGGGCCCCGGAGTCGCTGCGGCCGGGCGTCAGGAGAACCAGGGCAGGTTGGGCAGCACCTGCCCGGTGAGGAACGCGAACGCCTGCGTCATCGCGCTCGCGACCCAGCCCAGCAGGACGCCGACGGCCGTGACGATCCAGCCGATCGTCTGCTCCTGCCGGGTGCCGACGACGCGCCGTCCGTCGGCATCGTGCTGCGAGTTCGTCAGCGTCAGGACGAGGTCGACGAGCCACCAGATGCCGAAGCCGCCGATCGTGAGCAGCTTCAGGATGCCGGTGCCGACCTTGCCGAGGTAGAAGCGGTCGACGCCGAGGAATCCCAGGAGCCACGCGAACAGCCACGTCGCGATGAACGAGCGCTCGGAGCTGTTCGCGGCGGCCGCGCGGGCGACCTGCGGATTCGCGTATCCCGGCGTGCCGGGCGGGTCAGCGGTCATGATGCACCCCCTCGCACGATGCTCCACCCCGGTTCGCGGTCGCCCGGGGACGAAAGTCCCTCAGGGGCTCGCGTGCTCGGCGACGAATCGAGCGACTCGCGGCGCGAGGCCCGCTCCGACCTCGGCGGGCGGACGCCGGGCGCCCTTCACCTCGAAGGAGTGGTTGCCGCCCTCGATCCAGTCGAGGATCGCCGGGGGGCCCACGCGTCGCACCAGCTCGTCGAGCTGCTCGTTCGGGATGGCGAACGGGTCGTTGCGACCCTGGAGGAACAGCATCGGCGCGCCCGCGAGGGCGGCGAAGTGCTCGTCGCGCGGCTTCTCGGGCTTGCCGGGTGCGTGCAGCGGATAGCCGAGGAACACCAGGCCCGCGGCCGGCATCCCCTCGGCGACGGCCATCGACGCCATGCGGCCGCCGTACGACTTGCCCGCGGCCCACACGGGTTCGCCGTCGCCCGCGCCGGCCGCGGCATCCATCACCGCCCGCCAGGCCGCGATGGCGACGGGAGGACGGTCGGGGAACCGCCGCCCGGCCTCGCGGTAGGGGAAGTCGAAGCGCAGGGTGGCGACGCCGACGTCGGCGAGCGCCCGGCAGAAGCCGGTCAGGAACGGGTGGTCCTTGCCGGCGCCCGCCCCATGCGCGACGACGACGGTCGCGGCGGCGCCGGCGGGCCGCAGGAGCACCGCCGGGACCGTGCCGATGCCGTCGCCGACGTCGATCGAGCGGTGCTGTTCGTCGGCGCGCATGACTTCATGGTGCCCGATGGCGGCGTTCGCCGCCGAGGTTCGCCGCAGGCGTGCGGCGCTGCCCGCACACGAAGGAGCCGAGGCGACCCGAACACGCCCCGGCTCCCCGTGCTGCGTCCCCACGCAGCGTCCCCCGGGGTCAGGTGGCGCCGGCGTCCGCCGTCTCGCGTCGAGGCGTCTCGGACCGCATCGCGACGACGCGTGCGCCGAGCGTCACGACGACGACGACCGCCACGGCGACGATCGCGGCGATGCCGGTGGTGGTCGACTCCGGCTGGTCGGTGAGCCGGGCGACCGCGACCCACGACAGGCCCCAGCACAGCGAGAGCATGGGTGCGATCCGGCCGCGGCCCCACAGCGCGAGGCCGACGCCGACGGCGGCGGCCGCGGCGATCACGATCACGGCCCACGTCTCGTCGGGCAGGCCCCAGCCGGAGAAGTCGGCTGCGGCGAGCACGGCGGTGGCGTTCGCGGCGGTCGCGACCACGACCCAGCCGAGGTAGAGGCCGATCGAGCCGTCGGTCACGATCGTGTCGACGAGGTTCTTCGGCGGCATCCGGCGCAGCTGCACGAACAGCCAGGCGAGCACCGCCAGCAGCACGACGATGACGGGCAGGCTGAGCCCGAGGAGGTCGAGCTGCACGACGCCGATCCACAGCGCGTTGAGCACGAGCGATGCGGCGACCGCGTACCCGATGCGACGGTGCCGCGCGTCGGTGCGCTGGCCGGGCAGGAGCTGCCAGATCGCGTAGGCGAGCATGCCGGTGTAGATGACGCTCCAGATCGAGAACGCCGGCCGGCCGGGCGCGATGAGCGTCGAGTCGGCGTCGAGCCAGCCGCCCGCGGCATCCTGGATCGGCGTGCCGACGAACGCGCCCGAGCCGATGAAGGCGGCGACGATCGCGAGGACGCTCGTGACGAGCACGACCACCTGGCGGATCGTGTCGCCCGCGCCCGCGGGACGCTCGTCGGCGACGGGTCGGACGGTCTCGTGCGTCGTGCTCATCGGATCTCCTCGTGGTGGATCTCGTCGGCCGACTCCACGGTAGGCGGGCCGCAGCCCGCGGCGCCTCAACCGTTCGGTTGAATCAGCGGATGCCGCCGGCGAGCCGCTCGTCGTCCGGGGCACGCCCCCGCAGGCGCCCGGCGGGGGCGCCCCTGCCGGTGATCGACGGCGCCGTGATCGTCGACGCGTACAGCCGGCGCAGGCCGGCCACCCCGTTGCGCTGCCACGCCGCGAGCTGACGCGCGGCGCCCGTGCCGTCGCGCAGCAGCCGCTCGAGGAGCTCGTGGACGACCTCCCGGTCGCCCGTGCGCTCGAGGGGCTCGGCGAGGTACCGCTCGAGGCGTCGCAGGACGTCGGGCGCCGCCACGAGGCATCCGCTCACCGGGTCGAACGCCGTGCCCGAGAGCCCCGTGTGCGCCGAGTGCACCATGGCGGCGCTGAGCAGCTCGGGCGGCACATCGGGGTCGGGCTCGTCGGCCGGCCGCACCGGCCGCACGCGGGTCGCGGCGATGAGGCCGTCGCGCTCGACCTCGTCGATCGCCCGCAGCACGAGCGCCCGGCACAGGGCGGCGACGAGCAGGGTGTCGTCGGTCGTGAGCTGCGCGTCCGACATCCGGAACTCGATGGTCGGCAGGTGCTCCGAGAGCCGCACGTTCCAGGCGATGAGGGCGAGCTCGACCATGCCGCCCATGCCGAGGAGCTGGCGGATGCGTCGGTCGTAGTCGGCGGCGTCGGTGAAGCGGGGCGGGCATCCGGCGGTCGTCCACCGGCGCAGCTGGATGGTGCGCCAGCTCTCGTACCCCGTGTCGTACCCGCGCCACAGCGGCGAGTTGCCCGACATCGCGGTGAGCAGCGGCAGCCAGGGGCGCACCGAGTTGAGCGCGGCGACGCCGTGCTCGCGCGTGGGGATGCCGACGTGCACGTGCAGCCCGCTCATCTGGTGGTCGGCGATCACGCCCCCCATGTCGCGCACGATCCGGTGGTAGCGGTCGACGTCCGCGATCGTGGGGAAGGCGGTGGTGTGGGGGGTCGTGCCGATGCTCGCGACGCACACGCCGTGGCGGCCGGCGTCGGCGTCGACCTCGTGCCGGAAGCCGAGCAGCGCCCGGCCGGCCTCGCCGAGCCCGGTGAACACCGCGCTCGCATGCTCGATCTGCGAGGCGAGGAACTCGCGGTGCACGACCCGGCTCCACTGCGGGTCGCCGGCCAGCCGGAGGTAGACGTCCTCGGCCATGTTGGCGGGGACCATCTCCTCCGGTGTGAGGAAGAAGAACTCCTCCTCGATGCCGAACGTCGTCATCGCCGCCCCCTTCACGCGCGGAAGGGTACCGGTCCCCCCACCGCCTGCTTGCAGGGTGCGCCGTGCGGGCGACGGTGTCAAGGGGGCGTGCCGCGTCGCGCGTCCGGCCGCTCGCTCCGGGCGGAACGGTCGGCTCAGCCGACCGCGGTCGCCTCGAAGACCGTGACGGGCTCGGCGATGCCCTTGAGCTCGACGGGCCCGACCTCCCGGAAGGACAACCCGGGATCGTCGGCGAGCTCCACGACGGCACCGCTCACGAGGGTCTGCCCGGCCGTGGCGGCCGCGGAGATCCTCGAGGCGAGGTTGACCGCGCGACCGAAGTAGTCCCCGTCCTGCGTGACGACGGGTCCGGCGGCGATGCCGGCGTGCGCGGGCAGCCCGACACCCGGGGCGGCGGCGACGGTCTCGAGCGTGGCCCGCACCGCCTGGGCGACGTGCCGGAAGTGGACCATGACGCCGTCGCCCAGCCACTTGACGGGCGTGCCGGCGTGCTCGGTGGCGATGTGATCGACCACGGTGCTCATGCGGCGGGCGAGTCGCGCGCCCGCGGCATCCCCCTGCTCGTCGGTGAGCCGCGTGTACCCGGAGAGATCGATGAAGACGAACGCCGGCGGACGCGCCGGTCCGGCGTGCGGACTTCCGGACGACTCGAGGGCGCGCTCGATGCCCTCGACGATGCCCGCGGTCCATCCGCGTTCCTGCTGGCGGCGGTAGAGCGTGAGCACCATCTGCTCCATGAGCGGGGTCATCTCGGCGCCGAGGCCCGCCGACCGCTCGAGCGCTTCCCCGTACGAGAGGCCGGCCCGCATCAGTCCGCCCACGATGTGGGTCTGGAACAGCTCGCTCTCGGCCTCGGAGACGCGGCGCAGCGCGTCGACGTACACGCGCCCGATCCGCATGATCGCGTCGACATCGACCATCGCCGCGACCATGCCGATGACCGTGAAGATGGCCTCGTCGTCCTCGCGCGTCGGGTCACCGGGTCGGAGGTGCCGGTTCACGAGGGCGGCGCCGGTGCGGCCGATGACCTCGAAGGGCATGCCGAGCCGGGTCGCGAGCTCGCCGTAGGTCTCGCCCCGGAGCTCGGACCAGCGGTACTGCGGCGCGTCGAGGAACGCGAGCGAGAGCCTGCCCGACCGGACCGCCCCGCCGATCGCCTCGGCGCTCAACCCGGCGCGGTCGCAGGCCTCCAGGAGGCGGACCCGCTGCACGTCGCCGGGCCCGAAGGCGCCGTCCGGATCGGGCGCTATCGCGCCGGATCCGAGCACCCGGTCGACGAATCCGCTGTCGGCGCCCGAGCGCTCGACGAGCTCCTCGCGCGTGTACCGCTCGGCCGACCCGTCCACGAGGCCGAGCGTAGACCCTGCCGGCCCGGGCGGGTGGGAGCGCGTCCTACCAGCCTTCGGCGAGCACCCGGTCGAGCATGTCGACGAAGAAGTCCGCGCTCTCGCGCGAGACCACGAGCGGCGGCTTCACCTTGAGCACGTTCTGGAAGTCGCCCGTGGGCTGCATGATCACGCCGAGCGTCAGCAGCCGGTCGCAGATCGCCGCGGTCTCGTCGGTCGCGGGCTCGAGCGTGGCCCGGTCGCGCACGAACTCCACGCCGAGGTACAGCCCCAGCCCGTGCACGGCGCCGATGAGCGGATGCTGCTCCGCGAGCGCCTGGAGCCGGCCCTTGAGGTACGCGCCGGTCTCCGCCGCGTTCTGCTGCAGTCGCTCGTCGCGGAAGGCGTCGAGCACGGTGAGCCCGGCCACGCTCGAGGCGGGGCTGCCGCCCGTCGACGAGAAGAAGTACCCCTGCGTGCGGTAGCGCGCGGCGATCCCACGGGTCGTGATGACGGCACCGAGCGGGTACCCGTTGCCGGCGGCCTTCGCGACGGCGATCACGTCGGGCACGACGCCCTGCTGCTCGAAGCCCCAGAACCAGTGCCCGAGCCGGCCGTACCCGGCCTGCACCTCGTCGGCGATCGCGAGCCCGCCGGCCTCGCGCACGGCCCCGTACACCTCGGCGAGGTACCCGTCGGGCAGCGGGATGCCGCCGGCGTTGCCGTAGAAGGTCTCGGCGATGAACCCGGCGGGCGGGCGACCGGATGCCGCGAGCTCGCGGATGCGCTCGGCGGCCTCGGGCGCGTAGCGCGCGGCATCCGCACCCCGATGGAGGCCGCGGAACGGGTTCGGCGCGTCGAGCGCGTGCACCCAGTCGGGCCGGGTCGCGAGCGCGTTCGGGTTGTCGGCGGTCGACGTGCTGACGGCGTCGGACGCGTAGGTCCAGCCGTGGTACGCCTCGAGGAGCGAGACCATGTCGCGGCGGCCGGTCGCGGCCATCGCGACGCGGATGGCGAGGTCGGTCGCCTCGGAGCCGGAGTTCACGAGGAACACGGTGTCGAGCGGGTCGGGCGCGAGCGCGGCGAGCCGCTCGGAGAACTCGACGACTGCGCCGTAGTTGAACCGCGAGTTCGTGTTGAGGGTGCGCAGCTGCTTCGCGACGGCGGCGGCGAGCTTCGGGTGGCCGTGGCCGAGCGGGGTCACGTTGTTCACCATGTCGAGGTACGCGCGCCCGTCGGTGCCGACGAGGTGCTCGCGCCAGCCGCGCTCGATGCGCGGCGGGGCGTCGTAGTAGTGCTCCTGCACCTCGGCGAACGCGCGGTCGCGGCGGGCGATGAGCTCGGCCGCGTCGGCTGCGGCACCTGCGGGCCGAGGAGCGCCCGGCGCGGCCGGACGCGTCTCGAGCCCCAGGCCGACGGCCGGATCCGCGGTCAGCGCGAGCCAGCCGCGCGCGTACTCGGGACGCACGAGGTGCGGCACGCGCGGCGCCTCCGGCGCCTCGACGCGGATGCGGGCGCGCACGCGGGACGGGACGGTGCCGTCGAGGATCGTGGCGCCGTCGGCGGTCTCGATGACGAGCCGCGCGTCGCCGTCCGCCGTCAGGTGCTGCGCCTCGGCGAACCACGCGTCGATGCCCGTGGGGATGGTCGCCGGCGATTCCGCGGAGCGGATGCGGCTTTCGCTGAGCCGCGGCGTCGCGCGCTCGAGCCAGGCGACGGAGGCGCCGGCGTCGAGTGCGGCGAGCGCGAGCCGTTCCTCGAGGTCGGGGTCGAGCCACGCGCCCGCGTCGACGTCGTCGGAGGCGATCGAGACGTCGAGGCGGGCGGCGCGGGCGGGGTCGATGCCGGGCCGGGTCTCGAGACGCGTCGCCTCCGGCGGCGCTCCTCGACCCGCAGGGATCCTGCGGGTCGATGAGGGCGCCCCGCGCCCGTCTCGAGACCCCCCATCCACCCCGAGCGCGTCGGCGATCACGCCCGTCATCACGACGGACGGCACGGACGTCGCCTGCTCGAAGATGCGCCACTCGCGCTCGACGCCTGCGGCGGCGTACTCGTTGGCGCCGCCGTCGATCTGCACCTGCTGCTCGCCGCTCACGACGAGCACCGCGCCGCGCAGCACGACGAGCGGCCACAGCGCGCGCACCTCGGCGGGCGACAGCGGGCGCAGGGCGTGGAACGCGCGCACCGCGGGCAGCACCGACGAGATCGTGATCGCGAGCTCCGAGACCGCCCAGGTCGCGGTGACGTCGCCGAAGTCGATCAGCCCGTCGGGCGTGCGGATGCCGCCCTCGATCGTGCACACGACGTTGTCGTCGGTGAGGTCGAGGTGCACGGCCTGCACGGGCAGGTCGGCGGCCACGGCGTGCACGTCCGCCCAGGCGCGGGCCGCGGCATCCGTCACCTGCGCCCGCTTGGCGGGGTCGGGGTGGTAGTGGGCGAGGAGGTCGACGACGCGGTCGGCGTGCCTGAGGTCCCACTGCAGCACGCGGTCGAGTCCGGGGTGCTCGAAGCGGGCGAGCGCGAGGCTCGCATGCGCGGCGAGCTCGCCCATGCGGGCGACGACCGCGGGGGAGAGGTGCGCGCTGCCCGTGAGCGTTCCGCCGGCGAGGTGCTCGAGCAGTCGGACGGCGAGCGGCCCCTCGCTCGTCTCGGCGACGACCGAACGCGGCGTCCCGTCGCCGGCGAGGGTGGTCGTCGCGATGCGCAGGTGCGGCGCCTCGGCGGCGATGCGGGAGGCGGCGTGGTCCTGCGCGTCGAGCTCGGCGGCCGTGAACGCGGGATTGGTGATCTTCACGACGCCGGCCGGCGCGCCGTCGACCGTCGCGAGGAAGTTCTGGTCCTGCTGGCTGCCGAGCGGCTCGAGCTCGACGTCGAGCCCCCAGTGCTCGCGGACGATCGCGGCGACCTCGTCGGCGGGCACGCTCGGCGCGGGCAGTTCGCCCGCGGAGAAGAAGTCGAAGCCGGCGTGGGCCTGGGTCATGGTCGCTCCTCGAGGCGCCGCCGTTCGGCGGCATCGCCTCGACGATAGACCGGGCCCGCCGCGCAGGGTCACCGCCGTGGCGTCGATGCGCCCCGCCGTCGTTCGCCGTCCCGTCGTGCCGGCCGGCACCGGGGCCATCCGTCCACCTCCCGGTCGACGCGCGAGGGATCAGCGCCGGATGTCGGCGGGCTCGCCTACCGTGATCCGCATGACGAACCCGATGCATCCGACGCTCGAGCCCGACGTGCTCGACGAGCCCTGCCTTCGCTGCGGCTCCGCCGCGGTGCGCGTGATCGTATACGGCCCGCTCGACCTCGAGGTCGAGGTGGCGGATGCGGCCGCGGCCGGCCTCCACGACGAGTCCCCGATCTTCGACTGCCGCGACTGCGGCTTCGAATGGGGTGACGCGGTCCGCGACCTGCTCGCCTGACCCGGGGCGGGTGCGGGTCGAGGTCGACCGGGATGCCGGGCGACGACGAGCGTCTCCGCTGAGTCCGTCTCAGAAGGCCGCGGCGTCCGGTGGCACCTCGTCCTCGAGGAGCTCCTCGCGGATGCGGCGCAGGTCCTCCATGAGGGAGCCGACGAGGATCCAGTGGTCGGACTTCGGCGGAGACACCACGAGCGGGGCGGTGAGCGCGGGAACCGCCGACGTCAGCGGCTGCGGCTCCACGTCGGCGAGGTGGACCGCGAGGCGCACGTCGTGCGCGGCCCGGCGCAACTGCTCGGCGATCGCCTGGACCGTGGGCTCGTCGCAGAGTCCGTCGTCGTAGTGGTCGACGTAGGCGCGGGTCATGCCGACCACCTGCGTGACCATGGGGCTCAGGCGGTTCAGCAGCTTGCGCTGCTCGGCGAGGTCGCCGCGGTGGGCGGAGCGCCGCGGGTTGAGGGTCAGCGACTCCTCGGCCTCGGCGATCGCGGCGTCCGCCGCCTCGCGCATCGGCCGCATGAGCCGCGCCTCGATCATGAGGCCCGTGAGGTCGGCGGGCCGCTGGGGGGTCTCGAGCGCGCCCGCGAGGCGGTCGAGGGACGCGGCGAGCTCCGCACCGAGCCGGGCCAGCTGGTCGCGCGACGGTGCGACGAGCACCGGCGGCACGATCAGCACGTTCACGACGATGCCGATGGCCGCGCCGATGAGCGTCTCGATCACGCGATCGAGCGCGTACTCCGGTGACGTGCCGCCCAGTGCGAGCACGAGCATCGCGCTGATCGCGACCTGGTTCGACGTGCCCGTCGTCATGCGCAGCGCCCAGGCGATGAGGATCGCCGCGACGATGGCGACGAGCACGACCCACCCGGCCGGACCGAACGCGACGCCGAGCGCCGACGCGATCACGACGCCCGCGATCACGCCGACGCTGCGTTCGACGGCCTTGCCGAGCGACTGGTTCACGCTCGGCTGCACGACGAGCAGCGCGGCGATCGCGGCGAACACCGGCAGCGGGCCGGGCACGAGCCACCCGGCGATGAGCCACGCGGCGACCGTCGCGACCGCCGACTTCAGCACCTGGAGCAGCGGCGCCCGCCTGGTGGCCCGGAACCGCTCCGACACGCGGAGCCGTTCCGGGACGCGCAGGGGGAACCGCATGCGCCCCACGCTAGCGGGCGGTCAGCTCGCCTGTGCCGTGTCGCGCTTCGGGAGCGTCCAGTCCGGGCGCACGAAGTGGCACGTGTAGCCCCACGGGATCCGCTGGAGGTAGTCCTGGTGCTCCGGCTCCGCCTCCCAGAACGCGCCGGCCGGCGCGACCTCGGTCACGACCGGGCCGGGCCAGATGCCCGACGCGTCGACATCCGCGATGGTGTCGATCGCCGTGTCGTGCTGCTCGGCGCTCGTCGGGTAGATCGCCGAGCGATAGCTGGTGCCGATGTCGTTGCCCTGGCGGTTCTTCGTGGTCGGGTCGTGGATCTGGAAGAAGAACTCCAGCAGCCCGCGGTAGCTGATCTTCGCGGGGTCGAACACGACCTCGATGGCCTCGGCGTGCGTGCCGTGGTTGCGGTAGGTCGCGTTCGGCACGTCGCCGCCCGAATAGCCCACGCGCGTGCCGAGCACGCCGGGCATCTTGCGGATGAGCTCCTCCATGCCCCAGAAGCAGCCGCCCGCGAGGACGGCGGTCTCGGCTCCGGGAAGGGTCGTGATGGCGCCGGGGGTGGTCATGCGCGGTCCTCGCTCTCGGTGGTGGTGCGTGCGACGGATGCCGCGGCATCCGTCGTCTCGAACAGGTGGCGGTACTCGCCGTAGCCCTCGGCCTCGAGGTCGTCGAGGTGCACGAAGCGCAGGGCCGCGGAGTTGATGCAGTAGCGCAGGCCGCCGGCCTCGATCGGGCCGTCGTCGAAGACGTGGCCCAGGTGGCTGTCGGCGCCCGCCGAGCGGACCTCGACGCGCTTCATGAACAGCGAGCGGTCGACGTGCTCGGTGACGGCGCCGTCGTCGATGGGCCGGGTGAAGCTCGGCCATCCGGAGCGGCTGTCGTACTTGTGCACGCTCGCGAACAGCGGCTGCCCCGACACGACGTCGACGTAGAGCCCCGGATCGTGGTTGTTCCAGTACTCGTTGCGGAACGCCGGCTCGGTCGCGTCGTCCTGCGTGACCTTGCGCTGCAGGGGCGTGAGGCGGGCGAGCGCCTCGGGAGTGCTGCGGTAGTCGTGGGACACGGTTCCTCCTCCTGGACGCCATGGTCGCCGCCGGCTGCGGCGCCCGAACGCGACACCGCACGGGGCGGTGTCGTGGCGTCATCCGGAACAACCGGCGACGGGGCGGGTCTGTTCCGCGATCCGGGCGCCGTGGCTGTGGGTTCGCTGTGACAGGATCGCCCCATGGCCGATCGTCTGATGCTGCTCGACACCGCCTCGCTCTACTTCCGCGCGTTCTACGGGGTGCCCGACTCCATCCGACGGGCCGACGGGACGCCCGTCAACGCGGTCCGGGGGCTGCTCGACATGATCGCGAGGCTCGTCACCGACTTCGAGCCCACGCACGTCGTCGCCTGCTGGGACGACGACTGGCGGCCGCAGTGGCGCGTCGACCTCATCCCGAGCTACAAGGCGCACCGCGTCGAACAGGTCGTCGCCGGCGGTCCCGACGTCGAGGAGGTCCCCGATCCCCTCGAGGCGCAGGTCCCCATGATCCGCGAGGTGCTCGGGCTGCTCGGCATCCCCGTCGTCGGCGTCGCCGAGCACGAGGCCGACGACGTCATCGGCACGATGGCCACGCACGCGACGATGCCCGTCGACGTGGTCACCGGCGACCGCGACCTCTTCCAGCTCGTCGACGACGAGCGCGAGGTGCGCATCGTCTACACCGCGCGCGGCATGAGCCGGCTCGAGCTCGTCACCGGGGAGTGGGTCGTCGCGAAGTACGGCATCGAGGCGTCCCAGTACGCCGACTTCGCGGTGCTGCGCGGGGACGCCTCCGACGGCCTCCCGGGGGTGGCGGGCATCGGCGAGAAGACCGCCGCCGGCCTGCTCGGCGACTTCGGCACCCTCGACGCGATGCTCGTCGTGGCGTCGGGCGATCCGGATGTCGCGGACGCCGCGCCGCGCATGTCCGCGACGATGCGCGCCAGGCTCAGGGGCGCCCACGACTACCTGGCCGTCGCGCCGCGCGTGGTGAACGTGGTGCGCGACCTCGAGGTGCCGTCGGCCGACGAGGCGGGCGCCCGACTGGCCCCGCTCGCGGAGGGACCGCGTGGCGCGCTGCTGGCCCTCGCCGACGAGTGGAACCTGGGCGGATCGGTGACCCGGGCGGTCGCCGCGCTCGACCGGACCTCCTGACCGTCGCCGACCGATCCGACGGCCCGGGCGCGCCCTGATGCCCGCCGGAGCGCCGCGCCGTTACCCTGCGGGCATGAACCGGACCACTCGCATCGGCCCAGCGCCCGTCGCAACGCTCGTCGCCGGCGCGATCGCGCTCGCCGGCCTCCTCGCCGGGTGCGCACCCGGGGACCCGGACCCGACCGCCTCGCCGAGCGCACCGCCGACGACGACCGCGCCGGTGGAGACCACGGCACCGCCCCCCGAGAGCGCGCCGCCGACGGAGTCCCCGTCCGCGGGCGGGACGGACCGGCCGATCGAGGCGATCGACGCCTATTCGCTCTGTCGCGCGCAGACGAGCGGGTACTACGGCGACCCGGGCCGGACCGTCTTCGCGCCGTTCGAGGAGGCGACCGTGCTGCTCCGCGACGACGGGGACTGGTACGTCTACATGGAGGTCGACGACCCCAGCCGCGAACCGGCGCTCGTCGAGTCCGCGGGGAGCGAGTGCATCGTCGGCGGCACCGTCGCCGAGCCCGTATGGCAGCTGTTCGGCACGATCGCGCGCGAGTACGCCGACGAGTCGATCGCCGACTACAACCGCCCGCCCGCCCAGGACTGAGCCGCGGCATCCGCCCGGCTCAGGTCGGCACCCCGGGTCGTGCCGGCGCCGACGGCGGCAGCCAGTGCTCGGGGGCGGGCAGCTCGACCCCGCCGGATGCCGCGGCGATCACGATGAACGCGTAGGCCGCCACGAGGATCGCGAGGCCGCCGAGGACCATGGCGGCGGGCACCGCCCACGGCACCCGCACGCCCTCGCGGCGGTACCGCGGCGGCGCCATCCCGGCGACCCAGATCGCGACGGTCCCGAAGCCCGCGATCCAGACGGTGCGCAGCGCATCGCCCGCGAGGGGCGCGAAGATCGCGATGCCGAGCGCGCCGATGCCCATGAGCAGCGCGGACCACGCGAACAGCCGCGCCATGCCGATGCCGCCCACGTCGGTCTGGTCCTGCCACCACGGGGTGGGATCCCGCGGGTCCCGCGGATCCTGCTCGGCCGGGTCGCTCATGCCTCGATCGTACGTGCGGCGCGAGCCCGGCGGCGCCGGAACGCGCAACGGGGTGGACGGGTGCCCGACCGGCCCGGAGAATGGGCGCGTCCGCCGCGCCGGCGGCGAACGAGGGGAGCGGCATGGCCGAGCGGATCTGCGTCACGGGAGCATCGGGACTCGCGGGTCGGGCGGTCGTCGCCGACCTGCTCGAGCACGGCTACGAGGTGCTCGCGACCGACGTCGTCCCGCCGTCCGCACTGCTGCCCGCGCGGTGGTCCCGGGAAGACCTCGCCTACACCCAGGCCGACCTCACCGACGCCGGTGACGCGTTCGAGGTGATCGACGGGGTCGATGCCGTCGCCCACCTCGCGGCGATCCCCGCGCCGTCGATCTTCACGCCCGCGCGCACGCTCAACGTCAACAACGCGGTCAACGCCAACGTCTTCCTCGCCGCGGCACGCGCGGGGGTCGGACGCGTCGTCTGGGCGTCGAGCGAGACGACGCTCGGGCTCGACTTCACCCGCGACGCCCCGCCCGCCTACCTCCCGATCGACGAGGACCACTATCCGCGGCCGACCACCACCTACTCGCTGTCCAAGGTGCTCGGCGAGACCATGGCCGAGCACGTGTCGGCGTGGTCGGGCATCCCGTTCGTGGCGCTGCGGTTCTCGAACGTGATCGACCCGGCGCGCTACGACGAGTTCCCGTCGTTCGAGGAGTCCCCCGAGTCGCGGCTGTTCAACGCGTTCAGCTACATCGACGTGCGAGATGCCGCGGCATCCGTCCGCCTGGCGCTCGAGGCCGACGTCGCCGGCGCCCGCAGCTACCTCATCGCCAACCGCGACACCGTGATGTCGCGGCCGACGGACACCCTCGTCGAGGAGTTCTTCCCGGGCGTCGAGGTGCGGCGCGAGTTCGGCGAGCACGAGTCGCTGTTCTCGATCGACCGCGCGCACGCCGAGCTGGGCTTCGAGCCGCGGCACGGCTGGCGCGAGGCGTAGCCGGCCGCGCCTCCGCGCCCTCGCCGCCCGCCCTGCGGCGCGACCCGCCGCGCTCACTCGTCGACGTCGGCGACGCCCGGGTCCTCCTCGGGTTCGAACGTGTTCCGCTGCCCGCTCACGCCCGCGGCCACGCCGTCGGGGTCGGCCGGGATCGTGCCCTCAGTGCCCCCGTCGTCCGGCGGCCGGTCGCCGGCGCCGCCGTCGCGCTCGCGTCCGTCGGATCCCCGGTCGTCTCGCATGTCGCTCATGGTCCGCTCCTCTCGGTGGACGGTCCACGCTCGCAGCATCCGTCGGCGTCAGCCAGAGGTTGACAGGGTCGCCGCTCTCCTCCGGCGTCGGACTCCGGTCAGCCGCCCTCGCTGTCCGGCGGCGGAGCGAGCGTGCCGGTGCGGTCGAGTTCGACGACGGGGTGCAGCCCGGGGTGCCGCTCGAGCAGGGCGGTCGCGAGCGGCATCGACTGGCAGTCCGCGACGAGCAGCGTCGCTGCGTCGGGCACCGCGACCGGCCGCGGCCGGCCGAGGGTCGGCAACTCGCGGCGGACGGCGCCGAGGCCCGCGCGCACGCCTCGCGATCGCAGCGCCCCCAGTACGGATGCCGCCGCGCGGCGCGCCCGCGCGGGGAACGGCTCGGCGGCCGCGGGGTCGACCGCCGCGGGTCTGACGACGGCGACGTTCGGCGCGCCGGTCGCGCTCGCGAGGGCGGCGATCGCGGGGTCGGACGTCACGAGCTGCGCAGGGACCCCGAGCCGTCGTGCGGCGTCGAGCTCCGCCTCGACGTGGAAGCGGCGCCACCCCGAGACGGCCGCGAGCACGATGCGCTCGGGGGCCGGCGATCCGGCCGCCGCATGCACAGTCGCGGCATCCGGCCCGGCCGTCGCGGCCTCGTCGACGCCGTAGGCCTCGGCGAGCCGGCGCCGCACCGCGTCGAGGCCGTAGCGCGCGTCCAGCTCGGCTCGCGCGCCGTCGAGGTCGAGCCGGTCCAGCCCCGCCGAGAGGTCGCGCCACGCATCGACCAGCTGGTCGGGGGCGTCCTCGACGTCGACGAAGCGGCCGACGCGGTCCTCGACGCCGGCGAGCGCCTCCTCGGGGCCGCCGCTCCGGGTCACGATCACCGGGACTCCGGCGGCGACGGCCTCGGGCACGGCGAGGTGGAACGTCTCGTAGGTGCTCGGGGCGAACAGGACGTCGTAGTCGGGCAGCTTCGCGAGCAGTTCGCGGTGGCCGAGCACGCCGTGGAGGTGCAGGCGATCGGCGACGCCGGCATC
This sequence comes from Agromyces sp. CCNWLW213, assembly GCF_037199545.1. Taxonomy (NCBI): domain Bacteria; kingdom Bacillati; phylum Actinomycetota; class Actinomycetes; order Micrococcales; family Microbacteriaceae; genus Agromyces; species Agromyces sp. CCNWLW213. The sequence continues at coordinate 86,380 of NZ_JBBBDX010000009.1, read as the reverse complement.
GCGGGCGATCGCCACGACCTCGTCGCGCAGCGGACCTGTGCCGTACATCGACAGCGAGACCTCGGCGTCCTCGCGTGCGGCGATCGCGAACGCGCGCGCCAGGCGCTGCACGCCCTTCCGCTCGATGAGCCCGCCGACGAAGACCCACCGGCGGAGGGTCGACGGGGCCGACGCCCGGCGCGCGGCATGCGCGAAGTCGACCGGGTTGTGGAGCACGCGCACCCGCCCGTGGGGGTCGTCGACGCGGTCGAGCACCTGCCGGCGCACGAGGTCGCTCACGCAGAACACCGCGTCGGCGCGGTCGACGAGCTCGGCGTAGTGGTCGCGCGCCTGCGGCTGGGCGAGCACGTCGCGCAGCGCGGTCGAGTGCTCGGTCGCGATCACCCGTGCGCCGGGTTCGGCGAGTCGCGCGGCGAGGAGGCCGCCGAGGTAGCCGACGTGCCCGTGCACGACCGGCGAGGCGAACTCGCCGATGACGCGCCGTGCGTCGCGGACCAGCGCCTCGCCGCGGCGGCCCCAGTCGTCGCCGCCGACGGTGAGGACGGGCACGCGGTGCACGGGGCCGACCGCGCCGCTCACGCGCGTGCCGCCGCTGCGGCGCAGGGCGTCGAGCGTCGCGTCGAACGCCGGTCGGAGCCGTTCGGCGTCCACGGGTGCGCCGGCGCCCCATTCCTCGCCGTGCACGACCTGGATGCCCCCGCCCGCCCGGATCGCGTCGAGGCCGCCGGCGAGCCGCGACTGCTCGGCGACGAAGGACCCCGCCATCCGATGGTGGTTGGTCGGGTACCAGGGCGTGGCGACGCTCAGGCCGAAGCGGGTCCGGGGCGCGGGATCGGAAGTCACGCGCTCACGATACCCAGCCCGCACTCAGCCGCCACCTAATCGACATGTGTAGATTAGAAGGAGCACCCGGAGCCATCCGACCCCGGGCCCAGAAGGCAACGGATGCCGCGGGCCGAACGCCCGCGGCGAGACAAGGAGCGTTCACATGGCACGCGTCAGCGGCAAGGTCGTACTCATCAGCGGTGGAGCACGGGGCATGGGGGCGTCGCACGCCCGCCGGCTCGTCGAGGAGGGCGCGAAGGTCGTCGTCGGCGACCTGCTCGACGACGAGGGCTCGGCGCTCGCCGCGGAGCTCGGCGAGGACCACGCGCGCTACGTGCACCTCGACGTGACCGACTACGCCCAGTGGGAGGCGGCGGTCGCCGCGGCGACGGAGGCGTTCGGGCGGCTCGACGTGGTCGTGAACAACGCCGGCATCGCCAACTTCGGCCCGATCGAGGACTACACGATCGACGCCTGGCACACGATCCTCGACATCAACCTCACGGGCGTGTTCTACGGGATCAAGGCCGCCATCCCGGCGCTGAAGGAGTCGGGCGCGGGCTCGATCATCAACATCTCCTCGACCGCGGGGCTGCAGGGCTACGAGGCGCTGCCGGGCTACAACGCCGCCAAGTTCGGCGTGCGCGGGCTCACGAAGAACGCGGCGCTCGACCTCGGGCGCTACAACATCCGCGTGAACTCCGTGCACCCCGGCGTCATCCGCACGCCCATGACCGAGGAGCTCGAGACCCCGCAGAACCACGTCGCGCTTCACCGCGTCGGCGAGCCGATCGAGCTGTCGAACCTCATCCTGTTCCTCGCGAGCGACGAGTCGAGCTTCTCGACCGGCGCCGAGTTCGTCGCCGACGGCGGCGAGACCGCGGGTCTCGCGCACTACGAGGGCTGAGACCCCGCCGTGTCCCCGGGCGCTCGGTCAGGGGCGCACGAGGCCGAGGTCGAGCAGGCTGCGCGCCGCCGCGACCACGGCCTCCTCCCGGGGCCGCGGGGTCCAGCCGAGCACGCGCGTCGCCTTCTCGTGCGACGCGTCGGCCCGGCGCCCGAGGTCGGCCGCGATCGTGCGCGCCTCGCTCACGAAGGGGGCCGCCGCGCGGACCACCCAGTCGGGCAGCACGCGCGTGGGTGCACGCCGGGCCCGCTCGCCGAGTTCGGCGCGCAGCAGCAGCGACAGCTCGCGGTACTCGAACGCGTCGCCGGAGACCGCGAGGAACCGCTCGCCCGCCGCCGCCGGATGCCGCATCGCGCGCACGTGCAGGTCGGCGACGTCGCGCACGTCGACCGCGCTCACGGAGCCCCGCGGCACGGCCGGGAACCGTCCGTCGAGGAGCGCGAGCAGGAGCTCGAGCGACGCGGACAGGTCGGAGCCGATCGCGGGACCGAACACGCCGACCGGGTTCACCGTCGCGAGCTCCATGTCGCCGCCCTCGCGGCCCATGAAGTCCCAGGCGGCGCGCTCGGCGAGCGTCTTCGAGCGCACGTACGGGGTGACCGTCGGCGACTCGGGGTCCGTCCAGTCCGCCTCCGTGAACCGGCGGCCGGGGTGCGGACCGTACCCGACGGCCGCGAACGACGAGGTCAGCACGACGCGCCGCACGCCGGCGTCGCGCGCGGCGCGCAGCACGCGCAGCGAACCCTCGCGGGCGGGGGCGATGAGCTCGCGCTCGTCCTTCGGCTGCCGCGCCGGGAACGGCGAGGCGACGTGGAGCACGTGGGTCGCCCCGTCCACGCCCGCGGGCCAGCCCGCGTCGTCGAGCAGGTCGGCGGTGGCGATCTCGAGCCCGGTGGCATCGGCGCCCCCGAGCCGCACGAGGGCCCGCAGGTCGTCAGCGCGCTGCGGGTGGCGGACGGTCGCGCGCACGCGGGTCCCCTCCGCGAGGAGGCGCACGATGCAGTGCACCGCGACGAAGCCCGTTCCGCCGGTGACGAGGACCAGTTCGTCGCCCATTCCCACCTCCGCGACGGACTCTACCCGGCCGTCCCGGTCCCGTCCCGTGGCGCGGATAGGGTGACGGCATGAGCGAGACGGATGCCGCGGGCCCGCCTCCGGCCGCCGGGTCCCTCGGCCGGCCGTGGGCGGCGGACCCGGCCGCCGTTCCCCTCGACGATCCTCGGCAGCGCCGCACGCGCGCCGCGCTCACCGAGACCCTCCTGCGCCTGCTCGAGGACGAGCCGCTCGACGCGATCAGCGTCGCGCGGCTGTGCCGCGAGGCGGGCGTGCATCGCACGACCTTCTACGCCCACGCGCCGAGCGTCCACGCGTTCGCGCTCGCGGTGTTCACGCAGGACCTCGACCGGCTGGCCGCGGTCGAGGTCGAGCCCGCGGGCGAGACCCCGGCGCACGTCGCCGAGCGCTACCTCGACTCGCTCACCATGGTGCTCGACCACGTCGCCCTCGAGCGGGCCGGATACCGTGCGCTGTTCGGCTCCGCGAGCCGCGGCGTGTTCCGGGCGGCGCTCGACGAGCGGATGCGGCGCCGCGCCCGCCGTGCGCTCGAGGTGTGGCGCGCACAGGACGTGCCGGGTGCGCCGGCCTCCGACGCGGCGCTCGCGGAGGCCGCCGCGTTCATCGGGGGCGGGCTCGTGGGTGCGATCGAGACCTGGGCCATGGGCGACGAGGCGGATGCCGCGGCATCCGCCGCCCGCATCGCGGCGCTCATGCCGGGCTGGTGGCCGCGGCCGCAGGCGGCTCCGCCGCCGCCCGGCGATCGGTGAACCCCCGGGCCGACGGCCCGGTGCCCCCGAGTGCCGCCATCCTTGCGATCGGTGGCATTCTTGCCACATGACGCGACGCAGCCACCGGGTCGCGGTGCTCGTGCTCGAGGGCGCCAAGCCGCTCGACGTGGGCATCCCAGCGCAGACCTTCACGACCCGCGCGAGCATGCCGTACGAGGTGCGCGTGTGCGGCGCGAGGCCCGGCCCGGTCACCGGCGGCGACGGCCTCTCGTACCACGTGGCCGACGGGCTCGAGGCGTTCGAGTGGGCCGAGACGATCTTCATCCCGGGCTACCGGCACCCCGATCGGGAGGATCCGCCGGCACCGGTGGTCGACGCGCTCCTGGCGGCCCACGAGCGCGGCGCGCGCCTCGCCGCCATCTCGACCGGCGCCTTCGCGCTCGCCGCGACGGGCCTGCTCGACGGGCGTCGCGCGACGACGCACTGGCACTACACCCGCGCGCTGCGGGCGCGGCATCCGCGGGTCGACGTCGACGAGAACGTGCTGTTCGTCGACGAGGGCCAGGTGCTGACCTCGGCGGGCGCGGCATCCGGCATCGACCTCTGCCTCCACCTCGTGCGGCGCGACCACGGCGTGGCGGTGTCGAACCACGCGGCCCGGCGGCTCGTCGCGGCGCCCTACCGCAGCGGCGGACAGGCGCAGTACGTGCCGCGCGCGGTGCCCGAGCCGCTCGGCGACGTGTTCGCCGCGACGCGGCAGTGGGCGCTCGAGCACCTGCAGGAGCCGCTCACGCTCGAGGACCTCGCGCGCAACGCGACCGTCTCGCCGCGCACGTTCTCGCGCCGGTTCGTGGACGACACCGGCTACACGCCCATGCAGTGGATCCTGCGGGCGCGCATCGACCTCGCGCGCGAGCTGCTCGAGCGCACCGACCTCGGCGTCGAGCAGATCGCCGCCGAGGCGGGGCTCGGAACGGGCGCCAACCTGCGGCTGCACTTCCAGCGCATCCTGGGCACGTCGCCGAGCGAGTACCGGCACACGTTCGCGGCCTGAGCCTCGCGGCTAGGAGGTGCGCTGCGCTCGTGCCCGCGCCGGCGCGGGCGTCTGCGACGACAGGCCTGCGATCGCCGCGATGCCGCGGGCGATGAGGACGCCCACGAACGCACCGCCGGCGTTCGCGACCACGTCGCGCGGGTCGGAGATGCGGTCCACCATCGAGATCTGCGCGAGCTCGATGACCACGCCGAGGGCGACCGCGACACCCGTCACGACGAGCAGCGGCGCTCGCCGCAGCGTGAGCGCGAGCAGCGCGCCGAGCGGGACGAACATGAGCACGTTGAGCACGAACTCGGTGCGCGTGCCCATGGTCCACGTGTCGGCGTCGAGCCAGATCCGCCAGTCGAGCACGCCGTCGGGCGCCTGGTAGCCGTGGCCGGCCCAGGGCACCGGGCCGAGGGTCGCCCACAGCACCAGGCCGACGTACGCGACGAGCAGTACGGGGGCGGGTCGGAGGGGACGCATGCGGGACATCCTTCCCAACCTGCCTGAAGCTCGCCTCCGAGTCGCCTTTCCACGCCCGGTGCGTCGGCTGTCCGCTTCATGATTGGCGAGATCCTTTCGCACGCTGTCCTGCAAGCCACTGCCGCGCCGCCCCGCCGCCGACCAGGGTGGGAGGTCCGGACGTCTCCGGATGAGAAAGGAACACCCCGCAATGACCCGCATCGCCGTCAACGGCTTCGGACGCATCGGCCGCAACACCCTGCGCGCCCTCCTGGAGCGCGACTCGAACCTGGAGGTCGTGGCCGTCAACGACCTCACCGACCCCGCGGCCCTCGCCCGGCTGCTCAAGTACGACACGGTCGGCGGCCGCTTCGGCCGCTCGGTCGAGGTCGACGGCGACGTGCTCGTCATCGACGGCCACCGCGTGACGGTGCTCGCCGAGCGCGACCCGGCGAAGCTCCCCTGGGCCGAGCTCGACGTCGACATCGTGCTCGAGTCGACCGGCCGCTTCACCGACGCCGAGGCGGCGCGCGCGCACCTCGCCGCGGGCGCGAAGAAGGTCCTCGTCAGCGCCCCGTCGAAGGGCGCGGACGTCACGCTCGCCTACGGCGTCAACACCGACGCGTACGACGCATCCGCCCACACCGTGATCTCGAACGCGTCCTGCACGACGAACGCGCTCGCGCCGCTCGCGAAGGTGCTCGACGACCTCGCCGGCATCGAGCACGGATTCATGACCACCATCCACGCGTACACGCAGGACCAGAACCTGCAGGACGCGCCCCACGCCGACGCGCGCCGAGCCCGCGCCGCCGCGGAGAACATCGTGCCGTCGTCGACGGGCGCCGCGAAGGCGATCGGCCTCGTGCTGCCGAAGCTCGACGGCAAGCTCAACGGCGACTCGATGCGCGTGCCCGTGCCGGTCGGCTCGATCGTCGAGCTCAACGCGACCGTGTCGAAGGAGGTCACGCGCGAGCAGGTGCTCGCCGCCTACCGCGCGGCCGCCGAGGGCGAGCTCGCAGGCGTGCTCGAGTACTCCGAGGAGCCGCTCGTCTCGAGCGACATCGTCGGCAACCCGCACTCGGCGATCTTCGACGCCGACCTCACCCGCGTCGACGGCAGGCACGTCAAGGTCGTGGCCTGGTACGACAACGAGTGGGGCTTCTCGAACCGCGTGATCGACACGCTGGAGCTGCTCGCGGCCTGACGCCGGGCGCAGCCGAACGGATGTCGGGGGGGGGGGGGGGGGGGGGGGGGGGAGGGGGGGGGGGGGTTTTTCTCCCCCGCGGGTTCCAAGCGGGGGTGCGGGTGCGGGTGGAGGGTTTCTT
>NZ_JBBBDX010000009.1:0-80025 GCF_037199545.1 Agromyces sp. CCNWLW213 | reverse complement strand
GGTAAAGATGGGGGGGTGTTGGGTGGCGGGAATGGGGGAAAAAGGGGAGGGTGTTGCCCTGGGGGGGGGGTTCCCCCCCCCCCCCCCCCGATTCGCGTCTCCCGCCTAGGCGGTGCCGAACGGATGCCGCGTGCCGGGCGGCAGCTTCTCGACCGCCGCGCGACGCAGCGGCGGCGACATCCGCTCGCCGTTCGCCTCGAGGAAGGCGACGAGTGCCCCGTGGTCGACCGCGCCGACGTGCCGCAACGCGATGCCGACGGGCTTGGCGACCACCGGGTCGGGATCGCCGAGCAGTCGTTCGGCGAGCCGGAAGAGGTCGGCGCGCGCGGCCTCGTCGCCGCTCCGCACGAACGCGAGCGGTGCGGTCATCGCCGTGCGGCGACGCAGCGGGTCGGATGACGCGGCGAGTTCGAACAGCGGATCGCGGGGCCTGGCCAGCAGGTGCTCGCCGACGACGCGCGGTGCCGCACGGTCGACCATGTCCCACGTGTCGATGCGGTCGTGCCTGCGCAGGTAGAGCCCGTAGCGTTCGCGTCGCACGTCGTCGTCGGGGCGGCCCCGCACCGCGAAGTCCATCACGCAGAACGCCGCCAGGCGCAGCTCGTAGGGGTCCTCGTCGAGCAGCCGCTCGAGCTCGTCGACCGGCAGGTCGGCGTACCGCTTCGCGACGTCGAACAGCTCGCCCATGCGCACCCCGAGCACGGGCCCGTCGCCGTGGTAGTGCTTCTGGGGATGCTCGTCGGGGCGGGCCGCGGCCCGCAGGTCGGCGATGAGGTCGGCAGCGGTCGCTGGCATGCGGTCAGGGTAGCGCCGCGACGGGCGGCTCGCGGCCGAGGCGGTTCCGGCACGTTCAGTGGCAGCTTCGACGGTGGTGGCATGACGGCGGCTCGCACCAGACTGGGCGGATGACTCGTCGTGGACTGCTCCTGTTCGTCGCGCTCGGCGTCGCCTGGGGCATCCCGTACCTGTTCATCAAGGTCGCGGTGAGCGAGCTCGAGCCCGCCATGGTGGTGCTCGGCCGGTCGGCGCTGGCGGCCCTCCTGCTCATGCCGCTGGCGTTCTTCCGCCGCGAGGTGTGGATGGTGGTGCGGCGGTGGAAGCCCATGGCGGCGTACACGCTCGTCGAGATCGTGCTGCCGTGGTACTTCCTGAGCTCCGCCGAGCAACGCCTCCCGAGCTCGACCGCCGGGCTCCTGCTCGCGACGGTTCCGCTCGCGGGCGTCGGCATCGCCTTCCTGATGGGCCGGCCGGAACGGCTCACGCGGCTCAACTGGCTCGGCATCGTGCTCGGCATGCTGGGCGTCGCCGCCCTGGTCGGGCTCGACATCGCGGGGTCCGATTTCATCGCGGTCGCCGAGATGGCGGTGGTCGTCGTCGGGTACGCGCTCGGGCCCGCGATCCTCGCGCGCTGGATGTCGGATCTGCCCGGCGTCGGCGTGGTCGCCGTGTCGCTCGCCGCCACCGCGGTGGTCTACGTCCCGTTCGTGCTGCTCACGGGCGCCTGGCCCTCCGCGTGGCCGTCGACGTCGGTGGTCGTCTCGATCGTCGTGCTCGCCGTCGTCTGCAGCGCCCTCGCGTTCCTGCTGATGGTGGCGCTCATCGGCGAGATCGGGCCGGTGAAGGCCACCGCGATCACGTACGTCAATCCGGCGGTCGCCATCCTCGCCGGAGTCCTCGTGCTCGGCGAGCGGGTGACCGTGTGGACGATCGCCGGATTCGGGCTCGTCCTCGCCGGTTCGTACCTGGTCACGCGCCGGCGGGCGCAGCCCGTCGGCGGTTCGGGCGTCGAGGAGCACGCCGCCGCGCAGGAGGCGGATGAGTCGCCCGCGGGTGGCCGAGTGCCAGTGCCCCCGCGACGCGGTCCCGAGGCCGGCGTTCGCGCTCCGGAGCGCTGAGCGGCCGGGCGATTCTCCGAGGACGTCATGTCGATCGCGCCGGATGCCGTTCGACGTCCATGATGAGGGGCGGACGGACCGCCCCGAACCGATCCCGACTGGAGACCACCATGCGCACCCTCATCGTCACCGAGTTCATCACCCTCGACGGCATCGTCGACTCGCCCGGCGGCGGAGACCACCCGCGCGCCGGGTGGACCTTCAGGGAGGTGCCCTTCGTCGAGGAGGCGTACGAGATCAAGGGCCGCGAGCAGGGCGAGGCGGGAGCGATGCTCCTCGGCCGGGTCAGCTACGACGAGTTCGCGCCCGTCTGGCCGAAGATGGACGAGTTCGCCGAGTACAACGCGATGCCGAAATACGTCGTCTCGTCGACCCTCACCGACCCGGAGTGGAACAACACGACCGTGCTGCGCTCGCTCGACGAGGTCGCCGAGCTCAAGCGCGGCGACGGCGAGGGCACGATCCTCGTGCATGCGAGCCCCACGCTCGCGCAGGGCCTCGCCGAGGCGGGCCTCGTCGACCGCTACCACCTGCTCGTGTTCCCCGTCGCGCTCGGCGAGGGCAAGCGCCTGTTCAACGGCCGCGAGCAGGGCCGGCTGCAGCTCGTCGAGCACGAGGCGTACTCGAACGGCGTCGTGAAGCAGGTCTTCAACGTCGTGCGGTGAGCGAGCGGATGCCGCGGGTCCTCATCGCGGCATCCGTCAGCGCGTTCCTCGCCTGTACGGCGGCTGAGGATCGGACCGGATCGGGGAGGATCGGGAAGAGCCCGGCCGCGGCATCCGTTGGCTCACACCATGACCACACTCGGAATCATCGGAGCAGGCAACATCGGCAGCCAGGTCGCGCGTGCGGCCGTGGCGAACGGATACGACGTCGTGATCGCGAACTCGCGCGGGCCGGAGACGCTCGCGGCCCTCGTCGCGGAGCTCGGGCCCCGCGCGCGGGCGGCGACCGCCGAGGAGGCCGGTGCGGCGGGGGACGTGGTCGTCGTGACCGTGCCGCTCAGGGCGTACCGCGACATCCCCGTCGAGCCGCTCGCCGGCAAGATCGTGATCGACACGAACAACTACTACTGGGAGCGCGACGGGCGCATCGCCGCGATCGACGAGGGCCGCGCCACGGTGTCCGGCCTGCTGCAGGAACACCTGCCGACCAGCCGGGTCGCGAAGGGGTTCAACCACATCATGGCGAAGGACATCACGACGGACGGCGCCCCCGTCGGGACGCCCGGACGCCGCGCCCTCGCCACGGCGAGCGACCACGACGACGCCGTCGCGTTCGTGACGGAGCTCTACGACCGCTTCGGCTTCGACACCGTGAACGTCGGTCCGCTCGCCGAGAGCTGGCGCGTCGAGCGCGACCAGCCCGCGTACGTGGTGCCGCAGACCCGCGACGAGCTCGTCGCGAACCTCGCGCGCGCGGAGCGGCTCGCGGCCTGACGGCGCCGGTCGGGGGCGGCGGATCGCCCCCGGCCGGACGCGCCCTTGGCGTGCCGCGCCCGGGGGCGGTATGTTCTCGTGTCACCGGTTGACGACGGCGTCATGATCGCTCCGAGGACCGAGAAGAGGAGACCATGATCTACGAGGACCGGGACCGCCTGAAGCGCGCCCTGCAGGCCACCACGGAAGGACGGCACCGCGAGGTCGAACTCGACGAGGCGGCACGCGAGTGCGCGGAGGCCCTGCTCACGGGGTCGATCGACGTCGCGCAGGTGCACGCGCAGCGCTACTCCGAGCTGAAGGGCGCCCCCGCGCGCGCCTGACGCCCGCCCGCCGCGAGGGGCGGGCGCGAGTCCGGATCAGCGGTAGGCCGAGGGGCGATCCGGCGAGAAGTCGACCTGCTCGACCTCGGTCATCACCTGGTGCGCGCGTTCCGCGGCGCGAGCGGCGAGCTCGGCGGCGTCCCGCGCCTGGGTGGACCGGGTCGTGGCCACGCTCGCGCCGATCTGGTCGAGGATCTGGCCGATGAGGTGCGCGAGGCCGTCGCGCAGCTCGGCGAGGTTGGTGTTGTCGATGAGCAGGCGCCGGTCGGCGGTCCGCAGCGAGACCTTCGGGTAGCCGGCCTCGGTGAGCCGGTCGTCGACCTCGCGTGCCCCGAGCAGGTCGAGCTCGGGTTGCAGCGGCCGGCGGGTGAAGACCGCCGTCACGGTGTACCGCTCCGGCGCCTCGACGGTGCCGAGCGATGCGGGGAGGTCGTTGACGAGGATGTGATCGACGGCGAACGGCTCGAAGTCCTCGGGCGCCGCCGATGCGGCGGTCATCGGACTGCCGATGCGGAGGCGCCGGGGGCCGTGCGGCCCCATGCGGCGGCGACGCTGGTCATCCAGCGGTCGGTGGATCCGGCGGATGCGGTGTAGGCGACCCAGAATCGGTCGAAACGGAGCTGGTCGTCATCGGCCGGGCTCCTGCCGGCGACCATCGGTCGCGGCGGGTGGTGTGCGGTACTCATGTCCGGAGCGTAGACCCGCGACATGTAGGGCCTCACAGCTTCGCCGCCGCGTCGCTTGCTGAGTGTTGCTGAGAATCCTGCGACTTCTCAGCGGGCTCCGGGGGACCCGGGCGTAGCGTCCGGAACAAGCGGTTCCCTCCACGCCGTCCGGTGAGAACGAGGGCCGCCGGTGCACGAGGTCGTGCGGGGAAGCAGGTCGATCATGACCGAGATCATCACCACCGTCGCGACGCGTTCCGCGTCGAACGGCGACTTCACGGACCTGGCCCGCATGGTCAAGTCCTCCGGGCTGATGCGGCGCCGCTACGGCTACTACTGGACGAAGCTCATCGCCGTCCCCGTCGCCGTCGCCGCCGCCGTCCTCGCCTTCATCTGGATCGGCGACACGTGGTGGCAGCTGTTCACCGCCGTCGGATTCGCCGTGCTGTTCACCCAGATCGCCTTCCTCGGCCACGACGCCGCGCACCGGCAGATCTTCCGCTCTGGCCGGTGGAACGACTGGATCAGCATCATCCTCGGCGACCTCTTCGTCGGCATGAGCTACGGCTGGTGGCAGCACAAGCACACCCGCCATCACGCCAACCCGAACCAGATCGACGCCGACCCCGACATCGACCTCCCGGTCATCGCCGTCACCCCCGATCGCGCCGCAAAGGCCCGCACGCCGCTCGTGCGCTGGGTCATGGCGCACCAGGGCGCGTTCTTCTTCCCCATCCTGCTGCTCGAGGGCCTCTCGCTGCACGCCTCGAGCGTGCGTCGCGTGTTCGCGCGTGAGCACGTGGCCCGTCGGCCGGTCGAGATCGCGTTCCTCGCCATCCGGATCACCGGATTCGTCACGCTCGTGTTCCTCGTCCTGTCGCCGGGTGTCGCGGCGGCGTTCCTCGGCCTGCAGCTCGGGCTGTTCGGGGTCTACATGGGCATGTCGTTCGCCCCCAACCACAAGGGGATGCCGCTCGTGCCGAAGGGCGCACGGCTCGACTTCCTCCGCCGCCAGGTGCTGATGAGCCGCAACATCCGCGGCAACCGGGTGCTCGACTTCGCGATGGGCGGCCTCAACTACCAGATCGAGCACCACCTGTTCCCGTCGATGCCGCGTCCGCACCAGCGACGCGCCGCCCCCATGATCGCGGGGTACTGCGACGAGCGGGGCGTGCCGTACACCGTCACCGGGCTGTGGCAGAGCTACGGGATCGTCCTCCGCTACATCAACCGCGTCGGGCTCGGCGAGCGCGACCCGTTCGCCTGCCCGCTCGTCGAGCAGCGCGCGTACCTCACGAGGTGACGCGAGGGCCCGCGGGCCCTTGGGCCATGGTGCACGCGACCGAGCGCGCGTACCGTGTCGTCGCACGGATGGGGAGGTCGCGATGACCGACGAGCGGAAACCCGCCGATGACGCACCGGTCGAGGCGTGGGACGACGAGGGCGGCGCCGGGGAGCGCGAGACCGCCGGACGGGAGCCCGACGGACGCGAGCCCGCCGCGCCAGACGACGAGCGTCGGGATGCGGAGGAACCCGGGCCGTGGGCCGACGAACGGTCCGGGCACTGGCACGGTGCGGCCTCGTCGGACGCGACGCAGGCTCGCGCGGATGAGGAGTGACGGCGGCGGGCGGGACGTTCGGCCCTCGGCCGCACGGTGCCCGCGGCTACCCTGAGGGGTATGTGGACCGCGATCGTCATCCTGCTCGTCGTGTGGGCGATCCTGTCGATCGTGGGCTTCGTCTTCGAGGGGCTGCTGTGGCTGGCCATCATCGGCATCGTGCTGTTCGTCGGCACGCTGATCATCGGCCTGATCCGCCAGGGCGCCCGGAGTCGGAAGGCGTAGTCGCGAACGCGGGGCGCGGCCGCCGCGGTGCGGCGGGCGCGCGGGAGCACGCCCGGGTTGCCGCAGGTCGCCGGCTGCCGCCAACATGACCCGCATGGATGTCACGCCCGACCCGATCACGCCGCAGCAGTTCCACGACGCCGACGGGATCGACGACTGGCGCGTCCTCTACTGGGGTGCGCACGCCTTCTTCCGCGCGGCGTCGTACGCGGCCGGTGCCCGCTTCGTGGTCGCCGTCACGTCGATCGACGAGGTCGCCCGGCACGAGCCCGACATCGACCTCCGGCATGAGGGCGTCGCCGTGAAGCTCATCAGCCGCGACATCCGGAACCTCAGCACCCGCGACCTCGAGCTCGCGCGGCGCATCTCGGCGATCGCTCGCGAGCACGGCATGCGGGCGGATGCCGCCGCGCTGCAGGTCGTGCAGACCGCGGTCGCGTCGCCCGAGTCGGCCGACGTGACGCCGTTCTGGCAGGCCGTCCTGGGGTACGTGCGACCGAACGAGTCGCACCTCGTCGACCCGCTGCGCCGCAGCTCGTCGGTCTTCCTGCAGCCGGCCGAGACCGTCGGTCCGGGGCGCGGACGCATGCACGTCGACGTCTGCGTGCCGCACGACCAGGTGCACGCGCGGATCGCGGCGGCGCTCGCCGCGGGCGGCCGGATCGCCGACGACTCCTTCGCCCCCGAGTGGTGGACGCTCGCCGACTCCGAGAACCACAAGGTCGACGTCACGACGTGGTGGGGCCGCGACTCGGTGCGCCTCGAGGAGGCGCGCCTCGAGAAGGCGCGCCCCGAGGAGCCGGGTCGGCCGTAGCCCGGCGGCCGTCGCGACGGTCGTCGCAGGACGACGGAGGCTGCTCGGGACGAGAACCGCGCATCCGTCCCGACCACCAGCCCCCGTCTTGTCGAAATCGCGGTCGAATGGGCGCCGATCGCGGGTCGAGGTCGTAGCATCGCTCGTGCGGGGAACCCACCCCGCACACTCGACACCCCTGCACCGCCAGCACCCCGCCCCGAGCGCCCACTCCGAGCGCCGACCCCCGCACCGCCCGCACGCCCCTGGAGTCCGGTTGAACGCCCCCGCCGACGACGACGACCTCGCGCCGAGGTCCGGCGCGTCCGTGCCGGGTGCCGCGCCGTCCGCCGACGCCGGGCGGTCGCTCGCCTCGCTCCTGCCCGTCGCACCTCCGGCCGACACGCGATCCGGCGCGCACGCGCAGCCGATCGAGGTGCCCGCCGTGCCGCCGCGCGCGTCGGCCGTCGACCGGCGCCGCTACTTCCTCAGCAGCCTCGAGCCGAGCGGCGAGTTCGACGCGGTCATCGTCGCGGTGACGGATGGCACGCGCCGCCGCTACTTCACGACGAGCGACGGGGCCCGCCTCACCGAGGTCGGCCACGAGTGGTTCGACCGGCAGAGCACCGAGGGCGGCCGATCGCTGCTCGAACTCGACGAGCGCGAACTCGGCGAACTCGAGGCGGAGCTCGAGTTCGTGCGCCCGGTCCGCGGGCGCGATCCGATCGCCGAGGCCGAGGCGGATGCCGCACACGAGGAGGACCGGATGGACACGTCAGCCGAGGCCGAGGTCGAGGTCGTGAGCGACGAGGTCGTGGGCGAGGGACGCGCGCCGTCGCCGGCCGAAGAGGAGGTGGACCCCGTGACGGAGGAGCTCGAGGCGATGGTGCTCGAATCGCGACGTTCGACGTTCGTGCTGGCCGGGCCCGCGGCATCCGATGCCGGACCGCACCCGGTGGACACCGCACCGGCGGTCGCGCCGCCCGCCCTCGGCGGAACCGACGCCGTCGAGCAGGTCGCGCTCGCGCGCGGCATCGCGTTCGCGGCGCACCGCGGCCAGCTCGACCGGTCGGGCGCCCCGTACATCGACCACCCCGGCCGCATCGCCGAGCGGTTCGACCTCGCGACGCACCCCGTCGAGGCGGCCGCCGCCTGGCTGCACGACGTGCTCGAGGACACCGACCTCACGGCCGAAGAGCTCTTCGAGGCCGGCGTGCGACCCGACGTCATCGAGGTCGTGCGCCTGCTGACGCGGACCCCGGAGGTCGCCGAGGACGAGTACTACGCCCGACTCCGCGCCCACGAGGTCGCCCGGCGCGTGAAGCTCGCCGACATCGACGACAACACCGCGCGATGGCGGCTCCGCCGGCTCGACTACGACACGCAGCTGCGCCTGGTCGAGAAGTACCGGGTGGCCCGCCGCGCGCTCGGCGAGTGAGCTCGAGGATCTCCCGGCGGACCATTGACCACCGCGCCCGACGGCCGCTAGTGTTCCACGGCTGCGCACTCGAGCGCAGCGATCCCGGAGACCTGCACGAGGAAGGACGAGCCGTGTATCTGCAGCGCACGAATCGCCAGTCCTTCATCGACCCCGCGAAGCAGGTCCTGCTTCGCGATGTCGAGCAGGTGCTCGATCCGGCACGCTGACGCCGCCGCAGCTTCGACTGCGAATCCGTCACCCCCGTGCCATCCGAGGCCCGGGGTTTCTTCTCTCCGTCTGCGCGCGACGGGAGCCCCCGGGCTCCGCGATCCGAAACCGATCGCAATGCAACCAGACAGGAAAGGAACATGGAGAAGCTCTCCGCACGGCTCGTGTCGTGGGCGAGCCTGATCGACGAGAAGACCGTCGAGCAGGCCCGCACCTCGTCGACGATGCCGTTCATCTACCCCCACCTCGCGCTGATGCCCGACGCGCACCTGGGCCTCGGCGCCACGGTGGGGTCCGTCATCCCGACGCTCGGCGCCATCATGCCCGCGGCGGTCGGCGTCGACATCGGGTGCGGCATGATCGCCGTGAAGACGCAGTTCGCCGCATCCGACCTGCCCACCGACCGGAAGGTCGTGCGGGAGCAGATCGAGCGCGCCATCCCGCTGTCGGCGGGCACGGCGAACCGCAAGGTCGTCGCGACCGCCGAGCCCCGGATCGCCGAGCTCGAGGAGCTCGCCGAGGCGAAGGGGTTCGACCCGGCGCGGTACGCCGGCAACTGGCGGCAGCAGCTCGGGTCGCTCGGCAGCGGCAACCACTTCATCGAGGTGTCCCTCGACGAGACGGATGCCGTATGGCTGTTCCTGCACTCCGGAAGCCGGGGTGTCGGCAACAAGATCGCGCAGCACCACATCCGGGTCGCGCAGGCGCTCGCCCGGAAGTGGTGGATCGAACTGCCCGACCGCGACCTCGCCTACCTCGTCGAGGGCACGCCGGAGTTCACGCGGTACATCGCCGAGCTGCGGTGGGCGCAGCACTTCGCGCTGCTCAACCGCGAGGAGATGATGGACCGGGTCATCCGCCAGGTCTCGGAGTGGGTCGGCGCGCCGGTGGAGGAGCGGGAGCGGATCAACTGCCACCACAACTTCACCGAGAGCGAGGAGCACTTCGGCAAGCGGGTGTGGGTGTCGCGGAAGGGCGCCATCAAGGCCGACGCCGGTCGGCCGGGCCTCATTCCCGGTTCGATGGGCACGGCGTCGTACGTGGTCGAGGGGCTCGGGCATCCGATGTCGCTGAACTCGTCGCCGCACGGCGCGGGCCGGCACTTCTCGCGGACGAAGGCGCGGGCGACGTTCACGCACGAGCAGCTGCGGGAGGCGATGGCCGGCATCGAGTTCCGCGACACCGACGCGTTCATCGACGAGATCCCTGCCGCGTACAAGCCCATCGACCAGGTGATGGCAGATGCCGCGTCGCTCGTGTCGGTGCGGCACACGCTGCGGCAGATCGTGAACGTGAAGGGCGACTGAGCCGGCGGCGTTCGACGGCCTCGTGGCTGACAGAGGGGGATGGGCATCCGGCGGATGCCCATCCCCCTCATTCGCTCGCGGCGCCTCGCTCCGCCGAGCGGACGGCGACCCGCTGGAGTGCCGTTCGTGCGATGGAGCCCGCTCGTCTGACGGGCTCCACCGCAGGAGCGGGACTCGAATCGGTCAGGATTCCTCGTTGTCGGCGGGTAGACGCGTCGGCTCGCCGCCGATTCCGCTGCCCTCGCCGGAGGGCGCGTCATCCGTCGTCGTGCGGTGCTTGGCGACCTCGTCGTCATTCACCTGCGTCATGGGGATGCGGTCGCGGTCGGCGTCCTTGTTGTCGCCCGGGTCCTGGGAGCCCGTCGAGATGTCGGTCACGGTGTCACCTTCCGTTTCCTCCACGCTCGCACGGGCCCCCGGTGGGGCGGCAGGCGGTTGACAACGCGGATGCGGCGGCCGTGGCGATCAGTCGAGCATGGCGAGGAAGCGCCGCATCCGGTCGGCGAGTTCCTCCGGCACTTCGGCCGCCGCGAAGTGGCCGCCCTCGTCGAGCCGGTCGAACCACCGCAGGTCGCGGTAGTGGGCGCGGGCGAGCGACTCGGGGTAGTCGCCCTCGTGCCGCTGGATCCACACCGCGGCAGGGACGTCGGTCGGCGGGATCGGATCGGGCGTGTCGGCGCCCTCGTAGTAGGGGCGGAACGACGACTGGATCGACCGGGTGACCCAGTAGATCATCGCCTCGGTCAGGATCCGGTCGCGCGAGATGCGCCGTTCCACGGCCCTCGGGTCGCCGGGGGGCGTGTCGCTCCACTCCACGAGCTTCTCCGCGATCCAGGCGAGGAGGCCCGCGGGCGAGTCGTCGAGCGCGACCGCGAGCGTGTCGGGGCGCGTCGCCTGTACGTGGCCGTAGGCGCCGTCCGTGCCGTGCTTCTCGGCGAGGGCGGCGAAGAACGCCGCCTCGGCGGGGTCGGTGAGCGCCTCGCGCTCGGCTCCGGTGGGGAAGTGCGCATGCGTCGCGACGATGCCCGCGACCTGCTCGGGGTAGCTCGCGGCGATGAGGTCGCTGACGTTCGCGGTGACATCCTCGCCGTAGGTGACGTACCGCTCGTAGCCGAGCACCTCGGTCATGAGCCGGTGCATGGTGGACGCGAGGCGGTGCTCGGTCATGGGCCCGTCGGCGTAGGGGGACGAGAACGCGAAGCCGGGCAGGCTGGCGACCACGACGTGCACGTCGCGGAGCCGATCGGCGAAGTCGAGCTGCAGGGCGAACGTGTGCGGCCAGCCGTGCATGACGAGCAGCGCGGGCGCGTCGGGTCGCTCGGCGCGCTGGTGCACGAAGTGCACGTTCGCGTCGCCGACGGGCGCGATGAACTGCGGATGCCGGTTCAGCCACGCCTCTCGGGCGCGCCAGTCCCAGTCGATCCAGGTGTCGACGAGCTCGCGGAGGTACGCCGCGGTCATGCCGGACGGCGGTCGCCGCGGCGAGTCGCCGAGCAGTCGCGTGCGAGCGAGCCGCTCGCGCAGGTCGCGCAGGACCTCGTCGTCGACGTGGATCTCGAAGGGCACCGGAGCCGTCATGGTCCGAACGTACGGAGGCCGTCCGACATCACGGGCGCCCCGCGTCCCCGTTGTTCCCGAGTCGCCGAAAACCGCGCCACCCGCGGCCGGGAAGCGCGGTTTCCGGCGACTCGGTCGGGGGCGGAGGCTGGAGAGGGGCCCGGAGGCGGGGGCGGGGGCAGCGACGTGGAGGGCGACGGGGGCGGGGGCAGCGGTGCGGAGGGCGACGGGGGCGGGGGCAGCGGCGTGGAGGGCGACGGGGGCCGGGCCAGCGGCGCGGAGGGCCGCGGCGGTGCGGCGTCAGTCCCCGCCGGCGGCGTGCCGCCGCACGAGCTCGGCCGCGACATCCGGAACCGAGTTGGTCCACGACCGCGGCGGCCGCTCGTACCCGCCGGCGGGCGGGCGCGGCGGGATCACGATCCGCTCCCACTCGACCGGCTCCCACGGGATCTTCGACAGCAGGTGCGAGATCATGTTGATCCGCGAGGCGCGCTTATCGTCGCTCTCGACCTCGTACCAGGGCGCCTCGGCGATGTCGGTGTGCACGAACATGGTGTCCTTCGCGCGCGAGTAGTCCTCCCACTTCGTGATCGACATCACGTCGTTGGGGCTCAGCTTCCAGCGCCGCATGGGGTCCTCGAGGCGCGAGCGGAAGCGCTCCTCCTGCACCACGTCGGACACGCTGAACCAGTACTTCAGCAGGATGATCCCGTCCTCGACGAGCATCCGCTCGAAGATCGGCGCCTGGTGCAGGAACCGGTGGTACTCCTCGTTCGTGCAGTACCCCATGACCCGTTCGACGCCCGCGCGGTTGTACCAGGAGCGGTCCATGAGCACGATCTCGCCCGCGGCGGGCAGGTGCGGCACGTACCGCTGGAAGTACCAGCGCGTCTTGTCGCGGGCGCTCGGCGTGGGCAGCGCGACGATGCGCGTGACGCGCGGGTTGAGGTACTCGCTGACGCGCTTGATCGTCGAGCCCTTGCCCGCGGCATCCCGGCCCTCGAAGATCACGACGAGCCTCGCGCCGGACTGCTGCACCCACGCCTGCATGTCGACGAGCTGCGCCTGCAGGCGTCGCAGCTCGCGCTCGTACAGCGACTTCGGCATGCGTCTGGTCATCGGCCACCCCTGACGAGAGCCTAGGGCGGATGCCGCGCGGCAGCCGCGCGCCGCGGCATCCGTCGACGAATGCTGCGCGCTGCCTGCCCCGCGCCCGGGCCGAGGAGTACGCTCACGACCAGCGGCCCCCGCCCGTCACGGGCGGGGAGGCCGGCGGCGAGGAGGCGGAGATGACGGTTCCCGAGATCAACTACTGGGCGGTGCTGCTGGCGACGCTGTCGAGCATGGTCGTCGGTACGATCTGGTACACGCCGAAGGTGTTCGGCACGCGCTGGGCGAAGCTCGCGAACGTCGACATGGACCGCCCGGGGTCGAGCGCGGTCGGGCCGATCGTCGTGACGGTGATCGTGAGCTTCATCACCGCGTGGGTGCTCGCGGGCGCGGCCACGATCGCGTGGCATTTCTACGGCGGCAGCTACCTGGTGGCCGCGATGTTCACGGCCTTCATCCTGTGGGCGGGATTCACCGCCGCGCGGTTCATCACCCACGACGCGTTCGAGGGGCGTCCGTCGGCGCTCACCACCATGAACATCGGGCACGAGCTGGTGACCGCGGTCGTGATGGGCCTCATCATCGGCGTCTGGCCGCCCGAGGGCACCGTCTGAGATCCGACACACCGTCGAACCCCGCGACCCTGGTGGTGCGGGGTTCGACGGCTCCCTGCTCGGCGTCAGCCCGAGCGCCGAGCCAGCAGTGCTTCGGCGAGCGCGACCGCCGTCGCGCGGTCGTTCGCGCTCACGTCGACCCAGTCGCGTCCGACCGCGAGGTCGACGGCGCAGGTCGTGCCGAACCGGCTGTCGCAGCGAACGGATGCCACGTCGCCCGGGGCGAGCCCGGCGAGCTCGATCGGCGTCGACGTGCCGGCCTCGAGCATCCGCAGGTACGCCCAGCGCCCCTCGTGGATCCAGTCGACCCTCGCCGCCTGGCCGAGGTCGTCGACGCCCCAGCCGCAGCCCCAGGCATCGGCGATGAGCCTGGCCTCGGCCCACTCGCTCCATCCGCCGGCCTCGATCATCACCTGCGCGTCGGGGGTCGCTGTGATCGACCGCACGTCGCCGACCGGGATGATCGCGTCGCACTCGTCGGGCGTCGGCACGGTCGACCGTTCCGGCATGGCGGGCGCGGCGGCCGGGCCGGCCGCGTTCACCGCTCCGACGACGGCATCGACGAGCGACGGCCACGCCGACGGGTCACCGGCGAGGTTCGCGCCGCCGTACGCGGAGAGGTCGACCCAGGCGTCGCCGACGGCCGAGCTCGCCGAGCACCATCCGCCGTCGCACGCGCGCTGCTCCGCGGGCATCCCGTGCTGGATGGCGCGCTCGCTCCACCCGGCGGCGGCGCGGGGGACGATCGAGATCGTGACGCCCACGTAATCGGGCTCGACACCGTACTGGTCGTTCATGGGCACGCCGTTCGACCACTCGCACGCGGTGCCGCCGACGGCGAGGATCGCGGCGCGTCGCGGGATCGCGACCCCGACGCCGGACTCGGACCTGATCGGGTCGATCGCGGCGACCTCGGTCGTGAAGATGCGCGACACGAGGGCGGGGTCGACCAGCGTGCCGCAGTCGAGGCCGTAGCGCGACGCGGGCTGCACCGTCGCCGGGGGATCCGGCGGCGTCGGCACGGTCGGCGGTGCGCTCGGCGGGCTGGTCGAGTATCCGGTCGTCGGCTCGGTGCTCGGCGTGCTGCTCGCAGTGCTGGGCGCGACGGAGGCGGAGTCCTCCTGCGGAGCGGACAGCATCAGCGCGACGGCGGCCCCCGCTCCGACGCCGAGCAGCGCGGCCACGCCGAGGCCGAACCCGAGGAGGCGGCGCGTCGACATCCGCCGCGCGGGCGCCGGCTCCTGCGCGGCCCGCTCGAGCACGTTGCGCTTCATCGACACGAGGAGGCGCGTCAGTTCGTCTCCGGTGGGAGGTTCAGACTTCATCGAGGCTCACCGCCTTCTTCAATCGGGCCCGGCTCCGGGACACGCGTTGCTTGACTGCGCCGACGCTGAGGTCGAGCTGTTCGGCTGCCTCGGCGTAGGCCAGGCCGTCGACGAGGCAGAGTTCGCACACCTGCCGGTCGATCGGTTCGAGTCGTTCGATCTCGTCGAGGACCCAGCGCAGGTCCTCCCGGGCCGCCTCGGCGTCGTGATAGCGACGGATGGCGCTGCCGCCGTCGGGCGCGACGTGGTCGTCGAACGGCTCGGCCCGGTTGCGGGCGGCCCGCCTGACGGCGTTCAGCCCGAAGTTGCGGCACGTGACGAGGAGCCACGGCAGCAGGGACGCCTCGGCGATCAGGATCTCCGACGCCTTGCGCCAGACCGTGAGGAACGTGTCCTGCACGATCTCCTCGACATCCATCCGGCTCGGCGCGATCGCCCACGCGTACCGCGTCACCGCCGGGGCGTGCCGGTCGAACACGACCGCCAACGCTCGTTGGTCGCCGCCCGCCAATCGCTCCAGGAGCTCGGCGTCGGTGCCGTCGGTCTCGTCCACGTCCACACCCCCCTTCACTCTAGGAATGTCCGAAGGTGAGGAAAGGTCACAAAGTGGGATCAAGTTGGCCCGCTGGAGCGCTCATCGTCGGGGCACGCGCGCAGCCCTGGACCGCCGACTAGGGCTCGCCGTCCTCGCGCTCGTACTCATCCACGACCCGACGGGTGAACTCGTCGGTCATGCGACGGGTCTCGCGTTCCTTCCGGGCGGCGTCCTCGGCGGTCTCGGTCGTCGCCCAGAGGCCGGCCAGCCGATCCTCCAGGGCGCGGACCTGCGCGCGCACCGCGTCATCCGTTCGAATGCGCGCCGCTTCGGCGGCATCGCGGACCGCCCGCACGGCGGTGTCCACGATGCGGCGCTCCAGCAAGACCACGACGCCGACGAGCAGCAAGGTCGTGCCCACCGCGCCGAGGACCCCGGCGAGGTACGCGGGGCGATCGGCGACCGGCGCGACGAGCAACCCGACGAGGATGCTCACGAGACCGAGCACGACGCATCCGACGAACCAGCCCCAGCGGATGCGGAGGCGCGGGGTCTCGAACGTGTCGGTCGTCATGCGGTCAGCGTATGGCGTCCGTGACATCCGACGCCGTCGCGCCACCGCCTCGCGTGGGGCGCTCGCCGCGCGCCCGCGCCGCGCCCACCCCCAGCGCCCTCCGAGCACCGCGCCCATAGGATCGACACATGGCCGGCTTCTGGGGCAAGCGCAAGCGTGAAGAGCAGCAGGAACTCGACGCGCAGGACCTCGACCTGGCCAAGCGCGCCCGGTCGGCGCTGGTCGCCGCCGACGAGCGCATCCGCGTGACCTCCGATGAGCTGGTCTTCGCCGAGGCCGAGCTCGGCGCCGACTCGACCAAGGCGCTGCGGCAGGCGCTCACGACGGTGCGCACGCACCTCGGCGAGGCGTTCCGGCTGAACCAGCTCAACCACGACGACATCCCCGACACCCGCGAGGAGCTGCGGATGCGCAACGCGCGCATCGTGCAGCTCTGCGAGTGGGCCGAGGACGTGCTCGACGACCAGACCTCCGCGCTCGAGGAGCGCGTGGCCCGGGCTCGGCGCGCGCCCGAGATCATCGCCGGCGTGCGGGGGGATGTCGCGCTCCTCCGCGAGCGCATCCCCGGCGCCCGCGAGATCGTCGACCGCCTCGCCGCGCGATACGCGCCCGAGGCGCTCGCGCAGGTGCAAGCGAACCCGGCCGAGGCCGAGCAGCTCCTCGGGTTCGCCGAGCACGGTGTCGGCGTCGCGGAGCGGCGACGGGAGGCGGGGCAGCGCGAGCAGGCGAACCTCGCGCTCGAGGCATCCGTCGAGTCGGTGCGTCGCGCGGCGACCCTGCTCGACGCGGTCGAGACCTTCGAGGTCGAGGCGCTGCGGGCCGAGTCGACGCTCGCGGCGATCGTCGAGGACTCGCGCGGGGATATCGCCGTCGCCCTCAGGGAGCCGCAGTCGCCCACCGTCTCGAAGGCGATCGGCGAACTGCAGGCGGCGCTCGCCGCGCTCCCGCCGGCCGGCGTCAACACCGACCCGTTCACGCACCTCGACCGCCTGCGCGAAGCCAATTCGGGACTGGATGCCGCGATCGCGGCCGCTCGCGAACGCGCGGCGCGCCCCGTCCCGCCGGTCGAGCACGTGCTGCACGCGATCGACGACGCCGACCGCCAGCTCGCCGTCGCCCGCGACGTGATCGCCGGCCATCGCGGCTGGATCGGCGCCGACGCCCGCACGCGCCTCGCCGAGGCCGAGCGCATCCGCCTCGACCTGGACCACTTCCTCGGCATGCCCGCGGCGACCGTCCCGACCATCGACGAGGACCACCGCGAGAACGCGATGGCGATGGCCCGCCGCGCCGCCTACCTCGCGGCCGAGGCGCTGCAGCTCGCGCGGCGCGACATCGACTCGTCGCGTCCGCAGGGCTACGACCAGTGGGGCGGCCCGGGTCAGGGCTGGGGCGGCGGGCGTCGCAGCAGCGGCGGCGGCGACATGATGGGCGGCATCCTCGGCGGCCTCGTCATCGGCAGCATCCTCGACGGGTTCTTCGACGGCTGAGCCGGCGGGCGTGGCGTCGAGCGGATGCCGCGGGCCGGGGCCTGATCTCATCCACGGCGTGCTTTCGGACGGGCGCGCTTACGATGGAGCATGGCCGGGTTCCGGGTC
This sequence comes from Agromyces sp. CCNWLW213, assembly GCF_037199545.1. Classification (NCBI taxonomy): domain Bacteria; kingdom Bacillati; phylum Actinomycetota; class Actinomycetes; order Micrococcales; family Microbacteriaceae; genus Agromyces; species Agromyces sp. CCNWLW213. The sequence continues at coordinate 62,798 of NZ_JBBBDX010000009.1, read as the reverse complement.
AGGCGCCGACGGAGTGCGCGCGACCTCGAGGTCCACGACGCCGAGCTGGCGAAGCGGGCCGGATCGGCGCTGTTCGCCGCCGATGAGCGGATCCGGGCCGCGGCCGAGGAGTTCGCGTTCGCCGAGGCGGAGCTCGGGGGCGACGCGACGTCCCGGCTGAGCGGGGTGCTCGAGGAAGCGCGGGGCAGGCTCAGCGAGGCCTTCCGGCTGAACCGGTGGGAGCCTGTCGCGGCCGACGAGATGCGGGTGCGCCATTCGCGGGTCATCGAGCTGTGCGAATCGATCGGGCAGCTGCTCGACGACTCGACCCTGATGCTCGCCGACTCCGTCGCGCGCGTGCGGCGCACCCCGGTCGTCTTTACCGAGGTGCTCGTCGAGACCGGGCGGCTGCGCGCTCGCATCCCTGCCGCTCGCGGCATCGTCGACCGGCTCGCCGCCCGCTACGCGCGATCGGCGCTGACCCCGGTCGCCGCCCATCCGGCCGAAGCCGAGCAGCTGCTCGCCTTCGCCGAGCACAGTGTCGGCGTCGCCGCACGGCGTCGGGCGGCGGGACAGCTCGAGCAGGCGAGTCACGCGCTCGAGGCATCCGCTGCCTCGCTGCGGCGCGCCGCGGCCCTGCTCGACGCGGTGGACGAGTTCGAGATCGACCTGCTTCGCGCGGAGGCCGACCTGGTCTCGGCCGTCGAGGGCGCCCGCCGCGCCCTCGCCGGCGCGGCCCCCGAGCCGCACTCGCGCCGACTCGGGGACGCGATCGCCGAGCTGCGGGCGGCGCTCGCCGATCTCCCGGTGATCGGCGTCAACACCGACCCGCTCGCGCACCTGGCGCGCGTGCGTCAGGCGCATCAGGCGCTGGATGCCGCGGCGGCACCCGCTCGCGAGCGCGCACCCCGCGTCACCCCGGCCGAGCACCGTCCGCACCGCGTCCACCACGCGATCGAGGACGCCGACCGCCGCCTCGACGCCGCCCGCGACGCAGTCGCCGGCCACCCCGGGTGGATCGGCGCCGCCGCCCTGACCCGCCTCGCCGAGTCCGAGCGGATCCGGCTGGACCTGGCGCACTGCCTCGGCAGCCCCACCGAGACGGTCGCGGTGATCGACGCGGACCACGGCGCGCGCGTGCTGGCGATGGCCGGCCGGGTCGCGTATCTGGCGAGTGAAGCCGTGCAGCTGGCGCGGCGCGACGTCGACGCGTTCCGCGCGCAGGGTCGACTCTCGGCCGCGTCCTGATACGCGTCAGCGTCGCCCGTCACTCGGCCCGGCGCGCCCCGCAGTTCCAGCACCTGCCGCCCTCGACGAGCGCCCCGCACTCGGTGCAGGTCGCGGCGAGCCAGCACACGTCGCCGGTCACCGCGGTCTGGTCGACCTCGGCCTGCGATGCCTCCCCGGATGCCGCGTCGCGATGCTCCACCGCACCATTCTCCTCGTGAGGGCTGCGGCCGGTAGTGCGGCTACCCGACGCCGGCCAGCAACTCCGCGAACACCTCGCCGGCATCCTCGCGCACCGCGAGGCGCCCCGACTGTCCCATCCACAGCCCCTGCAGGTCGCCGCGCCCGGCGCGCACGGCCTCGGCGCGGAAGCGTCCCGTGATCCAGTTCTGCATCGGGAACGGCGCGGTGCCGCCGGCCGCGGTCAGTTCGCGCACCGCCCGGTTCTCTGCGCCGCGCGCGAGGCGTCCGCTCATCACGCGCGTCAGCATCGTGTCCTCGGCGGCGGTCGCCGCGATCGTCTCGCGGTGCAGATCCGTCGTCGCCGACTGCCTGGTGCGCAGGAACGCCGTGCCGACCTGCACGCCCGCCGCGCCGAGCGCGAGCGCGGCCGCGACGCCGCGCCGGTCCGCGATCCCGCCCGCCGCGATCACGGGCACGTCGACCGCGTCGACGACCTGCGGGATCAGCGAGATCGACCCGACGAGCGCCTGCTCCGCCTCGCGCAGGAACGCCACGCGGTGCCCGCCCGCCTCGAGACCGGTCGCGACGATCGCATCGACCCCGCCGGCCTGCAGTGCGACCGCCTCGTCGACCGTGGTCGCCGTGCCCAGCAGACGGATGCCGCGCTCCCGAGCGCTCTCGACCACGTCCGCCGGCGGCACACCGAACACGAAGCTCGCCACCGCGGGCCGCACCTCGAGCACCGCCGCCCACTGCTCCTCGAACGGCGGCAGGAACCGCTCCGGCGGCGACTCCGGCGCCGGCACTCCGAGCTCGTCGAAGAACGGCCGAGCGGATGCCACGGCCCGCTCGAACGCGCCGAGCTCGAACGCGGCATCCGTCGCCAGCGGCAGCCAGAGGTTGAGCGCGAACGGGCCGCCCGTCGCGGCCCTGATCGCGGCACCCGTCTCGCGGATGCGGTCGGCGTCGTACCCGTAGAGCCCGTACGAGCCCAGGCCGCCGAGCTCGCTCACGGTCGCGGTGAGCTCGACCGACGACAGCCCGCCGAACGGGCCCAGCACGATCGGGTGGTGGCGGATGCCGAGCAGGTCGGTGAGGCGGGTGCGTGCGTCGGTCATGATGCTCCTCAGTCTCGCGGGGGCGCTTCCGCTGGTCGAGCGCCAGCACCCGTTCGGCGAGGCTTCCCGTCGATGAGGTCAACGCGTGCGCCCCGGGCGGATTCCGTTGCGGTTTGGGGGCTACCCGTTCGCAATGTTCAGGAGCGCGGCCATAGCCGCTGACCACATCGTGACGAAGGCGACGGGTACCGCGGCGACGATCGCTGCGGTCCACCCCCGCCGACGCCAGCGCGCGCGGCCGATCGCGGTATGCAGCCGGTCGAACGCGGCGTGGTCGACCGTCTCGGACTCCGGCATCCGCTGCCAGGCCGCCGGCTGCGCGGCGACCATCGCCAGGCGCCGCACCTGCTCGGGTGAGAGCGTGACCGGATGCCGCTGCAGCCTCCGCACGAGCTCGTGCTCGCGCAGCACGACGACATCGTGCGGGCGCTCGCGCACCGTCGTCCGCTTCGCCGCGACGATCGCGATGATCGGGGTGACGTCGACGAGCGTGCGCGCGGCGACCGACAGCAGCTTCGAAGTGCGCCGGGCCTCGTACCGGGCGTTGCGCAGGTGATCGGTGCGCTGCCCGGCCACGAGGATGCGCTTCGCGGCCACCCAGACGTGCTGCCCGCGGTGGTGCTTGGTGTTGATGGTGAACACGCCGCCCGGGCCGATGACGACGTGGTCGAGGTCGCTCGCGCCGGTACCGATCGGTACCGAGTGCAGCACGTACCAGCCGGGCCCGAGCGCGCCGAGCCGGCGCGCGACCTCGAGCTCGCCGAGAGCGCCGAGGTACCAGGGCTCGGCCTCGCGTCCGAGCGGCGAGACCCCGAAGAACCGCTGCACCGCGGTGTTCGGCGGCACGGTCGCCTGCGCGCGCAGGCATTCGGCGATGACGGATGCCGCGGGGCGGCGATGACCGAGCGACTCGGCAGGGGCGGGCGCAGTGCTCACGGGCGGGTCCTCGTTCGGGCGGTAGGGTCGCTCGATCCTGCCAGTGCCGCACAAGCGGAGAGAATCCCCCGAAGAGGGGTGGCTCATCGGCGCGATGAGGGCGCTTCTCCTCGCCGCTCGCCAGTAGCGTCGGAGCATGGCGGATGTCGAGGTGCGCACCCTGAACGCACCGCCCCCGAAGGACCCGTCCGTGGCGCTGTCGCAATCGCCGGACGCGCTGCGGCGGCTGCGCCGCTGGGCTCGGATGAAGCCCGATCTCACCTTCTCCGAGGAGCACCTCGAGCACCTCCGCGATCAGCTCGACTTCATCGATGCGAGCTGCGACCGCTTCGATTCGGGCGTGCATGCCGAGGCGAAACGACTCGCCATCGCCGTGCGGGTGCTCGCCTACGACACCACCGTGAGCACGGGCTTGCTCACGCGAATGGGCGTGACCCAGATACTGCCTTGGGTGGACGGCACGATCCCAGGCGGCACGCGGGTCGTGAGGCTGGCGAAGGATCTCGGCGTGGCGCCGGTCGGCTCGCTCCTGACGGTGATCCCGAGTGAAGCGGATGCCACGTGGGCGCCGGCCTTCTCCCAAGTGCCGCTGGGAGCCCACCGGGTCGGCTTCACCTACTGGTGGCAGATACCGAGGATCTTCGACAACCGGGGGACCGAAGCCTCGCGCCGCGACGTCGTTTTGTGGCTGGCCCACCACGACGGCGGCGCCCACGTCGACACCCTTCCGGACGCCTATCGAGCGATCGCCCGTGGGAGCAGCGTAGGCGACTTCTTCAGCCGATTGGGCCGGTCGCCGAGGGATGATTCGCCGGTGCCGGCGGCGATGCGCCAGATCGCCGAGGAGGTGCGGTTCACGCTACGGGCGGCGTTGGGCGACTCGGCGCGTTGAACGTTCGGGACTCAAGACTCGGGAAGACTCTCGGCGCCGTCCACTCTTTCGGCCATCAGCTTTCCGCCGACGAACACCACTCCAAGGGCGAGCGCCGCCCCTGCTCCGAGCAGAACCTTCCCGAGCACGCCATCGAGGAACTGCTTGTTCTCGCTGTCTTTCTGGAACTCGAGGCGCCCGGTCTCCTGGATTTGCTCGATGAGGTACTTCTTCTCCTCCCAGCTCAAATCGTCCCTGCTCAGCTCGCCGCGGAGAATCGCCCTGATTTCTTGGAAAGCACGATGCACATGCTTCTGGCTCTGCTTGTTCGCCGAGAGGGTCGAACTGTGCGCATTTTCCATCGCGTCCACGGCATCCATGGCGAAATCCTTGAACACGGGAAACTGCTCAATGATCTTCAGGGCCACGTCCGTGTCCATGGCCGGCATCATGGCCGCGAATCTGATCATCTTGTCCTTCGAGAGGTTCCGCCAGGACTCGATGCCGAGCGCCTTCTTGATCTCCTCTTCATTTTCGAATCTCATGCTGTGATCCCTTCCCCTTCCAGACGTCTGTAGCCAAATCGGAGAAGGCGCCTCCATAGCCGTGCATTTCCGCGCTCCTCGGCGTTGCCGTGCTTGCGGCGCAGGAAATCAAGGCGAGACTCATGGGGGCCTGTCACCGAAGCCCGTCCACGAGGTATCCAGTGTGCGAACGGTCGAGACGCCCGGTTTCGAGGCCGTGCCGCAGTCCAGCTGCCAGCCGGGTATCGATCGCGGAAGTGAGCCGCCTGCCGCCGAAGATCGCAAGGGCCTCGCGCTTCAGCTCGGTCTCCTCCATGCCGCCCGAAAGCGCAGCTGCGGCCCGCATGGCGTTCGCGATCTCGACGAGAGAGATGTACTCGGGGTCGCGTGGGGCTCCGGACTGGGCGCGGCGCACGCCCCGCCAGGTCTGCGGGTCGAGGTCGGGAGGCCAGAGGAACGTGCGCTCTCCGGTCGTACGTTTGAACTCCGACGGCACGCAGCTGAGGATTGCAGCCGCTCGAGCCTGAGCGACGCGCTCGAGTCCGAAACTTCCGGCCACGACCTTCGCCAGCCTGATCCGGTGAATGGGCCCCTCCGCCGCGAGCGCGTCACGGATCGCCGCTCGGACTCGATCGGCCGCGGCAGACCGCGGCAGCTCATCGAGAGTCGTGATGGAGCCGAGCCGACCCGGCACCCATTCCCTGAATTCCGTGAGATCGGGGTGCGTCGCAGCCCGTACGGGAGCGGGAGCGGGAGTCGGAGCCATCTGGCGCGCTCGTATCGGCATGACGAGGGCCACATTGGCGTCGGTCGGCCGTCCTCGCTGGGGCTGTCTCTCGGAATCGGGCGACACGGGCCGCCCGGTATCCGCTGGCGTCACGGCGGGCGGGATCTGAGCGGGCGCCGCCACAACTTCGCGCGCCCGAACTACCGCCGCTTGGAGTCGCTCCATCGTCTGTTCGCGATGGTGCAGCCACTCCGGCAACCAGACGCGCTCGACTCCCGGCCAGCGCATGAGCCCCTTGAGCACCTCGACAGGCAGGCCGTCCCGATCGGCCACGGTCTGGCGCGCCCGCCAGTTCTCGCCGTCGAGCAGCACCGCGACGAGCGGCCGCTCGGGCTTGGCGGCATCGGCGATACTGAGATCGACACGGAACTCGGAGAGCCCGACGTCGGTGCGCACGGCGTAGCCGGCGGCGCGCAGCTCCGCAGCGATGTCGTCGCGGTGACGATCGATGCGCGGCATACGTCGGCCGTCGTCGGTGACCGCCTCGACTCCGCGAGCCGCCAGTTCAAGATAGGCCTTCAGGTGCTTGATGCCGATTGAGCTCGTCTGCTCGGCCCGAAGCTGATCGGGGTCGAAGCTTGCGAACAGGATCACCTGGCGACGTGCGCGCGTGACGGCCACATTGAGCCGACGCTCACCACCAGCCCGTCCGAGCGGTCCGAAGTTGAGCGGCAGCACGCCGTTGTCGTTGGTGCTGAAGGCGACCGAGAACAGGATGCAGTCACGCTCGTCGCCCTGCACGTTCTCGAGGTTCTTCACGAAGAGGCCGTCGGGCTCATCGAGGGCCCGCATGATGCGTTCGTCGCCGCTGTCTCGCAGCAGGTTGTCGATCAGGTCGCGCTGCTGGGCGTTGAACGTGATGACCCCGACCGACGGTGACTCGTCGGGCGAAGCCCAGAACCGACGCTGGATGTCATCGACGATCGCTTCGGCTTCGACGCGGTTCGTGCGCAGGGTCTTGCCCCTGCCGGAGCGCTCGAAGTGACCATTGACGCGGACGAACGAAATGCCGTGGCCATCGATCGCGTCGTTCGCGCCGCTCGCCACCGGAGCCGGGAACGACGACAGCCGGTTCTCATAGTAGTGGTGGTTGCTGAACGCGATCAGCGATTCGTCCTGGCTCCGGTAGTGCCAGGAGAGCCACTTTCGGGGCACCTGCGCCTGCACGCTCTCGCTGAGGATCGATTCCTCGTCGACCACGGTCTCGGGCGTGTACTCGACGTCCTCGTCGATCGACGCGCTCGATTCGGCGAAGCTCGTGGGCGGCATCTGCTTGCTGTCGCCGACCACGATGACCGAAGCACCGCGCCCCATGGCACCCACCGCATCAGCGACGCGGATCTGGGACGCCTCGTCGAAGACGACGATGTCGAAGAGATCGGGGCGGGCGGGGAAGAATCGCGCGACCGAGTCCGGGCTCATCAACGTGCACGGCATGATCTGCGTGATGAGCTCGCCATAGGTGTCGAGCATCGCTCGTACGCTCATGCCGCCGCGCTGCCGCTCGAGCTGTCTGCGCAGGCCGCCGACCAGGCCGCCGGCTGCGTTCACCGAGAACGTGCGCGCCGAGAGGAGGTCCGAAGGGATCAGCCTCGGGAGGTGGTCCCGCACGGCGTGCGTCGAGGCGGTGAAACGCGCGATCGCGTTGTTCTGGGCCTGAGGGTCGAATGTCCCCAATGCCGTAGCATCCTCGCGCTCGGCAATGGAAGCTCGCGCGACGCCCTTGTCGAAGGCGATCGCGGCGTCCTCGGCGGCGATCTCGCCGCGGAGCAGTGAGGCTCGGGCCGCCGTCAGGCCCGACGTTCGCAGCGGTTCGAGGGCGCGCACGAAATCGAGCCAGCGGTTGAGTGTCACAGGCTCGCTGGTGTCCAGTCGCCGTGCGCCGCGCGTATCCCACCAGCGTCGCAGGAACGCCTGGCCACCGAGCGAGTCGGTCGACAGCGTCGACGGCATCCCTGCCGCCGTCGCGAACTCGCGCCACGTCGTGACCAGCCGCTCGAGCTCCGCCGCCGCCTCGCCGGCGCTCGTTCGCGCGAAGTAGTCGCGGATCGCGGTGATCCGCGGATCCGTCCGATCCTTGAGCGACTCGCCGAGCCACATGATCCACTGAAGACGCGAGTCGAACGTCTTCACGTCGGCCTCGAGAAGCGGGTTCCACCCCGAGTCGATGAGCGGCAGGGGAACCTTGCGGATCGCCTCCCGTAACGAATCGACCTCCGCCATCGTCCTGGCCATCTCGCCGGTGAGCGCGGAAAGCGTCTTGAGCCTCACCGATTTCGGGTCGACGATCAGCTCGTCGGCGAACCGAGCCAGCACGGCTTGGCGACGCTTCTTGCGACCGAAGAAGCTCGAGGCATCCGCTGCCGACGCTTCTTGGTGGATCGCCTGCACGTCTCGCGCGAGCACGGTCGGTCGCACCTGGCTCACCCAGGCCGGCGCGGCGAATGCCGCGACGCGCGCCGACACCTCCTGCAGATACGCGAGCCACTCGTGCTGTGCGAGGGCGTCGAGCGTCGTCACCGGATGCCGCGGGGCCCGCGAGATCTGCGCCCACGCCTGCAACTCATCCGGGTCCGCGGAAAGCGCCAGTTCGTTCAGCGGGATACCCGCCTGCTGCACGGCCTCGAGTGCCGCGTCGAACGCTCGCGCGGCACGGTGCGCGTGTACCGCGTCGATACGGGTCCCGGGACGCTCGTCGAGGAAACCCCAGGGATGCCGGGGTTCGGGTCGCGCGAGATCGGCCGTTTCGGCAAGTCGACGCAGAGCGCTCCGCAGGGACTCGATCTGCTCGGGCGTGGAGCTCGACACGAGTTCGGCCCGAACCTCGAGCACAGGCGCGTCGGGGTCGAGTGCGAGCTCGGTCGTGCGTGCGGAGTACAGCGACATCCCCGCGGCGTTCGGCTCATGCAGTCGTTGCGCGTAGCGTGCGAGTGCTCGTCGGCTCGCCTCGGCGGTCTCCGAGTCGGCCTGCAGCTTCGCCCGGTCGGCGCGAACCGCAAGGTCGAGCGCCGTCTTGACTTGGGCACGCACGGCTGCCGGCCGGGCGGACTTGTCGTGAAGGTCGAGCGAAAGGTCGCCGAGACCGACCGATTCGAGCCGCTTCTTGACCACGTCGAGCGCCGCACGCTTCTCGGCGACGAAGAGCACGCGCTTGCCCGCCGCGAGCGAGCGCGCCAACAGGTTGGTGATCGTCTGCGATTTACCGGTGCCGGGAGGACCCTCGAGCACGAAGGTGCGACCGCCGACGGCGTCGGCGACGGCCTCGAGCTGCGAGCCGTCGGCAGGCACCGGGACGACGGCGCCGAGCTCATCGAGGTCGGCCGGAGGAACGTCGGTCACGGGGTCGTCGAACGGCTCGAGCGGCGTGTTGATGAGGTGCGCGACGAGCGGGTTCTTCGCGAGCGACTCCCAGTTGTCGTCGAGGTCTCTCCACAGGGGGAACTTCGCGAACTGCAGGATCGAGAGGTCGACGGTCTCCTCGACACGGAAGGGGAGTCCGGCCGCCGCGATCGCCTCGCGCGCAGCGCGGAACGCCGCGCCGAGGTCGATGCCCGACTCGTCCTCCACCGGTGTCTGCAGGCCTGGAATCTCGAGTCCGAACGCGACGCGCAGTTTCTCAAGCAGGCAGTAATTGGGGGTCGACGCGCCGGCCTCGTCGAGCGAGAGCTGATAGACCTGCCCGCGATTGGTGGTCGACATGTTCACTGGAACCAGCACGAGCGGCGAACGCAGGTCGCGGTCGTTGAACCGCCAATGCAGCATGCCGAACGCGAGGTAGAGGTTGTTGGCGCCGGTCTCCTCGACGATCGTCTTCGCCTTGTAGGCGAGGTACCGGAGCTTGCTGGTGTAGGCGGCGTCGGTGATGTCGATGTACGCGCGCCGCTTGGCGGCGAGGGTCTCTTCGCGGAGCGACTCGGAAAGGTCGCGTGCGAAGCGGATGCCCCGTTCGCGGTCGACCGACGGGATGTCATCCGAGGCGACCAGGGTGATGGTGGCGCCGGCGTTGACGGCGTCCTCGAGTCTGGCGACGGCGGGCGGCGGTACTTCGAGTCGATACCCCGCGCGCGTGGTGTAGTTGATGAGCTTATTCCGCAGACTCAGGTCGAGCAGAGCGTTCTTCCAGAGCTGCACTCGACGGGGTACCGCCGTCCGCTCGGTCGAGGCCCCCTCGCCGGCGGGCGCTCCGTAGTAGGGAGCGATGACCGCAGCGGCGGGCGGCTGGTAGGTCGTGATCGTCGTCGTGCCGTCGGCAGCGACCGAGCGGCTCGGGAGCGGGTAGATCCGATGTCCGCGGGCCTCGCGGACGTCGCTCACGCCAAGCAGCGCCTCGGGATCGCCGTCGAGGAACCGCGTGCGGGGTGCGCGGTTCGCCTCGCCGAAGGAATGCGAGTCGGTGCCGCCGGTGAGCATCGTCGTCTCGACGAGCGCGATGTGCCCGAGGTCGACGAGGTTCGCGATCTCCATCGGGTCTGTAGTCGCCACGACACCGAGCGAGGTGTCAGAGCGCCAGTACCCGAGGAACGCGTGGCCCTTCGCCAGCCAGAGCGTGGTGTTGATCCCGAGTTGTTCGAGCGCCGCAGCCATCGTCACGGTGGTGTCGAGGCAGGTGCCGAGTCGTTCCTCGAGCACTTCGCCGGGCGTGCGCACGCGCTGGCCGCGTTGACCCCAGCTTGCGGGCGGCTCGGCATAGCGGATGTCGCGGGCCCGCATCGCGTCGTAGACGGCGGTGACGATCGCGTCGACCCGAACCGGATTCTCGCTCTGGTACGCGTCGAGGTCGCCGTGGCCGGTGTCGGCCTTCACACGATCGGATGCCTCGACGAGGAGCGAACTCAGCGCGGGCGAGTTTGGCTGTACGTGCGCCGCCAGGAGCTCAAGACCGAGATGCAGCGGATTCGCGATCCACTGGTTGCCCGCGAGGATGTCGACGTCGACGGATGTCTCGCTGAGCGTCGTGCCCGCGGCATCCCGAAGCGTCGCGCGGATGCGCCCGTGCTGCTGCACGTCGACCTCGAGCATGCGTGTGGGGTCGAGCACGAGTTCGAGATCGCGCAACGTCGTGGTCTCGCCGGCCTCGAGGTCGACCAAGTGCACCTTCGGATCGCCGAGTGACCCGGTCACGCTCACCACATCGACCTCGACCGACGCAGCCCGCAGGTCGACGGGCACGCCGGAGATCGAGATCTCGTCGATGACGGCGATCCGGCTCAACGCCATCGGGTAGCTCAGCACCGGGATGGCACTGATCGCGATCGACGGAGCCCCAGCCGGCGATGCCGTGAACTTCTCCGGCGTTGCGGGAGCGGGAGCGGGGCCGGGTGCGAACGCGATCGACGCGGCATCCGATTCAGGTCCTGTCTCGGCCGGTCGCACGGGCAGCAGCGGTGCTTTGAGCTCGGCGATGCGATCTGCCTCGTCGTCGGCTGCGATGAGCCGCAACAGCAGCTCCATCGAGTCCATTGCCCGGTAGGCCGACGGCGCCGAGAACTCCTCGTTGTGCGCCCACCTGTTACGGACGTCGCGGAGTTCGCTCGCGTAGTTGGTGCCTTGCCGAGACAGTGCCCGGTCGAAGGGGAAACCCAGTTCGCCGATTCGTTCGGTCATGGCGCGGAGCATCAACGAGAGGTCGCGGTTCGAATAGGTCAGGTTGTGCCGGCCCGACATCTTGTCTTTGCGTTGCATGATCGACGTCCAGTCCGAGACATCCGGGGCGGCCTCACGCATCACCCGCTCGACGAACGGCTTGAGGCCGTCGATGAGGACGCCCAGCGCCTCGCCCACGGAGGAGTGGTGGTTCGGGTCGTCCATCTTCGCCTTCCTCGATGCTCAGTAGCTAGCCGGGTCACGTTAGGGGTAGCGACCGACATTGAGCACGCCCTCCCGAGATTAGCCAGCCCAGATCACATCATCGTGACGCGCTCGGACTGCACGTGTGCCCAATTCGGGGGTGGAGCATGGTCGCCGACGGTCGAGCCCCGTACCTGGCCGATCGACGAGCTCCTGTGTCGCGTCCGCACGACACGCACAGCTTGCGAACGGTGGGCGCGTTCTGGTTTGGCGGCGGCCGAGCCCGCTCAGCGCAACCTTGCTCGTTTCGCAAGATACGCGGATGCCCCAAATCTGGGGGGCTTGTCAGCGCGCGCGGTCTGCACGGGTTGTGCCATGTTCTTGCGTATGGCTGACTTTCGAAACGCGACCTGGGGGATGACTCAGGCGCAGGTGCGCTCTCTCGAGATCGGCCACCCGAAGCTCGACGCTGAAGGGATGCTGCTCTATGAGGTGATTGTTGCCTCCATGGACGCCGAAGCCTTCTATCAGTTCCGCGAAGGAGAGCTCGCAAGCGCTTCATATCAATTCAGAGAGGAGCGCACATCGCCGAACAGATATGTGCGCGACTTCAACCGACTCGTGGAGCTCTACACCCGGAAATACGGTGAGCCGGATGGAAGTCACGTCGAATGGCACGATGACCTCTATCGCGATAGCCCGGACAATTGGGGCTACGCGGTCGAGCGTGGTGATGTGGCCTTCTTCACGAAGTGGTCAACCACTGAGTCGGGCGTGAGCATCATGCTCAGCGGCGGAAACTACGAAGCGAGCATCTTCGCCCATTACGTGTGCCTGGCTCATCAGGCGGCATTGACCGATTCCGAGAGCCTTGACGAACTCGACATGATTTGAAGCTGCCTCGTGGAATCCGATTCCAGGTCGCGGCTTGATTGGTTCAAGCCGCGAACCGATCGAATCGATGGGCGAGGCGATCCCGATCTGGCCACGATGCCCGCCGGCGAGGCAGCGCTAGTCGTCGCCCGTGCATGTCCTGCAACCCGTATCGGAGCATCGGCCCGTCGACTTCGTCGAGGAGGTCGCGGTCGATTCGGATCTCGTAGTCGGGAGAGATGCCGAGCAGGTTGTGGTCGTACGCGGCGTGGTGGATCTTGCAGAGGGACAGACCATTGGTCACATGGGCGAGGTCGCTCAGCACGCCGTCCGCGACGATGTGGGCGGCATCCAGGAGCTCCGCGTGCTTCAAGGAGCAGACCGAACAGGTCGCCCCGTACGCCCGGAGCACCCGCGCGCGGAAGATCGGCTGGTGCAGCCGCTCGCGAACGACGCGGTCGGCGTAGCTGCGCTCGTCGCCGGTCATGTTGAGCGGATCGCCGAAGAAGCGGAAGGTCTCGTCCAGCGCGAGATACACGCTCCTCAGATCTGGGTCGTCGTGGACGATGTAGACCGGGTAGTAGGCGACGAAGTAGCCGCTCCGCACGCCGTGGAAGTAGACGAGCGGCTCATTGTCCTCGTAGGTGCGCCTGAGCTTGACGTTGTCGCCGCCGTCCTTCGACTGGTACGAGTAGCGCACCAGACCGTCTGGCCTGATCTCGTCGTCGTATCCGTGCGACTTCGAGCTCGTCATCACGGTGAGCGTGGCATCGAAGTCGCGCGGGTTCCGGATGCCGCGAGCGGTGTCGAGCAGCGGGATGCGTTCGCCCTCGAAGGCGTAGCTCTCGAGTTCCGCCCGGCTCAACTCGTATGCTCCAGCGCCGAGCTTCTCGTCCAGCCAGCGGAACACGTCCTCGCGGATTGCGCGCTGCTGGCTCTCGGATCGCATCCTCATCGACTCTCCCTCTCGATCTCCTGAGCTATTGCACGCGCCACGTCCTCCGGCGCTTCGTGCTCCCAGAACCGGAGCGCCCGCCATCCCGCTGCCTCTAGTTGCGCGTTCGTATCGGCATCGCGCTCGATGTTCGCGGCGAGCTTCGGGCCCCAGTAGTCGCTGTTGCGCTTCGGCGACGTCGCGTGCACGGGGCAGCCGTGCCAGAAGCAGCCGTCGATGAACACGGCGATCCGCGCGCGGGTGAAGACGATGTCGGCTCGGCGGCGCAGTCCAGGAACGGGCGGATAGTCCACGCGGTAGCGGAGGCCCTGCGCGTGAAGCAGCCGGCGCACGGCGAGCTCGGTCGAAGTGTCGCGGCGCTTGTTGGCGAGCATCGACTTCCGCGTGCCCTCCGAGGTTGCCCAGGATTCAGGCATCCGGTGCCTTCGGCGGGTCGAGCGGGTAGAGGTGGCCTTCGCTGAGCAGGGCCGAGAAGCGCTGACGGAGCCCCGACGCGAACTCGGGGTCGCGGATGATCACGCCGGTTTCGAGGTTCTTCTCGTGGGCGGCTTCGGAGAGGTTCGCGCTGGTGATGAAGGCGATTCGCGAGTCGACGATGACGACCTTCGAGTGCTGGATGCCTCCGTTCGGGCCCGGCTTGAACCCGAGGAAGCGAGCGCCGACGAGCTTCTCCTGCAGCCAGCCCGCGGTCTTGCCGCCGTTCATCTTCGGGTCGACGAGCATGGTCGTCTTCACACCTCTCGCGACCGCCTTCCAGAGCGCGACGAGGTAGAGCGACGTCGGGCTCGCCGAGTACGTCGACGCGAAGACATCCTCCGTCGCCTCGTCGATCAGGTGGGCGAGCGCAGCGGTCGTGTGATCGCCGTCGCCGGGGAACGTCGGTCCGCTCCACACCGCCCGAAGATCCGTGCCATTCGCCTTGGCGGCGGCGGCGAAGCCGCGCAGAACGGCGGCGAGGTGGTCGGCGCCGAGGGCGGCGTGGCATTCCGCGAGGAGCGCCTGCGCGGCCCCATCCGGAAGCTTGGATGCCGCTTTGGCCAAGCTGCCGTCGATCTCCAGGCTCGAGGCGAGTGCGAGCGCTTTCGACGGCGACACGGTGCGTGCCAGGGCTTCGAGCGCTGCGGTCATCTCAGGCCACCGCGCCGATCTTGATGCCCGCGAGCAGCGGCGCGAGGCCGTGCGAGCCCTCGTGCAGGTCGAGCACGAACCGACGGTCGAGGAAGCGGTTCGCCCGCTCGCACGAGGTCTCCGACAGGAACGCGCAGAAGTGGCAGGCGGCTCCGTGCAGGAAATCCTCCTGATCGCGGGGCACGCGGTGGGCGCAGATCGGGTCGGAAGAGCAGCGCTCCGCGCGGTGCAGCGCCTCGAGCATCACCTCTTCCAGCCGTTCGGTGCGCGCCAGGTCGACGAGTCCGCCGAGAGTGCCCTCGCTGTCGGGCGATGTGGTCGTGATGAGTATCCCCGCGGCTGGTTCCCTGTCGTCTCCCTCCCGCCAGGCGTAGATCCGTTCCGAGAGCGACGCCGAACCGTAGCCGCTCGACATCGCCATCTCGCGGATCAGCAGGTGCGAGAGGGTGTGCAGCGCCCAATACCGTGGAGGTGGCATCCGCTCGTCCGCGTCAAGCTCGGCTGCCGTGCGACTCTGGCGGCGGGCGAGATTGCGTTCATGGGCGGCGACGTGGGCAGCCCAGACGTCCGAGTCGAGCACCGGTGCCTCCCACGACGTGACGACGTCTTCGGAGAACCGGAGGAACACGCCTTCGCCGCGGTCCTCGGTCGCGGGCGCCCACTTCGGCTTGCCCGAGATCGAGATCGGGGCGACGCGCGCTGCATCGTCGCCCACGCGGTCCTGCGCGTCGATTCGGGTGAACCCGACGAACGCGTTCGCCTTGCGGATTCGATCGACCGCCGTAACCTCCTGCACCGCGGGCGCCAATGACGCGGCCACAGGAACCTGATGCACCTTGAAGCCGTTGCGGCGGTCTTCGGTCAGGAACTCGTCGGGATGGGTGAGCGTGGACCACTCGGGTACCAGCAGGTAGTTCGGGTCGTAGCCGGTGGGGCCGGATGGCGCCGGGACCAGCGGCGGTAGATCTCCACGGGCGATCTGGATCGCTTGCCAGAGCTCCTCATCCGAGATTCCCGTGAACTTCGCCACCAGGTGCTCCGGCGCGAACTGCCGCCATTGAGTGACGGACGCCAGCGACGTGATCTTCGCGAGCTGCGCGGGCGGCAGTCCCATCACCTCGTCGACTGTGTCGGCAGGCTTCGGCTCCTTGCGCGACGGCAGCACGAGCACGCTGATCGTCGTCGGGAACCACTGGTTGGCCGCCCCCAGCAGCATCAGTCGCACCTCGCCCTGGCACGGCTTGTCGGCCGGCGCGAAGGTCGGCAGGTGCGGGTGCCGGCCGCGACACAGCGGCAGGGACGCCTCGCCGCCAGCACGGGTGATCTCGGCGATGTTGCGCGACGACTCGCACTGAACGCAGACGATCGACACCTGCGGGCCGAGGTTCGAGCGCCATTCCCGCATCCGCAGCATCGGGTTCGCGACGCACTCCTTGCGGTTGCCGTCGGCGCCGTGCACCCAGTCGTTGTAGGGGAACTCGTCGAGGTGCCCGTTCGTGCACGCGATCAGGTAGCGCGCTGGCACGGCGACGCGGTCGCGCCCATCGCCCTTGAACCGCCCCTTGCACTTGCGGTGCACGAAGCGAGCCATGTCGGGGCGGTGCTTGCGCGTGTTCTCGAACTCGAACACCTTCGCCGAGACCGGCGCGAGCAGGTCGCACCCGGTGCAGCGGAGCCACTGCGGGAACACCCGGGTCGGGATGCCGATCGGCGTGGTGTCGCCACCGAGCTCGTCGGGCAGCCACGGAGGCTGCCGGAGCTCGCCCACCTTGTCGAATCCGGGCTGTCGCCGTACCGCTTCGAGCAGTCGCGGCACGAGCACGAGCGACGGCTCGCCGCCCATCCGCGCGTACGCCTTGTCCCATGCGTCGATGCCCTGGGGCATGACGGAGAGGTGCGGCAGGTCGACGGTCGCGCCGATGCCCGAGGTGTAGAGCATCGCGCTCGGCCGGATGGACCCGACGCGCGCCCGGTTCTTCGGCTTCAGCGCGCCGTCGAGGAACGGGTCGGCGACATCACCGGCGACCCCGACGGATGCCTCGGCCGTGTCACCCGCGGACGCAGTCGCCGCAGTGACCTCGGCAGCGAGCGCGGATGTCTCGGGCGTCGTCTCGTCGGTCACTTCGCGTCCTTCTTCGGGGTGAACGTCCACTTCGGCGTCGCCGCGCCGACCGGCTCGGCGAGCTTGTCCGGGAACGGCGAGACGAGCAGGTCGATCTCGGGCTGCACCTCGCGCATCGAGTTCGCGACCTGGAAGATCCGGTTGCCCTCCTCGCCGATCGAGTCCTCGGGACTCACCAGCAGCGGCGCCACCATCTGCTTCGGCAGCGTCTTGCGTGCGTATGTCAGCGCACCTCCCTGGGCATCGCTGCGTTCGGTCCACTCGTCGAGGCGGAACACGAGCTTGCTGTGCGCGAGCTTCGCAGCCTCGTCGCCACCGGCCTGCGCGACGCGGGCGACGAGCTTCGCGACGAGCGCGTCGAGAGCGGGGCGCCGCGGCACGACGTGACCGGCTCCGGTCGTCGAGTCGGGCGAGAGCGAGACATCCGTCGCCACCGTCGCGTCGATCACGCGGGCGGCCGACACGATGAGTCCGGTCAGTCCGCGCTCCATGGATGCCTCGGAGAACGGCGTCACCGACAGGGCTTCGACGTTGGCGTAGAACGTGTCGTGGTAGTGCTCGAACTGCTCGTAATGGGCCATGTCGCGTGGGCGCGATCGGTTCGCGAGCGTGACGACCAGCCCGGGTTTGGATGCCTCGCGGCCGACGCGCGACGACGCCTGGATGTACTCGGCGGTGTTCTTCGGCTGCCCCACGATGAGCATGAGGCCGAGGCGGGGGACGTCGACGCCGACCTGCAGCATCGAGGTCGCGAGCACGACGTCGAATGGCAGCTCCCGATCGGGCAGCTTCTCGCCGGCTTTCAGCTTGGCGGCGATGACGGCACGCCCGGCGGTGGAATCGAGCGACGCGTCGAACGGCGACGCGAGGTGCGTCAGCGTGCGCCCGATCTCCGACGACGAGATGCGCGACGTGAGCTCGCCGAGACGCAGGGGCGTGCGGCGTCGCGGGTAGCCGGTCGACTTGTCGGGATTGCTCACTCGTGTCGTGACGTCGTCCTCGAGGTACCGCCGCATGCCGGCCAGCTCGCGGGTGGCGGAGAAGTAGTCCACGAGCGTGAGGTACGGCTCGGCGGCCGCGCCGTGCGCGTCGAACAGCTTCTGACCGGCGAGCAGCAGGATCTCGCTCAGGCGGATCTCCGCGAGCGTGAGCCTGGCGCCGTGCAGGCACACGCCGAGGTAGAGCCGGCCGGGCTCCTGCTCGAGCGGCACCTCCTTCGAGAAGAACGTGTCGCTCACGGTGAGCACCTGCGGCGGGAACACCTCGACGTCGCGCGCGTAGAGCTTCTGCACCTGGTCGCCGGCGCGGCGCACAGTCGCGGTCGAGGCGATGACGAGCGGCTTCACGGGCTTCGCGGATGCCTCGTCTCCGAGCTCCCAGCTCGAGAGCACGTCGATCGCGCCCTCGAAGAGCCCGACCGCCGTGCCGAGGGCGCCGGTGATGAGGTGGAGCTCGTCCTGGATGATCAGGTCGGGCGGCCGGAGCCGGCCGACCGCGGTGACCTGCGTTGCGCCGTACGGTCGCCCGTTCCTCTTCGTCGCGTTGTGGTGCTCGGCGC
Organism: Agromyces sp. CCNWLW213; assembly: GCF_037199545.1. Taxonomy (NCBI): domain Bacteria; kingdom Bacillati; phylum Actinomycetota; class Actinomycetes; order Micrococcales; family Microbacteriaceae; genus Agromyces; species Agromyces sp. CCNWLW213. The sequence continues at coordinate 44,750 of NZ_JBBBDX010000009.1, read as the reverse complement.
CGCACACGCTCGCGTCGGTGTCGGCGTGCTTGTAGCCGTGCCGCGGGCACTTCTTCGAGACGTAGCCGAACAGGCTCGCGGCTTCGCCCTCGCGCGCGAGGCGGGCGAACTTGTCGACCGTTGCGAGCAGGAAGGTCGGCGGATGCCGGTAGATCTCGTCGTCGACCGTGAGCACGGGCAGCCCCTCGTCTGCCGATCCGCCGGCGGCGAACGGGCATGCTGCCCGCTTGTCGCCGCAATAGACGCGGATGCGTTTCTCGACGTCATCGGCCTCGACGTTGCTCTTGCCGTTGATCGCGGTGCCGCACCACGGGCAGTGGTCGAACTGCAGCACCGAGAGCCCGTAGGCGGACGTGCCCTCGCTGTCGCGGACGTCCTTCACCTGCTCGGCGGCTTCGGCGAATCGCTTCGGGCTCACGCTCGAACCGACCCACAAGCCGATGCGGAACGGCACCGACCCCCACGTCGCGGGGTCTTCGCGGCGCACGAGCTCGGCCGCGCAGAGCAGCGTGGTCGCACGGATGAACTGCTGCGAGGTGAGCAGCCGCAGCGTGTACCGCATGAGCACGGCGACGCCATCGCCGCCGTTCAGCATGCCCTCGGGCGTCTCGACCTGACCCTGCAGACGGCGGATGCCGAAGGTGAATGCCGCAAGCCCGAGATACGCCTCGGTCTTGCCACCACCGGTCGGGAAGAACAGCAGCTCCGCCCGCGGGAAGTCCGATGACCGTCGCTTGTGCGTCGGGTCGACCACCGACGGCAGCTGCATGAGGATGAACGCGAGCTGGAACGCGCGCCATGACGCCGCCCTGTCGCCGCGGGCGTCGATCTGGTCGACCGCCTCGGCGATCTTGAGCGCGGGCTGCTCGATGCGGAGCGCCGCGACCTGCGAGCGCAGACGCTGGTCGCGCATCGTGCGGTTCATGAACCAGAACGCCTTGCGCGCTTCGTCGCTCGCGGCGAGCAGCTCGAGCCCCTTTCCGAGGCGCTTCAGCGCGGCCCGGCCATCGGCGATGCCGATCTCGCCCTGCGTCTGCAGCCAGGCGGGGAGATCGGAATTCGCCGCTTCCTGTTCGTCGAGCCACACGGAGTAGGCGTCGACGATCGGCTGCAATCCGGCGATGAGCTCGTCAGCGGAGGCCTCCATGAGCGCACGCATGCTCAGCACGGCACCGTCGACTTCGGGGGCGCGGGTTTGCGGAACCTCGGCGGTCGGCAGCCAGGTCGTTCGCACCGCGGTCGCGCGGCGCGAATCGTCAGCGGAGATGTCCCAGGTGGCGGACGCCGTACGGCCCGCGGCGAACTCGAGGCGGTCGCGGTAGAGCAGGTCGAGCCGGCGAACTTCCGGGTCGCGAGACTCGCGATCGTGCTCGATCGCGTCACGCGTGGGAAGGAAAATCGCGGATGTCCCGTCGAGCGCGGTCGCTTCGAGTTCGGCTTGGAACAGCCAGAGCTTTGGCGGCAGCTCGCGGCCGGTCACGGCGGTGTTGAGCAGCGCAGCTTCGACCACGCGGCGGCCCTCGTGTTCGAAGACTTCGACGGAGATCGCGACGTCGTCGCCGAGATCAGTCCGCATCGACCCGCCGCCCGGGATCGCGGCGAGGTTAACGTCGACTGGAGCCACATGCGGAGTGCGGTCGTAGTAGATCTGCACGCGCCCGGTGTCGGGATCGGTTTCGCGGCGTGCGGCGTACTTGCCCCAGCGCGCGACGAACCGCAGGGCAGTGGTGTCGGCGGCGACCTGGAACCGGATGCCCATAGATGACGGTGCGATGATCTTCGACTCCGGGCCTCGGTCTTCGTCAGGCTCGGAGGGGGATGCCTCTCCGACTGACTCGTCTTCGTCGACCGGCACGCCCTGCACCTCGTGCGCGTCGGAGAGGTCCGTGACAGCGAGCGTCTCGTCGTTGCGCACCTCGTCGAGCGAGGTCGGCTTCGCCGTGGAGGTGGCGGTGCTCGACTCGGCGCCCTCGAGCAGGGAGATGGGAGCGAGCGCGCCCGAGAGATAGCGGGCGCGCGGCGTGCCGACGATCGTCTCGGTGGGTCCGTCCCACGGGCCGACGAGATCGCGACCGAGCAGGTCGAGCAGCTCGTCGCGCACCTGCGCGGACGTGGCAGCAGTCTCGTCGGCCATCAGAACATCGCTCCTTCGGGCTTCGCGGACTCCTCGAGGCTCTTGCCGCGCTTCGCCTTCTGCGGATTCTGCTGCGCCTCGATCGCCGCGCGTCGGTGGTTCTCCTCGAGCAGCCGGTCGAGGATCTCGACGCGGGCCGCCGGGCTCACCGTCCACCGCTCCATCTGCCGGTAGGTGTGGAATCCGTGCTCCAGCGGGACGTCGGTCGAGCCGTACGCTTCCATCACGGCCTCATCGATCTGCACGTGGATCGAGCGTATGAGATCGACGTCGGCATCGCCCTGCACATCGGGAGAGTTCACGAGGTTATAGAGCGCGGTGAGACCAAGCTGGCGGCGCAGCATGATCTCGCGCCGATCGCGGTTAAGCTGCTCCCCGACGTCGTGCATGCGGTCGGTGTCCTCGGGGCGGGGGAGAGTTTCGAAGACATCAGTTGCGGTGTACCTCACGCGCGTCTCGAGTGTGGACGAGTAAGTCACTGCCCAGATGTTGTGGATGTTGGAGGAGAGGAACGCGAATAAAGCTGGACTGGAGGATGCGAACACAATGACCAGGTCGCTGAAGACCTGATCGGAAGGGACAAGGACGGGCAGCACTGCCTTGCTCACTCGGGCGAGAACAATGGCTTCGCCCTGCTCCGCAAGTGCGGAGTACAGTCCCGGACGCCGCGCCTCGAATTCCCACCAGCGCTCGACTAGCCGCTCGTACTTCTTCCGGTCGAGACCCACGCGCATGGGACGGACTGACCGCTCTATGTGCTGCCACGCGAGGGGGGCAGCGGCCGCGGCATCAGCGGCTGCCATTCCACCGAAATCGACCGCGTATCGCGTCGCGGAGGAATCGGGCTGGGTGACGATGTCCTCACCACCGAGATACGGACGGATTATGCGCCCCGCCGAGCGGCGTTCGCTCTTGAATCGCTCGGCGTCGAATTCATCCACGATGAATCCGGCCCCGCGCGTAATGACGCCCATGAATGCGATACCCAAGTTCTGTCTGAGGGCGGTTGGACGGCCACTTACGCGACCCTCAGGCTCAAGCATGCTAGAGACAGTGCCCACCCGTACGTCATCCGCGACCGCACGGACGGAGTCCGCGAGCCGGATGCGCGAACTCCATACCGCTGCATACTCGAGCACAGCATGGCGAGCCGGCCATGGTGCGCTCTGGACGGCCCGCTGAATCTGCCAGCCCCGCTCAACAAGCTGATCGAGGCCGACTTCCCGAGTGGCTCCCTGAGCGACCGAGTTCGTCGCAATCAGTCCGATCCTGCCTGAGTTGTTGGCGAGTGAGCCGGCACGGAGGAAGAAGTAGCCGACAAGGTCACTGCTACCGCTTCTCCCCCCTGCAACGACTTCCACGAGCCAGTCCCGGACCGGCGTGCCCATCCCTCCAGTGATCTTCTGGCCACCCAGGAAGGGAGGGTTCCCGATGATCGCGTCGAAGCCTCCGTGGTCGTGCAGGACGTCGGGTGCTTCGAGGATCCAGTGCAGCGGCTTCCAGCGTGCCTCCCCGGTGTCGACGGTGGGTTTAAGCCCGGCGTCGATGATCGTCTCGAGTCGGCGGCGGTCGCCGGTCGACCCCTCCCCCGGGTAGGCGTCGCGCAGCGCTTCCGCGAGCTCGTCGTAGCGCTCCTCAAGCTTGCGACCGGGTTTACCGCCCTCGAGCAGCCCCGCGGCGATGATGCCGTCGGCGATGTCCCGGAGCTTCGCGGTGACCTGCTTCGACTGTTCCAGCAGAGCGCGCTTCGCGCGGGTCGAGCGCATGCGGTCGGCGTCGTCCACCTGCCCGGAGGCCAGTTCGCGGCGCAGCCGCGCGGCATCCTCGAGGTCCTTGTCGACGTCGACTGAAGCGAGCTGCCGCTTCATCGATTGCTTGGGGTAGACGTGCTGCGCCTTGAGCTGTGCCTCGGTCGTGACGCCGAGCAGCGAGTTGCCGTGGAAGACGCGGTCGTCGACGAACGAGAACGGCTTGCCGGGGTCCATCGACATGAGCCAGAGCGAGAGCTTGCACATCTCGACCGCCATGCCGTTGATGTCGGCGCCGTAGAGGCAGCGGGCGACGATCTCACGAACGGCCCAGCGCTTCAGGTCGGACTCGGCGCTGACGTCGATGCGCTCCTTCGCACGGGCCTCGATGAGTCGGTCGGCAAGGTAGCGGGCCGCGGCGACGAGGAACGCGCCGGAGCCGGCGGCGATGTCGGCGACCTTGAGGTCGAGGATCTCGGCCGACGACTTCAGCACCCATTTGTCGGAGTTCTCGGTGTCGAGCGGTCCGGGCGAGTAGACGAGCGGCTCGAGGGCGTGCAGCACGACCTCTTCGGCGAGCGACCGGGGCGTGTAGTGCGTGCCGGTGTTCGCGCGCTGCGACGACTCGGTCATGACGACTCCGCCTGCGGGCACGACATACGGGAACCCGCGAAGGTCGTCGCGGATGAGCGCGTGGAACGGTTCGAGCCTGGCGGCGAGCTTGTCGTCGCCGGCGAGCGCGTGGCGGAGCCGGGTACGGGCGCCGGCCGCAGCATCCGGATCGACCGTGCCGTAGGCCTTCGCGATCTGGCCAGCCGTGCGCGACTTCGCGTGCTCCTGGGTCTTCTTGAAATGCGTGACGAGCTTCTCGCCGAAGTCCTTCGGGCTCGCGGCATCCGTCGCCAGCTGCTCGAGTTCACGAAGCGGGACCTCGGGCTCGAACCCCGCCCTGCCCTGCAGCCCGACGATCACCTCGGGCGCGTACTCGGCCGAGTAGCCGAGCAGGCCCTCGTAGACGTAGCCGATCTGCTCGACGTCGAGGTCGCGGAACGAGAGCTGCATCGCGCCGTCCTCGATCGTCTGCACCGCGCGGAGCACGGCGAGCATCGCGCGATCGGTGACGCGCACCTGCAAGCGGCCCTGCGCATCGGTCGCCTGCAGCCACGGGAACCGGTCCGGATCGAAGAGCGAACCGCCGTAGGCGGGCATCCGCGCATCGGGATACGAGACGCCGTTGAACACCGCGTTGCTGGCGGCGAGCAGGCGATGCCACGCCTCCCACGAGTGGTCGAGTGCTTCAGGAGAGCCGGCCTCGGTCGCCTGATCCTGCAGTTCAGCTCGGAGGTTCGCGATCGCGTACGACGAGCGGTAGAGGTCGTGCTCGGGGAGCAGGCCGCGCTCCTCGGCGAAGAGCAGGAATACGATGCGCATCAGTACCGTGACCGCGCCTTCGTAGACGAGCTTCGGGTCATCCGGCAGCGGCGAGGCGTCACCCTGTGCGAGGGCGCGCAGGTGCGTGTCGGACATCGACTGCAGCACGAGTTCGACCGCTCGGCGCACCTGGTCGCCGAGCGCTTCCGTGATCTGCTCGGCGCTCGCGACGGACTCGGCGAAGAGGAGCGGGAGGCGCTTCTCGGGCTTTCCCCCGGCGATGGAAGTGAAGCTCGCGAGGGCGAGGAATGCGTCGCGGCTCGGCGGTTCTTCGCGCCAGAGCAGGGCGTCCCAGACGCCGCTCGCGGTCGTGACGTCCTTCGCCGCGGAGACGAGCGCCCACCAGCGGCCGTCGGTGACGATGCCGATGGTCGTGCCGGTCTCGCGGAGCAGCACGGCCATACGGTCGATCGCGTTCGCCGACCATCCGTCGGTGCCGACCTCACGGAGGTTCTCGGTACGGTCGACGAGGGTGACGAGCGCCGCCGGTGTTGTGCCGTCGCCGGCGAGCGCGGCCCAGGGCTTCACCGTCACGGCCCCGTTCGGCGACTTCGCCTCGATGCCCGCGGGAGTGGTCCGCAGTTCGTCCGACCAGTCGAGCAGGTCGCGCAGGACGACCTCGATCCAGCGATCGCGAGCGGCCGTGTACTCGTCCGGCGACGACGACCACGCTGCCAACCAGTGCGTGAACTCGTCCTTGAACAGCTCGCGCTGTTCGGGGCTGATGTCCGAGGGCAGTCCCGACGGGTGGAACGACTTGAGCGCCGCCTTCGACAGGAACGGGCCGTCGGCGTCGATGAGCGACAGCCACTCCCATTCGGGAATAGTGGGCTTGCGGGTCCTAGCGGCCACCGGCGGCCTCCAGCTTCTCGACGTCTTCAGGGGTCAAAGCGAACACGAGCGCGGCCACGAATGTATGGGCTTGCACGTCGCGGTAGCGGCGTTCGATCGATTCGCGCTCATCGTGCTGTTCGCCGTCGAGCGCCGAGAGGCGGTTTCGTACCCGATCCAGGTCCTTCTCGCGCTGCTGTTTCTCCTCGGCGAGCTGGAAGAGCATGTCCTCGCCCGCGCGCCGAGCCTCCTCGGCCGCCGCGAGGGTGCCCTCGAGCGTGCTGCGGAACCGGTCGAAGATCTGGTCGACGGCGGCGAGGTCGGCGTTGCGACGAGTCTGGAGGTCGTTCGCGACCTGACGCATCCGTCGCTCGGCCCGGTCCGTGACCGCGTCAGCGACCCGGGCGCCGATGCCTTCGGGGTGGCCCGCGTCGGTGTTCCAGTGCGAGACGAGACGCTGGAGGGTCGACTGACCCGGTGCCGCGAGTCGCGCCCCGTCGAGCGTCGTCGTCAGCAGTGCCTCGGCGCGATCGATGCCGATCGCCTGGTTCTTCGAGATTCGCGTGCCCGCGAGGAAGACCTCCTCGTGCAAGCGTGTGCCGCCCTCGCCGACGAGGACGAGGCGCACGACGGCGGCAGCGAGCGACTGATCGAGCCCGTCGACCACGACCGCACTGACGCCGCGGATGGTGTCGCGTGACCACACCTTGCCGCGGAGTTCGCGTGCCGCGCGCTGGATCAGCGGGTGGCCCAGGTGGGCGTACACGACGTCCGACTGCTGGCGGGCGCGCTCCTCGTCGAAGGTGATCGGGCGCAGCACCCCGGGTGCCAGACGCGTATCGAGGCCCGCGAGCGCCGGCACCCAGGTGCGCGAGAGGCCGGGCGGCACCTGGTACAGCTCGGCTTCCTCACGAGGGTCGTCGACCTCGACGAGAGGAGGCTGCCCCGATATGCGCAGACCTTCCTCCAGCACGCGCATCAGGTTGCCGCCGTGCAGATGCATCCGATCGCGCGAACCCTCGAGGCGTTCCGCGAGCCGGGTCAGGTCGGCGCGCTGCTTCTGCTCGGCGTTCAGCACGCGATTGATGACCTGGTCACCGGCATCCGTCTTCACCTTGCGCGCCGGACCCTCGCCGAAGCCCAGCTCGCGCTGCAGATCGGGTGCGATGATCTCGTTCGCCGAGACGCCATCGTGCTCCGAGTTCGCGATCTTGCTCGCCAAGCGCGCGAGCAGGTCGGTGTCCTTCGCGTACGCGCGGTCGCTCGACTTGTCGGCGCGCGGGTGCCAGACGAGCGGGGTGTGCTTCTGACCGAAGCGGTCGATGCGGCCGATGCGCTGCTCGAGCCGGTTCGGGTTGAACGGGATGTCGAAGCTGACCAACCGGTGGCAGTAGGTCTGCAGGTCGATGCCTTCACCCGCGGCATCCGTCGCCAGGAGGATGCGTACCCGTTCGTCCTTCGGTGAGGCGGTGAAACGCGCGCGGATCTCCTCTCGCGTCTCGGCGTCGGTGGAACCGTCGATGATGGCGAGACGGTCGCCGCCCCACCCGCGCGACTCCAGCACGTCGCGCAGCCACTCGAGCGTCGAGACGTACTCGGTGAAGATGACGAGGCGCTCGTCGCCCCACCCGAGGCCCGGGATCGTCAGCTCGCCCTCGATGAGCCGGAGCAGCGCGTCGAGCTTCGAGTCGGGGCGGCCTTCGTACCGGTTGCCCCAGGCGATGAGTTGCTCCAGGTCTTCCTTGTCTTCGTCGGTCAGCGCGACCTGTGCGCGCTTCGCGGATCGCAGCGCCTCGAGCTCGGGCTGCTCGGTGCGGCCCTCCTCCTCGTCGGATGCCTCGTCGCCGAGCACGTCGTCGTAGTCGGGGAGCTGCAGCTCGTCCTCGCCCCGCGCAGCGAGATATGCCTCGGCCGTACTCGCGAACGCGACCGGCGACGAGAAGAACCGCTTCTTGAGGATGAGCGTCGCGAGGTCGGACGCGCGCTTGCCGCGCTCCCGCTTCACCGCCTGGTTGCGGCGCCGAGTGAACGCGATCAGGCGATCGTAGGCGTCGGCCTCGTCCACCGACGGCTCGAACATGAGCGACCGCACCTCGCGCAGCATGAACTCGCCGCTCGGCAGGTCGCGCTTCAGGCGGCGCACGGCGACCTGCTTCAGCGCCTCCTCGTCGAGGTCGGCACCGCGGGCGAACCGCTGCGGGTCGATCATCTCGAGCAGCGCGGTGAATGACTCGGAGTAGCCGTTGTGCGGCGTCGCGCTGAGGAACAGGCGGTGCTCGCAGAGCTCGGCGAGCCGGCGCACGGCGATCGTGCGCTGGCTGTCGATCGCGTATCGCGGGGTGTCGGCGCCGCTGTTGCCGCGGCTCGGCGTCGCCGGCGCGACGTGATGCGCCTCGTCGACGACGAGGATGTCGAAGGCGCGGCGGTCGGCGGTCTTCTGGTCTTTCACGCTCGCGTACACCTCTTCGAGCATGCGCTCGGCGCGCGGCGACGGCAGCCACGACATCGAGACGATCACCCGCGGGTAGACCTTGAAGGGGTTCGCGTGCACGCCGAAGGTGCGGCGGAAGGTCTTCATCGTCTCGGAGTTGACGATCTCGAAATGCAGGCCGAACTTGTCGCGCAGCTCCTCCTGCCACTTGATGACCAGCCCCGCGGGGCACACCACGATCACCGAACGTGCGCGGTGGCGGAGCAGCAGCTCCTGGATGACGAGCCCCGCCTCGATCGTCTTGCCCAGGCCGACGTCGTCGGCGAGCAGCATGTTCGCGCGCGGAGCGTCGATCGCCCGCCGCAGAGGCTCGAGCTGGTAGGCCTCGACCGACGCGCTGGAACGGAAGGGTGCCTGCAACGTCTTCGGGTCCGCGCTCGTCAGCGCGCCCCAGCGGAGCGCGTCGACGTACGCGGCGAACGTCTTCGGGTCGTCGAACCGGTCCGCGCGGATCGTCTCGGGCAGGCCCTGCTCGCGCACCACGCTGCGGCCGGGCTCGAGCTCCCAGATCACGGTGAGCTCGCGGCCGTAGTGCTCCTCCTCGACGGACTGCATCGTGACCGCGTGCTGGAGCTCGGCGCGGCCATCGTCGGCGCTGCTGCGGGGGAGCGACTGCGCCGAGACATCCGTCACCGACCAGCGGGCGCCCCGGACGTTCACAAGCTGTCCGGGTTCGGGTACTTCGAGACTCGTGGTCGAAGTCGTGTCCACAGTCGCTTCCATGCGATGCTCCTTCGCCGGTAGGGGGCGGTGTTGCTCGGTACCGACGTGCTACGCGAGGGCCGACGTTGGTTGAACGCTTTCCATACTGCCGAATGCTCCGGCGGAGAGCAGTGCGGAAACGACCGCTGTGCCCAGTTGTGGGGGCACGGCGTTGCCGATCATCGTGGCGAGCGCGCTGCGCGTGGTGCAGGTCGAGAAGTCGAAGTAGTCGGGAAAGCCCTGGATCCGCGCGGCCTCGTGCGCGGTGAGCGCACGCGGGAGCTCGGGGTGCATGTACCGGCCCTGGCCGATGCTGCCGAAGCCGCTCGTGATGGTCTGCGCCGGTTCGTCCCATCGAAGGCGGCCGTACATCGACTTGTAGCTGTGGTCGCCCTGGTGGCACTCGGGACGGAGATGGTTCGGGAGGTCGTAGGCGTCGTTGTCGAGAAGCCACTGCATGCGTTCGAGGTTCGGCGCTTTGGCCTGCGGGGGGCGGTCCATGATGCTGGTCGGCACAACATCGACGAGGTCGCCGATCGCCCACGCGAGGTCGTGCTGGACCGAGTCCGCAGCGAGGGTCTCGAAGGTGGTGGTCGGCGAGACCGATCCATCCCGTGTCGCGAGGAGGATGTGACGACGTCGCGTCTGCGCGACGCCGAGCCGCTCGAGGCTGACGACCTGGTCGGCGACCTGATAGTGCAAAGCGGTGAGCGCTTCGCGCGCGCGCTCGACGACTCCGCGGCCGTCGTGGCGGTCGCGGAGCACGGCCGGGACGTTCTCGATGAGGACGACCTCGGGATTCAGGACCTCGGCGGCGCGGACCATGCGCAGGTAGAGCGCATTCTTCTCGTCGACGCGGCGGGTGTGGTTGTTCAGGTTGCTGTGGCCCTGGCACGGAGGCCCGCCGACGAGGATGTCGACCCGACCGATTTCTCGCGCAGTGCGGTGCTCTGCGAGGGTCGGCTCGGAGCCGACGGGGCCGTCGAAAAAGTCCTCAACGGGTGCGGTCTCGACTCGCGTCGCCGACGGGAAGTTCCGTAGGTAGGTCGTCGTCGCCTGCTCCTCGAAGTCGACGGCGAGCGCGATGTCCAGGCCGCGGCCGGCGGCGAGAGCGGCCTGGGCGATGCCGAGGGTGATGCCGCCGCAGCCGGCGAAGAGATCGACGAGGCGGAGGGGTGCATCGCCGACCGAGAAATCCGGCCGGACCGATTCGCGCAGCGGGTGCGGATCGGTTCTCGCATCCGTCGCCCATTCCACGTCTTGAACGATAGCGGTGACCGACGTCGTGCCCGAGCCCCCACGTCGCCGACGGCCGATACGATGTGGCCCACAGCCCTGACCCGAACGAAAGCGCCGTGCGATGCCGAACGTGCTCTGGACCGACCTCAAGGGGCTCAAGCCGCCCAAACTCGACAAGGCCGTCGAGATCCGCGAGGCCGCGTTCATCAAGAAGCTGCGCCAGGATGACACCGCCGACGGCCTCCGCATCAAGCCGATGACGGATGCGGCCGACCCGCGAGCACGGACCGGACGCGTCACGCAGGGCTGGCGGGCGGTGCTCTTCCGGTTCGACTCGAGCGAGGGCGTGCGGACGTACGTCTACGCCGGCACGTGGCCGCACGACGAGGGCAACATGCTCGCCAAGACGCGGCGGCTCGAGGGCAACCCCATCAACGGCATCGCGCAGATCGTCGACGTCGCGTTCCCGGTGCAACCCGTGCACTACGAGCCGGCGACGGATGGCGCGGCGACGTCGGTCTCGTACCTCGAGGGCACCTACAACTACTCGCTCGCCGACCTCACAGACGTGCTCGGATTCGACGAGGCATCCGCTCGTGCACTGCTCGCCGCGACGACCCGGGAGGCGGTCACCGACATCGCCGAGCGCTTCCCGAATACGTGGCAGCAGCTGGCCGCCCTGGGGCTCGCGTTCGGCGACGAGCTCGGGAAGATCCGCACGGACCTCGGTTTCGACGAGGCCCCCGACGCCGAAGAGCTCGCCCATCTCAGTGAGGACGACCGCATCCTGCGGGCACTCGAACACCCGGCCGCCAAGATGCAATTCACCTACATCGACAGCGACGAATCCCTGCGCCGCATCATCGAGGAGGGCGACTTCGGCTCCTGGCGAGTGTTCCTCCACCCCGAACAGGATCGGTACGCGACGGGCAGCTGGAACGGGCCGTACCGCCTCTCGGGTGGAGCCGGCACCGGGAAGACGGTCGTGCTCCTGCATCGCGCTCGTCACCTGATGCGCCGCAACCCCGAGGCATCCGTCGTGCTGACGACGTACACGCGAGCGCTCGCCGAGAACCTCAAGCGCGACCTTGCGAGGCTCGACCCCGACCTTCCCATCGCGTCGGCGCTGGGGGAGCGCGGCATCCTCGTTCGAGGCGTCGATCAGCTCTCGGCGATGGTCCGGTCGCGGGCCGGCAAGGGCTTCGGTGCGGCCGCCGCGGCGGTCCTCGGCGACACGATCGGCTTCGCGAAGTCCCTCATCGGCAACCAGGACCGCTGGGCCTCCGCGTTGGATATCGCGGCTCCCGACCTTCCACCCGACCTGCTCAATGAGTCCTTCTTCGAGCACGAGTACGTGCAGGTCGTGCTGCCGGCGAGGGTCACGGAGGCTGAGGAGTACTTCGCCATCCGTCGCCCCGGTCGCAAGGTCGCACTCGATCGGCGCAAGCGGGTCGAGGTCTGGCGGACGATCGAGGAGTACCGCCGACAGCTGCGCGCCGCGAACGAGCTCACGTGGGCCGAACTGGCGTCCATCGCCTCGGTATGGCTCGATTCGGTCGGCGACTCCCAGGGAGCACTCGTCGATCACCTCCTCGTCGACGAGGCTCAGGACCTCGTGCCGTCGCACTGGCAGATGCTGCGGTCGCTCGTGCGCCCGGGCGTCGACGACCTGTTCATCGCCGAGGACAGTCACCAGCGCATCTACGGTGAGCACGTCGTGCTGCTCCGGTACGGCATCGCGATCCGCGGGCGCTCGAGGCGCCTGACGCTGAACTACCGGACGACCGAGGAGAACCTGCAGTACGCGCTCGGCGTGCTCGCGGGCGCCGAGTACCTGGACCCCGAGGGCGACGAGGTCGCGCTCGTCGGATATCGCTCTGCTCGGCGCGGCCCGACGCCGCGAGTGCTGGCGTGCGGCGATCCGGACGAGCTGCACGACGGCATCGCCCAGTTGATCCGGTCGTGGATCGACGATGACGTCGACCCTGCCACGATCGCGGTACTCGCCAGAGGCAACGCCGCGGCGGCTAGGGTGCGGGCCGAGCTGAGCCACCGCGGAGTGCACCTGAACCACATCAAGGCGCCGAGCGTCAACGGCGACAAGCCCGTCACGCTCACCATGCACACCGCGAAGGGTCAGGAGTTCAGCCGCGTCGTGCTCTACGACGTCTCGGACGGTGTCATGCCGAACCCGCTCATGCTCGCCAACGCTCCGGCAGACGAGCTCGAGGATCTACTGCTGCGCGAGCGATCGCTGCTCTACGTGGCGGCCAGTCGGGCGCGGGACGAACTCGTGGTGTCGTGGGCGGGGGAGCCGTCGCCGCTGCTCGCGGGGAGGGACAGGTAATGGCTGAACCGTCATGGGCGGACGCGCTCGCAGCGTGGTCGGCGTTGGCGTCAGCTCTCTTCGGCGCAATCGCCCTGGTGGCCGTGTTCTACGTCGGGCATCAGCTTCGTCTCCAACGAACCCAACTCCACAGGGATCTGGAGAATCTCTATCTCGAACGGTATTGGTCGATCTGGGATCGAATCGCTGAATCCGAGTTCTACCCGGGAGAAGAAGCTGCTCGGCGCCGAACTGTTGCGATAGGTGCGTACCTCAGGCTGAGCGAGGATCAATGCGATCTCCGGGCTGCTGATCGCGTCACGAACACCACATGGCAGGAATGGCTGGATGGCATGCGTACCCAGCTCGCCGACCCGGATTTCCGGGCTCAGCTCGATGCCGCTCCCGACGATCAGTTGAAGAATCTCAAGAAACTGGTAACGACCCACGACGGCTTCGAGCCCTCCGTCACTTCACCCAAGGTCCGGCAGCGCAGAGGTTTGTAATTGCAATGACGGCTCGACGTGCCGAGTCCTCGGGCGGCACCTGCACCATCTAGGCTGCCGTCTCCTTTGCGGCCATTTTCTGGTCGTAGCGGTCGAGTTCGCTCATGAACCATTCGAGTGCTTCGACGATTCGCTCTCGGTCTCCGCGGTCGTCGAAAACGTCGAGCGGGAACGAGGGGCGCTTGTTCAGCTTGTCGGGCGGAAGGTCGACGCCCTTCGCCTCGCCGAGCCGGGCCCGGAGCTCTTCACGGAGTTCGGGCTCGTCGAACGGCGGACGAGTGACCAGGTACTGGAACCCGACCTCGACGTACCCGGACGCATACAGCGCGATGGGCCAGAGGTGCTTGGGTCGAGCGGGGCCGGTGGGTGCCTGGAGGATGCATGCGAGATCCTCACCCGAGCCGTAGGTCAGGTGACCACCCAGCCGTTCCCATGCGTCGAGCAGCTCGATCACCCCGTGGATCGTCGTGGGTGGCTGGCTCGCGGTGAGCTGCGTCATGAACGCGGTGCGCTCAGCGCCCTCCTCCTCTATCTGCGGCTCGACATCCGATCGAACCGAGAGGCCGATGAGCTCGGCGAGCTCGGACACCTGCATCCTCTGGTCCGGGGATGCCCGCAACTCCGAATCGAATTCGATGCCTTCCGTGCGAAGCACGTCGTGGACATCTCGCGCGGCGTACTCGCTTCCCGGGTTCCAATAGAAACCCGGTGACACGGTGCCTGCCGCCTGCAATACGCGATACGCGCCGGGGATCGGCTTCGTCGCGAGGAACTGGCCGAGCGGGACCGGATGCGTTCCCGCGATCGCCGCCACATCGCCGTAGCTCGCCCATCGGCCGGCGGGAATGGCGCCGACCGCATCGATGGCGATCTTCCAGCTCACTCCCGAGTCGCTCGAATCGGTCTCGGCGACCGGGCCGACCCACGTCGTCACGATGCGCTCGGCGAGCACTCGCCCGCGTTCGAGAATCGCCTCCGGACCCCAGGTCTGGCGGGCAGCGATCTCGTGGTTCATCCGCAGGCCGGACGACTCGAGCAGTTCGCGCTTCTCGGCGAAGGGGCGGTTGCTGAGTTCCGAGTTGTAGGCCGTGAGCGTGAGATTCGCCAGCGTGTGCAGCAGTTCCTCGTGCACCTCGTCGACGGACCGGTCGTCAGTTTGGCTGGCGATCGCATCGCGCCATGCGGGGCTGAGTGTCTGAGGCATGACGTGCTCGATGCTGGTCTCCGAGAGGTCCGCCAGCTCGCGCGCTTTGTGGTCGACTCCTCGGAACTTGACCGGAGTAGCCTCTTCCAGCCAAGCGAGCACGGTCTTCCGCTGATGCGGCCGACCCTGGTAGTAGAACGGCTTGGACAGTACTGCTTCTGCGATCTGCGCGTCGGTGGCGAAGAATTTGCGACCTACGGTGAAGTAGCGGCGGAGCGCGTCCACCGAGGCAGTCTCGCCGAGCTCGGTGACCGCTCGGTTGAAGATCTTCGGAAGCGAGTTCGCCGGCGCACCGATGATGATCCGCCGGACCAGGAACGACTCGATCAGATGGAGCGCGGCAACCACATCCGCTTCGCCGATGAGGCCGTCGTCACGGAGCCGCAGCCAGAACAGCACCAGCACGTCCATCGAGCCGATGCCCCAGCTCTTCACCCGCCGGAGCTGCCTCGCGACGGCTGTGTTCTGCTCCAGCGATGGGTCCCGATAGATCGCGAAGAGCTCGGCGAGTCGCTTGAACCGCTTGACCTCGTCGATCACCTGATCCTGGTCGAGGTGGCGAAGCCGCTCGACCTGGCCGGAGTAGATGTCGCCGGCCTTCGAGTCGGGGCTTCGCCAGATGAGGTCGATCCAGAACAGTGCTTCGAGGTCGCTCGGCGACAGCAGCTTCTGCATCGGAAGCCACCAGGTCTCGTAGACCTCGTCGCCGCGCTCGCCGGCCCTCATGAAGAGGTAATTGCGGAGGAGATCACCCTGCGTGAGCTTCATCCCGGTGTTGTTGAGCGACTCGAAGATCCGGTAGACGTTGTCGTCGCCCTTCGCGGTGATCGCAACGAAGACCAGGCCGTTGAGGACGGCGCCCTCGATGCGGGGCATGTCGTGCGGGTCGTCGGGATCATCGGCGAGACGCAGCTTCGTCCTGAAGAAGCGGTACGCCTCCAGAAGTCCCGACGGTGCCGAGTGATCGATCGACCCGGCGACGATCGAGCGATACGCAGGGCGGTCGGCCTGGGTCGGCAGCAACTTCAGACGGGCGTCGCCCTGCTTGAAGCGGTCGATGAGGAAGGTCTCCTCCAGCCGGGCGATCTGGGCGAGGTCGTCCGGTTCGGTCTCCGCGTAATGGTCTCGCATCGCGGCGATCAGGATGCTCAGGGTTGTGAGCCGCTGCTGGCCGTCGACGACGAGGAACTCGGTGCCGTTGGGGCCGATCTGGCCCGTGGAGAGCACCAGGGAACCGGTGAAATGCGTGGCCGATGGCGAGGTCACGTGGGTTTCCGCGAGCTCGATGATGTCGGCCCACATGCGCTCGAGCTGCTTGAGCGTCCACGAGTACGGGCGCTGGTACAGCGGTACCCGGTACTGAGTCTGGCCCTGCAGCACCTCTCGGAGGCGGGTCTCCTGTACATCCATGTCGATCGGGCCTTTCGTCGGTGAAGGGGCCGCCGCTCCAAGCGTGCGCGCGGGTTCAGGTCTCGCAGACGCGTGGAGCGCCTCTGGTCGGGGTGGATGCCACCGCGACTCTCATCATGCCGTGTCGCTACGTCACGGAGTCGCTCGTCGGTCGGGGGTGTCATCCGCATGCGGCTCACGGCGCCCCGAGTCCGTAGGTGTACGAGCCCGTCGACCAGTTCATCGTCGCGTTGTAGGTGTAGCCGGTCATGGTGCCGTCGCCGTTGTCGACGGTAGCGACGAAGCACTCGAAGACAGTGGTGAGCTCGGAGAGGTCGTCGATCGAGCCGCCCTGCACAGGAGAGCAGCTGACGCTCAGGATCGGCCCATCGATGACGCCGTCGGCGGCGTGCTCCTCGGCCATGACCTTCACGCTCTCTTCGATGCCTGGCACCGCTGCAGCGCGCGTCTCGCGCTCTGCGTCGTCCTCCGCCTCGGCGGCACGTTCCGCAGCCTCTTCGCGTTCCTTCTCCCGCTCCGCCTCGGCCTCCCGCTCGCGCGCAGCCTCCGCTGCCTCCTCGGCCGCCACGCGCGCCGCCTCGCCGTCGGACACGACCTTCCAGGCGAGCAGACCACCGCCGATGAGCACGACGGCGAGCGCACCGATGATCGCAGCGGTGATGAGCTTCCTCCTGCGGCTTGTCCCCACGGATGCCGCGCCGGGTACCGCGTCGGTGGTCGCCCGCGCAGCTGCCGGGTCGGGGAGGTCGAGCCACCTCGCGCCGTCCCAGTACCGCTGGCCGCCGTCGGGCGTCGGGTACCAGCCGACCGGCGCCCGCTCATCCGCTGTGGACTGCGCGGACGTCGGCTGCGCGACCTCGTCTTCGCCGAGAGCGACCTCTCGCGCATCCGTCTGATCGCTCGCTTCGCTCTGCACACTCGGCGGCTCTACGCCCGAGCCTTCTACCGAGTTGTCGGCTTCGCTGCCGTTGCGCTCGAGCGGCTTCTCCGGCTCGTTCTCGTTCATGATCGTGTCCTTCGGTTCGAGAATTGACCTGCGTCACGAGCCCCGGTCACTGGGCCTGATCGACCACTCCGCGCGTTGCCTCCACCTCGGCGCGGACCGCCTCGATCGCGGCGCGGGTCCCGGGGTCGTCGGACGCGGCGATCGGGTCGTCGAGTGCGTCGATCGACGCCTCGAGTCGCCCGAGACTGTCCGCGTACGCCACGGCTACCGACTCCGGCGCGTCGAGCGACTGGAGCTGGCCGAGGTTGAAGCTCAGCTCGACGGAGTTGGACAGCAAACGGAAGAAGCCGCCCTCGTCGAGTGTGACGACCATGTCGTCGAGGTCCTTCTGCATGTCGTCGAGGTGCGAATTCGCCGACCCGCGGAACCGCGCCGGGTCGGCCGGGGTGGGCGTCGGCTCGGCGATCGGCGTCGGGGGCGGCGTCGCAGTGGGCGTAGCCGGCTCCGGCGTCGGCGTCGGGGACGGTGTCGCGGGCGCCATGGTCGCAGCCGATTCGGCGCCGCCGCTCGCGGCGCCGATCGCCGCACCGATGCTGCCGACCACGAGGACGCCCGCGACCACCGCGCCCGCGATCAGGAGGGTGCGCCGGGTGTTCGAACTCGGCGCTGAGGTCGATGTTGCAGCGGCGTAGACCTGCGTATCGGCGGCGCTCGGTGCCGCGGACGGCGTTGCGCCCACGGGTGCGGGCGCTGTGGCCGGTGCGAAGTGATCGGTCCAGGCCGCGCCGTCCCAGTACCGGAGCCGACTCGCGTCGTGCGGGTCCGGATACCAGTTCGGAGCGGGGGCGTGGGCGGGGGTGTTCGGATCGGACATGCGATCTCCTCGGGAGCGGTGAAGTCTGCGACGGTAGCGGCCTGAGCGACCGCCGCGGAATGCCCAGAATTGGGGCGATTTCAGGGGGCGGATGCCGCGAGCTCGTGCCCGCGGCATCCGCGAGACGGTTAGTGACTAACCGACCGCCAGCGTCCACGCCCCATCGGCGTTGACTGCGATCACCGACGGTCCGGCACTGAGCGGCACCGTGCCGCTGTACGCTCCGATCTCGTTCACGAGCAGGCCCATGCTGAATGCGGCGCCGGTCTCCTCGATGACGACGAAGTTGCGCGACCCCTGGTGCGTCGCGGTGAGCGCCGCCGCATCGTCGTCGTAGAGCAGCACGGCGTCGCCGGTGCCCGACCCGGCCAGCGCGGGGGCGGATGCCACGGGCGAGATCGTCACAGTCCAGTTCCCGTCGGCCGTGACCTGCAGCGTCTTCGGCTCGGTGAACGACGTGAAGCCGTACACGGTCGTGCCGGAGTACGGCCCGATCGTGTTCACGAGCAGGTCGCCGGTCGACTGGTTCGACGCGTCGAGACCGCTGAGCACGAAATTGCGCGCACCGTCGTGGGTCGCCGTCACGATCGCGGCGGTCGCGGGCAGGGTGATGATGCTGTCGCCGGTGCCCGACTGCGTCACCGGCTCGAAGGTGCCCCAGGTCTCCGCGGCCCAGTCGGCGGCGGTGGGCTCGGGGGCGGGCTCGGGCTCCGGCGCGGGCTCGTCCTCCGGTTCGGCCGCGGCATCCACTGCGGTCTCGTCGGGTGTTGCGATGCCGGGGTCGGCGATCGGCGCGACGTCGTCTCCGCGATTCGCGGCGTTGACGCCGTTCACGATGAGCGACAGCACGATGAAGACCGCCGTGACGATCCACGCCATCGTCCGGTGCTTCGCATACCCCTCGAGCGGGCGGCCCAGCTTGTCGCGCTGGGCGCCGGCGAGCACGAGGACCAGGTCGACGAGCACCCACACGCCCAGGCCGCCGAGCGTGAAGAGCTTCGCGAGGGCGGTGCCGATCTTGCCGAGGTAGAACCGGTCGACGGCGAAGAGGCCGAGCAGGAGGGCGAAGAGCCAGGTGACGATGAAGGACTTCGGCGCCGGCTCGCCGGGGCCGGTTCCGGGGGCGGGATCCGCCGACGTGGCGGTGACGGTTGTCGCCGGTGCAGCGGTGGCGGATGCCGTGGGCGCGGTGTGTTCGGTCCAGGCGTCGCCGTTCCAGTAGCGCTGCGCGCCGGAGCCGTCGTCGTACCAACCGGGAGGCGTGCCGCCGGCCGATGCGGGCGACACGTCGGTCGTGGCGGGGGTGCCGCCTGCCGGAGGAGTCGAGTTCGAGTCGCTCATGGTGTTTCCGTTCGCTGTGGTGTGGGCGCACGGTTCGGCGCGCCGCCGTCGGATGGACAGCTGACCGACGTTAGTTACCCGGTCCGACGCGACGGCGGCGCGCGAGCCCTTCAGGCCCCGCTTCTGGGCTGCGGATTCTGTGCCTGATCAGCCGCCGCCGTGGCATCCACCCCAGAAAGGGGTACACGGCCGGTCGACCACCGTTCCGAGCGGATGTCGGTGGCCCGCCGTAGCGTCGCAATCTTCGGCTACGGCTGGAGTCAGCAAGGAGCACCGACATGGGCTCGGACTCACCACTCAGCGCACGCTTGGACGCTCGGCTCCGCGCCCCCGGCATGCCGGTCGGCCACATCGATCGCGCGCAGTTCCTCGCCGACGTTCAGGCGCTCGAGCTGCGCCTGGCGATCATCGACGACCGCTTCGAACGTCTCGCAGCTCGCCCTGACGACGCCTACCAGGCGTGGCGTCGCGACACCGTCACCCGGCTGCGCTCGATCGCCGACCGGGCGGGCGCCCTCGAAGCCGGTGGTGGGCTGGAGCCGCACCGGCGTCGGCACGTCGCGGCGCTGCTAACCGTCCTGCGGCGCCGGATCATGCAGCTCGACGAGCGGCACGCGCGGTACGGGGATCGACGCGCACGGCGGAGGGACGGCCCCGGCACGCCGATCGCACAACTGACGACGTCTCGGTGACTGACAGCTGTGGGGCGAAGCGCTCCCTCACCTCACCCGAGCACCGTAGGCAGCACCGCGGGGGCCACTTCAGTGCCGCTTCCCCCGGTCATCGCGGAGATTCGGAATCCCTCCGCTAGGTCCGTTGGGAGCTGCGCGACTTCGATGTCGCGGACGTCGCGGAGATACTTGATCGCTACCCGGAACGGATAGCGAAGTTCGCCGTTCTCGACCTCATCCGGCCGCAGCAGCGTCCCCTCCGGTCGGACGCCCGATTCCGCGCGAAACACGGCGATGCGCCTGAGCACCCCCTCTGACCAGAGTTCCGCCTTGCGACGCGGGCTCCCGCCGAGCGTCGGATGGCTGAAGCCGCTTGCGATGAGCACTGACGTGCCTCGCGTGATCCGTCCGTAATGGGGGCGGTCGTGAGTGAATCCCCAAGTGCCGGTCTCGATCGCATGGTCGAGGTTTCGCCGTCCGAGTTGGTCGCTCCGTAGGTAGATGGCGATCGCCGACATGGTTTGATTCTGCACGGCGCCGGTACCACGCGCCAGTGAGAGCCGCGGTGCATTGACCGCTTCATCAGCTGCAGAAATCGCACAGCCCGGATCGCGGCAGCCGATTGCCACAGCTGCCGCACGCGCCGCCGTCGAGCCGTTGTCTTCGTTGCATACGATCGCCTCGCCCGCGCGTGTTGTTCACCGGATGCGTCACGCCCCAAAGGCCACGGCGCGCGCTGCGCCAAAGCTCGATATCCGCTCCGAGCACCTGGGCGGCCTCTTCGGCGGACCGGAATCCGTTCGTGTAGCCATAGGAGACCCGAATATCCGGTCCGCCCGAGTCCCGCGGGGCCCTGATATACCCAGAGGTGCCGAAGAACGTCGACGAGCCGATCCCGTTGGCGATGCGGCGGATCATGTCGTAGTTCTCCAAAGGGATCCGATGCGCGCGGAGTGCCTCGTCGAGCGAATCGTATTGTCGTTGGCTTGCGCCGGCGCCCTCTGATTCGAGCTCGGCCGCGTCCCCTGGATGGGTTTCGGAGCTGAGGCTCGCCCGCCCGGCAATCATGCTCACTCGCGGATCGGCTTCTTCGGGCGTCATCAGAAGTCGCCTTGCAGGCTGGCCCTCGCACGCTGGAGGAGATCGGCGTAATCGGGGTCTTCGATTCCGTACAAGGGCGAGCCGTCGTTCGCATCGAACGTCCAACGCGCCCGGAATCCGACCCGCCGAGCCTTCCTGGTCGGCCAAGACAGGATCCCAGGAATTGCGCGCGTCGACTTCAGATGAAGTTCCTCGACGATCCGGTCGGCAGCCACGAGACCGGGTGCGGATTCGATCCAGATGTTCCAGAGCGCACGCTCCTTCTTCGTCAGGGTCTTCCACCACTTCGCCGCGGCCTCCAACTCAGATTCCGCAACCAGCGAATCTGACGACACGCTCTCTGTCGGCGCCTCGTCGCGCCAGTCCGCGAACCAGCGGTAGAACTCCGTTTCGCGGTGCGCAGGAACCAAGACGCGCAGCTCTATCAGCTGTGGTGCTTCCTTATCGCGATCATCCATGACTCGACCGTACCGAATAGCTATAGCTAGGTAAAGCTATTTATAGAAGATTCTTCTCGATCCATGCCACCACGGCTCCGTTGCGTCAACATTCTGAACTCGTCGGCGGCGCATTTGTCGGCGAGCATGCCGAGTAGGAACCGGACCATACGCTCGGCGCCAAGCGCCGACTGGCGGGCGGCGGTGATGAGTCTGCCGCCCGCAGGAGCGGGGTACGACCGGGGGCCGAGCACCCAGTACGGCACGCGAGTTCGCCGCTAGACCGCGGCCCCGAGGAACAGGCCGACACAGCGCCGAGCGCCCGCCATCCCCTCCTCCCGCGGCCCCGACCGCGTCGTCATCTCCGCGCTCGGCAGCGTCGGGCAGCGCGCTCGGCGTGCTGTTCATCATGCTGCTCCTCGTCACTTGGGTGCCCTGCAACTGGCAGCTCGTCATCACGGCGCCGTGGCAGACGATCTCGCCGCGATCGCGTTGCCACGGTCGGCATGGCGTGCGCCTGCAACTGGCCCCGGCTCGGTCGGCTCGGTCCTAAGGACCGGCGCACCTCACCCTCGCGATCGGTATCGTCCACGAGCCGCTCGCGCTCGCGATCGTGTGCTGAGCTTCAGCGGCGTCGTGCAGCAGGAGGTGCTCCTCATCCCCGCGTTGTACTCGCTGTACGTCGTGCTGACCTCGACCGGAGTGACCGTCTGGTTCCTGACACGCTGCTCACCGACGCGCGCACCGGAGAGAGCGACGGATCGCTCACCCCGCCGAGCCGAAGTCGAACACCAGTCGCGCCGGCACGTCGCCGTGCAGCACCTCGTCGACCGCCGAGTTGACGTCGCCGAGGTCGCGCGGTTTCGAGATGACCCGGGTGCGGCCGAGGGCGTGGAGGGCGAACACCTCGGTGAGGTCCTGCCGGGTTCCGACGATCGAACCGATGATCGAGATTCCCTTCAGCACGGTGTCGAACACCGGCACCGTGAGGGTGCCCTCGGCCGGGAGGGAGACGAGCACCATGCGGCCGCCGCGGTTCAGCGAGCGGAATGCCTGGTCGAAGACCTGCGGGGCGACGGCGAGCACGATCGCGACATCCGCCCCGCCGACCTCGGCGATCGCCGCGACCGGGTCGCCCGCCGAGGCGTCGACGGCGTGGTCGGCGCCGAGCTCGCGGGCGAGGTCGAGCTTCTCCTGCGTGATGTCGACGCCGATCACCTCGGCGCCCGCGAGATGCGCGTACTGCACCGCGAGGTGGCCGAGTCCGCCGACGCCCCACACGGCGACGCGCTCGCCGGGCACGACGTGCGCGTTCTTCACCGCGGCGTACGTCGTGACGCCCGCGCAGGTGAGCGGTGCGGCATCCATCGCCGAGACGCCCTCGGGCACGGGCGAAGCGAACCGGGCATCGGCGACCAGGTACTCGGCATAGCCGCCGTCGATCGAGTACCCGGTGTTCTGCTGCTGCTCGCACAGGTTCTCGCGTCCCGAGACGCAGAACCGGCATTCGCCGCACGCGTGCCCCAACCACGGCATCGCCACGCGCTCGCCGACCGAACGGGACGTCACGCCCTCGCCGACCCGCTCGACGATGCCGACGCCCTCGTGGCCGGGCACGAACGGCAGGCCCGGCTTGACCGGCCAGTCGCCGCGCATGGCGTGGATGTCGGTGTGGCAGAGCCCGCACGCCTCGAGGCGGACGAGCACCTGGCCAGGTCCGGGCTCGGGGATCGGCCGGTCCTCGAGGGCGACGGGCCGGTCGAAGGCCGTCACGACGGCTGCACGCATGATGTGTTCCTCCTGGTCGAATCGAGATCGTCGCGGCCGCAGCCGGCGGAGCGCTCGCATGCCAGTCTCGGGTGTCCGGCGCGAGGCTCACGGGGACTTGGTCCCGCGGCGCGACCGGCGCCGGCACGCGGGCACGTCCGGATCAGCGGCGGGCGGGCGAGCAGGAGGACGACGTCGGGCGGGAGTGCGGGCACGTTCAACCACGCCCGCCCGATCAACCGGGCCACCGCGTCGAGACCGCGCCCGGTGCTACCGGTGCACGTGCGACGGCTGCCCGGTGACGCTCGTGATGTCCTTCTCCGTGGCGTGCAGCAGGCGCTCGGAGAGGTTGCGCAACGCGCGCGCGACCGCGAGCTCGTCGCCGATCTCGGGGACGTTCGGGTCGAGCGGGTTGCGATCCGCCTTTCCGACGCCGGTCACGTCCAGGCCCGCGGGCGTGCGCAGGTTGGCGTTCGCCATCGTCGTGTTCTCTTCTTCTTCGATCTCGACGGTGACCATCCACAGCTTCGTCGCATCCATGGAACCCACACCCCTCCCCGGTCTCTCGCCTTCAGATGACAAGCTGCATGGACGGCGACGCTCAGCGCCCGGCGCTCGCCTTCCCCTTCGCCCGAGACCCCGTCCGCGCCGGCGCCTTCGCGCCCGGCGCCGTCGTCATCAACTTCTCCACCGCCTTCGACATCGCCGCGCCCCGAAGCCCGTCGAGCTGCACCTCGATCGCCCGCAGGTCCTTCCGTAGCCCCGCGTCCTCGACGCGCGACCGCAGTCGGCGCACGACCTTCAGCCCCGCATCCACCTCCTCGTCGGTGAGCTTCGTCGTGTCATCCTTCGACAGCGCCGAGGCGCGTTTCACGAGCTCGGCCGTCTCCGACAGCAGCTCGCGGTCGCCGAGCATCGCCACGACCGCGGGCGCCTCGATGCGTTCGAAGAGTGCGATCCACTCCCGCCCGGCATCCGTCGTCGACAGCAGCTTGTCGCGCACCTTCTGCAGCGCCGTGACCTCGGTCTGCGCGCGGAAGAACTGGGCGCCGATCAGCTCGATCGCGCAGATGCTCTGCTGCAGCAGCGCGACCATGCCCGACTTCGCGTCGCGCTTGATCAGCGTCGGGTCGGCGGGATGGAACGAGTCCTCGACGGTCGCCGCCTGCGGGCCGGTCTCGAACGTGAAGCCGTAGGTCTTCTCGAGCGCCGAGCTCGCGATGTGGCGGCTGTAGACGTAGTCGCTCCACGTGCCCGTGGTCGCGTAGAGGCCGATGCCCGGCTCGCTGGTGTACGTGCGACCGCGCACGGCCGCGATCGCATCCCGGATACGGGCGCCGACCGTCTGGAACCGCTGCAGGTCGCGCGGCGGCAGGTACTCCTGGTAGCCGGCGACCTGGATGGGCTTGCACTTCGGCTTCGGCAGCGTCGTGAAGTTCTTCTTCGGGTCGGTCGTCTGGGTGGGGGCGTGGCCCCACGGCCAGAGGATGAGCTCCGAGAACGAGTGCACGTCGACGAACGTGGCGATGCGGTGCGTGTCGAGCAGGTGCTTCACGTTCCGGCCTTCGGGCTCGCTGAACGCGCTCGTTCCGGCGTAGACGTCGGCGCACGGCGAGCACGACGTCTGCCCCTCGGCTACGCCCCACATGAAGTCGGCGTTCCGGTTGAGGTCGACGCCCATGCACGTGGTGCCGGCGTTCGTCGCCCGGTTCTTCCGCCACATGTCGTCGACCGTCATGACGTGCGCGCGTCCGTCGGGGTTGGCGCAGGGCACCATCCAGATGTCGAGGGCGTCGAGGATCAGCTTGATGTCGGCCGCCGGCCAGGTCTTGCCGCCGTAGACGAGGTCGCGATTGTTCGTGTAGCTGACGAAGAGGTCGACCGCGAGCTCGATGATCGCGTCGGGGTTCATGAGCTCGCGCGCGTGCGTGCCACCCACGAGCAGCACCCCGCGGCGCTCGGGGCCGGTGCCCGCGCGCAGGCGCAGGGCGTACACGGGTCGTCCCTGAACGGATGCCTCGGGCAGCTGCATCCGCGTGAAGAACCCCGGGAACCACGTCGCGAGCGACTGCATCTGCGAGTCGAGTTGCGCCACCGTGCGGTACATCAGCGCTCCTCCTCTCGCGGGATGCCCGCGATGCGGTCCTCCAGCCAGCGCGCCGCATCGTCGTCCGACTGGATCCGCTCGGGGTCGAGCGGTGCGATCGGAACCGTGCGGACGACGCGCACCTCGTACCCGCGTCGCACGAGCTCACCGAGCTCGTCGGCGGTGATGATGACACGCACGTCGCCGTGCGCATCCGGAATGCGGTCGAGGTCGAGATCCGCCACGCGCGACAGCGCGGCCTCCCGCACCCCCGGATGGACGGTCGCCTCGAAGCGCTCGCCCTCAGGTTTGCCGAGCGCGTCGGCGCCCTTGGATCGATTCGCCATGGGATCCCCCCGAATCCACGGCTCGCTCGAGCGCCTCGCGACGCGCGAACGGGCTCCCCCCAGAACCACTCGGGCCGGAACCTACTCCCTCCCGGGGTACTCCGCAACAGGTCCTCGCGACCGTATCCTCATCGAGGGCACGGCGTCACCGACCACCGCGCCCGGACGCCGGCCGACGCAGCCCGGCGCAGGAAGGAATCCACGGTGGGACGAGACCCGAGGCCGCACGACCGGCGCGAACCCCTGCTCGCCGCGGTCGTCGCCGGCGGCGCGACGGTCGCGGGCGTGGGCGCGCCGTCGTTCATCATGACGGGCGGACGCACCGGCGCCGAGTACGTGTCCCTCGGCCTGCAGGTCATCTCGCCGGCGGTGCTCCTGGTCGCCGGGCTCATCGCCGTCGCGGTGTACCGGTTCGCACCGTCGCGCGTGCCGCATCCGGTGCTCGCAGCGATCACCGCGGCGATCATCTGGGCCGTCATCCGCGCGCTCGAGCTCGTCGCGCCCGCGATCGCGATCGGCCTCGTCAGCGCCTACCTGACGAGTGCCGCGGCGCTCGCCGCGGCGGGGGCGGTGTTCGTCGGGTTGGTGCCGGCGGTCGCGCTGCGCCGGCGCGCGGTCCGCGTGGTCCGCGCGGTCCGGGCTGAGGGGACGGATGCCACGGCCGGCACGGATGCCACGGCCGGTGCGGATGCCACGGCCGGCTCGGATGCCGCGCGCTGGTCGCCGCGCCTGCCGCTCGCCGCGATCGTCGCCATCGCCGCGCTCGCCGCGGGCATCCCGCCGGCCGTCGCGGTCATCGGTCGCCACCTCGAGGCTCGCGGCTCGTCCGCCGCGACATCCGGCGCCGATCTCGCCCTGTACGCGCTGCTGGGCGCGTTTCCCGCCATCGTCACCGCGGCGTGGGCGGTGCTCGTCGTGCTCCTCGTCGACGAGTGGAGCTCACCGCGGGTGCTCCGCGCGATCGGCGCAGCGGCCATGACCGCGCTCGCGATCGCGGTGCCGGTGCTCGTGATCGGCGGCGGGCTCGAACACGGCGGCGAACCGGCGACGGTCGGTCTCGCGTCGGGCGTGGCATCCGGCATCGTGGTGTTCGCGAGCGAACGACGACGGGTCGCGGCGGCGCCGACGGATGCCGCGGAGCGGGCGATCACCGCCAGGCGCTGAGCTTCTCGGGGTTCATCACGATCCACACGTCGGCGACCCGCCCCGCGACCACGTTGAAGTTCACCACGCCGATCACCGCGTCGTCGCGGCGGACGGCGAAGCCGGCGCCATCCGTCGTCTCGAGGGGTTCGACCCGGTCGTCGGGGTTCTTGGCGAGCAGGCCGAGCAGGAAGCGGGCGACGTTCTCGGCACCGAGGACGGGCCTGCGGGCGGCCGAGACGAGTCCGCCGCCGTCGGAGCGCAGCACGACCTCGGGGTCGAGCACCGACACGAGGGCGGCGAGGTCGCCGGCCTGCGCGGCGGCGCCGAACGCGGCGACCACCTGGTCGTGCTCGGCACGCCCGACGCGGCGTGAGCGCTCCGAGGCGACCCGGCGGCGCGCGGAGGTCGCGAGCTGACGCACCGCGGCGGGGGAGCGCCCGACGATCTCCGCGATCTCCGGGAAGGGCACCGCGAACACCTCGTGCAGCACGAACGCGACACGCTCGGCCGGCGTCATCGACTCGAGCACCACCAGCAGGGCGCTCGACACCGCCTCGTCGAGGGTCACGCGGTCGAGCGGGTCGGCCGCGGCATCCGTCGTCGTCTCGGTGAGGGGGCGAGCGGATGCCGCGGGGCCGGCCGACGCCGGAGCGCCCTCGGCCGCGCCCGAGCCCCCGCCGCCGCCCGCGCGCCCGCGCCCCGCGAAGAACCCCGCCGGCAGCGGCTCGGGCAGCCACGGACCCACGTACCGCTCCCGCCGCGCCCGCGCCGTGCCGAGCAGGTCGAGGCACACGCGGCCCGCGACGCGGGTCAGCCAGCCCTGCGGGTTCGCGATCGCGGCGCGCTCGGCGTCCGACATCCGGTACCAGCGCACGTAGGTCTCCTGCACGGCGTCCTCGGCCTCGCCCGTGGTGCCCAGCATGCGGTACGCGAGCGCCAGCAGGCGGCGGCGCTCGTCGACCACGTCGGCGAGGTCGGGCTCGTGCTCGTCGTGCGTCGTGTCATCCGTCATCGTCACTGCTCCCTTCACCAAGCATGACGCCACAGCCGGCCGGATCGTGAGGGACGCGACCGCCGATCGGCCGCGAACCCGGTCGAGCACGGCTCGAAGCTCGGGAGAGCTGCGGTCGACCGTCACCCAGAGGGCATCGGCGTCGACGCGGTCGTCGTGGTGCGCGACGAAGTCGCGGTTGCGGGCGGCCCGCGACCAGATGGGGTCGCCGAAGCGGCTCGGCACGCCGGAGGCCAGTGACCTCACACTTCGTCCGCCCGATTCGTCAATACGGGTATGACCAGAATCCACACGGCCGCCCTCGCGCTGACCGCGGCCATCGCGTTCTTCGTCGGCGGATGGGCGTCGTTCGCTCCCGACTCGTTCTTCGACTCGTTCCCGGGCGTGCTCGGGCAGTGGGTCGCCACCGACGGGCCCTTCAACGCACACCTCGTGCGCGACGTCGGCGCCATGTACCTCGCCCTCGGCGCGGCATCCGTCGCCGGGCTCGTCTGGCGCAGCCCCTCCGTCACCCGCCTGCTCGGCCTCGCCTGGACGGTCTTCGGCGTCCTCCACCTCTGGTACCACGCCACCCACCTCGACCACCTCGACACGGATGCCGCGATCGGCACCGTCGTCTCGCTGACGCTCAGCCTCGGGCTCGGCATCCTGCTGCTGACCCCGGCGCGCGACGACCGTCGACGTGAGACGGATGCCGCCGGCACGGCCGGCCCCGCGGCATCCGCTCGCCCCCATGCCCGCACCGCGCACGAGGAGGCGGCCCGATGAGGATCGCCGTCGCCGGCGGAACCGGCGCCGTCGGACGCCACGTCGTCGCTGCCGCCGAGGCGCGCGGACACGACGTGCTCGTGCTCACGCGACGCAACGGGCACGACCTCGAGACCGGCGCCGGACTCGCCGGCGCGCTCGACGGGGTCGACGTCGTGATCGACGTCACGAGCGTCGTCACGCTGTCGGGGCGCCGGGCGCGCGAGTTCTTCACGAACGTGACCGGCAACCTGCTGCGCGCCGAGGCCTCTTCGGGCGTCGGGCACCACGTCGCCCTCTCGATCGTCGGCATCGACGGCATCGACGACGCGCACTACGCGGGCAAGCTCGCGCAGGAGGCGCTGCTCGCCGACAGCCCGGTGCCGCACACGATCCAGCGGGCCACGCAGTTCCACGAGTTCGCCGCGCAGGTCGCCGCGCAGACGACCTTCGGGCCGCTCACGGTGGCGCCGAAGGCGCTGATCCGGCCCGTGGCCGCGCGCGAGGTGGGCGCCCGGCTCGTCGAGGTCGCCGAGGGCGAGCCCGTCGGCGGACGCGCCCGCGACCTCGCCGGACCGCGGGACGAGCGGCTCGCCGACCTGGTGCGCCGCATGTACGCGTTCGACGGCGTGCGCCGGGGAGTGCTCGAGGTGCGGTTCCCGGGGCCGTTCGGGCGGTCGCTCGCCACCGGGGTCGTGCGCGGCGGGCCGGACGCGCTGCGGGCCCGCATCACGTTCGACGAGTGGCTGCGGTCGCCCGACCACGTGCCCGTGCGGCGCCGCGAGGGGACACGACACGCCGTTGCGCCCTGAGGAGGCGCGGCGTGTTGCGCCCCCTCGGCGGGAGGCTCGTTGCGGCACGGTGGGTCGCGTGACCCGGCCCAAGCGGGCGAAACCCGTGCGGCCGGCTACGCGGCGACCTACCCTGAGCGCATCGACGACGAGGAGGACCGCATGAGCGACGACACCGACCGCGACCCGGGGCGCCGCAGCGACGACGACCTGCCCGACGACCGCGACTTCGCCGACAGCGCGAGCGAGCAGGCCCGGCTCAGGGCCGAACACGCCCGCGAGCTCGGCGTCGACCCGTTCTTCGAGGGTGCGAACATCACCGAGAGCGACGGTCCCGACCTCGAGGCCGGGCCCGACCTCGACACCGGCGGCGGGCACCGCACGCCCCGCGACTGAGCGCCCCCCGCCACGCTGGAGTGCCGTTCCTGCGGTGGAGGTCCGTGTGCAACCGGCCTCCATCGCACAAACGGCACTCCAGTGCGAACGGGGGCGGCACGCGCCGGGCGCACCGACGCGCACCACGCTCAGGCGCGGTCCGAGAGGAACCACCGCGACATCCGCACCCGCACCCGCCGCCGGAGCGGGAGCGCGCCGCGCGCGTCGGGACGCAGCTCGAGCGGGCGCAGCACCGGCGGTTCGATCCCCGCGCCGGCGGTGAGCCGCGCCCGCTCGGCCGGTCCGACCGGGCGGTGCTCCTCGACGTACTCGCCGCCCGGCAGGCGCACGAGGCGTCCGGTCTCGTATCCGTGCCGCAGCACTTCGCGGTCGCGCCGCTGCAGGCCGAGGCACACCCGCCGCGTCACGGCGAACGCGACGACCGGGCCCGTCACGAGCAGCACCTGCAACGCCCCGATGACCCCCTCGAAGCTCACCCCGAACTTCGTCGCGACCAGGTCGGCGCTCCCCGCCGCCCACAGCACCCCGAAGAACACGATGCCCGCGACGCCGATGCCGGTGCGAGCCGGCATGCTGCGGGGCCGCTCGAGCACGTGGTGCTCGCGCCGGTCGCCGGTCAGCCACTCCTCGACGAACGGGTAGGAGGCGACCGCCGCGAAGAACCCCGTCACGACCGCGAGCGGCACGACGACCGCGAGGGTCCAGGTGCGGCCGAAGAGCACGACCTCCCACCCGGATGGCACGAGCCGGAGCGCCCCGTCGAGGAACCCGGTGTACCAGTCCGGCTGGCTGCCCGCGCCCGCGTCACCCGTCGACGCCGGCCCGTAGAGCCAGATCGGGTTGATCGTGACCGTCGCCGAGATCGCGACGAGCACGCCGGTGACGAGCGCGACCAGCCCGGCGGCCCGGGCGACGCCGGTCGGCCAGAGCGGCACGCCGACGAGGTTCGACTCCGTCCGCCTCGCGTCGGGGAACTGCGGCGGCCCGTGCCGCCACGCCGCCACCGCGCGCAGCGCCACCAGCGCGACGAGCGACGCCGGCAGCACCGCGACGTGCAGGGGATACAGGTGCTCGATCACCCGCCCCGGGAACGGCCCGCCGAACAGCAGCGACGCGACCCACGTGCCCACGACCGGGATGCCGAGCGCGACACCCTCGGTGATGCGCAGGCCCGTGCCCGAGAGGAGGTCGTCGGGCAGCGCGTACCCGCTCCATCCGGTCGCGAGCGCCGCCACGAACACGAGCACGAGCAGCACCCACAGGCCGCGCCGGGGCCGCCGGAAGCCGCCCGTGAAGAACGTCGCGAGCAGCTGCACGATGATCGACGCGGGCAGCAGCAGCGCCGACCAGTGATGCGCCTGCCGGACGAGCAGGCCGCCGGGCACGTCGAACGTGATCCGCATGGTCGACGCATACGCCGCCGAGACCTCCGCGCCGTGCAGCGGCGCGTAGCCGCCCTCGTAGGTCGTCGGGTCCCCGGATGGCACGTAGAAGAACATGAGCCACAGGCCGGTGAGGGTCACGACGACGACGCAGGCGAACGTGACGATGCCGAACAGGTCCGTCCAGTGCGTCGGCACCCGGCGGCGGCGGAGCGCCTCGACGGCGGCGCCGATCCGGCGGCCGAAGACGGTGGCGTCGACGACGGATGCCGCGAGCCGGTCGGTCACGGTGGTCTGCATGGGTGCCTCCTCATGAGTGGCCTCACCCATACGACGCCGCAGCACGGCGATCTGTGACATCCGACCGGTCGGGTCTCGTCGCGCCGCCCGCCGCCGCCCGCGCGGTCAGCCCCGCGCAGTCAGCCCGCGCCCACCTCGCCGCCGCACGTCTCGCGGTGCTCGCCGACGCCCGCGAGGTACGTCCCCCACTCGCTCGCGGTGAGGTTCCGCCCCGCGAGCCGGCACGCGGCCGCCGCGAGGCGATCGGGGTCCAGGTCCCACACCACGATGCCCGTCGCATCCGTGATCGCGAGCGCCGCGCCATCCGGTCGCAGGAAGCCGGGGTAGATCAGCGGGGCGCTCGTGGTGATCGGGTCGCCGAGCCGCGTGCCCGTCGCCACGTCGTAGAGCGAGGCGGACTGGTCGTTGGACGTCGCGAGGAGCAGTCGGCCGTCGTCGCTGAACTGGAGCGTGTTGACCTCGCCGCTCGCACCGGGGAGCTCGCCGAGCGGTTCGAGGGTCTCGAGGTCGTATCGCGTGATGGCGCCCGCGGAAGTGCCGACCAGCGTGCCGTCGGGGCTGACGCTCGTGAGCGACGGGCCGTCGAGGGGGCCGGCGAGCACGTCGCCGTCCGGGTCGAGCACGACCGTCTCGTAGCCGCGCTCGGCGGCGGAGGTGACGACGATGCGCTCCCCGCCGCGCGTGGCGGAGACCGACCGCACGTACCCCTCGACCCGCAGCATCGGCTCGACCACGGCGCGGGTCGCGGTGTCGATGGTCCACACCTCGCCGGCGGCGCCGCCGCAGTACGCGCGCGCACCATCCCCGGACGGCCAGAGGTGTTCGCACTCGGTGCCGATCTCGTCGCCGTCCGTGAGCGCGCCGCGATCCGTGTCGTACCAGGCGTACCGCAGCGCCGTGACGTCCATGCCGACGAGCAGGTCGCGTCCGGCCCAGCCGACGCCCTCGAGGCCGCCCTCCCGGTCGGGCGGGATGTCGTCGACCATGCGATCCGCGGAGGCGTCCCACAGCGCGTAGTCGGTGAAGTCGGACGTGAGCGTCGCGCCGGGCGACCGCCGTGCGACGAGCAGCGTGTCGTCGCCGTAGCCGAAGCGGTCCATCGCCGCGTAGCCGTCGGCGATCCTGGTGCTCACGGGCCCGCTGCCGTCGAGGCGCCACCGGGTGATCGCCGGCGTCTCGAGCCCGAATGCGACGAGTTCCGACCCGTCGGCCGTCACGGCGAGGTCGCCGACCGAGCCGAGCTGCGTGTCGAGCACGCGCCCCGTGAGCTGGCCGGTGCGGCGGTCGCGTTCCTCGACCTCGCCGTAGTGGGTGCCGCAGTACACGCGCTCGGTCGCGACGGACGCGGCGAACCACGGGCACGGATCCGGGTTCGTGCCCGCGAGGCCCGCCGTCCAGCGCGTGGCGCCGGAACGGACGTCGATCGCGACGAGTCCGTCGGAGCCGACCGCGACGAGCACGCCGTCCGAGCCGACCGCGAGGTGGCGCTCGGAGTGACCCGGCGGGGCGTCGAGCGTGGCGACGACCTCGCCGGTGTCCGAGCGGATGACGCGGACCGGGCCGGCCGCGGACCCGGCGTACACGAGGCCGTCCGGTCCGAACGCCACCGCGCTGGTGATCGGCCACCCGTCTCCCGGCGCCGCCGCGGGCAGCCCGGGCACCTCGGCCACCGTGCTCGCCCGCGCGGCGTCGTGGATCGACACGATGCCGCTCCCGGTGCCGATCACGGCCACCGTCCGCCCGTCGGGGGAGATGGCGATCCCACCCGGTCCATCGGGGGTCACGACGGGCCCGGTCGCGGTCGATCCGGCGAGGTCGAGCACCGTGAACGCACCGCAGAGCCCGTGTTCGGTGATGCCGCCGTCGTCGCCGCACTCCTCGCGAGGCGCGCCGACGAGCAGGGCGGCGCGGGTCGCGTCCGCGCTCACGGCGATGCCGTCGCCGCCGAGGGGCCCGTGGTCGCTCGGCAGCTCGATGGCCTCGAGCACCTGACCGGAGTCCAGGTCGACGAGAGCCGGGCGGATCCCGTCGCGGGCCACGACGGCGCGGTCGGTGCCCGGCACGACGGCCCCGCGCAGGCTCGCCGCGTCGTCGATGTAGTGCGTGTCGACGACCCCGATCCCGGTCGTGAACGTGCCGAGCAGCGCGGACGTGACGCGCGGGTCGTCGGGCCAGCGGCGGTGCGCCTCGACGGCGAGGAGCGCGGCGATGTCGCGGTCGGTGCTCCGCAGCGCGAGCGAGCGGTTGACGAGCGCCTCGATCGTGGCCTGCTCCGCCTGGTGCCGCGCGTCGGCGCCCTGGCGGCCGGCGACGGCCACCGCGCCGACCGTCACGAGCAGCAGCACGCCCGCGGCCGCGAGCAGGACGCGCAGGCGACGGTTCTGCCGCGCATCGCGCCGGGCCTGCTCGCGCATCGCATCGCGCTCCGACGCCGAGCGCCGCACGGACGCATCGAGGAACTCCCGCTCCAGCGGAGTCAGGTCGGGTGCGGCCGCATCGAGGTACTCCTGCGTCGCCTCGAGGCGCGCTCCGCGGTAGAGCTCGCTGTCCGGCCGGCCCAGGCTCTCCCACCCCTCGGCGGTCGTCGAGAGGTGCCGCAGCACGCGCAGCCCCGCGCCATCCTCATCGATCCAGGACTGCAGCCGCGGCCACGCGCGCACGAGGGCCTCATGCGAGATCTCGAGCGCGTCGTCCTCCGCCGTCACGAGCCGGGCGGCGATGAGCCGTGCGACGACCTCGTCCCACTCCGCCGTGCCCCGCAGGGACCCGGCCGCGACGCGCAGGCGGAGCGGCGGTCCCTCGATCGAGGGCACGACCAGGCGCAGGAGCACCGAGCGGATGGCGCGCCGCTGCGGCGCCGTCAGGCCCTCGTACACGCGATCCGCCGTCCGGGCGACCGCCCCCTGGATCCCGCCGGACGCCCGGTAGGCCTCCACCGTGAGCACGTTCCCGTCGCGGAACTGCCAGGTCTCCACGAGGGCGTGCGACATCATCGGCAGCGCGCCCGACTCGCCCTCGGTGTCGCGGACGACGAGGTCGACGAGACCAGGCTCCACCCGGAGGCCGGCCTCGATCGCGGGTCGCTCGATCGCCTCGCGCAACGCGGCGCCGGTCGGGGCGGTCACGAAGTGCAGGTTCTCCTCGGCGAGCCGCCCGAGTTCCGGCGCCAGGCCGAGGCCGGCCAGCTGGTCGGCGCGCACCACGATGACCACGAGCCCGACGGATGCCGCGTGCCGGGCGAGCCCCGCCAGCTCGGCGCGGACCGCATCGGGCGATCGCTCGCCCAGCAGGAGCCGCTCGAACTGGTCGATGACGAGCACCGACGGCGCGGCGTCATCCGGGATCCCGATCGCGCCCGCGACGTCGGGCAGCACGAGCCGGCACGACCGCCCCCGCCGTTCGAGCGCCGGCACGAGGCCCGCCCGCACGAGCGAGGACTTGCCCGACCCCGACGGCCCCGTGATGACCAGGAGTCCGGTCGCGGGGGTGCGCTCCAGCAGGTCGGCCACCTCGCGGTCGCGGCCGAACAGCGGGTCGCCCGCGGCGAGCGGCGCGAGCCCCTTGTACGGGCACGCGGTCGCGACCGGCCGCGGCTCGGCGACCTGGTCGAGCCCGGCGTCCTGGTGGAGGATGCGCTGCTCGAGCTCGAGCAATCCGGCGCCCGGATCGATGCCGAGCTGGTCGCGCAGCAGTCCCCGAGCCCGGTGGATGGCGTCGAGCGCGTCGGCCTGGCGGCCGCACCGGTACTGGGCGAGCGCGAGGGCCGCCCACCGGCGCTCGCGCAGCGGATCCTGCGCGACGAGCGCCCGGGCGTCGCCCACGACCTCCCGATGACGGCCCAGCGCGAGCCGCGCGTCGAGCAGGTCGTCCTCGGCGGAGCGGATGACCTCCGTGAGCCGGGCCGCTTCGGCGGCCGCGGGGGGCCAGTGCTCGACGGAACGGTACGGCTCGCCTCGCACGAGGGCGAGCGCGCGCCCGAGGGCCGTGGCCGCGCGATCCGGCTCGCCCGTGCCGAGGAACTGCCGGCCGCGGGCGACGAGCTCCTCCATCCGATCGGCGTCGATCTCGACGCGGTCCGGGTCGAGCCGGTATCCGTCGTCGCCCGCCGTCTGGATCGCCTCGCGCGAGAGCGCCTTGCGGAGCCGGACCACGCAGATCTGCACCTGCTTCGGCCACGACGGCGGCGGCCCGTCGGCCCACACCGCCTCCGCGATCTCGGCCGGCGAGACCGTCCGGCCGTGCCGGATCACCAGCGCGGCGAGGACGCTGCGGTCACGTGGCCGAAGGGCCTCGCTCCCGTCCACCTCGATGGGGCCGAGCACGCGGATGCTCACGCGACGATCATCCGCCCGCACGATCCGGGCGTCAATGCGGCGGATACCGGACGGAAACCGGGGGAAGTCCGACGGAAACCCGGCCGAGGACCGTGGGAACCGAACCGCTCGAGGAAGGAACGTCCATGTCCACTCGCACCGTCCGACCGATCGCCTCCGCCGCGGCCTGCGGCACCGCGCTCGCCATGCTGCTCGCCGGGTGCTCGTCACCGCGCGCCGAGTCCGCGGCCGAGTCCCCCGCGCCCGCCGCGGCGGCCGAATCGCCCACGCCGTCGACCGACGCCACCACCTGCCCGAACCCGCACGGGGGAAGCTGCCTCGGCCCGCTCGAGGCGGGCGAGTACGAGACGACGACCTTCGATCCGACGATCTCGTACCGCGTGCCCGAGGGCTGGTTCAACTCGGAGGACCTGCCGGGCAACTTCTGGCTCTTCCTCGAGGAGGACGCCGAGGTGCAGTCGTCGGCGCGAGGCGGCAGCTACCTCGGCGTCTACACCAACGTCCACGCGGCGGCCCTCGACTGCGGGGAGGGCTGGGAGGACGGCGTGGGCACGACGCCCGCCGACCTCGTCGCCTGGTACCAGTCGATGCCCGGGCTCACCGTGTCCGAGCCGGTGCCGGCGAGCGTGGGAGGCCTCGACGGGCTGCAGGTCGACCTCGCCCTCGAGGACGGCGTGGAGGCCTGCGACTTCGGCGGCAACCCGGGACTCCCGCTCATCATCGGCGACGGCGTGTCGGACCTGCACCACGTGATCCTCGAGGACATGGACGTCCGGCTCGTCCTCCTCGAATGGGGCGAGGGCAACCTCACGCTCGAGATCACCAACGTGCGCGAGCAGCGCAGCGCCGAGGAGTTCCGCTCGCAGCTGCAGCCGATCATCGACTCGCTCGTCTTCGATGTGGCGCCGTAGGCGACGCCCGATGCTCCGCCCGGGCATGCGAACGGGAGGCCGCTCCGACCTCCCACCTTCAGGATACCGCGGACCCCCCGTCTTGCGGCAAGGGCCCGGTCAGGGCGCAGACTGGTCGGCCGAACGATCGGAGCGACCCCGTGGATCCCGCCACCACCAGCACGTTCGTGCTGCCCGAACGCCTGGCCGCCAAGGCCGACCCCGCCCTCATCGCCGCCGACGAGCAGCACTTCGCGCGCATCGCCGACACCCTCGAGCAGACCGTCGCCGAGCTCGCCGACCGGCTCGAGTCCCTGCGCCGTGCGCCCGGCGGCCACGGCGAGCAGGCGCTCGAGCGCGACCTCGAGATCCACCGGCTGAGCGCGCGACTGCGCACCCTGCGCCGCTTCTCGCTCGACCTGTGCCTCGGGCGCATCGTCGAGACGGATGCCGCGGGGCCGGTCTACATCGGCCGCCTCGGCCTCGTCGACCGCGAGGGCCGCCGCCTGCTCGTCGACTGGCGCGCGCCCGCGGCCGAGCCGTTCTTCGCGGCCACGCATGCCGACCCGCGGGGCCTCGCCAGCCGGCGCCGCTACCGCTGGACCCGGGGCCGCATCGCCGACTACTGGGACGAGGCGTTCACGCCCGCGGCATCCGCAGGCCCGGCGGGCGGCCTCGCGCTCGATGACGACTCGGCGTTCATCGCGAGCCTCGCCAGCAGCCGGTCGCCTCGCATGCGCGACGTGCTCGCGACCATCCAGTCCGACCAGGACGCCATCATCCGCGCCGGCTCCCGCGGGGCGCTCGTCGTCGACGGCGGGCCGGGCACCGGCAAGACGGTCGTGGCGCTGCACCGCGCCGCCTACCTCCTCTACGCCGACCCGCGGCTCGGGCATCGCCGCGGCGGCCTGCTGTTCGTCGGCCCGAGCCGGCCGTACCTCGCGTACGTGGCCGACGTGCTGCCGAGCCTCGGCGAGGAGGGCGTGCAGACGTGCACCGTGCGCGACCTCGTCCCCGAGGGCGCGACCGCGTTGCGCGAGGCCGATCCGGAGGTCGCCCGGCTGAAGTCCGGCGGCCGCCTGCTCGACGCGGTCGAGGCCGCCGTCCGCCGGTACGAGCGGCCGCCGGCCGAGGAGCTGCTCATCGAGACCCCGTGGGTCGACGTGCACGTGGGCGCCGACGAGTGGGCCGTCGCGTTCGAGTCCGTGGCATCCGCTGCCCCGCACGACGAGGCGCGCGAGGAGGTCTGGGACGAGCTGCTCACGATCCTCGTCGAACGCGCCGTCGACGAGGACCCCGACCTGCCCGAGGCCGCCCTCCGTGCGTGGCTCGCGCAGGCCGACGAGCTGCGCGAGACGTTCGCCCGCGCCTGGCCGATGCACGACCCGGTCGGCGTCGTCGCCGACCTGTGGTCGTCGCCCGAGCACCTGCACCGCTGCGCGCCGTGGCTCGCCCCGCACGAGGTGCGGGCGCTGCAGCGCGACGACCCGCGGGCCTGGACCGCCGAGGACCTCCCGTTCCTCGACGCCGCGCGGCGGCGCGTCGGCGACCCCGAGGCATCCCGACGCCGCAGGGCAGCGGATGCCGCGGCCCGCGCCCGGCGCGAGCGCATGGCCGACGTGGTCGACGACCTCATCGCGGCCGACGACTCCGACCTGAAGCTCATGTCGATGCTGCGCGTCGAGGACGCCCAGGAGTCCCTCCGCGACGACTCGGTGCTCCCGGCCGCCGACCCCGACCTGCTCGCCGGGCCCTTCGCGCACCTCGTCGTCGACGAGTCGCAGGAGCTGACGGATGCCGAGTGGCGGATGCTGCTCGCCCGCTGCCCGTCGCGGAGCCTCACGATCGTCGGCGACCGCGCGCAGGCGCGGCACGGCTTCACCGAGTCGTGGGAGGAGCGCCTCGCGCGCATCGGCCTCGACCGCGTGGAGCTCGCCGGCCTCACCATCAACTACCGCACCCCCGAGGAGGTCATGGCCGAGGCCGAGCCCGTCATCCGCGCGGCGATCCCGGATGCGAACGTCCCGACGTCGATCCGCAGCGCCGGCGTGCCGGTGTTCCGTGGACCCGTCGGCGAGCGCGACGCGATCCTCGACGCGTGGCTCGCGGACCACGCCGAAGGCACCGCGTGCGTCATCGGCGATCCGGCGTTCGCGCCGTCGCCCGAGCCGGGGTCGCGGGTCCGGTCGCTCACGCCCGGGCTCGCCAAGGGCCTCGAGTTCGACCTCGTCGTCCTGGTCGACCCCGACCGGTTCGGCGACGGCATCGAGGGCGCGGTCGATCGCTACGTCGCCATGACGCGCGCGACCCAGCGGCTCGCGATCCTCACGAGCGGATGAGCCGGGGAGTGGTGTGCCGGCGCGTCGGGGGATCGGCCGATCACGCGACGATCGCCCCGGCGGCGAGCACGAGTCCCGCCGCGGCGCCCCACGGCCGGAGCCGGTCGCCGTGCCGCCGGACCTTTTCGCCCATGAGCACTCCGGCCACCACGACGGTCGCGACGAGCGGATGCCCGGCGAGCGCGAGGACCGCCATCGCCGGCCCGCACGCGAGCACGCAGACCGCGCCGTTGCGGACCCCGAACGCCGCCGACGACCGGAACGCCGCGAGGCCGCGCAACCGGATCGGCGCCGTCCGGCAGCACCGCGCGAGCGCGCGGCGCTTGAGCGGCGTGAGCTCCCACAGCGCCGCGGCGACGATCGCCGCGACGAGGAGGGGCCGGTCGGCAGAGCCCAGCCATGCGGTCGCGCCGACGACCAGCGTTCCGACAGCCGTCCACACGCCGAGGTAGGCGAGCGCGAACACGGCCGCCAGCGGCGAGCGCAGCGCGGGCCGGCTCACGTCGGCCACGTATCGCACGGCCGGGAGGACCGTGGGCAGCATCATGGCCGCCGCCATGAGCGCCCACATCGCGAGGGCGGCGAGCAGGCCGGCTCCCGCGGACGCCGGCTCCGGAGGGACGGCGGCGTCGCCGAGCGGCGCTCCGAGCACGGCGGCCGGATGGCGGTGGGCGCCGCCGTCCGCTCCGGGATCCCCGCCGGCCGCGGCGTCCGTCACCGACATCACGCCGCACCACGCCGCCCACGCGGCGGCGGCGGCCGCGAGCAGCGCCGCCTCCTCGCGGCGGCGCGTGCGCACCCACTCGAGGAGCGGCAGCGACCGGAGCCGCGCGACCGCGAGGGGGTCGCGCGCCGAGGTCCCAGTGGCCGCCGACATCCGTCACCCCGCGAAGATGTCGATGCTGCCGATCGTGAGCTCGGGATCGGGGGACCGGTCGGTCGCCTCGCCGCCCAGGTGCAGCGTGACGCGGGCGCTCGAGGGGTTCCACAGCCCGTTCGCGATGAGGTACTCGACGATCTCGGTGATCTCGAACGTGAACGTCAGGCCGTGCTCGGAATCCGGGGCGTCCGCCCGCTCGGCGCCGAACGTCGGCAGCGTCGCCACGAACCGCGCGGCCTCCGGGGCCTCGCCGTCGGGGTCGAGGTAGAGCTCGTACATGCGGTCGGAGTTGCGCGTCACCGAGAGGTGCTCGACGCGGATGAAGTAGCGGGTCGGCGGCTCCGCGGCATCCGCCGCAGTCTCCTCCGGGACCGCGAAGCGCTCGCCGTCGTCGTCCGCGTCGCCGCCGCCGCGTGCGGAAGGGGGCGGCGGCACGGGCGCCGGAACGACCGGAGGCGGCGCATCGAGCGGCAGGTCGAGGGTCGGCGACTCGCCGCCCGAGAGGCGCAGGGTCCGGTCGAGCGCGCCGATCCGCTCCAGGCGCCGAGGCTGCGGCTCGGGCATGGGTTCGGCGGCCGGACCGGGCTCCGGACCGGCGGACGCCCGCACGCGCCGGTGCGCGTCATCCGGCCCGGCCCCGCCGGCGCCGACCTCGCCCTCGACCGGCGACGGCGGCGCCGGCACGGGCGGCCCGACCGGAACCGGCGGCCCCACCGGAACGGGAGCGAACACGCCCGCGAGCGCCGCCACCCACTCCGGCTGCAGCCGGCCCAGCACGAACACGGGCGCCGGCTTCGACAGGTCGTCGTACGCGTAGCCGAGCGGCGCGGTCTCGACGACGTCCGACGGATGCCACGGCTCGATGCCGCCGTCGAGCTCGAGGAACGGGAACGGCTCGCCCAGGTACGACATCCGCGTCTCGTCGCGACCGATGCCCTGCGTGAGCCGCCACACCTCCCAGAGCCGGTCGACGTTCGCGTGGTGCAGCCAGAACACCGGGTCGCGACCGGCGACCGCCGGATCGAGCATCTGCCCGCCGACCGCGTTGTGCACCGAGTTGTGGGGCGACCGCTCGAGCTGGCCCGTGCCGCCCGCGGCCACGTGGGTCGCGGGCGTGCGCTCGCCGCCGAACGACACGTTGACGGCCGGATCGAACGCGCCGCTGAACGCGAGGTTCCGGTCGAGCCATCCGGACGTGTCGAGCGAGGTCGGCGGGATCAGCGTGTCGACGAGCGTCCGGGCCGGCTCGTGCAGGCTGTTGGGGCCGCCGTCCGGGCGCGTCGGCGACCGGAACGGATGCGGCAGGAACGCCGCGGACGGCCGGTGGTAGTTCCAGTACGGCAGCGCCCACGTCGCCTTGGTGTCGTCGTCGACCTCGTCGAGGCCCGCGATCACGTCGATGAGGATGCGCTCGAAGAGCGCGAGGTACATCCGGTGCCATGGCAGGAAGTACCAGGTGCCGTGCTGGCACTTCGCCAGCAGCGGGTCGCCGGTCGGGATCGGCGTCCCGTGCAGGGCCGCCTGGTAGTCCCAGCGGGCCGGCGCGGTACGGGACGGGTCGCGCAGCGCGGCCACCGCCCGCTCGTAGGCGTCGACGATCGGATGCCACGGCGTGCCCGCCGTCGGCTGCAGCGTCCAGATGTCGCGGCGCACCCGCGGGGCGACCGGCCCGGGCTGCTCCGCAGCCGCGGCGATCTGGTCGAGGCGCTGCACGGTGAGCGGGCCGACATCCGCGATCGGCTGCGGCACGCCGAGCTCCTCGACCTTGAACCGGACCACGGCGATGGCGCTCTCGCTACCGAACTCGCCGTCGTCGCCGTGCAACGGCAGCACGTCGGGGCGCCACAGCAGCAGCGCGGCCTGCACCTTGGCGACCGCCGGATCGAAGCGGTTCTGCGTCTCCGAGATGCGGTCGAGCGCACCCGCGGCGATGCGCTCGAGCAGGTCGTCCCCGGCGAAGAGGCGTGAAGACAGCACGATGGACCCCCGTTCCCGTGCGGAGCCGGTCCACGGCACCCCTGACGCCGCGGGCGCTCCGATCGGTCGCAGGCTACTCCCGCGCGAGGGCCGCCCCCTCCGGGATGTCACTGATGCGGCCCGGGTCGTGGCGGCGCACGATCCCCCCGTACACCATCGGAATGGCCGGCCGCCCGCACGCGGCGCCTCCACGTGCACGCACGACCGCCATGCGGACTGGAAGCGAGCAGATCATGGGACTCATCGAGGGCAGGGAGCCGAAGCCGGCCGACACGAGCGAGGTGCGACCGCGGGTCGTGGTCAAGGTGCGCGACGAGGCGCGGCGCGAACGCGCGCTCCGCGACCGACCGCGCGAACGGCGGGCCGGGGAGCCGGAGGAGGATGTCGGACGCGAGCTCGTCGACGCGCTCGCCTACCTCGGCGACGTCATGTCCGACCGACAGCGACGGGTCGCCGACGAGGCGCACCTCGAGTCGCTCGTCGACGAGCGCGACCGCATCGGCACCGGACGCCGGGCTCGGTTCGACGGGTACGCGGCGATCACGGTGCGGGACGCGGCATCCGCCGAGGAACTCGCGAAGGAGCTGAACGCGCGCGACGACATCGAGACCGCGTACGTCGAGGGCGGGCCGACGCCGCCGCCCGTCGACGCGGGAGACGACCCGCGCAGCGGCGACCAGGGCTACCTCGACGCCGCACCCGAGGGCATCGACGCGCGGTGGGCGTGGGATGCCGCCGACGGGAGCGGGGTCGGGTTCGTCGACCTCGAGCAGGGCTGGACCCTCACGCACGAGGACCTGGCCGCCGCCGGGATCACCATCATCTCGGGGGTGAGCCAGGCGTACCACGGGCACGGCACCGCGGTGCTCGGCGAGGTCGTCGCGGTCGACAACGCGATCGGCTGCGTGGGCATCGCGCCGGGCGCGACGGCCCGCGTCGTGTCGCAGTTCCGCACGTCGACGTCCTACAGCACCGCCGCCGCGATCATCTCCGCGACCGACGCGATGTCGCCCGGCGACGTGCTGCTGCTCGAGGCGCAGACGACCGCCGCGGGCTCGAGCACGAGCTACCTGCCCGTCGAGGTCGAGCAGGCGGTGTTCGACGCGATCCGCGATGCGGTCGACGCGGGGATCGTCGTCGTCGAGGCCGCCGGCAACGGCGGCAACGACCTCGACGACTGGACCGACGGCGAGGGCCGCCACCTGCTGCAGGTCGGCCACGACGACTACCGCGACTCCGGCGCGATCATGGTCGGCGCCGCGACCTCCGCCGCCCCGCACTCGCGCCTGGGCTTCTCGAACCACGGCAGCCGCATCGACTGCTACGCGTGGGGCGAGGGCATCGACACGACCGGCGACGGATGGCAGGGCACGTCGACCACGGAGTACACGGGCTGGTTCGGGGGCACCTCGGGCGCGAGCCCGATCGTCACCGGGGCGGCGGTCCTCCTGCAGAGCTGGCGGCGGCGGCGGACGGGCTCGCCCATGGACCCGGCGACCGTCCGGCGGTGGCTGAGCTCACCCGTGAACACGCCGAGCGCGGACCCCGCGACCGACCGGATCGGCGTCATGCCCGACCTCCGCGCGATCTTCGAGGCCATCGAGCGCGACGAGCGGTTCGGGCGCATCTCCGATCGCTACGTGTACTGGGTGCACATCCTGTTCGGGATCATCGACGACGCACCCGGCGTGGTGTGGGTCCCCGGCCGCGGACCCGTGCCCGTCGACCCCGACTGGCGCACGATCGGGGTGAAGGGGCGGCGCGAGCTCGTCGCGGCGATCTCGCGCGAGGCGCGCTCGTTCGACGGGCGCCTCACCGCGAAGCAGCTCGACCGGATCGCGGGGGTGGCGTTCCGCAAGCTCGGCGGGTGATCGGCGCGGCGGGAGCGCCCGCGCCGGGTCACTCCTCGACGCCGGGCTCCCCGCCCTCCAGGCCGCCCTCGGTCGACTCGCTCATGGGGTCGGCGTTGCGCGGCGCGCCGGGCGTCTGGGGCGACTCCGGGTCGCCGGGCTGCTCGTCGCGGTACTCCTCGTCGGGGACGTTCCTGTCGCTCATGGCTCGCTCCTTCGTGTCCGGCGGTGTCCGGCGCTCCTCGTGTCGGCGTCGGTGCTCCCACCCTCCTGCGGGGCGGCGGGCGCCGTCACCGGGTTGACAGCCGGGGTTGCAGACGAGCGAGCGGATGCCGCAGCGGCGACGTGGACGTCCGATTCCCGCGACATCCGCTCGCCGCCCGGTGCCGCGCACGCGCGAGAATCGACGCATGACCCGCCGT
This sequence comes from Agromyces sp. CCNWLW213, assembly GCF_037199545.1. Classification (NCBI taxonomy): domain Bacteria; kingdom Bacillati; phylum Actinomycetota; class Actinomycetes; order Micrococcales; family Microbacteriaceae; genus Agromyces; species Agromyces sp. CCNWLW213. The sequence goes on along the minus strand of NZ_JBBBDX010000009.1, from coordinate 692 downwards.
CACGCGACGCTGCCCACGCCGCTCGGCGACCTGCTCGTGGTCGCCGACGACGGCGGACTGGCCGGCGTCTACTTCCCCGGGCACTGGCATCCGCCCGCCGCGGAGTCGCTCGGCGCCGAGGTCGACGCGCCGCGCGACCCGCTGTTCGCGCAGCTCGGGGCCGAGCTCGCCGAGTACCTCGACGGACGCCGCACGGACTTCGACCTGCCGCTCGCGGCGGTCGGCGACGACTTCCAGCAGGCGGTGTGGGCGATGCTGCGCGAGATCCCGTTCGGCGAGACCGTCACGTACGGCGAGCTCGCCGCGCGGCTGGGCGACCGCAACCTCGCGCGCCGCGTCGGCAACGCGGTCGGGCGCAACCCGATCAGCATCCTCGTGCCGTGCCACCGGGTCGTGGGCGCCGACGGATCGCTCACCGGCTACGCCGGCGGGTTCGAGCGCAAGCGGCGCCTGCTCGAACTCGAGGGCGCCGCGGTGGTGGCGCAGCGGCGGCTGTTCTGAGCCGCGGGTGCGGGTCGGAGCGGAACGCAGACGAGCCGGGCGATGAGCCCGTACGGCCGACCGTGACCCGGATCATCCTGCGAACGTGCGGCGCCCGAGGGCGCTCAGGAAGGCGAGCGGGGGGGGGGGGGGGGGGGGGGGGGGGGGGGGGGGGGGGGGGGGGGGGGGGGGGGGGGGGGGGGGGGGGGGGG
>NZ_JBBBDX010000008.1:0-160512 GCF_037199545.1 Agromyces sp. CCNWLW213 | reverse complement strand
CCCCCCCCCCCCCCCCCCCCCCCCCCCCCCCCCCCCCCCCCCCCCCCCCCCCCCCCCCCCCCCCCCCCCCCCCCCGCGGATCGGAGGTCCTACTCCTCGGAGATCTCGGCGACGGTCTGTCCCGTCTCGCCCGCGGAGAGCGAGCGCGCGATGTCGGCCTGGCTGATGATGCCGACGAGGTCGTGCCCGTCGATCACGGGCAGGCGGCGCACCTGGTGCTGCTGCATCATCTTCAGCGCCTCGCGGATGTCGTCGTCGGCGCCCACCGTGACGGGCTTGCCCTCGGCGAGGCGGCCCGCGGTCACGCTCGACGGGTCGCCGCCGTCGGCGATGCACTTCACGACGATGTCGCGGTCGGTCAGCATGCCCTTGAGGCGGTCGTCGCTGCCGCAGATCGGCAGCGCGCCCACGTCGAGGTCGCGCATCTTGCGTGCGGCGTCGACGAGCGTCTCGTCCTCCTTCACGCAGGTGGGGTCGGGCGTCATGAGTTCACGTGCGACGGTCATGGGTCGTCCTCTCTCGTGCTCGTGCCGCCCACGCTAGGCACGGCGCACGGATGGCGCACGGGGGTTGACGCGCCCGGCCCGGCGCGGCAACGCGACCCGCGGCGCTACGAGACGGGACGGGCCTCGGGGAACGTCCACGACCCGTCGACGACCTCGGGACGCGGACGGTACAGGCGCACGACGTAGTTCCAGCCGTCCATGAGCCCGAGCCGGTTCGGTCGGCCGTCGTCCGGCCCGCCGAAGTGGATCGTGACCGTGCCATCCGGGTCGCGCTCGGCCGTGACGCTGTTGACGCTCACGAGCCCGCCGGCATCCTGCAGGTAGCCGTCGGCGTTGTAGACGGTGACCGACCAGAACGCGTCGACGGGCACGTCGCCGACCGTGAGCGCGTACTCGCCGACCGGCAGCCGCGGCTCGACGTTGACGTAGAACGCCTCGGACGTCGGCAGCCCGCCCCACCCGGCCGCCGTCCCGATGAGGTGGTGCACCGGGTCGACCTCGTCGCGCCGCCCGAAGGCGCCCGCGAACCCGCCGAGTCCGCGCGCGAGGGCGAGCAGCGCCTGCCGGGTCTCGGTGAGCGAGGCGTCGTCCCACTCGGGCACGGCGTAGGGCTCAGCGGATGCCGCGTCGAGGGCGAACGCGTCCTGCAGCGCGTTCACGGCCGCGACATCCGCCTCGTCGTCGGGGTCGACCAGGATGCGCGCGGCGAGCAGCACGTACCGCGACCCGAGGTCGTCGGCGTGCAGCCGGTGCTCGCCGGGCTCGTGCAGCACGACCGGGATGTGGTGCTCCTCGGTCACGACCATGACCGAGAGGTAGCGATCGCCCGCGTCGGGGACGGTCACCGTCGCGCCCTGCGACGCGTCGACGAGCGCCGTGCTGTACAGCGTGTCGCGGTTCTGCCGGATCACCGGCTGGTTGTCGAGCGGGGTCGGCGTGCGGTTGTGCAGCCACTGCCCCGTGCCGCCCGCCTGGGCGACGATCGCCGCGAACATGCGGCTCGTCTCGGCGCGGGCGAAGTTGTCGACGTTGACGTGCTCGGCCATCCGGGTTCCCCTCGATCCGTCGGCGTTCCTCCGGTTCACCATATCCACCGAACTCGGGCCGCGCGAGGTGCCCTCGCGGAGGGGGGAAGCCGGGATGCAGCGCGGGCGGCGCGCCATCCGCAAGCCCCGACCGGCGCGCCGCCCCCGCGCATAGAGTGACGCGTATGGACGAGTCGGCGGCCCTCGACGTCACCGCCGCGCGCGCCGTCGAGACGGGCGAGCGCGACCGCGTCCTGTGGTCCGACGCCGACCGCGAGTGGGCGAGCCGCGCCGCCGCGGCGATCGTGGGGGAGCGCGCGAGCGCCGACGACTTCCTCGCCCGCCGCGCGCAGCTCGTGCTCGAGCGCATCGGCACGCGCCAGCCGGGCGTGACGCGCACGGTGCGCGGCATCCGGTGGCGCCCCTGGGTCGGCGTCGTGACGGTGCTCGGCGCGTTCGCGCTGGGCGTGCTCGTCGACCGCATCGGCGGCGGATCGAGCATCAACCTGCTCGCGCCGCCCGTGTTCGCGCTCGTCGCGTGGAACCTCGTCGTCTACCTCTGGCTACTGGTCCGTCCGTTCGTGCTCCGCGGCGGCGCGGTCGGGCCGGTGCGGGCGGTCGTCATCCGGGCCGCTGCGGTGCGCGGCGCGGTCGACGGATGGCGCGGCGAGGGCGCGCTCGCCCGGCGATCGGTGCTCGGCGCACTGCCCGGCGACTGGGCGCGCATCGCCGCCCCGCTCTACTCGGCGCGCGCCGCGCGGGTGCTGCACCTCGCCGCCGCGGCGACGGCGCTCGGCGTGATCGCGGGCCTCTACACGCGCGGGCTCGCGTTCGAGTACCGCGCCTCGTGGGAGAGCACGTTCCTCGGCGCCGAGCAGGTGCACGCATTGCTCGCGTTCACGCTCGCGCCCGGTTCGCTCGTCACTGGCATCCCCGTGCCGGATGTCGCGGCGATCGAGGCGATCCGCGCGCCCGCGAGCGAGAACGCCGCGCCGTGGATGCACCTCATGGCCGGGACGGTCGCCGTCGTCGTGATCGTCCCGCGGCTCGTGCTCGCGCTCGCCGCGTGGCTCGTCGAGCGCCGCCGCGCCCGCCGGGTCGCGCTGCCGCTCGACGACCCGTACTTCCGCCGCCTCGTGGGCACGTGGGTCGGCGAGGCGACGCCCGTCCGCGTCATCCCGTACAGCTACACCCTCGCCGCCGAGGCGCGCGCGGGCCTCGAGGCCGTGCTCGCGCAGGCGTTCGGCAACGCGCCCGCGACGATCGAGCGGTCGGTCGCGTGGGGCGACGACGTGCCCCCGGACAGCGGTGCGACCGCGGCGGCGACGGATGGCACGGGCGCGGGCGGCATCCGCCTGCCCCTGTTCTCGCTGACCGCGACGCCAGAGGAGGACGCTCACGGCCGGTTCCTCGACGCGGTCGCCGCACCGGATGCGGCGCCCGCGAGCGCCGGGCGAGGACGCACGGCCCGCGGCGGGCCGGCCGGGGCCGCGCCCTCCGCCCGCACGGTCGCCCTCGTCGACGAGTCGGCGTACCTCTCCCGGTGGCCCGACGACGAGGCGCGCCGGGAGGCCCGCCGGGCCGCCTGGCGCGACCTCCTCGAGGCGCACGGTGCGAGCGCGCTGTTCGTCGACCTCGCCGACCCCGACCCGGCGCCGGCGGCCGCGCGGCTCGCGGACGCGGCATCCGTCGTCGCCCCGCACCCGGACGCGAGGACCGCCCGATGAGCGCGCCCGACGTACCGGGCCTCGACGCCGGCGCGGTGTCGCTCTCGCTCATCTCGCACACCAACGCCGGCAAGACCACCCTCGCGCGCACCCTGCTCGGCCGCGACGTCGGCGAGGTGCGCGACGCACCCCACGTCACCGCCGAGGCGACCCCGCACCCGCTCGTGCAGACCGCCGACGGCGACCTGCTCACGCTCTGGGACACGCCGGGCTTCGGCGACAGCGTGCGACTCGTCCGGCGGCTGCGGCAGGACCGCAACCCGATCGGGTGGTTCCTGTCGCAGGTGTGGGACCGCTACCAGGACCGCGCCCTCTGGCTGAGCCAGCTCGCGGTGCGCAACGTCGCCGAGCAGGCCGACGTGGTGCTCTACCTCGTGAACGCGGCCGAGACGCCCGACGACGCCGGCTACCTCCGCCCCGAGCTCGAGGTGCTCGAGTGGGTGGGCAAGCCGGTGCTCGTGCTGCTGAACCAGACCGGACCGCCCCGCGAGCGGTCGGCCGAGGAAGCGGATGCCGCGCGCTGGCGGGCCGCGCTCGCCGACGCGCCGCACGTGCGCGGCGTGCTCGCGTTCGACGCGTTCGCGCGGTGCTGGGTGCAGGAGTTCACGCTGTTCGACACCATCGAGGACCTCGTTCCCGAGGGGTCGCAGGCGGCGTTCGGCCGGCTCGCCGCCGCGTGGCGCGACCTGCGCATGGACGAATTCGACCGGTCGATGGCCGCGCTCGCGTGGCCGGTCGCGCGGGCCGCCGCCGACCGCATGGTGCTGCCGCCCGAGCCGATGGCCTCGCGCGTGAGCGGGTCGTTCGGGCTGCCCAACCCGGTCAGGTCGCAGGCGCGGGCGGATGCCGCGGAGCGCATGTCGTCACGGCTGCGCGCCGACCTTCGGGAGAGCACCGACGAGCTCATCGCCATCCACCGCCTCGAGGGACGCGCCGCCGACGAGGTGCTCGACCGCGTCGCCGACGACGTCCACGTCGACGCCCCGCTCGACGAGGGGCGGACGGCGGCGCTCGGCGGCGTGGTGTCCGGGGCGCTCACGGGGCTCGGCGCCGACCTCGCGGCGGGCGGGCTCACCTTCGGTGCGGGCATGGTCGCCGGGGCGATCGTCGGCGCGCTCGGCGGTGCGTCGCTCGCGCGCGGGGTCAACGTGTTCCGCGGCCGCAGCGACGCGAGCCTGCGGTGGGAGGACGCGTTCCTCGACGGCCTCGTGACCTCCGCGCTGCTGCGGTACCTCGCGGTCGCGCACTACGGCCGCGGCCGCGGCGCCTGGGTCGAGGGCGAGTACCCGCCCTTCTGGCGCGAGCTCGTCGTCGAGGCGGTGCTCGCGCAGCAGGAGCGGCTCGCGCTCGTGTGGGCCCAGTCGCGCGAGCCGGGCGTCGACGACGAGCGGATGCGGGACGAGCTCGAGGCCGTGCTCCGGTCGACGGCGCTCGGGCTGCTCGAACGGCTCTACCCGGGCGCGCTGCGCGAGGCCGAGTTCGCAGGATGACTCGCGGCACGGGTGCTGTGCGGCGGGCGTGCGCCGCGGCATCCTGCGAACTCGGTGCCGCCGCGCCCGAACGGCGCGGGCACCGGGAGAGGGACGGGCGACGGACCACCCGGCCGGGGACTCACGCGTCGCGCGGCCGGCCTGCGCCCGCGGTGCTCCACAGCGCCCACGCGACGAGCACGGGCTGGAGGAACAACCGCAGGAATCGCGCCCGATCGGTGCGCATGAGCGGGACCGACCGGCCGGTGCGCCAGTGGTGCACGTTGCCGGGGAACACGGCGACGAAGAACGTCGCGACCGCGATTCCCACCCGGCTCCGCTCGCGCGGCGGCGCGGCGACCAGGGCGACTCCGAGCATCGCCTCGGCGACGCCCGACGTGACGACCACCGCGTCCTTGGCGGTGCGATCGGATGCCACCCAGTCGGGCACCGCGATCCGGAACCCGCTCCTCGCGAAGGTCAGGTGCGCGACCCCCGAGAACGCGAGCAGGCCGGCGAGCGCCCATCGTGCGGTCGATCGGATGGCGGAGCGGGGTCGAGGACGGCGGACCGGGCGGCGTCGGCGGGGCATCGCCCCAGTCTCGCACCGGCACCGCCCCGGTCCGGACCGGGGCGGTGCGCCCGGCGCCCGAGCCCGGCCCGTCACGGTCAGCCGAGCCGCTTCTCGAACCAGAAGTCGGCGTAGCGCTCGCCGTTGAAGTCCGGGATCTCGATGTAGCCGTTCGCGCGGTACAGCGCGATGGCCTCGGTCAGCGTGCGGTTGGTGTCGAGGCGGACGGATGCGGCGCCGAGCCGCCCCGCGGCCGCCTCGACCTCGCGCAGCAGGCGCGCCCCCAGGCCGATGCCGCGCGCGTCGGGCGAGACCCACAACCGCTTGACCTCGGCGAACTCGTCGCCGTCGCGGCGCTTCACGCCGACGCATCCGATCGCCGTGCCGTGCAGGAATGCGACGAGGAACGCTCCGTGCGGCGGCCGGAACTCGTCCTCGCTCGTCGGCCGCGCCTTCGCGGGATCGAACCCGATGTCGAACCGGTCGGCGAGTTCGGCGAAGTACGCGGCGATGCTGGCGCGAGCCGCAGGTTCGGCGGGGTCGACCGCGCGCACCTCGACGGCGGAGGCGGTCATGAGCCGCCGCACCTCGTCCATCGCGTCGAGCAGCCGGCTGCGCTGCCGATCGGTGAGCGGGTCCAGGATGCCGCGGGCGAGGTCGTCGGACCCGCGGTCGAGTTCGCGGCGCTCGGCGCGGCCGCGGCCGGTGAGCTGCACGACGCGGACCCGCGAATCGGCGGCCGACGGCGAAACGCGCACCAGTCCGTCGGCCTCGAGCGCCCGCAGCTGGCGGCTGAGGTACCCGGAGTCGAGGCCGAGGCGCTCGCGCAGGTCGCGGAGCTCGGCTCCGTCGGGCCCCGCGGCGCCGACCTCCCACAGCAGCCGCGACTGGCCCAGCGGGCGGCCGCGAGCGAGGTAGTGGTCGTCGAGCGCGCCGATGCGCTCGGTCACGGTGCGGTTGAACTCCCGCACCCGAGCGATGCAATCCATATGTCTGACCGTAGTCAGACATTCCCGTGGTCTCAAGGGGTCGGGGGCGCGAGCCCGCGATCGCGCGTCCGGCAGCGGCGCGATCGGCTTCAGTGGTCGCACGCGCGGATCGGCGGGTTTCCACGGATGCCGGGCCGCCACGGGAGCGGGATGCTCGAAGCATCCACCGACGGGCCCTATCCCGCCACCGCCCGCTCACGGAGGGATCGAGACCATGGACCTCGCGAACCACCACCTCGCCCAGTCGACGCAGTCGTACGACGCCATGCACGCCGAGCGCGTGAACGAGTACCGCCGTGTCGCTGCGGAGCGCCGCGCCGAGGGAGCCGCCGGCGCGACCCGGGGAAGCGAACCGCTGCGCCTCCGGATCTGGAACGCCCTCGTCGAGGCCGCCGCGCTGCAGCGTCCGCGGACCCACCGCTTCGGCCACTGACCGCGCCCGGACGCGGAAGCGGGCCCGCTCCCGGAGGAGCGGGCCCGCCGCGTCATCCGTCGACCTCGGCCGACGACCTACGGCTGGATGGCCGGGTTGACGACGCTGACCGTCATGACGCCGCCGGTCTCCTGCGTGAGGACCTCGACGGCGACGCCGTGGCCCGCCACCTTCACGCCGCCGAGCGGGTTGCTCGCGTGGAAGTAGGCGTCCTCGTCCGCGTCCGAGAAGATCGCCGTCTGGCGGTCGTTCGGCGGGGTCGCCTCGGCGAACCCGACCGTCTGCGACTTGCCCTTGCCGACCGTGACCTCCTTGTGCAGCACGACGCCGTCCGACTCCTGCAGCCCGAAGGTCGCGTCGAGCGGCTGGCGGCGGTTGCTCGGCGCGGTGCCGTCCGGGTAGGTGAACTGCGCCGGGCGGGCGTCCACCGGGAGCGCCAGGCCGTGGCCCTCGTGCTCGATGGTGTTGTTGTCGCTGTACGCCTCGTCGACCGCCCACACGAGCATGCCGTCGGCGAACGGGAAGTGCTCGACCTTGTCGGGCGCCGTCAGGCCGTAGCTGAACTGGTACGGGCCGGTCTGCAGCGTCCGGTCGTAGTCGACGTACGTGCGGTTCTCGACGAGGTAGTAGCGGTCGCCCTCGCTCGTCTCGGTGCCCGTGCTCCGCGTGAAGCCGTCGGCGACCCAGCCGTTGTCGCCCTGCTCGACATCGTCGGTGAAGAGCGTGCTGCCGCCGTTCTTCACGACGAGGTCGTCGAGGAACGCTCCGGCGTAGTGGACGCCGCCGTCGGTCTGGTAGCGGAAGCGGAAGTCCACCTTGCCGCCACCGGGCACGGTGTACCGCAGCGTCGACCAGCGGCCGTTCGACGACCCGTCGAGCGGGCTGCCGATCTGCGTCCAGTTCGCTCCGCCATCCGTCGAGTACTCGGCGTACAGGTAGTCGTACCCGGCCTCGATGTCGTACCACGCCTTCGCGGTGACCGTCGCCGAGCGGATGCCGGTCAGGTCGAGCTCGCGCTCGAGCGTGGTGTTGAGGTCGTCGGCGCTGCCGGACCACCAGGCGTACGAGCCCGAGGCGGGCGCGGTGTACTCGGTCGTGATGCCCGCGTCGGGGACGTCGACGACGAGCGCCTGCTCCTGGCCCTCGACCTGGCGGGCGGCGGGGCTCAGCGTGAACTCGCCGTCCTCGCCGGGCGAGACGACGTCGTAGTCGAGCCAGCCGAGCTGGAGCTTCTCCCACGGACCCATGTAGTTCGGCGTGTTGCCGATCGAGTCCGTGCCGTCGCCGAGCCACGAGCCGCTCGACATGAGCGTCCAGAACCCGGTCGAGTTCTCGCCGCCGGCGGTGTCGTAGAAGTCGGGCAGGCCGAGGTCGTGGGCGTACTCGTGCGCGAACACGCCGAGGCCGCCGTTCTCGGGCTCGGTCGTGTAGTCGCCGATCCAGATGCCCGTGTCGCCGATCTCGGTGCCGCCGAACTTCACCTGGACCTCGCCAGCGTCACCCGCGACGGTGGGGCCCGTGGTGCCGTAGTCGGTCGAGTTGACGTACCAGCGGTGCGACCAGATCGCGTCCTCGCCCTGGGCGCCGCCGCCGGCGTCCTCGCCCTCGCCGGCGTGCACGGCCTGGAAGTGGTCGAGGTACCCGTCGGGCTCGTCGAAGTCCCCGTCCTCGTCGTAGTCGTAGCGGTCCCAGACGTCGAACTCCTCGAGCTCGGCCTGGATCTCCGCGAGCGACTTGCCCGCCGCGACGCGCGAGTCGTACCACGCGTCCGCGGCATCCTCGACGAACCGCCATGCGCCGCCGTAGTCCTCGACGGAGTTGTCGCCGTACGTCGAGGCGTTGCCGGGCACCTTCACCCAGTCGCTGACGGCTCCGTCGACCGTGTAATTGCCCGACGACTGCTTCGAGTAGAAGTCGGCGAACGACTCGCCGTCGCCGAAGAACAGCTCGTCGTAGTAGGCCGGGCTGAAGTCGTCGATCCAGAACGTGCTGTTGTCCGTGCTGCGGTCGGGCTCGGCGATCTGGTTGTGGAGCGGGCCGGGCGTGGTGCCGAGCTTGCCGCTGCCCTGGTCGCCGAACTCGGCGAGGATCGTGAACAGCCGGCCGGTGCCGGTCACGGCCGCCTGGTAGTACTTGTCCTCGGCCAGCTGGACGACGCCGTCCTCGCCGGGCGACGTCTGCCCCGACAGGATGAGCTGCTGCGCGGCCTTGCGCCGCTCGTTCTGCCGTTCGGTGAGGGGACCGGGGCGGTTGTCGGGTCGTGCCTCGGCGGCGCTCGCCGGGGCGGTGTTCGGGTCGGTCGCGGGTGCGGCGATCGCGGCGGGGCCGAAGGCGGCTCCGGCGACCATCGTCGCGCTCGCTGCGACGGCAGCGAGCATTCCGCGCGTGCGTGTTCTCACGTGCTCTCCTTCAGGGAATCGCCCGGGATCCGGGCAAATGTGAAGGGAAGCTAACACGCGACCCGGCTCCGGGAGAAGCGTTTCCGGGGTCTTGACTTAACCTCGCGATTCGGCTGGAATCCGCACCTCGGGGAGCCGGCTCCCGCCCGCCGCCGGAGGTGCGCGGTGCCCTCCGCCGGGCTCACACCCACCCGCGTCGCACTGCCTCCGCGCCGAGCTGGATGCGGGTCGTCACGCCCGCCAGCTCCATGAGTTCGGCCACCCGGCGCTGCACCGTCCGCACCGAGACGCCGAGTTGCGCCCCCGCCGCGGCATCGGTCATGCCGAGCAGCAGCAGTGCGAGCAGTTCGCGGTCCACCACGGCCTCGGGTGCCCGCACCTCGGCGCGATCGGCGAGCAGTCGCGGGGCGTCGCGCCACATCTCCTCGAACATGGCGAGCACGAGGTCGAGCAGGCCGCTCGGGTGCACGAGCAGCGCGCCGGAGACGCGGCGGTCGCCGTGCGAGTACATGGGCAGCAGCGCGAGCGACTCGTCGGCGATGAAGAGCCGGGTCGGAAGGGTGGGGCGCACGCGCACCTCCTCGCCGAGCGGCTCGAGGTCGCGGACGACATCGACGAAGCCGGGACGTTCGAGGACCGCCGTCTCGACGACGACCCGGTAGCGGACGCCGCGCGCGAGGGCGAGGTCCTCCTCGGTGTTGTCGGCGCCGCTCAGCAGCGCGACGTCCTCGAGCACGAACGCGCTGACCTGCCGTTCGGCCGACGCCTGCAGCTGCCCGATCCGCTGCACGACGGCCTCCGGACCCAGGACGACGTCGACCACGTCGGGCGCCGACCGCTGCGCGGCCCCCTCGCGGTAGAGGTCGCTGAGGTGCACGAGGGCGTCGTGCGCCTCGGTGAGCCGTCGTTCGCGCTCGAGGAGGATCGGCCGCAGCGCGACGGACGGCGGCGAGGCCACGACGCGGTCGGGCGCCGACGCCTGCCGCGCGATGAGGCCGAGCGCCTCGAGGTCGTCGAGGATGCCGCGCGCGTCGCGCACGCCGAGCGCCGCGAGCCGCGCGACGTGCTCCGCGTCGGCCGAGGGCAGCCCGAGCAGCAGGCGATAGACGGAGGTGTGCTGCTCGTCGAGCCCGATCGCATCCAGCATGCGGCGAGGGTACCGGATGGCGGATCGTCGCCATGGCGGAACTCCGCCAACCTTTCGGCGGGAAGGGTGTGGGACGGTGCTGAGCACGACCCGTTCCCCGCGAGAGGTTCCCTCCATGCCACGACGCTCCACCCCCGCACGCGGACGCAGACGTCCGATCATCGCCGCCATCGGCGGCCTCGCGATCGGCATCGCCGGCGTCGGCGCCACCCTCCCCGCGGCGGCCGACCCGGCGGGCGGCGACGGAAGCGCCACGGCGGCGCCATCCGTCGCCGCCGCCCCCACGGGGTCGCACCGGGTCACCCTGATCACCGGCGACCGCGTCACCGTCACCGACCTTGCCGACGGCACGCACGCGGTCTCCGTCCAGACCGCCGTGCCCGGCGCCGGGTACCGCAGCGTCACCGCCGACGACGAGGTCAGCATCATCCCGAGGTCCGCCGAGGCGTACCTCGCCGCGGGGGTCCTCGACCCCGACCTGTTCAACGTCACCCGGCTCATCGAGTACGGCTACGACGACGAGTCGGTCGACGCCACCCCGCTCATCGTCGAACTCGACTCCGCACCCGTGGCCCGTCGCGCCGAGGCCTCCGTGCCCGGCCTCGACGTCGGCACCGAGCTCGAGAGCATCGACGGGGCGGCGGCGTCCGCCGGTCATGCCGACGCCGCGGCGACCTGGGCCGCGCTCACCGGGGCCGCCGACGACGGGGCCGCCGGTCCCGGTCCCTTCGCGGCCGACCCGGGCGAGGCGCGGCTCGCAGGTGGGATCGCCGCGATCCACCTCGACGGCAAGGTGCGGGCGACGCTCGACACGAGCGTGCCCTGGATCGGCGCACCCGAGGCGTGGGCCGACGGGTTCACCGGGACCGGGGTCACGGTCGCGGTGCTCGACACCGGCTACGACGACACCCACCCCGACCTCGCCGGCCGCGTGCTCGCCGAGTCGGCGAGCTTCGTGCCCGACGAGGAGGTCGCGTGGGACCCCAACGGGCACGGCACGCACGTCGCGTCGACCATCGCGGGCACGGGCGCGGCCAGCGACGGCGCCCACCGCGGGGTCGCCGACGGCGCGAACCTCCTCGTCGGCAAGGTGCTCGACCAGACCGGCTACGGGCAGGACTCCTGGATCATCGACGCGATGGAGTGGGCCGCGAACCGCGCCCCGATCGTCTCGATGAGCCTCGGCTCGATCCAGCCCTCCGACGGCGAGGACCTCATGGCACAGTCGCTCGACGGCCTCGCCGAGCGGACCGGCGCCCTCTTCGTCGTCGCCGCGGGCAACTCCGGCGCCGCCGAGACGATCGGCTCGCCGGGCTCCGCCGAGCACGCGCTCACCGTCGGCTCGGTCGACGACCCCGACGGCGCCCTGTCGTGGTTCTCGAGTCAGGGACCGCTCGTGCGCTCGGGCGCGCTGAAGCCCGACCTGGCCGGTCCGGGCAACGACGTCGCCGCCGCGCACTCGGCCGACCACCCCGGCGACGGCGCCTACGTCTCGATGAGCGGCACCTCGATGGCGACCCCCCATGTCGCGGGCGCGGCCGCCATCGTCAAGCAGCAGCACCCCGAGTACACCGCGGCGCAGCTCCGCGCGGCGCTGCTCAGCACGGCGAGCGACGTCGGCCTCACGCCCTACCAGGCCGGCGCCGGCGTGCTCGACGTGGGCGCGGCCGTGGATGCGCCGGTCGTGGCATCCGGTTCGGGCGACTTCGGCATGCTCGCCTGGGGCGAGGAGCCGAACCCGGTCGAGCGCACCGTCGAGTACGCCAACCGCACCGACCGCGAGGTGACCGTGTCCCTCGAGGTGGACCTGGCCGACACGACGCCCGGCGAAGGCGAGCGGCTCCCGGCCGACGAGGCCGGAGACGCGGTCGCACTCGACGCCGACGCGCTCGCGATCCCCGCCGGCGAGAGCCGCACCGTCACGCTGACCGCGGACCCCGCGAAGGTGCCCGCCGGAACCCAGCTCTCAGGAGCGCTCGTCGCGTCGGCGGACGGCGAGCCCGTCGCCCGCACCGCCCTCGGCGTGATCGCCGAGGCCGAGCGATACGACCTGACCGTCACCGCGACCGGCTTCGACGGCGAGCCCATCGACGCGGTCGGCGTGCTCTATAGCCACGAGCTCGACGCGTACGACCTCGTCGGCGTCGCCGGGGAGCGCACGCTGCGCCTGCCCGAGGGCACGTACTCGCTCATGTCGGTCCTCGACCTGCCCCGGGAGGCGGACACGATCGCGACCGTGCTCGTGGGCGACCCGGACCTCGTGCTCGACGGCCCGGCCTCGGTCGCGTTCGACGCGCGCGCCGCCGAACCCGTGACGGTCGACGTCGGCGAGGAGGGCCTCGAGGCGATCGTGCGCCGCATGGACGTCACGGCCGACGGCTTCGCCAACGGCGTGCTCGCGCCGGTGTGGACCGACGAACTGTGGGCCGAGCCGATGACGGCGCCGAACGTCGAGCACTTCGACTTCACGACGCGGTGGCGCCTGCAGGAGGCCCGCCTGGACCTCACCGCGGGCAGGACGCCGCTCGACCTGATCCCGCAGGCCGGATCGGTCCGGCTCGACGGCGACCTCAAGGCCCGTGCCGTCGCGGCCGGTGCCGGGAGCATCGACGAGCTGGCCGCGGCCGAGGTGAAGGGCAAGGTCGCCGTCGTCACCCGGTCCGACCTGGTCGCGCCCGCCGAACGCGCCGCGAACGCGCTCGCGGCGGGCGCCGCGATGCTCCTCGTGGTGAACGACGCCGACGGCGAGCTCAGCGAGTGGGTCGGCGGCGACGACGGACTGACCGACGTCGGCATCCCGGTCGCGGCGATGAGCGGCGTCCAGGGCCGGCAGCTGCTCGAGGAGATCGCGTCGGCGAAGCGCGGTGTGACCGTGTCGGGCACCGGTGTCGCGAACGCCGAGGAGATCTGGGACATCGCCCGTTACGACGAGGGCGGCATCCCGGGCGACCTGCACTACGAGCCGAGCGGGCTCGCGCGCGTCGACACCCGGTACCAGGGCGAGGCCGGCGACCCGCTCGCCGAGTTCCGGTGGGACTTCGCCCCGAACGGCGCCTACGGCTTCGGCCTGCCGATGGCCATGGGCCGTGGCATCGTGCGCGCGGAGTGGGTGGACCCGAGCGTCGACTGGTACCAGGACGTCACGGTGCTCGACGTCGGGTGGCAGGTGCGCGACGTGCTCCGCTCGTACGAGCCCGATGAGCGCGTCGAGACCGCGTACTTCTCGCCGATCGTCCGTCCGTACGTCGGGCAGGGCTACTGGGCGCCGCACCGCATGGCCGACGGCATCCAGGTCAACCTCCCGTCGTGGGCCGACGGCGGCGAGCCCGAGCACACCGGCACCTTCGACGTGTTCGCCGGGCACGAGGGCTTCGCGCAGACGACCGAGTTCTACCTCGACGGCGAGCTGCTGGCTTCGTCCCCGTGGCAGGGCGTCAACGTCTGGGAGCTGCCCGACGGCGACGCCGAGGCCCGGGTCGTGAACACCGCCACGCACGACGGCAGCGCGCTCGCCTCGTCGACGCGCACGCACACCGAGTGGACGTTCACGACCACCGGCGCCCGCGACGACTGGTCGACGCAGTTCCAGCCGATGATCCAGGCGTTCTACGACGTCGAGACGGATGCCGCCGGCACGGCCGGCACCGATCGCAGGAAGGGCGCCCCGGTCGCGCTCGGGTTGGAGCTCGGCCACGTGGCCGGCGCGGTCGGATCGGGCGCCATCACCGAGGCGACGCTCGAGGTGCGTCTCCCCGGCGGCGACTGGAGGCGCGTGCCGCTCGAGCTCGTGTCGGCCGACGACTCCGGCCCGGGCGAGGCGCCCGAGGGCGTCTTCGCCGAGGGTCGCGCGTGGGTGAGCGCCTACGAGGCGTCGCTCCCGGTGCCCGACCCCGGCGCATGGGTCGACCTCCGGGTGACGGCGACGGATGCCGCGGGCAACACGTTCAGCCAGGAGATCGAGCGCGCCGTGGCGGTGGCCCCCGCGAAGGGCGCCCGCGGCTGATCGGACCGTGCGGGCGGTGCGTGCGTCATGCTGGAACCATGGACGCGTCGAACGCCGCACCGCCGCACGCAGCGATCGCCCTGCCCGCGCTCGTCGAGCTGGTGCGCGACGCGCTCGCCGCGGCATCCGCCGACCGGGTGCTCATCGGCATCGCCGGCAGTCCCGGCGCGGGCAAGTCGACCCTGGCCGACGCGCTCGTCGCCGAGCTGAACGCGGCGGATGGCGCGGGCGCGGCCGTGCACCTGCCCATGGACGGTTTCCACCTCGCGAACGCGACGCTCGACCGGCTGGGCCTCCGGGGTCGCAAGGGCGCCATCGAGACGTTCGACGGCTGGGGCTTCGCGTGCCTCCTCGCCCGCGTGCGGGCCGAGGCCGACCACGTCGTGTACGCGCCGAGCTTCGAACGCGACGTCGACGAACCGGTCGCCGCGGAGATCGCGATCGAACCGTCGGCGCGGATCGTCATCGTCGAGGGCAACTACCTGCTCGTCGACGCCGAGCCGTGGGACCGGGTGACCGACCTGCTCGACGAGTCCTGGTTCCTCGAGGCGACGGAGTCGGAGCGGGTCGACCGGCTCGTCGCGCGCCACACCGCGTTCGGGCGGACGCCGGAGGCCGCACGGGAGTGGGCGCTCGAGGTGGACGGCGCGAACGCGCAACTCGTCGAGCCGACGGTGGCCCGCGCCGACGTCGTCGTCTCGGCCGCCACCTGGGAGGTCGCGGTCGGCGCCTGACCACGCCGTCCGGCCCCGGCCGCCGGCGTCGCCCACCCGCACCCGAATCGGGGATGCCGTCCGACGCCGCCTCCCTCGCCGCGGCGGTCGCCGCCGGAAGCCTCGTCGTCAGCTGGCTGCGCGTCCCCGAGCGTGTTCCCGCGTCCGCCGGCACCGACCCGTTCGGCGCCGGGCTGCTCGCGGTCGGATTCGTCTCCGGGACGGCGCTCGCGCGCTGGCTCCCCGCCGCGCCGTCCGGCGCTCGCACCCATCGGCTGGGCGGGGCCCCCGATGCGAGGGTCCGCCGCACCTTGCCACGGCGGCACCGGGGTCGTAACGTCGCGCGCAGCAGCATCCGTCGCCGACGATCGGAGCACGACATGGCCGCGACCGCACTGCCGCCCAGCGGCGACCTGCCCGGATCGGGCCCGAGCGGAACGGGACCGGGCGGCCGGCCCGCCGCGAAGACGTGCGACGCGCGCGGAATGGTCGAGATCCACCGGATGTACCGGGCCACGTTCGGCGAGGCCCCGAGCCTCGTCGAAGGCGTGACCGAGGGCGATGCGCCGCACGCCGACACGGTCGGCGACCACCTCTCGATGCTCTCGGTGAGCCTGCACGCCCACCACGAGTTCGAGGACGAGCACCTCTGGGACACGCTCGAGGACCGCGCGCCCGCGTGCACGACGCACGTCGAGCGGATGAAGGAGCAGCACGCCGTCATGCTCGTGCACCTGAACGAGCTCGACGCGGCACTGCCGTCGTGGCGGCGCAGCGGCAGGGCGACGGATGCCGCGCCGGTGCTCGCGGCGCTGGGCGGCGTGAACGACGCCCTCGCCGTGCACCTGCCCGACGAGGAGGACAACATCGTGCCCGTGATGGAGACGGTGCTCACGCAGAAGGAGGTCGACGCGGCCTCCGTGCACGGTCGGCAGGCGACGCCGAAGGGCAAGACGTGGGCGCAGCTCGGCGCGATCCTCGCCGCGCAGCCCGACGGCGGGGACGCGTGGCTGAGGTTCCACCTCCCGCCGCCCGTGCGCGCGGTGTGGCGGCTGGTCGGCCGGCGTGCGTACGTGAGGAACCGCGCCGAGCTCGTCGGCCGGAGCTGACCGGGCTCACGGCTCGGAGGTCGGCGGGCGCCGAGGTCGGCGGTGGGTGCGAGCATGGGACCATGCCCCGATCCGAGTCGTCCGCGTCGCGCGCGGGCCATCCCGGAGACGCGGCCGCGGCGGCCGACTGGCGGTCGCGGCTCGAGGGACTGACCGGCGAACGGTCCGGCCCGGCGAGCGTGGGCGAGCGCCCGCTCGGGCTGCAGTTCGAGCTCCGGCGGCGCGTCATCCGCCGACCGGGCCGGTTCCAGGCCGCGCGCGATGAACCGGCGCGCCGGGCGGCCTCCGTCGACCGGCTCGGGGTGCGCCCCGTCACCCGCGGTGCGCGCGGCGCGTGGATCAAGGCCGGGCTCACGTGGCAGAACATCGCCGACCAAGGCGAGTCGGGCGGGTACGACCCCGCGCAGGCGCGCTGGTTCGCGCAGTTCGCGGCGCTCAAGGGCGCTCCGGCCGGAGGCATCCCCACCTGGGGCTCCGAGCTGATCACGGTCGACGAGTACGCGTCGCCGCTGCTCTGGGCGCTGCTCGCCGAGGCGCGGCGGCTCGGCATCCACCTCGTGGGGTCGGATGCCACGCCCGATCTCCGGCTCGGCGAAGCGGCGTGGGTCGGGCTCGATGCCGGCGTCGACGACGACGGCGACCTCGCGCTGGTGCCGGAGGTCGACGTCGACGGGGTCGCGTCGGAGGTCGAGCACGCCCGGCCGATCGCCGAGCACGGCGTGTACCGGTTCGACTTCGACGCGGGCTCGATCGAGCTCGCGCCCGTCCCGGGCGGGCTCGTCCCGGCTCAGCTCGCCGTGCTCGGCGGCGCCGACGTGCTGCGCGTGCCGGCCGCCGACCTCGACGAGTTCCTCCGCTCGCACCACCGCCCGCTCGCGCGGACCCTCCCCATCCGCAGCGACGACGGCAGCTTCGCCCCGCCGCCCCCGCCGCCGGCGCAGCTCGTCCTCACCGCGACGCACGCACCGGGCGGCCGCCTGCGGCTCGCGTGGGCGTGGGACCACGGCGACGGCCGATCGAGCCCGCTCGCGGCATCCGCCGACCCGGTGCGGTTCGACGGCGAGCCGGCCGCGGCGCGCGGCGAGGTGGTGCGCGCCGCACTCGAGGTGCTCGCCGGGTTCGAGTCCGACCGCGACGCCACCGCCGAGGCGGTCCGTTCCGTGCTCGAGCACGCGCGCGACGACGAGGTCGAGCTGCACGACGCCGACGCGGCGGCGTTCGCCGATCGCGTCATCCGGCGCCTGGACGGGCTCGACCGGGTCGACGTCGTGATCGCCGGCGAACCGCCCCGCTACCGCGAGCTCGCCGAACGCCCCGTCCTCACCGTCACGACCGTCGAATCGGGGCAGTCCGACTGGTTCGATCTCGGCGTGGTCGTCACGGTCGCCGGACGGCAGGTGCCCTTCCTGCCCCTCTTCCGTGCGCTGTCGACCGGCGCCCGGCGGCTCAAGCTCGTCGACGACTCGTACCTCTCGATGCGGCGGCCGGAGTTCGACGAGCTCAAGGAGCTCATCGAGGAGGCCGGCACGCTCGCCGAGTGGGAGACCGGGCTGCGCATCCATCGCAGCCGCGCGAGCCTCTGGGCCGACTTCGAAGACCTGGCGGATGTCGCCGAGCCGGCCGTGAGCTGGCGTGCGACGGTCGCGGGGCTCGCCGACGACGCCCAGATCGAGCCGCTTCCCCAGCCCGGGGGGCTCGCGCTGCCCCTCCGGCCGTACCAGCTCGAGGGGTTCCGATGGCTGGCGTTCCTCTGGCGGCACCGGCTCGGCGGCATCCTCGCCGACGACATGGGGCTCGGCAAGACCGCGCAGACCCTCGCGCTCGTGCAGCACGCGGTCGACGCTGCCCGACCCGCCGAGGCGGCGCGCCCGTTCCTCGTCGTCGCGCCCACGTCGGTCGCATCGAACTGGGTGCGCGAGGCGGCGCGCTTCACGCCCGGCCTCCGCGTGGCGTCCGTCGCCGCCACCGAGGGCGCCGGCCGGCCGACGGTCGCCGACACGGCCGCGGGCGTCGACCTCGTGATCACGACCTATGCGGTGCTGCGCCTCGACGCCGACGCGTTCGCCGCGCTCGAGTGGAGCGGGCTCGTGCTCGACGAGGCGCAGTTCGTGAAGAACCCGGCCACGAAGGCGCACGAGGCGGCCCGCGGCATCCGTGCGCCGTTCCGCCTCGCCGTCACCGGCACGCCCGTCGAGAACCACCTCGGCGAGCTGTGGGCGATCATGAACCTCGTCGCGCCCGGGCTCTTCCCCTCCCGGCGCGCGTTCGACGAGCGGTACCGGCGCCCGATCGAGGAGGACGGCAATGCCGAACGCCGCGACCTGCTGCGTCGCCGCATCCGCCCGCTCATGCTGCGTCGCACGAAGGAGGCGGTCGCGCCCGAGCTGCCGCCGAAGCAGGAGCAGGTGCTGACCGTCGCGCTCACCCCGCGGCACCGCCGGCTCTACGACGCGACGCTGCAGCGCGAGCGGCAGAAGCTGCTCGACCTGCTCGACGACGACCTCGACCGGCAGCGGTTCATCGTCTACCGGTCCCTCACGCTGCTGCGCATGCTCGCGCTCGACGCGTCGCTCGTCGACGAGCGGCACGCAGGGCTCCCGTCGGCGAAGCTCGACGCGCTCTTCGAACAGCTCGACGACGTGCTCGCCGAGGGGCACCGGGCGCTCGTCTTCAGCCAGTTCACCTCGTTCCTCGGCCGGGTCGTGAGCCGGCTGGATGCCGCTGGCGTGCCGTTCGCGTACCTCGACGGCGCGACTCCCGCACGCCGGCGCGACGACGAGATCGCCCGGTTCCGGTCGGGCGAGGCCTCCGTGTTCTGCCTCAGCCTGAAGGCCGGCGGCGTCGGGCTCAACCTGACCGAGGCCGACTACGTGTTCCTGCTCGATCCGTGGTGGAACCCGGCGAGCGAGCAGCAGGCCGTCGATCGGGCCCATCGCATCGGGCAGGAACGCCGGGTCATGGTCTACCGCCTCGTCGCCGAGGGCACGATCGAAGAGAAGGTCATGGCGCTGAAGGCTCGCAAGGGCGAGCTCGTCGCCTCGGTGCTCGACGGCGACCCCGGGGCGACGGAGGTCGCGCTCACGGCCGCCGACGTGCGGGCCCTCCTCGACGGCTGAGGTCGCAGGGTGCGCGCAACAACGGCGGGACCGAAGCCCCTCGCCGCGGCGCCCGCGACGACGCAGACTGCGGGCAGTCCCGAACGCGAGGAGGCGACATGACCCACGACGTCAGCATCACGGCCGTGCCCGAGCGGCACGTCGCCGTCGTCCGCACGAGCACGACCTTCGCCGACATCCCGGCCTTCATGCCCACCGCGTTCGAGCGCGTGGCGGCGCACCTCGGTCCGCTCGGACTGCTCGGCGACGGCCCCGCGGCCGCGAAGTACGCCGACATGGATCCCGCGGGCGGACGCGTCACGGTCAGCGCCGGCTTCGTCGTCCCCGAGCCGATCGCGGGCGACGGGACGATCGTTCCCGACGTGCTGCCCGCGGGCGAGGTCGCGACGACGACCCACGTGGGCCCGTATGCGACGGTCTCCGAGGCGTACGACGCGATCGCGGCGGCGGCGGCCCTGCACGGACGCGAGCTCGACGAGTCGACGATGTGGGAGGAGTACTGGAGTCCCCCGGGCACGCCCGACGACCAGACGAGGACCGTCGTCTCGTGCCCCCTGAAGCCCGTGGCCTGAGCCGTCGCCGTGGCCGCCGCCGTCGGCGCGCGCCGTCCGTCAGGCCCCGAGGCCCCCGAGCAGCGCACCGAGCCCGAGCCCGAGGAGCGCGGCGAGCGTGCACGCGACGAGCGCGCCGAGGCCGTTCACCAGCGCCGCACGGTACCGGCCCTCCTGGACCAGCCGGACCGTCTGCATGCTCGCGGTGCTGAAGGTCGTGTACCCGCCCAGCAGGCCCACGCCCACGACCGTCGCGACCTCGGGCGGGAGCCATCCGTTCGCCGCGACGCCCGCGACCGTGCCGAGCGCGAAGGACCCCGTCACGTTGACCAGCACCGTGCCGAACGGGAATCCGGCGCCCGCGCGGCGGCCGACCGCCACGTCGACGGCGAACCGCAGCGCCGCGCCGATCCCGCCCGCCACCGCCGTCGCGAGGAACAGCACGACGGTCACGTCGATCCCCCCGTCGCACGGCCGCCCGGGCGCGCCGCGGCGAGGCTGCCGCCCAGCGCGATGCCCGCGACGCTCATCGCGGCCCCGAGCGCGACCGTGCCCAGCGCGTACGCGATCGCCCAGCCGGCGAGCCCCGACACGGCGAGCGACGCCGTCGCCGCCGCGAGCGCGCTGTAGGTCGTGAAGCCGCCGAGGACCCCGGTCCCGACGAGCAGCCGGAGGTCGCGTCGGCGCCCCTCGTCGGGCCCGGATCGCACGAGGAGCTCGAGCAGGAGTCCGAGGGCGAAGGCCCCGGCGAGGTTGATCGCGAACGTCGTCACCGGGAAGCGGTCGAGGTCGGGGGCGAGGAGCAGCAGGCCCTGGCGGACCGCCGTGCCCACCGCGCCGCCGACCGCCACCAGGCCGAGCAGTCGCCGGTACGTCCGCGGGTCGGCGTCGGGCTGTGGGTCTCGCATGTCACCTCCGCGGCCAGCCTCGCACAGGGCGATCGGAGAGGACGAGAATCGACGCGGAGGTCGATGATGATCACGCACGAGGTCGAGAACCAGCCGCCGCCGCGGGTCGACGTGGACGAGTTCGCGACGAACGTCCCGCTGGTCGAGGCGATCGAGCGCTGGGGCACGGATGCCGCGGCGCCGACGCTCCTCGCCGCCGGCGCGCTCGTCGGGTCGGCGGGGTTCCAGCGCGATGCCGAACTCGCGAACACCCGTCCGCCGGTGCTCCGCACGCACGACCGGTGGGGCACCCGGATCGACGAGGTCGAGTACGACGACGCGTACCACCGCGTCATCCGCTCGGCCGTCGCCGCGGGCGCGCACACCTCGGCGTGGGTCGACCCCCGTCCCGGGGCGAACGTCGACCGCGCGGCCGCGTTCCTGCTGTTCGCGCAGGTCGAACCGGGCCACGCGTGCCCCCTGTCGATGACGCACGCGGCGGTGCCGGTGCTCGAGCAGGCCGCGCCCGGCCTCCGGGACGCGTGGATGCCGCGGCTGCTGAGCCGGGAGTACGGCGCGGATCTCGGCGCGGGCCCGGCTGCGCCGGGGGAGGGCGCGGGCAAGCGCTCGGCGCTCGTCGGCATGGCCATGACCGAGAAGCAGGGCGGTTCCGACGTGCGTGCGAACACGACGCGCGCCGATCCGACCGGCGACGACGGGTCGTGGGGCCGCGAGTACCGGCTCACCGGGCACAAGTGGTTCTGCAGCGCGCCCATGAGCGACGGATTCCTGGTGCTCGCGCAAGCGCCGCGCGGGCTCTCGTGCCTGTTCGTGCCGCGCGTCCTGCCCGACGGATCGCGCAACCCGTTCCGCATCGAGCGACTCAAGGACAAGCTCGGCAACCACTCCAACGCGTCGAGCGAGGTCGAGTTCGACGGAACCCGCGGCTGGCTCGTCGGAGAGGAGGGCCGCGGCGTCGCGACGATCGTGCAGATGGTGACCCGGACCCGCCTCGACTGCGTCATCGGCACGGCCGCCGGGATGCGGCAGGCGGTCGCCGAGGCGACGTGGCACGTGCGGCACCGGCGGGCGTTCGGCGCGGTGCTCGTCGACCAGCCCGCGATGGCCGCCGTCGTGGCCGACCTGGCGCTCGAGTCCGAGGCGGCGACGCTCACGGCGATGCGGCTCGCCCGGGCCTACGACGCCGACGCCTCCGACGAGGAGCGCGCCTTCCGACGCCTCGCGACCGCGGTCGCGAAGTACTGGGTGTGCAAGCGCGGGCCGGGCCACGCGGCCGAGGCGCTCGAGTGCCTCGGCGGCAACGGCTACACGGAGGCGTTCCCACTCGCCCGCCGGTATCGAGAGCAGCCGCTGCTCGCGATCTGGGAGGGGTCGGGCAACGTCATCGCGCTCGACGTGCTCCGCGTGCTCGCACGCGAGCCGGAGGCGTTCGAGGCGTTCTTCGCCGTCGTCGGCCGGGCGTCCGGCGAGCATCCGGGGTTCGACCTCGGAGTCGCCGAGGCGAAGTCGGTCGTGGTCGAACTGGCGGGCATGGATGCCGCGTCTGCGGCGTCGCGTGCGCGCGAGCTCGCCGAACGGCTCGCCCTCGTGCTCCAGGCGTCCCTGCTGCTCGGGTACTCGCCGCCCCCGGTCGCCGACGCCTTCGTGCGCACACGCGTCGAGGGCGGAGGCGGCACGCTCTACGGCGCCCTCCCTCCCGGAGTCGACACGGCGGCGATCCTCGCCCGAGCGTGAGCCGGCGCCCGCAGCGCCCCCGGGTCCGGTACGCGAGAATGGCCGGGTGAAGGACCGTGCGAACTGGCTCGTCGCCCTGCAGTTCCTGCTCATCGGCGTGCTGCTGGTGGTGCCGTTCGCCGTGCCGGGGGACCCGCTGTGGAGCGGGCAGCAGTCCGCGGTCCTCGCCGTGCTGCTCATGATCACCGGCGTCGTGCTCGCCGGCGCCGGGGTGGCCGCCCTCGGCCGCGACCTCGTGCCCTGGGTGGCTCCGCGCCCGGGCGCGACCCTGCGGACGACCGGGGTCTACCGGCTCACGCGCAACCCGATCTACGTCGGCATGCTCGTGGCCGCGGCGGGATGGGTCGCGTGGTTCGCGCGCGTCGACCTCATCGTCGCGTGGGTCGCCCTCGCCGTCGTGCTCGCGGTCAAGGCGCGCGTCGAGCAGCACCGGCTCGTCGACGCGTTCGGCGACGAGTACGTCGAGTACGCCGATCGCACTCCGCTCATGCTCTGGGCCCGCGGCATCCGCTGACGGCCACCCCAAGGGCGCGGCCGGGTCGGCTCAGCCGACGGGCGGCACCGCGGCATCCGTCGACGCCCGGAGCGGCCCGCTCTGGAGCAGCTTCGCGATGGCCCGCAGCGGGATCGGCGCCCAGTCGGGCCGGTTGCGCGTCTCGTAGATGGCCTCGTACACGGCCTTGTCGAGCTCGAACGCCGCGAGCAGGTCGCGGTACCGCACGAGGTCCATGCCCGACGCGGCGACGTACCCGTCGATGAAGGCCTGGCGAGCGGATGTCGCCCACGCGCGCGCCTCCTCGGCGCGCTCGGGGTGCACGAGCTCGGTCGCGCCGGCGACGTAGTCGAACGAGCGCAGCATGCCCGCGACGTCGCGCACCGGCAGATCGGGTCGGCGGCGCTCGTGCATCGGTCGCATCGGCTCGCCCTCGAAGTCGAGGATGAGCCAGCCGCGCCCGGGCGCCAGGATCACCTGCCCCAGGTGCAGGTCGCCGTGGATGCGCTGCAGTTCGGGCCACGCGCCGGCCTGCGCGCGCGAGTAGAACGCGTCGATCGCGTCGCGATGCGCGGCGAGCGACGGCACCTCGTGCACGGCGATCCCGAGACGCCGCTGCCATGCGACGGCGACGGCCTCGACGAGGTCGGATGCCGCCGGCTCGCGCTCGAACAGGGCGCCGAGCGAGAGGTGCACCTCGGCGACCGCGACGCCGAGCGCGTGGGCGTCGTCGGCGAAGTCCTGGCCCGCGGCCGCCGCGAGGAGCGCCACGCGCCACGCGTCCTCGACACCCGGCAGGAACTCCTGGGCGAACGCGAGGTGGCCGCGCGCGCGGCCGTCGGGGCGACCGGAGTCGTCCCATTCGCCGATGACGTCGCCCACGCTCGCCGGCACGTGTCGTGAGCCCGACGCCGCGAGTGCGGTCTGCAGCGTCACGTCCGGGTTGTCGCCGTGGTGCAGCTGCCGGTACACCTTGCAGATCACCGGTGCCGAGCGCTCCGGGCGGTACACGATGGAGGTGTTCGACTGCTCGCCGCCGAGCACCTCGGCCAGCACGTGCTCGACCGGCGGTGCGGCATCCGTCACCCCGGAGAAGTGGCCCGCCGCCCACGCGCCGTGCGCGACGGCCCGTCCGCCGTGCACGATCAACTCGAGCAGTGCGTCGGTGAAGGCCGGGTCGTGCGGGCCGTCGTACAGTGCCGTGCCGTCGTCGAGCGTCGCGATGAGGTGGGCGGATGCCGCCGGCGAGGCCGAGGACCGCTCGACCACGGGCACCTGGTAGAGCACGGGCGGCTCCGAGGCGTCGTCCATGACCAGCAGCGAGCGCACGCGGACGTCCGCCTGCCGGACGGGGAGCTCCCACGAGCCGATCTCGCGCAGGCGCGGGGTGCGTCCCTTGCCGCCGAACCACCGCTGCTCCGGCATCCACTCCGCGATCGCGGCCACGGCGCTGTCCATGCCTGAACCCTATGGCCGACGCTCTCGCGAGTCGAGGATCGACGCGTCAGGCTTCGGGGTCGCGGCCCCGGTCGCGTCGCCGGCTGCGCGGCTCGTCGAGACCCAGGTGCACGCGCGTGCGCCGCCGCTCGATCACGATGAACAGGCTCCCGATGAGCCAGAGCGGCACCTGGGTGAGGAACGCGAAGCGGAAGGCGTCGAGGGTGTAGCGGTCGGGCGTGCCGGCACCCTGCGCGTCCATCGCGATGCCGATGAGGAGGATCGCGAGGAGCGCCGCGAGGAAGCCGCCCACGTTCGTGATGCCGGTCGCCGTGCTGAGGCGGTGGCGCGGGTTGAAGGTGCGCGCGTGGTCGAAGCCGATCATCGAGGCCGGGCCGCCGGCGCTCATCGCGAAGGCGAGTGCGAAGAGGAGCCACAGCGGTGCCGTCCCGGGCCAGGCGATCACGACGAGCCAGGCCGCCGCCTGGATGCCGATGAGCGGCAGCACGAGCAGGCGCGACCGACGCATCGGGTGGCGGCTCGAGAGCGCGCCGATCACCGGGCCGACCAGCACGCCGAAGACGACGTAGACCGTGAACAGCAGCGAGGCCATCCCCGTGGTGAGCCCCTGCCCGATCGTGAGGAAGGGGAAGCCCCACAGGAGCACGAACGCGGTGCCCGAGAACGGCGTCGTGAAGTGCGACCAGAACGCCAGCCGCGTGCCGGGATGCGCCCACGACTCGCGGAACCCCTGGCGGAGGTCCGCCGACGAGCGGACCACGTGCACGGCGCCCGTCACCGTGTCGACCGAGACGTCGGCGGCACGGCCCGGCGGGCGGTTGCGGATGACGGCGAACGTCAGCACCGTGAACAGCACGCCGAGCCCGGCGAGCGAGCCGAATGCGACGCTCCAGCTCGTGGCGTGGAGCAGCGCCGCGAGCGGGAGCACCGCGATGATCTGCCCCGCCTGGCCCACCAGGCCGGTGAGCTGCACCATGAACGGCGCGCGCCGCTCCGGGAACCACACCGCGATGACGCGGAGCACGCTCGGGAACACCGCGGCGTCGCCCGCGCCGAGCAGCATGCGCGCGAAGATCGCCCATCCGACGTCGGGTGCGAACGCCAGCACCAGCTGCCCGATCGCCATGAGCAGCATGCCCGCGGTGATGATGGGCCGGGCGCCGAACCGGTCGAGCAGCAGCCCGACCGGGATCTGCATCCCGCCGTACACCGCCAGCTGGATCACCGCGAACATCGACAGCGTCGACGCGTCGGCGTCGAACCGGACCGCCGTGTCGACGCCGACGGCGGCGAGCGAGGTGCGGTTCGTCACCGACAGCACGTACGCCGCGACCCCGACGCCCCACACCAGCCAGAGCCGCCACGCGGGGGCTGAGGAGAGGGGGGTCGGGGTCGTCACGGCTCTTCGAGGCTACCCGCCGGCCCGGCGCCGGACGAACGGATGCCGCACCGGGTCGCCCCGGTGCGGCATCCGTCGTCTCGGCGGTTCGGGTCAGCCGCCGAAGTGGGCGAGGATGCGGCCGACGACCTCGGCGCGCTCCTCAGGGGTGGCCAGTTGCTCGAGGCCGAAGCCGAAGAGCAGCGTGTCCTCGGTCGCGGTGACCGACGCCAGCTCGGCGAGGCCGTCCGAGCGCTCCCAGTCGGACAGGTTCTCCGGGCTGCCCTCGGGAGCGCCGAGCACCTCCCACGCACCGAGCCCCTCTTCGAAGCCCTCGGCCTGGGTGGCACCGCTCGTGGTGACGAGCTTGGTGTCGTCGATGATCGCCCCGAGCCCGCCGAAGGCAGGGTCGGTCACGTAACTCACCACGATCTCCACCTCGCCGCCCGCGTACTCGCTGAGGTCGTACGACACGGGGATCCATGCGCCCGACGAGCCGGTGAGCGAGTTCCACTCGCCGGTCTCGCCCGTGGGAAGGCACGGGTCGCCCTGGGTCAGGTAGTGCCCCAGCCACGGGTGCAGCGGGAGGAGGAACGCGTCCTCGCAGTCGGCCGGGACGGCGGAACTCGTCGCTCCGCCCGCCTCGGGCAGCGTGGTCCAGTCGTCGGTGCCGACCGGCCGCGCCTCGACGATCACGTGGTCGTACTCCGCCTCGGTGTCGAACGCGATCTGCGCCTCGAAGGCGGGCGCATCGGCCGCGGTCAGCCCCGTCAGGTCATAGGTGCGACCCAACCGCTGGTATCCGTCGTCGAAGTGGCCGGCCGCAGCGGCCCACTCGCCCTCGATGGCCGCGAACGGGTCGGGGTACTCGGCGACCCCCTCGCTCGCGAACTGCGGGAACTCCTCGACCGGCAGCACGTCGCTCGTCACGACGAAGGAGCCGGCCTCGTCGATCGGGTTGTCGGCCGTCGCCGGACCGCCGAACTCGAACGACAGGTCCTCGAACGGCGGCGCCGTCCCGACGGTGCCCTCCTGGGCGCCGGCGACCTGCCTCGAGTACGCCCCCATCCAGTACTGGGTGAAGTCGTCCGCGAGGAGCAGGCAGTCGGAGAAGATGTCCACCGTGAGGACGCACTCCGACTCCGGTGCCCCGTCGAGCCCGTAGTAGATGCCGCCGACGGTGTCGCCGAGGATGCCGTAGTACGCCGTGGTCTCGCCCGCGTACGCCACCTTGCCGCCCTCGTTCAGGTAGTCCCGGACCGCGATGGTCAGGTACTGCTGTCGCTCGGCCACCGAGAGATCCTCGAACTGACCGCCGAACGCCTCCGTGAGGTAGTCCTCGGGATCCTGGGTCAGCCGGTTGTCTCCCAGGTACCAGACGGCCGCGTCGAAGTGCGAGAGCACGCCGAGGTGGTGGGGCACTCCCTGCGCGTCGACATCCCACGTGGCCGGCGTGACGCCGTTGTCCTCGAGCGCTGCGACGTGCTCGTCGAGGTACTCCGGTTGGGTGTCGCCGCTCGGCGTGGGTCCGGGGTTGACGCCGGTGTAGTCCTCGTTCGCGATGACGAGCACGGGGCTGCCGGAGTCCTCAGCGAGCGTGTACGTGAACCGCTCGCTCTCGCGGGGTCCTGGCTTCTCGCCCGCGCTGACGTCCTTGCCGTTCGCCACTCCCGAGAACCAGACCTGGACCGTGTCGCCGGGACTCGCTCCCTCGACCAGCCCTCGGTACTCGGCGTAGTAGTCGTCGTTCTCGAAGCCGTAGCGCTCGCCGCCCTCCCACTCGGCGACTTCCTTCTCGACGGGTTCACCGCCGTTGATGGAGTACCAGAGCTTCTTGGCCTTGAGCGCGCGCTTCGCCGTCACCGCGACCGGCTGCGGGTCGCCGTAGGAGACGTCGAAGCTGTCGACGCGGAAGTCCTCGGTGTCGCGGTCCACCACCGAGACGGGGTCGTCCGGGTCGAGCGCCGACTCGGCCACGGCCAGCGCGAACGGGATGTTCTTCGCGAACTCCGCCTGGATGAGTGCCTCGTCGTCCGGGAAGTCGAAGCCCTGGAGTCGGTCGTCGCAATCCTCCTCGGTCCAGTCGTCGTCCGGATCGGAGGCGACGGCCGCGAGGCACGTCGACATCTCGGGTGTGAATCCGAGCGTGCCGTGCGCCTCCTGCATGTGCGAGTCGGTGTCGCCGTTGGTGGTGTACAGCTCGGCCGAGATGTCCGGGTCGTACCCCGGAACGGCCGGGTGCGCGTCGTCGCCCACCATCGCCTCGTAGAGCACGTCGTCGGGCGACGGCGTCGCGACCTGCCAGCCGATGCCGTGCAGCAGCAGCTCCGCCGCCGAGTGGTAGTTGATGAGGAACTCCGGCGTGATGTCGGCGAAGAGCTCGTCGAGCGCCTGCGTCTCCGGCTCGGAGCCGGCCGACGGGCCACGGTAGGTCAGGCTCGTCGGATTCGGCGAGGACCCTTCGTTGTCGTAGCCCCAACGGGTCGGGAAGTTGCGGTTGAGGTCGACTCCGTCGGCGCTGTCGAGTTCGCCGTTCCCGTTGTTGTCGCGCAGGTTCTTGCGCCACAGCCGCGAGCCGACGTCCGCCTCCGACGGCGGCACCTGGAACGTGTAGTCGTACCCGTCGGGGTTGGCGACCGGGATGAACCACATCTCGGTGGTCCGCACGAGCTTCGTGATCTGCGGATCCGCGCCGTAACCCGTGAGGACCTCGTCGAGCAGTCGGCGGACCATCTCGGGCGTGATCCATTCGCGCGCGTGCTGGGCCGCCAGGAAGACGGTCGCGGGGCGCTTGCCGTCGGCCACCTTCTTGGGGTTGAGCGTGACGCGCACGGCGTGGATGTCGGTGCCCTCCCAGGTCTGGCCGAACGTGACGAGTTCGGCGATGTCGGGGTAGGCATTCGCCTGGGCCTCGAGCTCGTCCTGGATCCCGCCGTCGCCCAGGTAGGTGTCGAACACGCCCTCGGGCACGGCCTCGGCGGCGAACGACCGGAGCTGCGGTGCGTCGCCCGCGGCATCTCCGGCCTTGGGCTGGAGCTCGACGCCCTTCGCGGCGAGCTGCTCGGCCTGGGCGGCGGGGAGGATGACCTGGACGTCGAACTGCTTCCCGTCTTCGCTCGGGGACACGACCAGTTCGCCCTCGGCGCGGTCCACGCCGAGGTCGGCGATGGCGCTGAGGCCGCCGGCGTCGACGGTGCCCTCGTACGCACCGACGAGGGGATCGCCGTCACCGGAGGGCGGCGGACTCGCCATCGCCGGGGCGACGCTCACCCCCGTGATGACCAGCGCGGAGACGGTGGCGACGGCGAGTCGACGGAACATGGAACCCCCCTTGGTTCAGACATGAACGTCGCTCATGTTGCTCCGCTGTTCGGGAGAGGTCAAGAGGGATGAGGAGATTCGCCTCCGCGAAACGCGGGAAACGTCGCGGGGTGCCGCCGATCGTTCCGGCGACACCCCGTCGAAGTGGTCAGTTCCCGGGCAGGTCCGCGGAGGCCGGGAGGCTGCCCTCGGCGTCGGCCGACGGCGGGCGGGCATCGTCGGCGGTGAGCTCGGCGTCCAGGTCGTACGCGGCCTGCTCGAACTGGGAGTTGTACAGGCGGTAGTACGCGCCCTTGGCGGCGATGAGCTCGTCGTGCGTGCCCTGCTCGACGATGTCGCCGTGCTCCATCACGAGGATGAGGTCGGCATCGCGGATCGTCGAGAGCCGGTGCGCGATCACGAACGACGTGCGACCGTGCCGGAGCGCGGCCATCGCGTGCTGCACGAGCAGCTCGGTGCGCGTGTCGACCGAGCTCGTCGCCTCGTCGAGGATGAGCACGCTCGGCTGGGCGACGAACGCGCGGGCGATCGTGATCAGCTGCTTCTCGCCCGCCGAGACGTTGGACGCCTCTTCGTCGAGCACGGTGTCGTACCCGTCGGGCAGCGAGTGCACGAACCGGTCGACGTAGGTCGCCTTGGCCGCGGCGATGAGCTCGTCGTCGGTCGCCGACTCGCGGCCGTACCGGATGTTGTCGCGGATCGTGCCGCCGAACAGCCACGGATCCTGCAGGACCATGCCGGTGCGGGCGCGCACGTCGCGCCGCGTGAGCTGCGAGATGTCCTGGCCGTCGATGAGGATCCGGCCGCCGTCGAGCTCGTAGAAGCGCATGACCAGGTTCACGAGCGTGGTCTTGCCGGCGCCCGTCGGCCCGACGATCGCCACGGTCTGCCCGGGCTCGACGCGGAACGACAGGTCGCGGATGAGCGGCCGGTCGGGCGTGTACGCGAAGGACACGTGCTCGAACTCGATGACGCCGCGGCCCTCGACCGAGGCCGGCGCATCCGCGGCGTCCGGCGTCTGCTCCTCGGCGTCGAGCAGTTCGAACACGCGCTCGGCCGACGCCGTGCCGGACTGCACGACGGCGGCCATGCCGCCGAGCTGCGAGAGCGGTTGGGTGAACTGCTGCGAGTACTGGATGAACGCCTGCACGTCGCCCAGGCGGAGCTGGCCGCCGGCGACCATGATGCCGCCGAGGACGGCGATCCCGACGTAGGTCAGGTTGCCGACGAACATCATGCCCGGCATGATGACGCCGGCGAGGAACTGCGCCGTGAATGCGGCCTCGTAGAGCTCCTCGTTCTCGGCACGGAACTTCTCGCTCGCGTCCTTCTCGCGACCGAAGACCTTCACGAGCGCGTGGCCCGAGAAGGACTCCTCGACGCGGGCGTTCAGGCGCCCGACCTTCTTCCACTGGACGCCGAAGGCCGCCTGCGACTTGGGCCCGATGATGCCGAAGATCACGGCCATGAGCGGCAGTGCGACGAGTGCGACGAGCGAGAGCTGCCACGAGATCGAGAACATCATCACGAGCACGCCGATCACGGTGAGGATGCTCGTCAGCGCGCTCGAGAGCGACTGCTGCATCGTCTGCGTGATGTTGTCGATGTCGTTGGTGACGCGCGAGATGAGCTCGCCCCGCTGGGTGCGGTCGAAGTAGCTCAGCGGGAGCCGGTGGATCTTCGCCTCGACCTGCTCTCGCAGGTCGTACATGGCGCGCACCATGATCACGTTGATCACGTACCCCTGGATCCAGGAGAGGATCGACGCGACCACGTAGAGCAGCAGCACGATCATCACGAGCTGGCTGAGGCGCACGAAGTCGATGCCCTCGCCGGGCGTGAGCGTCGCGGCGGAGACGATGTTCGCCAGGTCCTCCTGCCCGGTGGCGCGGAGCTGCTGGACGACCTGCTCCTGGCTCACGCCCGCGGGCAGCTGGAGCGAGATGAACCCCTCGAAGATCACGTTCGTCGCCTCGCCGAGCACGCGCGGCGCGATCACCGTGAGCACGACGCCGATCGCGCCGAGGAGCGACACGAAGGCGAACGACCACTTCCAGGGCGCGAGCAGGCCGATCATGCGACGGAAGCTGCGGCCGAAGTCCTGGGCCTTGCCGGGCGCGATGGCGTTCCAGTCGCCGGAGCTGACCCGTGCCTCCTCGGCGAGCTGCTGCTCCTCGATCTCCTCGAGGGTCAGCTTGCGGCCGTTGCCGTCGCCGCTCATGCCTGCGCCTCCACTCCGAGCTGGGATTCCACGATCTCGCGGTACGTCTGGCAGGTCTCGACGAGGTCGTCGTGCCGGCCCACGCCGACGACGCGGCCGTCGTCGAGCACCACGATGCGGTCGGCGTCGGTGATCGTCGACACGCGCTGCGCGACCACCACCTTGGTCACCTCGGGCAGCTCGCGCCACAGCGCCTGCCTCAGCCTCGCGTCGGTCGTGAGGTCGAGCGCCGAGAACGAGTCGTCGAACACGAGGATGTCGGGTCGGTGCACGATCGCGCGCGCGATCGCGAGCCGCTGCCGCTGGCCGCCCGAGACGTTGGTGCCGCCCTGCGCGATGCGCGCGTCGAGCCCGCCCTCCATCTCGGCGACGAAGTCGCGGCCCTGCGCGATTTCGAGCGCGTGCCAGAGGTCGGCGTCCGTCGCCTCCTCGCGGCCGAAGCGCAGGTTCGAAGCGACCGTGCCCGCGAACAGGAACGGACGCTGCGGCACGAGGCCGATCGTCTTCCAGAGCGCGTCGAGATCGGCCTCGCGCACGTCGACGCCGTTGACCAGCACTGCGCCGCCGGTCGCGTCGAAGAGCCGGGGGATGAGCGAGACGAGCGTGGTCTTGCCGGCGCCGGTCGAGCCGACGATCGCGACGGTCTCGCCGGGTTCGGCGCGGAACGCGACGCCCTCGAGCACCGCGTGCTCGGCGCCGGGGTACTGGAAGGCGACGTCGCGGAACTCGACGGTGCCGCGCGTGGGGAATGCTCCGATCGGACGCTCGGGCCGGGCGAGGGTCGACTCGCTCGCGAGCACCTCGCCGATGCGCTCGGCCGACACGGCCGCACGCGGGATCATGATCGTCGTGAAGGCGGCCATGAGCACGCCGCCGAGGATCACGCCGACGTACTGCATGAAGGCGAACAGCGTGCCGACCTGGACCTGCCCCGCGTCGACCTCGATCGCGCCGAACCAGATGACGCCGACGACCGTCACGTTGAGCACGAGCATGAACAGGGGGAACAGCGTGATGAAGAGGGTGCCGACGCGCCGCCCGACGTCCATGATGTCGCGGTTGGCGACGCTGAACCGCTGCTCCTCGATGGGCTCGCGGACGAACGCGCGGACCACGCGGATGCCGGTGAGCTGCTCGCGCAGCACGCGGTTGACCGCGTCGAGGCGCACCTGGAAGGTGCGGAACAGCGGCACCATGCGGCTGATCACGAGGCCCGCCACCACGAGAATGGTGAGCACGGCCGCCCAGATGAGCCAGCTCAGCCCGACGTCCTGCTGGAGCGCCATGATGATGCCGCCGACCGCCATGAGCGGCGCGCTCACGAGCATGGTGCCGCCCGTCATGGCCAGCATCTGCACCTGCTGCACGTCGTTCGTGTTGCGGGTGATGAGCGATCCGGGCCCGAAGTGCGAGACCTCGCGCTCGGAGAACGCGCTCACCTTGTCGAACACGTCGTTGCGGATGTCGCGGCCCGCGCGCATGGCGGCCTTCGCGGCGAAGTAGGTGGCGACCACCGCGGCGATGATCTGGCCCAGCGAGATCGCGAGCATGAAGCCGCCGGTCGACCAGATGAAGGCGGTGTCGCCCTTGGCGACCCCCTCGTCGATGATCTCGGCGTTCAGGCTCGGGAGGTAGAGCGTGGCGAGCACCGAGACGAACTGGAACACCAGGACGCCGGCGATGAGCCATCGGTAGGGTCGGAGGTAGCGGAGGAGGAGTCGGCCGAGCACGTGGGAGAGCCAACCACCGCCCGCCGACATCGGCAAGCGAGGGCCCTCAGCCCTGAGCGAACGGATGCCGCCCGGCGGCGGATCCGGAGATGACGATGGGGCGCGCA
This sequence comes from Agromyces sp. CCNWLW213, assembly GCF_037199545.1. Lineage (NCBI taxonomy): Bacteria > Bacillati > Actinomycetota > Actinomycetes > Micrococcales > Microbacteriaceae > Agromyces > Agromyces sp. CCNWLW213. Next base: position 127,404 of record NZ_JBBBDX010000008.1, on the reverse strand, counting down.
CCCCCGCGGTACGCGCCCCATCCGCTTATCGGCCCGGCTACGAGCGGAAGGCGTCCTTCACGTTCTCGCCGGCCTGCTTGAGGTTGGCCTTGGCCTGATCGTTGCGGCCCTCGGCCTCGAGGCGCTCGTTGTCGGTCGCCTTGCCGGCGGCCTCCTTGGCCTTGCCGCTGAGTTCCTCGGCCTTGTTGCCGATCTTGTCGCCTTCACCCATGAGTGAGGCCCCCTCTCGATCCCTTGCGAACGCATCAGATGCGCCGTGATGACCACGTTAGGCGGGGGGTCGGAACCGCGACAGACCCTTGCCCCGGGCGAGCCGCTCTGCTAGTCGGCGGCGGGAGCCGCCCGGCGCGGACCGGTCCGGTCAGCGCCGCTGCCCGGGCCGCGCGGGAGCGACGATCGTGGAGGGGCGACCGTCGGCATCCGGCGCGGCGCCGAGCCCCAGCACCTGGCACCGGTCGAGTCCGTGCCGCGCCCAGAGCGCGGCCGTCCAGGCGCAGACGGCGCCGTCGAGCAGGTCCTCGCGGTGCTTGTAGGCGCGATCCGCCAGGGGCGAGGGCACGTCGCGGAGCGCGGCCGTGACGGGGTGGGATCGGAGCTCGAGCGGGGGATCGGCCTCCGCGAGTCGCGACATCCGATCGATGAGCTCGTCGCATTCGCGCGCACGGAACGCCCGCCGCTCGGACGCGGGCAGGCCGGGATGCGGCCGCTTGTACCGCGGCCGCTCGACCTCGTACCCGAGCTCGGCGGCGCCCACGAGCGTGGCGTACGGGTAGCACTCGAACGCCGAGACCGCGTCCGGCGCCGGCGGCTCGAGTCCGCTCACCACGGTGAATCCGTCGACGGATGCCTCGAGGCGACGTCGCAGCGCGACGCCCGCGAGCCATCGCGTGCCGAGGTTGGTGGGGTTCGCGGCGACCTTCCAGCGGCCGTACCGTCGCCCGACCTCGCGCTCGGCCTCGCGCATGCCGCGCGCATTCGACACCACGAGCGGTGCGTCGACCGCGACGACGTCCCCCGGAGACATCCGCTCGACGAGCCATTCGGCGACCGCCTCGACGCCCCGCGCCCAGCCGGCGTCGAGCACGACCCCGTCGGCGGCGAGCTGCACCAACCCGGTCTCGTTCGCCGGTCGCGCCGGCGAGCCCTCGCCCCATGCGAGGTCGACCCCGAAGCACGTCGGCACGTCGTCGCGCCGGTGTCAGCGACCCCGCGACGCGCGCCTCGCGGCGCGGGCGGCCTCGCGCTCGGCGTCGGCCGCCGCCGCCTCCTCGGGCGTCGGCGCAGTGCCGCCGAGGTGGCGGGGCTGCCACCACTGCCCGGTCCCGTCGACGGGGTAGTCGCGCTGCAGGCGGTCGACCATGCCCTGGATCGTCGTCCGCAGGCGCTCGGTGGCGGCTCGCGGGTCCGCGTCCGGTGCGACCGTGACCGGCGCACCGACCTCGAACGCGACGGGCACGCCGAAGCGCTCGGTGAAGCGCACGCGGTGCCGCTTGGTCATGAGCCGGTGTCCGCCCCACACGGCGACCGGGATGACGGGCACCCCCGCCTCGGCCGCCAGTCGCACCGCACCCGTCTTGAAGTCGCGAACCGTGAACGACGCGCTCACGCCCGCCTCGGGGAAGACGCCGATGAGCTCGCCCCGCCGGAGCGCCGCGACGGCGTCGGCGTAGGCGGCCGCGCCGGCCTGCATGTCGACCGCGATGTGCTTCATTCCGCGCATGAGCGCGCCGAGGACCGGCTTCTCGAACACGGACTGCTTCGCCAAGAATCGGATGCGACGACGCGCGGCCAGCCACGTGACCCACTCGACGAGCGCGAACTCCCAGTATCCGAAGTGCGTCATCGCGATCACGGCGCCGCCGGATCGGGGGAGGTGCTCGGTTCCGGTGGTGATCCGGCGGAGCCGGAGCGTGCCGAAGAGGCCGCGCCCGACGGCGATGGCCGTGTCGTACAGGGGCTCACGCGTGCTCATGCCCCGAGCGTACGACCCGGCGCTGGGGCGCAGCCGTGCGGCTGCCCCCCAGCACCCCCGATCCCCGTGGGGTCAGGTGCGAGTGAGCTCGCGCGGTCGCCGGAACACCGGCTCCGCCTCGGCGAGCTCCTCGTCGGTCGCGGTCCGGAACGCGCCCGCGGGCGTGGCCTCGACCTCGTGGCGTCCCTGCCCGCGCGTCGCGATGAGCGACGCGGTGATCGACACCGCGATGATGGTCGCCACGACCGCCAGCGAGACCGGCGTCGGGATGTAGAGGACGTCGAGCAGCGCCATCTTCACGCCGACCCACACGAGCACGAGCGCGAGGCCGAGCTTCAGGTAGGTGAAGCGGTGGATGAGGTCGGCGAGCAGGAAGTACATCGCCCGCAGTCCGAGGATCGCGAACGCGTTCGCGGTGAACACGAGGAACGGCTCGGTCGTGACCGCGAAGATCGCCGGGATCGAGTCGACCGCGAAGATCACGTCGGTGACCTCGACGAGCACGAGCACCGCGAGCAGCGGCGTCGCCACGATCACGCCGGCGCGTCGGATCAGGAACCTCTGCCCGTAGTACGCGTCGGTGGTGGGCACGAACCGGCGGAACAGCTTCAGCGTGCGCGACCGCTCGGGGTGCACGTGCTCGTTGCGGGTGAGCAGCATCCGGATGCCGGTGATGATCAGGAACGCGGCGAACACGTAGAGCACCCAGGAGAAGTTCTCGATCAGGGCGGCGCCCGCGGCGATGAACAGCCCGCGCAGCACGAGCGCGCCGAGCACGCCGAGGAACAGCACGCGGTGCTGGTACTCGCGCGGCACGGCGAACGAGGCGAAGACGATCGCCCAGACGAAGACGTTGTCGACCGCGAGCGACTTCTCGATCAGGTAGCCGGCGAAGTACTGCTGGCCGTACTCGGCGCCCCATGAGTTCCAGACGATGATGCCGAACGTGATGCCCGTCAGCACCCAGACGATCGACCAGCCGAGCGCTTCACGCACGCCGATGACGTGCGCTCGCCGGTGGGCGAACAGGTCGACGGCGAGCATCGCGGCGATCGCGGCGAGCACCGCGAACCAGGCGTACAGGGGTACGTCCACAGGGTCCTCCAGTTGTCGGTGTGGCAACCGGAGGTCTCGTCCGAGCGTCGCGCGCCCGGCTCGTGCCGGGCTCGCGGCCCGGATGCGCCGGGGCCCGACGGCGGGCCCGGAATGACGACGCATCCTGCGGGGACTACTCCCCTCCGAGACCATGGAAACACATGAAGGGCACTTCATGCATTGGTCGAGCTCGCCGCGCGCGATCCTCACAGCCTTCTCGAAGCCGGCCCCGTGCGGCAGGCGTCGCCGGGGCCCGCCCTCAGAGCGGCCGTGTGAAGCCCACCCGGTGCTCGCCGGGGCCGTCGTAGTCTCGCCAGGCGAGCACGCCCTCGATCTCGGTGTCGCCCGTGAGCTCGAAGCCCATGGCGCGGTGGAAGCGCTGCGAGGCGACGTTGCCGGGGCCGGTGATCGCATCCACGCGACGGCATCCCCTCGCCCGCATCGCCTCGAAGTACCGCCCGTACAGCGTGCGCGCGAGGCCCGTCGACCGCAGGTCGGGCCGGACGCCCACGAAGTGGATGTACGCGACATCCCGCTGCGACGGCGAACGGAACCCGACGAGGAATCCCGCGAGCTCGCCCCGGTCGTCCTCGACGATCGTCGACGTGTCGGCGAAGTGCTGGAAGAACAGGCGGGGGAGGAGCAGTCCGAGGTTCGCGGTGCCGGGCAGGTCCCACCACGACGGGATCGCGCCGACCACCGCGGCGTGGTCGCGCTCGCCGGGTCGGCGGAAGACCAGCCCGGGGTGGGCGGGGTCCGCGGCGAGGGAGGGCGCGGGAGGGTCCGTCGGTTCGTTCACGCGTCGATCATGTCGCGCGGATGGCTCCGACGCACCGTCCGCGGGCGCGGTTCGCTCCATCGGCTGTCTACCCTTGAAGGGATGTCCTCCCCCGCGAGCGCCCCCACGCGATCCGCCCCCACCGCCCGACGTGCGACCCGACGAACCGTCGGCTTCGCCGTGGGCGTCGCGGCCGTGCTGCTGCTCTCGGTCCGGTCGTTCGCGCCCGCCGAGACCGGCGCGGCGCTCTCGGACGGCGTGCGCGACGGCATCACGCTCGCCATCAGCGTCGTGATCGAGTCGCTGCCGTTCGTGTTCCTCGGCATCGTGCTCTCGATCGCCGTGCAGCTGTTCCTGCCCGCGGACTTCCTCGTGCGCCGGCTGCCGCGGAACCCATGGGTGCGACGTGCGGTCGTCTCGATGTTCGGGGTCCTGCTGCCGGTCTGCGAGTGCGGCAACGTCCCGCTCGCTCGCGGGCTCATGCTGCGCGGGCTCTCGGTGGGGGAGTCCATGACGTTCCTGCTCGCCGCGCCGATCCTCAACCCGGTGACGATCGTCGTGACGTACCAGGCGTTCGGGTGGGAGGACGGGATCCTCGCGTGGCGCATCGTCGGCGGGTTCCTCGTCGCCAACCTGATCGGCTGGATCTTCAGCCGGCACCCCGACCCGATGCGGCTGCTCACCCCCGGCTTCCAGGCCACGTGCGCGCACGCGGCGGACGAGCAGGCCGCTCACGCCGGCGGCGGCACCGGCGGGCGCGGCTCCGCGTCCGCCAAGGCGCGGCAGGCGGTGCGGATGTTCGCCGACGAGACCTCCGCGATGCTCCCGGCGCTCATGGTGGGCTCCGCCATCGCGGGCGCCATCCAGATCGCGATCTCGCGCGACGTGCTCGTCGCGGTCGGCCAGGACGCGGTGTGGTCGGTCGTCGCGCTCATGCTGCTCGCGTTCGTCATCTCGATCTGCTCGAACGTCGACGCGTTCTTCGCCCTCGCGTTCGGCTCGACCTTCCTGCCGGGAGCGATCATCGCGTTCCTCGTGTTCGGCCCGATGATCGACATCAAGATGCTCGCGCTCATGCGCACGACGTTCACGGCCCGCACGCTCGTGCAGGTCACCGCGGTCGTGGCGCTCGCGTCGGCCGCGATCGGGCTGGGGGTGAACGCGCTTGCGTGAGTTCCTGCGTCGCTGGCAGGGCGTGATCCTCGCCGCCATCGGGGTCGTCGCCACCCTCTGGCTCGCCGCCACCAACCGGCTCGGCTTCTACATCCACCCGCGGTACTTCCTGTTCACCGTCGTCATGGCGGTGATCGCGGTGGTCTTCGTCGTGGGCGCGTTCGCCGTGGTGCCACTCCTGCGGCGAAGGGCGACGGATGCCGCGGGCCCGGAGGCGGACGGCGACGAAATGGACCACGACCACGACCATGACCACGACCACGGCGCCGATGCGGCGGAAGCCGGCCCCGCGGCATCCGCTCGCCGTCGCCTCGGCACCGCCGCCGGCGTCGCGATCGTCGCCGGGACGGCGGTCGCACTGCTCGTGCTGCCGCCGGCGACGCTGACGACGGCCACGGCCGAGAACCGCGAGCTCAACGCCGCCGCGGTCGGACCCGATTCGGCTGCGCCCGACCTCGTCGGCGGCGACACGTCGTCGTTCACCGTGAAGGACTGGGCGCTGCTCCTCCGGCAGAACCCCGACCCGGCCGACTTCGTCGACCCGGTCGAGGTGACCGGCTTCGTGCTGCCGTCCCCCGACGACCCCGACGTGTTCTACGTCGCCCGGTTCACCGTCACGTGCTGCGCCGTGGACGCCCAGCCCGTCGGCGTGCCGGTGCACCTGCCGGGCTGGCAGGACCGCTTCTCGGCCGATGACTGGGTCGCGGCCGAGGGCCGCCTGGGCGACGACCCCGCGGGCGGGCCGTCCCCCGTGCTGATCCCCGAGTCGCTCGAGCCGACCGAGCAGCCGGAGCAGCCGTATGTCTTCTGAGGCGACCGCGCACCGGGCCGCGGGCGTGCGGTTCACCCGCCTGGTCGTGGCGATCGTCGCCGTGCTGGCGGTGCTCGTCGTCGCGCTGGGCGCAGCGAACGCGCTCCGCGGCCCGCGGGTGCTCGAGACCGTGGCCTCCGTCGACGACGCGACCCGGCTGGCCGGCACGACGATCGAGTTCCGGCTGAACCAACCGGTCGCCGACCTCGAGGCCGGCGCGGTCCGGGTCGAGCCGTCGACGGATGCCGCGGTGTCGGTCGAGGACCGCACCGTGCGCGTCGAGCTCGCCGCGCCGCTGCGCCCGTCGCAGGACTACGCGGTCGAGGTCGTCGGCGTGCGGGCCGCCGCCGGGGGACCCGAGTCCGCGCTGCGGCACGGGTTCCGCACGGCCGACGAGACGCTCCACGTGCTGCAGCGCCGCGCGGACGGCGACGACACGGTCGTGCGGGCGTCGACGGGCGACGCCGAGCCGGAGGTCGTCCTCGCCGTCCCGCGCATCGAGTCGTTCGCCCATGCGGGCGACGTGGTCGCGGCGGTCGAGCTCCTCGACGACGGCTCGCACGTCCTCCGGCTCGCCGCGGCCGGACAGGATGCGCCTGCGGCGCGACTGGCCCTCCCGCGACCCGGCGACCTGCGTGCGCTGCAGGGCTCGACCACGAGGCCGCTGCTCGGGTTCGTGCAGGACGGCGAGGACGGCTCGGCGACCCTCCACCTGCTCGACGTCGCCGACGGCGTCACCGCGGCGCCGCAGCCGGTGCTCGCGCTCGACGGCGCGCCGATGCAGGTCGCGGACTACGCCTTCGTGCCCGGATCCTCATCCGTGGTCGTGCGCGACCGCGACGGCGCGATGTTCCTCGTGGACGCGACGGGCGCGCGCCCGTCGACGCCCCTCGGCTCGCACGCGGAGCTGCGCGGGATGCTGCCCGGCACGAGCACCGTGGTCGTCGCGGATCCCGATCGCGGCGCGACGATCGACCTCGCGACCGGCGAGACCGCGACGCTCGAGCTGCCGCCCGCAGTCCTCCCGGACGGCGCCTACCCGGGACGCGTGACCGCCCTCGACGCCGACGGCGCGCACCTCGTCGACGTGCTCCTCCTCGACGGCGCGGGCGGCCAGGCGTCGCTCGTCGCGCGCGCGGATGCCGCCGGCACGTCGATCGTGTACGCGCCGCCGGCGGGATCCACGGTGCTCGACCACTGCCTCTCGCCCGGCGGCACCCTCGTCGCCGTCGAGACGGGCGCCGCGGGCGCGTCGGCCGCGGACGGCCCCGGCGACGAGGACGACCCGGGCGTGGCGGACACCATCACGACGCTCGTCGAGGTGGACGGCGGGCGCGTGGTCCTGAGCCTCGCGGGCGGTTCGACGGACTGGTGCCGCTGACGCCGGGCCCCGCCGCGCGGATCAGCCGAGCAGCGCGACCGCGAGTGCCGCGCACGCGACCACCAGCGCGGCGGCGGCGGTCAGCGTCCCGGGCGAGGGGACCGCGGGTCGCGGCGCTGCACGGCCCGGTGCCGCGCCCTCCGGCACCGGCGGAGCGGGGACGGTCGTGTGATCGGCGACGGCGTCCATGAGGCGCACCGTGCGATGCAGCGCCGGCTCCGGCGCGGCGGCCGCGCCGGCGGCGACGGCGGCGACGGGGGCCGCGGATGCCGCGCCCGCGCCGCCCCGTGCGGCGGTGTGCGGCGTCCAGCCCGAGCCGTCCCAGTAGCGGAGGAGCGTGGCATCCGTCTCGTCGGGGTGCCATCCCGGCGCGCGGCGGGGGCCGATCACGAACGGCCCGACCGGCCGGCGCGGATGGCGCGCACGGTCAGCTGCGCGGCCGCGGCGATGAGCAGCGCGGCGAACAGCCACGCGGCCACCGTCGGCGGCAGGAGGAACGCGAGGGCCACGCCCGGGAGCGCGGCGAGCGTCGCCGCGACGCCGACGATGAGGCCGTCACGCGCCGACAGCATCCGCCCGCGGAGGTTGGCGAGGCTTCCGGAGATCGACGTCGGGATCATCGCGGCGAGCGAGGTGCCCTTCGCCAGCAGGTCGCCCATGCCGAACACGGCGATGAACGCCGGCACCATGATCAGCCCTCCACCGATGCCGAAGAGGCCGGCCGCGACGCCGACGACGAACCCGAGCGCGACGTACGCCGCGCCGATGCCGAGGTCGAGCTCCGCCGGCGCCGACAGGCGGTCGGGCGGGGCGATCACGAGGCGCACCGCGACGACGACGAGCAGGGCGATGAACCCCCAGCGCAGCCATCCGAGCGGCAGCCGCCGCAGCAGGTGCGATCCGATCCACGACCCGGCGATGCCGCCGACGGCGACGAGGGCCGCCGCGGCGAGGTCGACCTCGCCGTTGGCGAAGTAGGCGACGGAGCCGACGACGGCCGTCGGCACGATCGCCGCGAGCGAGGTCGCGGCGGCCCGCCGCTGGTCCATGCCCGCGAGCAGGATGAGCAGGGGAACCATGAGGATTCCGCCGCCCACGCCGAACGCGCCGGAGAGCAGGCCGCCGAGCGCGCCCACCACGGCGAGCCGGATCGGCGGGGCCGGCCGCGGCGCGGGGGCGACGGGATCGGCGGGCTGGTCGGACATCCGTCCCACTGTATCGACGCGGTGATCGCCGGCGATGGGGAGGACTTCCCGTCGAGACGTTACGCAAACGTATTGCGGACGTACAGGGAGGATGGGATAGCCTGAAGTTTCCTCCAACTTGCGGGCGCCCGCCCGTGTCACGACTGATTGCCCGGAGGCGGCACGATCCGCAGGCATGACCCGAGAGCGAGGGATCGCCGCCGTCACGGCGGAGCATCCCTCGGACATCGTCCACCGACATCCGTCGGCGGACTGCGGACGGCCGCATGGCCGAACGTGACGGGCCGAACCGTTCGGCCCGGTTCGAAGCAAGGGAATACACAGCATGGCAACCGGAACCGTCAAGTGGTTCAACGCCGAGAAGGGCTTCGGCTTCATCGCCCCCTCCGACGGCAGCGCCGACGTCTTCGCGCACTTCAGCGCCATCACGGGCAGCGGCTACCGCTCGCTCGACGAGGGCCAGAACGTGGAGTTCGAGGTCGTCCAGGGTCAGAAGGGCCCGCAGGCCGAGAACATCCGCGCGATCTGAGCGCACGACGCGCCTCGCGCGTCGCACCCGAACGCCGGGCCGGACTCATCGTCCGGTCCGGCGTTCGCCGTTCCCCGGCGGGGCTGCGTCGGAGCGGCATCCGCTCGCTGATCTCGCAGCTTGCCCCGATAGGCTCGCGGCCCCACCTGTGATGAAGGAGTCAGCATGCAGTGCCCCAACGACGGTGCCGTCCTCGTGATGAGCGAGCGCAGCGGGATCGAGATCGACTACTGCCCGACGTGCCGCGGAGTGTGGCTCGACCGCGGCGAGCTCGACAAGATCATCGAGCGCGCCGCGCAGGAGTTCTCGCGCGGAGCTGCCGCACCGGCTCCGGCGCCGGCGCCCCAGATGGCGCCGCAGCAGCCCGCACCGCCGCAGCAGGGCTTCTCGTCGAACCCCCTCGACGCGCTCCGGCAGGCGACCGGCGGGTACGACGACCGCCGCTACGACCAGCGCGGTTACGACCAGGGCTACCCGCGCAAGAAGCGCAAGGACAACTGGCTGTCCGAGCTGTTCGACTGAGCTCCCGCGGTCGGCACGCGGAACGGGCCCCCGAGCCGCCTCAGCGGTTCGGGGGCCCGTCGCGTCCCGGAGCGGTCGGCGGCGTCAGCCGACGAGTGCGAGCGGCGGCTCGCTCGGCTCGGTCTCGATGCTCATGCCGCCGGCCGAGTTCGCGGCGGCGACCAGGCGCTCGAGCCACGCCCGGTCGAGCGGGCCGGACTCCTCGGCGTCGAACACGAACCGGAGCGGAATCGCCGGTTCGATCCAGAGCGTTTCGGCGGCGCTGCCGGCGGCGGCCTCGCCGCGCAGCGTCAGGGCGAACGGCTCTCGACGCCGGAGCTTGGCGAATACGGCGGCGCGCAGGTGGCGCAGCGTGCGGTCGTCGATGACGTAGTGGTGGCCGTCGAACCCGTACGCGAGCTGTCCCATCGTGTCCCCTCGATCGTCATGGGCCGGTGTCTCGGCCCGTCGTGCTGTTCGGTGTGTCGAGACTATCGTTTTACTAGACGGTCTAGCGAAAAATCGACGAAGGAGTGCCGATAACGGATGTTCGGTTCCACGAGGGGCGCTCCCGGCCCTCGTCAGGACCCGGCGGCCTCGTCCGCGACGGCATCCTCCTCGGCGCGCACGGTGGTCGAGGGCGCGGAGGGGCGACCGATCGCGACCATCCACTGCACGCCGAACCGGTCGACGACGAGGCCGAAGGCGTCGCCCAAGGGCGAGGCCTCGAGGTCGACGGTGACCTCGCCGTCCTCGGTGAGGCGTTCCCAGTACTCCCGCAGCCGGGACTCGTCCTCGGGGCCGCCGCTCAGCGAGACGGCGAAGTTGGTGCCGGCCTCGAAGGGCATCTCGTTCGGGGTGTCCGCGCCCATGAGGTTGAGGTTGCCCGAGACCAGGTGGCCGTGCATGATCTTGTCGGCCTCGGCGGGGTGCTCCGCCGCGTCGTAGTCGCCGAAGGTGCTGAGGGTGAGCTCGCCGCCGAAGATCGAGTGGTAGAACGCCATCGCCTCGCGGGCCTCCTCGCGGAAGCTGAGGTACGGGGTGAGCAGCACGGGCATGGGGCCTCCTGGGTGTGACCGCGGGATGCGGACGGCGGGCGGCCGTCGTCGGCCGCCGCGTGCTGCGATTCTGCCCGCTCGGGGTGCCGTCGCGCGAGGGGGCGGATGCCGCGGCACGGCATCGACGCTTGACGCGGACCGCCGGCGAGCGTATGTTTTCAACCGAACAGTTGATCAAGGGATGAGTTGAATATGACGACCGCCGCCTCCACCGCCGACGAGCGGCTCGACCGTGCCTTCATGGCGCTGGCCGATCCCGTCCGCCGTCGCATGGTGGCGCGGCTCAGCCGCGGACCGGCCACGGTCAACGAGCTCGCCCGACCGTTCGACATCACCGTCCAGGCGGTGTCGAAGCACATCCGAGTGCTCGAGTCCGCCGGACTGGTCACCCGGACCCGCGACGCCCAGCGTCGCCCGGTGCACCTCGACGCGGCCGCCCTCGAGACGCTCACCGAGTGGATCGACCGGTACCGCATCATCCACGAGCAGCAGTACCGCAAGCTCGACTCGCTGCTCACCCGCAACGACCCGGAGGAGTCGTCATGACCACCGAGACCCGCAACCCCGTCACCATCACCGCGCCCGAGGGCCTGCCGTTCATCGACATCGAGCGGGAGTTCGATGCCCCGGTCGCCGCCGTCTTCGCGGCCCACCGCGACCCCGAGCTCGTGCGCCAGTGGCTCGGGCCCGACGGCTACCAGATGCGCATCGAACGATGGGACTTCCGCACGCAGGGCGGATACCGCTACGTGCACACCGACCCCGACGGCAACGACTGGGGGTTCAACGGCACGTTCCACACCGTCCGCGAGAACGAGTTCGCCATCCAGACGTTCGAGTTCGAGGGCGTCCCCGACGTCGTCGCCGTCGAGGCGCTGACGTTCGAGGACCTCGGCGGAGGCCGCACGCGCCTGCGCGTGCACTCGGCCTACCCCAGCCTCGAGGCGCGCGACGGCATGGTCCGGTCGGGCATGGAGACCGGGCTCACCGAGGGCTTCGCCCGGCTCGACGCGCTGCTCGCCGGGGAGGGCTGACATGGACTGGACGCTCGAGGTCGTCCTCGTGCCCGTCGCCGATCTCGACCGCGCCATCGGGTTCTACCGCGATCGAGTGGGATTCGAGCTCGACCACGACACGCACGCCGGCGAGCACCGCTTCGCGCAGCTCACGCCGCGCGGCTCGGGATGCTCGATCGTCATGGGCACCCTGCCGTCTCAGCGCGAGATGGCGCCCGGCTCGCTGAAGGGACTCCAGCTCGTCGTGGCCGACGCCGAGGCGGCACGCGCCGAACTGGTCGCGCGCGGGGTCGATGCGAGCCCCATCCAGGTGATCGACCCGCGCGACGGCGGCACGTTCTTCGGCTTCGCCGACCCCGACGGCAACACCTGGGCGGTGCAGCAGATCCACGCGCGAGCCGACCGGCCGCTCATCCCCATCGAGGCGCGCCAGCGCTTCGGCGCCGAGCAGGACGCCTGAAGCCGACGGCGGACACGGGGGAGGATGGTGACGTGACCTCCCTCGTGCTCCTCGCCGACACGCACGTGCCCAAGCGGGCGCACGACCTGCCGCCCGAGGCCTGGGCCGCCGTGGATGCCGCGGACCTCGTGATCCACGCCGGCGACTGGGTGGACGTCGCGACGCTCGACGCGCTCGAGGCCCGCGCCCGCCGCCTGGTCGGCGTCGTCGGCAACAACGACGGACCGGGCCTCAGGTCGCGGCTGCCCGAGGTCGCCCGCCTCGAGGTCGGCGGGCTGCGGTTCGCGGTCGTGCACGAGACGGGCGCCGCGGCCGGGCGCGAGGCGCGCATGCGGGCCGCGTTCCCGGATGTCGACGTGCTCGTGTTCGGCCACAGCCACATCCCGTGGGACACCACTGCGCAGGGCGGCCTGCGCCTGCTCAATCCCGGCTCGCCCACCGATCGTCGCCGTCAACCGGCGGCGACCTTCATGACCGCGACCGCCCGGCACGGTCGCCTCGAAGACGTTCGCCTGGTGCCGGTCGACGCGTCCTGGCGCGACTCGGGACGCTGACCGCGCGCCGTTCAGGCCGAGCCGCTTCCGAGGCGGGCGAACCCCGCTTCGACCACGTCGACCAGGCGCCGCGCCGCGCTCCCGTCGGGATCGAGGTCGGGATCGAAGATGGCGACGTCGGCGCCGATCGCGCGCGGCGCGAGGGCGGCGAGGAGGGCGACCAGTTCGTCGGGGCCCAGCCCGCCCGGATCGGGGCTGTCGACCGCCGGCATCCAGCGCGGATCGAGCACGTCGACGTCGACGTGGATCCAGAACCCGTCGAGGTCGTCGCGTGCCAGCACGTCGAGCACGCGCGCGGCCGCGGCCGCCGCCCCCGACTCGCGCACCTCGCGCGCCGGGATCACGTCGCCCAGCGTCGCCCCGAGTTCGGTCAGGTCGACCTCGTCGTCGCGGCAGCCCACCTGCACCGCGTCGCGGCCCGCGATGAGCGGCCGGAGCCCGTCGAGGTCGCTCACGGCCGCGACGTGGAGCCCCACGGCGGCGGCCAGCGCCTCGCCGCCGAGCGTGGTGGCCGCTTCGTCATGACCCGGATGCCGGAAGTCGCCGTGACCGTCGAGGTACGCGAGCCCGAAGCGGCCGCGCCGCCGCAGCGCCAGGGCGGGGCCGAGCACGAGGCTGCAATCGCCGCCGATCACGAGCGGGGCGCGCCCCGAATCGAGGGAGGCCGACACGCGGTCGGCGAGACGGCGGGTGTGCGCGAGGATCGCGGACTGGTTGCGCAGCGCATCGCCCGGCCGGACGTCGGGCCGGTACCGATCGGCGAGGACCACGCCGGCGTCGCGCGCCCCCAGTCGCGCCATCCGCTCGGACAGGCCGGCCTCGCGAAGCGCCTCGGGCGCCTTGGCGGTGCCGGGCACCGCGCCCGGCTCTGGCGGGCGGAGGCCGAGGTTGGTCGGTGCGGCGATGAGGTCGACGGGCACGAGCCCATGCTGGCGGCATCCGCCGACACCGCGAGCAGGCCACGCGACCGCGACTGGACCGCGACAGGTCGCCGGCGCCCGGGGGACCATGGACGCGTGATCCCCGCACCGCAGATCCTCCGCTACGCCGCGTTCACGTCCGACCCCGCCGGCGGCAACCCCGCGGGCATCGTGCTCGACGCCGCCGGGCTCGACGACGCCGACATGCTCCGCATCGCGGGCGAGGTCGGCTACGCCGAGACCGCGTTCGTCACCGGCGACGACGACGGCGCCCGCGGCATCCGCTACTTCTCACCCGTCGCCGAGGTGCCCTTCTGCGGGCACGCGACCGTCGCGACGGCCGTCGCGATCGCCGAGCGCGAGGGGCCGGGCCGGGTGCGCTTCGCGACGCCCGTCGGCGAGGTCGGCATCGAGACCGCCGAGGTCGACGGGTCGCTCCGCGCCGCGTTCACCAGCGTCGAGCCGCACGTCGAGCCGATGCCCGGGTCCGTGCTCGCCGAGCTCCTCGAGCTGCTCGGCCTCGACGCGTCGATGCTCGACGAGCGGCATCCGCCCCGCATCTCGTTCGCGGGCAACCGGCACCCGATCCTCGTCGTCGCCGACTCCGGCGCATTCGACGCGTTCACGTTCGATCCGCCCGCAGCCCGTCGCCTCATGGACGCGCGCGGCTGGCCCGCCACGATCACGGTGCTGCACCGGCTCGCGGACGCCGACGACGGCGGCCTCCGCTTCGAGGCGCGCAACGTGTTCCCCGTCGGCACGATCTCCGAGGACCCGGCCACCGGCGCCGCCGCTGCGGCCGTGGGCGGGTACCTGCGCGAGCTCGGCGCCGTCCGGCCCCCGGAACGCGTCCTCATCGCGCAGGGCCGACACGTCGGCCGGCCGAGCGAGCTGGTCGTCGACATCCCGGGGACGGGCGGGATCGTCGTCAGCGGCCGCGCCGTCGAGATCGGGCGGGGTTAGGCTCGGACGGGGCCGCGGCGGCATCCGTCGACGACCCCCCGGGCACGCCAGCCGACCAGAGGAGCACCCATTGCAGACCCGCACGCTCGGCCGTACCGGCCGCACCGTCTCGGCCATCGGACTCGGCACGTGGCAGCTCGGGGCCGACTGGGGCGAGGTCGAGGAGGCCGACGCGCTCGCGGTGCTCGACGCCTCGCACGAGGCCGGCGTCACCGTGTTCGACACCGCCGACGTGTACGGCGACGGCCGCTCCGAGTCGCTCATCGGTCGCTGGCTCGCGGCGAACCCCGACGCGGGCGTGACCGTCGCCACCAAGATGGGCCGGCGGATGCCGCACGAGCACGACAACTACGTGCTCGAGAACTTCCGCGCCTGGACCGACCGCTCGCGCCGGAACCTCGGCGTCGACACGCTCGACCTCGTGCAGCTGCACTGCCCGCCGAGCTCCGTCTACGTCGACGACGCGGTCTACGACGCGCTCGACACGCTCGTCGACGAGGGCGCGATCGCCGCGTACGGCGTGAGCGTCGAGAAGGTCGACGAGGCGCTCGCCGCCATCGCGCGGCCGAACGTCGCGACGGTGCAGATCATCCTCAACGCCTTCCGCCTGAAGCCCGTCGACGAGGTGCTGCCCGTCGCCGAGCAGTACGGCGTCGGCATCATCGCCCGCGTGCCGCTCGCGAGCGGACTGCTCTCGGGCCGGTACACCCTCGACACGCAGTTCGCCGAGAACGACCACCGCAGCTACAACCGGCACGGCGAGTCGTTCGACGTCGGCGAGACGTTCTCCGGCGTCGACTACGCGACCGGGGTGCGCGCGGCATCCGAGTTCGCCGAGCTCGCCCGGCAGGCGGCACCGGATGCCACGCCCGCGCAGGTCGCGCTCGCGTGGGTCGTCCGGCAGTCCGGCGTCTCCACCGTGATCCCCGGGGCCCGCAACCCCGATCAGGCCCGCGCCAACGCCGCGGCCGGCTCCCTCGAGCTTCCGGAGTCGTTCGACGACGCCGTGCGCGAGCTGTACGACCGGGAGATCCGCGCCTCGGTGCACCACCGCTGGTGATCCCGGCGAGTCAGCCGCCGCCCTCCGGGCGGAGCAGCACGAGCTCCGCCTCGGCGGGCACCGCCGGGCAACCCGCCCACTCGAGCCGGAATCGCTGGGCGAACCGGAGCGTGCCGTCGTCGGCCCGCGCCGCGAGCGTGACGGCCGCCGGCCGGTCGCCCGCCAGGGGAACCGTCCAACGGTCGTCGCCCGAGCGCTCGAGGAGCCTGACGCCGTCGGCGCAGCCCGACCAGCACTGCACGGACGCCACGCCGGGCTTGGCCGCGCGCACCGTCGCGGTCGGGCCGTCCGGCGCGCAGTCGGACGCGGGAGCGCATCCCGCGAGGCCGAGCACGCTCGCGCACGCGATCGCGAGGACGGACCGGAGCCGGCGCATGGGAACACCGTAATGCGCCGCGCCGGCGCCGGAGGAGCCCGCCGACGGGCGGACGGGACCCGAGACCGGACGCCCGCCCCGTGATCGAGATCCTCACGGGATTCGCCGTCATCTCGCTCGCCATCCTCGTCGGCTGGATCGCGGCACGGACGGGCGTGCTGCGCCCGGAGGCCCGGACGGTGCTCGCCCGGCTGAACTTCAGCGTGCTCGCGCCGTTCCTGCTCTTCTCGGTGCTGGCGACGGCGGATGTCGGCCGCCTCTTCTCGTCGCTCCTGCCCGTGTCGGCGATCGCCGCCGTCACGATGATGCTCGCCTTCGCCGTCGTCTCCGTCGCGCTGCTGCGACGCGGCGTCGCCCGGACCACGATCGGCGCGCTCGCATCGGGGTACGTGAACAGCAACAACATCGGCATCCCGATCGCGCTCTACCTGCTCGGCGACGCCGCCTACTCCGCGCCGGTCGTGCTGCTGCAGCTGCTCGTGTTCGCGCCGATCGCGCTCGCCGTGCTCGGCGCATCGGCCGAGGGGCGCACCTCGGTGCGCGGCATCCTGCGGTCGACCACCACCAACCCGATCATCGTCGGCTCGCTGCTCGGCGTGCTCGTGGCCCTGTCGGGCATCGAGCTCCCGGCGATCGTGATGGACCCCGTGCAGCTCATCGGCCAGGCGGCCGTGCCGCTCATGCTCATCGCCTACGGGCTCTCGCTGCACGGGCAGCGCATGTTCGAGCCGGGGTCGGGCCTGCGCGACGTGCTGCTCGCCTCGGCCCTCAAGCTCCTCGCGATGCCGGCGGTGGCGTGGGCGGTCGGCGCGTTCGCCTTCGGCCTCGAGGGGCGCGAGCTGTACGCCGTCACCGTGCTGGCGGCGCTGCCGACGGCGCAGAACGTGTTCGTCTTCGCGCAGCGGTACGAGACCGCCGAGGTCATGGCGCGCGACACCGTGTTCCTCACGACGTTGGGCTCGGTCCCCGTGCTGTTCGCGGTGTCGCTGCTGCTCGGTTGAGGCCGGGGCGGCCGGCTGACGCGGGCCTCGGGCCGGGAGTTCGCAGGATGGGACGCGCGGCGCAGCCGCATGCGGGCCCCTGCCACCTCCGGTCCTGCGAACGCGACCCGCCCGGGGCCGCGGACCGCCGGCCGACGCCGGGGCACGGCAGGATGGGCGGTGACCCGAAGGAGGCCGCATGCCCTTCCTGCGCGACGACGGCGCCCCGCTCGACGAGCTGCTGCTCGCCCAGCGACCCGCCGACGGGTACCGCTTCGAGGTGCGGGACGCCGTCGTCTACGTCGATCCCGTGTCGGGACGCCGGTATCGGGCGCCGGCGGCGGGGGAGGGCCCGGCGCCCGCGGGCGTCACCGACCTCGCCTCGGTGCCGAGTCCCCTGTGGGGATTCATCGCGAGCTACGGCCGCCAGTCGGCGCCGGCCGTGCTGCACGACGCGCAGTCGCTCGCGGCCGACGCGCTCGGCGACCCCCGGCGCGCCCTGCTGCAGCGCCGCGACGACGACCTCGTCTTCCGCCGGGCCCTCCTCGAGCAGGGCGTGCCCCGAATGCGGGCGTGGCTCATGTGGGCCTGGGTCTCGGCGGATCGCGAGCGGGCGTACGCGGGTGCGGCGGGCCTGATGCTGCTCGGCCAGGTCGGCCTCGGGGTGCTCGTGGTGGCGGCATCCGTCGTGCTCGCGGTGCTGGCCGGGCCGTGGTGGCTCGCACTCGCGCTCGTGCCGGCGGTCGCCGCCCTGCCGTGGCGCGGCCTCGCGCCCCTCGTGCTCGTGCTGACGTACCCGCTCGCCGCATTCGGCCCGCTGCTCCTCGCGCACGTCGTCGCGCTCGTGCCGTTCCGGCTCGTCGAGGCCGCGGTCGAGGTGTTCACGGGGGGCGACCCGGGGTCCGTCGTGCGCCCCACCGTCGCGCGGCCCCGCACGGAACGGCCGTGATTCAGGGTTGACCCTGAGGCAACCGGAGCCCGGCATCCGTACCGTTGACCTCGGTCGCGCACCACGGACTGCAGGGGGAACTGTCACCGTGGGCCCGACCGGAGAGCCGGCCAGCGCAGGGCCGACCCGAACCGGCAGCGCCGGCCGGCTCCCCCCGTACCGGCCGGGAGCGGCGGGCGTCTTGGGGGAGGCGCCCGCCGCCCCGGCGTCTCGGGCTCCCGTTCGCCGCGCGAGGTCGCATGGGGCAGACTCGGACGGATGACCCCCACCCTGCTCGACGTCGCCCCGCGCCCGTACGACGCCGACGCCATGTACGACGCGTTCGTGACGTGGGCCGAGCGCCGCGGCTTCGCGCTGTACCCCGCGCAGGACGAGGCGGTCATCGAACTCGTGTCCGGGGCGAACGTGATCCTCTCGACCCCGACCGGGACGGGCAAGTCGCTCGTCGCGGTCGCCGCGCACGCGGCATCCGTCGCCCGCACCGCCGCCGACCGCGACGCGGGACGCCCGTGGGGCCGCACGTACTACACGGCGCCGATCAAGGCGCTCGTGAGCGAGAAGTTCTTCCAGCTCGTCGACGTCTTCGGCGCGCAGAACGTCGGCATGGTCACGGGCGACAGCTCGGTCAACCACGACGCGCCCATCATCTGCTGCACGGCCGAGATCCTCGCGAACCTCGCGTTGCGGCAGGGCGCCGACGCCCCCGTCGACCAGGTCGTCATGGACGAGTTCCACTACTACGGCGACGGCGATCGCGGCTGGGCGTGGCAGGTGCCGCTCATCACGCTGCCGCACGCGCAGTTCGTGCTCATGTCGGCCACGCTCGGCGACGTCACGGCGATCGCCGACGACCTCACGCGCCGCACCGGACGGGAGACCGCGCGGGTCACGGGAGTCGAGCGCCCGGTGCCGCTGCACTTCTCGTACGCGCGCACGCCCGTGCAGGAGACCGTCGAGGAGTTGATCGGCACTCGACAGGCGCCGGTGTACATCGTGCACTTCTCGCAGGCCGCCGCGATGGAGCGCGCGCAGGCGCTCTCGTCGATCCGCGTGGTCTCGCGCGAACAGCGCGACGAGATCGCCGACGCGATCGGCGGGTTCCGCTTCACGACCGGATTCGGCAAGACGCTGTCCCGCCTCGTGCGCGCCGGCATCGGCGTGCACCACGCGGGCATGCTGCCGCGCTATCGCCGACTCGTCGAGACGCTCGCCCAGCGCGGACTGCTCCGCGTGATCTGCGGCACCGACACGCTCGGCGTCGGCATCAACGTGCCCATCCGGTCCGTGCTCATCACGGCGCTGTCGAAGTACGACGGGCAGCGGATGCGGCAGCTGAGCGCCCGCGAGTTCCACCAGATCGCCGGCCGGGCGGGCCGCGCCGGGTACGACACCGCGGGCACCGTCGTCGTGCTCGCGCCCGACCACGAGATCGAGAACGAGACCGCGATCCGCAAGGCCGGCGACGACCCGAAGAAACTCAAGAAGGTCGTGCGCAAGAAGCCGCCGGCTGGTTTCGTCACGTGGGGCGAGGGGTCGTACGAGCGGCTCATCGCCGCCGAGCCCGAGCCGCTGCAGCCCCAGCTGAAGTTGAGCGCGGCGATGCTGATCAACGTGATCGGCCGCGGCGGCGACGTCGCCCGCGGCATCCGCTCGCTCGTCTTCGACAACCACGAGTCGCGGTCGCGCCGGTACGAGCTCGCGCGGCGCGCCCTCGACATCCTCCGCACGCTGCGCGACGCGGGCGTGGTCGAGTTGGTCTCGACGGATGGCGCGCGTTCCGCGTCGCCGAGTGATCCCGGTGCCGCCGAGGGATATCGCGGCAGCGCCAACACTCGACGGGACGGGTATCACTCGGCGCCGATCGACGGCGGTGCGCTCGGCGTCGCGCTCCGGCTCACGGTCGACCTGCAGCCGAACTTCGCGCTGAACCAGCCGCTGTCGCCGTTCGCGCTCGCCGCGATCGAGCTGCTCGACCCCGAGACGAGCGAGCAGGGCACCGGCCACTACTCGCTCGACGTGGTCTCGATCATCGAGTCGACGCTCGACGACCCGCGCCCGATCCTGTCGCAGCAGCAGTACAAGGCCCGGGGCGAGGCCGTCGCGGCGATGAAGCGCGACGGCATCGAGTACGACGAGCGGATGGCGCTGCTCGAGGAGGTCACGTGGCCGAAGCCGCTCGACGAGCTGCTCGCGCACGCGTTCGAGACCTTCGCGGCGAGCCAGCCGTGGGTGCGCGACTTCGAGCTGAGCCCCAAGTCGGTCGTGCGCGACATGTTCGAGCGGTCGATGTCGTTCGGCGAGTACGTGTCGTTCTACCAGTTGCAGCGCAGCGAGGGGCTCGTGCTGCGGTACCTCTCCGACGCGTTCCGGGCCATCCGGCAGACGGTGCCCGACGAGGCGAAGGACGAGGAGCTGCTCGACCTCATCGAGTGGCTGGGTGAGCTCGTGCGCCAGGTCGACTCGAGCCTCGTCGACGAGTGGTCGGAGCTCGTGGACCCGACCTCGCACCTGCCGGAGGACGAGGCGCCCGTCGTGCCGCCCGCGCCGCCCTCGGTCGTCACGAACCGCCGCGCGTTCACGGTGCTCGTGCGCAACGAGCTGTTCCGGCGTGTGCAGCTCGCTGCGCTCCAGCACGACGACGAGCTCGCCGAACTCGACCCCGACGTCGACTGGCCCGCCGCGCTCGACGCGTACTACGACGAGCACGACGAGATCCTCGCGGGCGGGCCCGCGCGCTCGCCGCGCCTCGTGACGATCGACGAGACGGATGCCGCGTCCGGCGTGTGGCGCGTCGAGCAGACGATCGACGATCCGGCCGGCGACCACGACTGGCGCATCCGAGGCGAGGTCGACCTCGTCGCGTCGGCGGAGGAGGGCACGGCCGTCGTGCGCATCGCGGAGGTCGTGCGGCTCTGAGCGGCGGGCCGCGGCCGCGGCGCGTGCTACGACAGTGCCAGCATCCCCGCGGCGGCGAGCGCGAGGACGAGCCCGCCCCACTGCACCGGGGCGATGCGCTCGCGCAGCACGATCGCCGCGAGGATGACCGTCCCCGCGGGGTACATGGCGCCGAGGACGGCGGCGACCGCCAGGTCGCCCGCGCGGATGCCGAGCAGCAGCAGGATGTTCGCGACGGCGTCGAGCACGCCGCACGCGAGCGCCAGCCCGAGCGCGGTCGACGGGAGCGCGCGGCGTCCCGCCCGGCCGCCGTGCGGGACGCGTCCGTCCGGCCCCGCGGCATCCGTCGCCTGCCCCGGCCCGGCCGTCGCCACCGCAGCGGGCATGCGCGCGGCGCGCGGGCGTGCGGAGAGCGCCAGGACGCCGACCGCGAGGAACAGCACGGACGCCGCCACCACGCGGTTCGCGACGAGCGGCACCACGCCCGACTCGTCGGCCGTGTGCGAGATCACGATGTAGTAGGCGCCGATCGCGAGCCCGGAGCCGACGGCCAGCAGGACGCCCTTCGCGCTCGGCCGCACGGCGCCGCGCTCCGGCACGAATCCCACCAGCACGACCGCGACGAGTGCGAGCCCGAGGCCCCAGACGCCGATCGGCCCGAACCGCTCTGCGCCCACGAGCGTGCCCCAGAGCATCGGCGTGACGGCCGACATGAGGGCGGTGAGCGGCGACAGGATGCTCATCGGGCCGATCGCGAGGCTCGCGTAGAGCAACGCGATGGCGGCTGCACCCACGAGGCCGGACAGCGCGCCCCAGGCGAGGTCGGCCGCCGACCAGTCGCCGCCGAGCACGGGGAGGGCGAGCAGCATCACGGTCAGTCCCGCCACCGCCGCGATCGCGGTGACGAGCACGGCGCTCACGCGCTTCGCCGCGAGACCGCCGAGGAAGTCGGCCGCCCCGTAGACGAGCGCGCCCGTGAGGGAGAGGACCGCGGTGAGCACCGGCTCAGCCTAGGCGGAGGGCCCTCGAGGTGCGCATCTGAGCGAACGCCACTGCTCATGTGAGCAAAATCGGCCGATTCGGTTGAACCGGAGGTGACGACTCGATCAAGAGTCTTCCCCCGCCGCGGTGCGCGACCTAGGCTGCCGAGCAGTGCCGACCGATTCACGACGGGCGGTGCGTGCGACGCCGGGGAACGCGATGCGCGGGGGCCGGCATCCGTCTTGCAGAGGAGATCACGCAATGCAGCAACGTTCCCCCGGCGCGGGCACCGCCCGCGTCACGACCCGGACGCGCGGGCGCCTTGCCGCCGGCGCCGTCGCCACGGCGACCGTCGCGGCGCTCGCCCTCGGCGGAGTCGCCTCGGCACAGGCGGCTCCATCACCGAAGGCGGATGAGGCGCAGATCGTCGACATCAACCTGGTGACGGTCAACGACTTCCACGGCCGCATCGAACAGTCGGGCACCGCCGCCGGAATCGCGCGTCTCGCCAGCGCCGTCGACTCGTTCCGGGCCGAGAACCGGAACACCGTCTTCGCCGCGGCGGGCGACATGATCGGCGCCTCGACCTTCACCTCCTTCATCCAGCAGGACGTTCCCACGATCGAGGCCCTCAATGCCGCGGGGCTCGACGTGAGCGCCGTCGGCAACCACGAGTTCGACCAGGGTTTCGCCGACCTCACCGACCGCGTCATGCCGCTGGCCGACTGGGAGTACCTCGGTGCCAACGTGTACACCAAGGGGACCCAGGATCCAGCGCTTCCCGAGTACTGGACCGCGACGTACCAGGGCGTGACCATCGGCTTCGTCGGCGCGGTCACCGATGAACTGCCCTCGCTCGTGAGCCCGTCGGGCATCGAGGAGATCGAGGTCGGCTCGCCGGTCGAAGCCGCCAACCGGGTCGCCGACCAGCTCAGCGACGGCCGGAAGAACAACGGCGAGGCCGACATCGTCGTCATGCTCGTGCACGAGGGCGCCGCCGACACCACCCTCGCCTCGGCCACCGATCCGGACTCCCGCTTCGGCCAGATCGTGCTGAACGCGAACGACAACATCGACGCGATCGTCTCCGGCCACACCCACTTGGCGTACAACCACGTGATCGACGGTCGCCCGGTCATCTCGAGCGGGCAGTACGGCGAGCGGTTCAGCAACATGGAGATCAGCTACAACCGCAAGACCGACACCCTCCTCTCCATGGAGAACACCATCTACACGATGGCGACCGCGTTCGACGCGAACAACAACGTCACCGCGTGGCTGTTCGAGCCCGACCCCGAGATCGTCCCGATCGTCGAGGAGGCCACCGCCGTCGCCGATGAGCTCGGCAACGTCGTGATCGGCGTCGCGGAGGGCGCGCTCAACCGGGCGCAGCGGCCCGGAACGGTGAACGGCCAGCCCGCTCTGGTCGAGAACCGCGGCGGGGAGTCGACGCTCGGGAACCTCGTCGCCGATGTCCAGCTCTGGGCGCTGAATCAGGACCGCCCGGCCGACGACCTCGTCGAGATCACGTTCATGAATCCCGGCGGTCTCCGTGCCGACATCGATGCCGGCGACACGACGTACCGCGAGGCCGCGAACGTGCAGTCCTTCGCGAACACGCTCGTGACGCTCGAGCTGACCGGCGCGCAGATCGAGGCGATCCTCGAGGAGCAGTGGCAGCCTTCGGGCGCGTCGCGGCCGTTCCTGAAGCTCGGCGTCAACGAGGCGCTCACGTACACCTATGACCCGACCGCCGCGCAGGGAGAGCACATCACCGAGATCCTCCTGAACGGTGCGCCGCTCGATCCGAGCGCGACCTACCTGGTCGGTGCGAACTCGTTCCTCGCCTCCGGCGGTGACAACTTCGTCACCTTCCGTCAGGGCGTGAACAAGGCCGACAGCGGGAAGATCGACCTCGCAGCCATGGTGGACTACTTCCAGACATTCGGCACCGTCACTCCCGACTACGCGCAGCGCGCGGTCGGCGTCGACGTGGTGAGCGTCGTGGGCGACACGGCGACGGTGAACCTGTCGTCGCTCGACTTCAGCACGACCGAGCCGAAGGCGGGCACGGTCACGGTCTCGCTCGACGGTGTCGAACTCGACACCGCCACGGTCGACGCGTCGTTCCCGACTCCGCCGACGTACGACGAGATCGGCCGGGCCACCGTGTCGTTCGCCGTTCCCGCGGGCGCGACCGCGGAGTCCCGCTTCGTGATCACGACGCCGACCGGCACGACGAGCTCGTTCGTCCTGCCGCTCTGAGCGCATGAAGGGCCGGGCACCTCGGTGCCCGGCCCTTCGTCGTGCGACCCTCCGGTCGACCCTCCAGGCCGCCCCGATTAGGCTGGACGCGTGAGTCCCCGAGGTGCACGCGCGGCGCGCGGCGCGGCCGTCGCCGCGTTCGCGACGCTGGCGGCTTCGGTCGCGCACACGGTCGGCGGCGGCACGCCTCCCGGCGTGATCGCGATCGCGCTGGCCCTCGCCTTCTCGACGCCCCTCGCGATGGTGCTGTCGGGCGAGCGGATGCCGGTGCTGCGGGCGTCGGTCGGGGCGATCGTCGCCCAGGCGGCCCTGCACCTGTTCTACGCGCTCGGCACGGCCGGCGGCGGCACGGCGGCATCCGTCGGCGGCCACGCCGCGCACGGTGCGCCGTCCCTCGCCACCCGGGCGGATGCGAGCCCGTCGATCCTCTTCCTCGACCACGGGCACGCCGTCGCGATGCCGGTCGCCCACGTGGCCGCCGCCGCGCTCACCGTCATCGCGCTCGCACTGCTCGGCCGGGCTGCGCGCGCGGTCGCGACCGCGTTCGACACGGCCGTCCGCGGACTGCGGCTGCTCGCCGAGGTCGTCGCCGGGCTTCCGGTCGCCGCCTCCGTCCGTCACCGGATCCCTGCCGTCCGCGGGAGTGCCCCGGCGCTCGCCCTCGTCCTCCTCTCGTCGCAGCGGCATCGCGGACCGCCGGCGTCGTCCGTCGCGGCCTGACCGGCCGCGGGACGACCCCGAACCCGCAAGCGCGGGCGCACCGAACCACTCCGCCGTCCATCGGCCCTGCGCTCGCATCCAGACGAGAGAAGATCCATGCGTTCCATCACCCGTTCCGCATCCATCGCGGCGTCCGCCCTCGGCGCCGGCGTCCTGCTCGCCCTGGCCGGCCCGACGGCCGCGCAGGCGCACGTCGTGGTGACCCCCGACGACCCGGCCGCCGGCTCGTACACCGTGCTCGAGTTCGCGTCGGGCCACGGCTGCGACGGCTCGCCGACCACGTCGTTCGCCGTCGGGATCCCCGAATCCATCCTGTCGGTCACGCCCACCCTGAAGGAGGGCTGGACCGTCGAGAAGGTCATGGTCGAACTCGACGAGCCCGCCGAGGGCGCGCACGGCACGACCGTCACCGAGCGCGTGGGCCAGGTCGTGTACACGCCCGGCGCGCCCATCGAGGACGGCTACCGCGACTCGTTCGAGATCCAGGTGCTCCTGCCGGAGGACGCCGAGGGCGAGCGGCTCGAGTTCCCCGTGCTCCAGACGTGCGTCGAGGGCGAGAACGACTGGAGCGAGTCGGCCGCAGACGGTGCCGAGCCGGAGTTCCCGGCCCCCGCGATCGAGGTGGGGCCGGCCGAGGGCGACGCGCACGGCCACGGCGCTGACGAGGAACAGGCCGACACCGCGGGCGACGGGGCGACGGATGCGACGGCGACCGCCGCGTCGGACGCGTCGGTCGACGTGCTCGCCCGGGTCGTCGGCATCGCGGGGCTGGCGGTCGGCGTCGTGGGCGTCGTCCTGGCCGTCGCCGCCCGGCGCGGGACGAGGTCCTGACATGTCGGCCGCGTCCATCCGAACGACCGCCGCGGCCGCGGCGTCCGCGCTCGCGCTCGCCTGGGCGGCCCTCGCCGCGCCGGTCCCCGCCTTCGCCCACAATTCGGTGATCGACGAGGGGCCCGAGGCTGACTCGAGGATCTCGGCCCAGCCCGGCGAGGTCTGGATCGAGACCAACGACGCGCTGCTCGACCTCGACGGGGCCACGGCGCTCGACGTCATCGGCCCCGACGGCCGGCACTACGCGACGGGGTGCCCGACCGTCGACGGCGCGATCGCGAGTGCTCCCGCCGACCTGGGGCCGGCGGGCGAGTACACGGTGGCCTGGCGGGTCGTCTCGGCCGATGGGCACCCGATCACCGGCGACTTCGCATTCGACTGGGCTCCGGCCGACGGCGAGGCCGTCGCCCAGGGCTCGGCCGAGGCGGCATGCGGCGCGGCATCCGGCGGTGACGCCGGCGTGGACGCCGGTTCCGCCGGGGGCGAGGCCGACGAGACCTCGGACGCCGCGGCATCCGGCGCCGGCGATGCCGTGTGGATCGCGGGTGCGGTCATCGCCGTGCTCGCAGCCGGCGTGGCGGCGTTCGCCCTGACCCGGCGACGCCCGGGGCCGGACGCCGCGACCGACGTTGCGCCCGAGGAGTCGTCGGCGGCCGGCGCCGCCGAAGCGTCCGCTCCCGGCGACGAGCCCCGGGACGGGCGCTGACGCCCCGCCGGGCGCGGTTCCGGGATCAGGTCCCGCGGAACGCGTCCGGCGGCAGGGCGCTCTCTCCGTCGGCGATCGCCCGCACGAGCCGGTCGGCCACGGCCGCGGGGTCGTGTCCCGCCGGGAACTTCGGCGCGGTGCCGAACATGGGCCGTCCGGCGAGGCCCGTCTCGGTGTGGCCCGGTCGTGCGTCGAGCAGGCGGATGCCGCTGCGCCGGAGCTCGCGACCGGCGGCGGTGAGGTACGCCGAGAGCGCCGCCTTGGAGGCGGAGTAGCTCGCGAGTCCCGCGGTGGGCAGCTCGGCGACGATGCCCGTGAGGGCGAGCACGACCGGCTCCCGGCCGGCCGCCGCCGAATCGCGCAGCGCCGGGAGCGCCGCGGAGACGATCCGCATGGGCGCGAGCGCGTTGACGGTGAACAGCGTCTCGAGGTCCTGCTCGGCGGTCTCGGCCACCGAGTCGAAGCCCACGACTCCGGCCGCGAGCACGATCACGTCGACTCCGCCCAGCGCCTCGACGGCGCGACCGACGATCGCCTCGGGGGCGGTCTCGTCGGTCAGGTCGACCGCGATGACGGTGTCGGCGCCGGCGCGTGCGCCGAGGCGGGCCTCGTCGCGTCCGCTCAGGGCGACGCGGGCGCCGCCCGCAGCGAGCCGTTCGGCGATCAGGTTGCCGAGCACGCCGGTCGCGCCGACGACGAGCGCGCGGGTGCCGTCGATCCGTGTCATGCAGAGAGCGTAGGTCGGGCCGATGCCGCCGCGCGCGCGTTCCCAGCACTCTCGCACCCGGCGCCCACCGTTCCTCCACACCCGCGTCGACCGCCGCCGCCCGGTGGTCGTCCGTCCGCCGGGCGCGCCGTCCGAGGCGGCGGGTAGGGTCGACGGGTGACCTGGAACGACGAGCCCGACTCGGCCCTCGCCCCCGCGTGGGACGAGGCGCCGTGGAACCCGGACGAGCTCGTCCCGCCCGACGACGAGTGGGCGCCTCCGCCGCCCTCCGAGCCGGTGTCGGGCGGCTCCGCCGCCGGGCTCGCGGGTGAGCGGATGCCGCGCGCCGGCGGCGTCCCGGCCGCCGCTCCGCCGCGGTTCGCCTCCCCGCTCGAGGCGCTCCGCACCGTCTACGGCTACGACGCGTTCCGCGGCGAGCAGGCCGCGATCATCGAGCACGTCGCGGCTGGAGGCGACGCGGTCGTCCTCATGCCCACGGGCGGGGGCAAGAGCCTGTGCTACCAGGTCCCGTCGCTCCTGCGTGAGGGCACGGGCGTCGTCGTCTCGCCGCTCATCGCCCTCATGCACGACCAGGTCGATGCGCTCGTGCGCAACGGCGTCAGCGCCGGCTACCTCAACTCCTCCCAGTCGCCCGCCGAGCGAGCGCAGGTCGAGCGCGCGTACCTCGCCGGTGAGCTCGACCTGCTCTACGTGGCCCCCGAGCGACTCGGCTCCGAGCAGACGAAGCGCTTCCTCGAGCGCGGCACGATCGCCCTCTTCGCGATCGACGAGGCGCACTGCGTCGCCCAGTGGGGCCATGACTTCCGGCCCGACTACCTCGCGCTCGCCGAGCTCGCGGAACGCTGGCCCGATGTGCCGCGCATCGCCCTCACCGCCACGGCGACCGAGGCGACGCATCGCGAGATCACCGAGCGGCTCTCGCTCGGCGAGGCGCGGCACTTCGTCTCGAGCTTCGATCGACCCAACATCCAGTACCGCATCGCCCCGAAGCTCGACGTCCGGCGGCAGTTGCTCGACTTCGTCCGCACCGAGGGGCGCGACGCCGATGGCCGTCCGGTCCCGGGCATCGTGTACGCGCTGTCTCGGGCGAGCACCGAGAAGCTCGCGTCCTTCCTCGCGTCGAACGGCGTCGACGCGATGCCGTACCACGCGGGTCTCGACGCTGGGCTCCGCCGTCGTACGCAGGAGCGCTTCCTCCGCGAGGACGGCGTGGTCGTCGTCGCCACGATCGCGTTCGGCATGGGCATCGACAAGCCCGACGTGCGGTTCGTCGCGCACGTCGACCTGCCCAAGTCGGTCGAGGGCTACTACCAGGAGACCGGTCGCGCGGGCCGCGACGGACTGCCGGCCACGGCCTGGCTCGCGTACGGCCTGCAGGACGTGGTCCAGCAGCGCCGCATGATCGACGAGAGCCCGGGCGACCTCGCGCACCGGCGCCGGCTCGCGGCGCACCTCGACGCGATGCTCGCGCTCTGCGAGACGGTGCAGTGCCGCCGGCAGAACCTGCTCGGCTACTTCGGCGAGGACAGCCGGCCCTGCGGCAACTGCGACACGTGCCTCGAGCCGCCCGAGTCGTGGGACGGCACGGTGGCATCGCAGAAGCTCATGTCGACCATCGTCCGGCTGCAGCGCGAGCGCGGCCAGCGCTTCGGCGCCGGCCACCTCGTCGACATCCTCCGGGGCAGGCGGACTCCCCGGGTCGAGCAGTACGGGCACGACCGCCTCGCGACCTGGGCGATCGGCGACGACCTCTCCGAGCAGCGCTGGCGCGGCGTCATCCGGCAATTGCTCGCCCAGGGGCTGCTGCAGACGGTCGGCGAGTACGGCGTGCTGACCCTGACGGATGCCTCGGCGGCCGTGCTCTCGGGCGATCGGTCGGTCGCGTTCCGCACCGAGGCCGAGCGCCCGGTCCGGGCCTCGCGATCCGCGCGCTCGGCGGCACCCGCCGCGGCCGACCTCGAGCCGGCCGCTGCCGAGCTGTTCGAGGCGCTGCGCGCGTGGCGGGCCGCGGAGGCCCGCGAGCAGGGCGTCCCCGCGTACATCGTGTTCGGCGATGCGACGCTGCGCGCGGTCGCGGCGGCGCGGCCCTCCGCGCTGGGCGAGCTCGACGGCGTCCCGGGCATCGGGGCGAAGAAGCGCGAGGCGTACGGCGAGGCCCTGATCCGCGTGGTCGCCGAGCACGACCGCTGACCCGCGCCGGCCGACGCGTCCGACCGGCGGCTCGAACGGGCCACGACCTCGCGACGCCTGGGCAGGGGACCTTCGGTCCGACGCCTGGGCGCGGGACCTTCGGTCCACCGCCGCCGGACCGTGCTCGCTACCCTCGCAACCACAGGCCGCGCCGACGCGAGCTGGAGGAGGAGCCGACATGTCCGAAGCCCAGGTGAACCGGCCGGTCACGATCACCGTCATCGGCGGCCTGGCCCTGCTCGCCGGAGCGATCGACCTGATCTCCGGCATCCTCCTGTTCTTCCTCCTGCCCAACGAGGAGGTCGTCGCGAACTTCGGCGGCGCCGGCGGGCTCATGACCGCGGCCATCGCCTCGATCCTGCTGGGCCTGATCACCGCGGTGCTCGCGCGCGGCCTGCTCGTGGGCAGCGCGCCGACGCGCCTCGTCGTGACGGTGCTCCAGGTGCTGTCGATCATCGGTTCGCTGTTCATGGCCGTCGCCTATATGGGCGACCCCTCCGTGGTGGGGGAGTGGTTCGGTCTCGCCGTCTCCGTCGTGCTGCTCATCCTGCTCTGGACCCCGAAGGCCACGCGGTTCTTCGAGGGCGCCACCGCCGCGTCCACCACGTGAGCCGCCTGCGGCGGGTTCGTGGGGAGCGTCACCGCCGTTGTGGATAGTCCAACGTGAGCCGACCGCCGGTTTGTATCTCTCCACAGTCCGCGTCGCATCCGTCGCGCGCCCGTTTGTAGGCCGCTGACGCACTTTTTCGGCCGTCGTCGCGCCCGCCATAGCGTGAGAGGAAGCCCAGATCCCGCGTACGAAGGACGAACCGACGATGGTCGACACGGCATCACGAACCGATACCACCCCCGCGCCGAAGGTCGAGCGCCCGGCGACCCCGGAGCGCGCCTCCCAGGCCACCCCCGCGAACACCCCGATCGACGCGCAGGCGGCGCCGGTCGTCGACGTCGCGGCCCTCGGCCGCCAGCTCCTCGGCACGTGGGCCGACATCCGCCTCGAGGCGCGGGCACGCGCGGCGCAGCCCGAGTTCCAGCGCATCGAGGGCCAGACGATGGCCGAGCATCGCGACCGCGTGCTCGGGCAGCTGAAGCTCCTCGTCGAGTCCGGCGCCATCCAGAAGGCGTTCCCGAAGGAGCTCGGCGGGGCCGACGACCACGGCGGGAACATCGCCGCGTTCGAGGAGCTCGTGCTGGCCGACCCCAGCCTCCAGATCAAGTCCGGCGTGCAGTGGGGCCTGTTCGGCGCGGCCGTGCTCCACCTCGGCACGAGCAGCCACCACGAGAAGTACCTCCCCGGCATCATGTCGCTCGAGGTGCCCGGCGCCTTCGCCATGACCGAGACGGGGCACGGGTCCGACGTCGCGTCGATCGGCACGACGGCGACCTACGACCCCGAGTCCGAGTCGTTCGTGCTGCACACCCCGTTCCGCGGCGCCTGGAAGGACTACCTGGGCAACGCGGCGCTGCACGGCATCGCCGCCGTCGTGTTCGCGCAGCTCGTCACCAAGGGCGTGAACCACGGCGTCCACGCGTTCTACGTGCCGCTCCGCGACGGGAACGGCGACTTCCTCCCCGGCATCGGCGGTGAGGACGACGGCCTCAAGGGCGGCCTCAACGGCATCGACAACGGCCGCCTCCATTTCACGAACGTCCGGGTCCCCCGCGAGAACCTGCTCAACCGCTACGGCGACGTCGCCGCCGACGGCACGTACTCGAGCCCCATCGCGAGCCCCGGGCGCCGCTTCTTCACGATGCTCGGCACGCTCGTGCAGGGCCGGGTCTCGCTCGACGGCGCCGCGACCGCGGCATCCGCCATGGCCCTCGACATCGCGATCACGTACGGCACGCAGCGCCGGCAGTTCAACGCCGGGAGCGACACCGACGAGGAGGTGCTGCTCGACTACCAGCGCCACCAGCGCCGCCTGCTGCCGAAGCTCGCGACCACGTACGCGCAGTTCTTCGCGCACGACGAGTTCCTCGTGAAGTTCGACGCGGTGTTCTCGGGCGCGGCCGACACCGACGACGACCGGCAGGACCTCGAGACCATGGCGGCGGCCCTGAAGCCCCTGTCGACGTGGCACGCGCTCGAGACCCTCCAGGAGGCCCGCGAGGCCTGCGGCGGTGCGGGCTTCCTCGCCGAGAACCGGCTCGTCGGGCTGCGCCAGGACCTCGACATCTACGTCACCTTCGAGGGCGACAACAACGTGCTGCTCCAGCTGGTCGCCAAGCGCCTGCTCACCGACTACTCCGCGCAGTTCCGCAAGGCCGGCGTGGGCGTCATGGCGCGCTACGTCGCCGCCCAGGCGGCCGACCGCGCGATGCACGGCGTGGGGCTCCGCCGTCTCGCCCAGACGGTCGCCGACTTCGGCTCGACCGCGCGGTCGGTCGTCGACCTGCGCGACGAGGAGACCCAGCGCGAGCTGCTCACCGACCGCGTCGAGGCGATGATCGCCGAGATCGCCGGTCGGCTGCGCGACGCGCGCAAGCTGTCGAAGGCCGAGGCCGCCGCGGCGTTCAACCGCAACCAGAACGAGCTCATCGAGGCGGCCCGCGCGCACGCCGAGCTCCTCCAGTGGGAGGCGTTCACCCGCGCGCTGCACCGCACCGAGCACGAGGGCACGCGCCAGGTGCTGACGTGGGTGCGCGACCTGTTCGGCCTCGGCCTCGTCGAGAGGCACCTCGCGTGGTACCTGATCCACGGCCGGCTCTCGTCGCAGCGCGCCCAGGCCGTGACGGCGTACATCGACCGCCTGATCGAGCGGCTCCGGCCGTACGCGCTCGACCTCGTGGACGCGTTCGGGTACGAGCAGGCGCACCTGCGCGCGGCGATCGCGTCGGGCGCCGAGCAGGAGCGCCAGGACGAAGCGCGCGCCTACTACGCCGCGCAGCGCGAGGCGGGCACGCTCCCCGTCCCGGAGAAGACCGTCAAGCGGTAGTCGCCGGATGCCGCATGCGGGCCGGGCGCTGGTGCGCCCGGCCCGTCGTCGTGCTCGGCTTCACCGCCGCGGCGGTGCGTCGTCCTCGCCGGGCGGCTTCATGATCGCGCCCGCCGCGAGGCCGACCGCGATCCCGGTCGCGAGCCAGAGCCAGAACCCGGTCCAGAGGCTGACGCCGAGGCCGACGAGCACGCCGACGACGAGACCGACGATCAGCTGCCGTCGGCGTGCGGGGGACATCGGTTCGCGTGCGGCCATGGGGTCCAGCGTAGGCGCGCCGCGGAGGCCTCCGTCGCCGGGTCAGAGCAGGCCGAGCGCGCGGACCGCCTCGCGCTCGTCGACGAGCTCGGCGACCGACGCGTCGATGCGCTCGCGGGCGAAGGCGTCGACGCCGAGGCCCTCGACGACCGTCCATTCGCCGCCCTCGGAGACGACGGGGAACGACGAGATCACGCCCTCGGCGACGCCGTACTCGCCGTTCGACCACAGCGCCGCGCTCGTCCAGCCGCGGTCGCCCGTGCCCAGCACCCAGTCGCGCACGTGGTCGATGGTCGCCGAGGCGGCCGAGGCCACCGATGACGACCCGCGCACCTCGATGATCTCCGCGCCGCGCCGGGCGACCCGCGGGATGAACTCGTCGACGAGCCAGGCGCGCGCCGCCTCGGTCCCGCCCGTGCGGGCGGCGAGCAGCGCGGGCACGGGGTCGCCGTCGGCCGTCGCGTGCGCCACATCCGGGAACTGGGTCGCGGAGTGGTTGCCCCAGATCGTGATGCCGCGGATGCCGCCGACCGGTGCGCCGAGCGCGCCCGCGAGCTGCCCGAGGGCGCGGTTGTGGTCGAGCCGCGTGAGCGCGGTGAAGCGGTCCCTCGGGACGTCGGGGGCGTGCGAGGCCGCGATGAGCGCATTCGTGTTCGCCGGGTTGCCCACGACGGCGACGCGCACGTCGTCGGCGGCGTGATCGTTGATCGCGCGGCCCTGGGGCCCGAAGATGCCGCCGTTCGCCTGCAGCAGGTCGCCGCGCTCCATGCCGGCGGTGCGAGGGCGTGCTCCGACGAGCAGCGCCACGTTCGCGCCCTCGAACGCCGCGGCCGCATCGTCGGTGACCTCGACGTGCGCGAGCAGGGGGAACGCGGAGTCCTGCAGCTCGAGCGCCGCGCCCTCGGCCGCCCGGATGCCCTGCGGGATCTCGAGCAGGTTGAGCCGCACCGGGGTCTCGGCCCCGAGCATCGCCCCGGAGGCGATCCGGAACAGCAGCGCGTAGCCGATCTGCCCGCCGGCGCCCGTGATCGTGATGGTGACGGGAGTGCGACTCATGAGGCGAGCCTACGCCGGGCGCCGCGACGCGACATCCGCTCGGCGCCTCACCAGCCCATGCTGCCGGGGACGCCCTTGAACGGTCCGGCGAGGTTCGAGGTGACCCAGCCGCCGTAGAACGAGCCGGGCTGCGGCGAGACGCGCTCGCCGTCGACCGTGCACGCGTCCATCGGCCCCGCGTACACGGCGACCCGGTCGCGGAGCGCCTCGAACCCGGGCGACGGCGAGGGGTAGTTCCACGCGGCCCGCTCAGCGGTGCGGCCGCCGCCGTGCACGCTGAGGTACCGGGCGGCGCCCTTGAACTCGCAGAACGACGAGCCGGCTGCCGGCGTCAGCGCACCGTCGGCGAAGGCGGCGACGGGCAGGTAGTAGACCGGCGGATGGCTCGTCTCGAGGACGCGCACGACGTCGCGCGTGTCGGCGATGCGCTCGCCGCCGAGGTCGATGGTGATCCGCACGTCCACGTGCTCGACGCGCGGCGGGCGCGGGTAGTCCCAGACGGACTCCTGCCCGGGGCGCACTGGGTCGGGAACCGGTTTCATGCGCGACACGGTATGCGGCGATACTGGGAAGGGGCCATGACGGATGCCACCGCGGCATCCGGAGCGGCGCGCCGCCGGGCGGCGGCATCCGCCGGTCGATAGCGTGACCGGCAGGGGGGAAGCATGAGGGACCTGTATCCGGAGATCGAGCCGCTCGAGACGGGCATGCTCGACGTGGGCGACGGCCAGCACATCTACTGGGAGGTGTCGGGCAACCGCGAGGGCAGGCCCGTCGTGTTCCTGCACGGCGGCCCGGGGGGCGGGACGACGCCGACCCACCGGCGACTGTTCGACCCGGCGAAGTACCGGATCGTGCTGTTCGACCAGCGCGGCTGCGGCTTCTCGATCCCCCACGCGTCCGAGCCGGGCGCCGACCTCTCCGCGAACACCACGTGGCACCTCATCGCCGACATGGAGCGGCTGCGCGGGCACCTCGGCATCGACCGCTGGCAGGTCTTCGGCGGGTCGTGGGGCAGCGCGCTCGCCCTCGCGTACGCCGAGACCCATCCGGAACGCGTCACGGAGCTCGTGCTGCGCGGCATCTTCACGCTTCGCCGCCAGGAGCTCGACTGGTTCTACGAGGGCGGCGCGTCCGCCGTCTTCCCCGACCTCTGGGAGGACTTCCTCGCGCCCGTGCCGTACGCCGAGCGCGCGCACCTGATCGAGGCGTACGGTCGCCTGCTCGCCGATCCCGATCCGGCGGTGCACCAACCGGCGGCGATCGCGTGGTCGCGCTGGGAGTCGTCGACCATCACGCTGCTCCCGCAGGCCGAGACCATCGCGCGGTTCACCTCGCCCGAGTACGCCACCGCGTTCGCCCGCATCGAGAACCACTACTTCCGGCACGGGGGATGGTGGGAGGAGGGCCAGCTCATCCGCGACGTCGGCCGGCTCCGGGGCATCCCGGCGGTCATCGTGCAGGGCCGCTACGACATGTGCACCCCGATGATGACCGCGTGGGACCTGCACCGGGCCTGGCCCGAAGCCGAGCTGCGCATCATCGACGATGCCGGTCACGCGTTCGACGAGCCGGGCATCCTGGCGGCGCTCATCGCCGCGACCGACCGGTTCGCCGAGGCGGATCGAGCAGGTCTCGACGATGATCCGGCCGCCGAGCGGCCGGCGGAGGACGCGGACGACGAGCCGGCCGATGCGGACGAGGACGAGGACGACCTCGAGGAGGAGGAGCGGGCCGATCTCGTCGATGACGACGACATCGACGACGACGACGACGAAGACGAAGACGACGAAGACGACGACCTCGACGGCGACGATGCGGGCGACGACGATGCGGACGACGACGCCGACGACGATGCTGACCGTCAGGACGACGACCGCCCGGATGACGACGACCGGCAGGACGACGACGCCCGGCAGGACGACGACGCCATATCGGATCCGCCGCACCAGCGGAAGGCGGATGCTGCCCGAAGCGCCACGGAGTAACGTCAGGGCATGACGTTCAATCCGGACTCCGACATCAGCGGAGGCAGGGCCTCGCGACGCGGACGCAACACCGGCATCGCGGTCGGCGGCGGCCTCGGAGCGATCGCGCTGTTCCTGATCTCCCAGTTCCTCGGCGTCGACCTCTCGGGTCTCGTCGGCGGCGGCGAGCAGGCGCCCGCACCGACGGGCTCCGCGCTCGAGGAGTGCCAGAGCGGAGCCGACGCGAACGAGCGCATCGACTGCCGGATGGTGGGTGCCTCCGCATCGCTCGAGGACTACTGGCAGGAGGCCGCGCCGACCGTCGGGTTGGAGTACACCCCGCCGCAGGACTTCGTCCTGTTCCAGGACGCCGTCGCGACGGGCTGCGGCAACGCGTCGTCGGCGACCGGGCCCTTCTACTGCCCGCCCGACCAGACGATCTACATCGACACGAGCTTCTACGACCAGCTCGAGCAGCGATTCGGTGCCGAGGGCGGGCCGCTCGCCGAGATGTACGTGGTCGCGCACGAGTGGGGCCACCACATCCAGAACATCGCCGGCGTGCTCGACTCCACGCGCGACGGGCAGACCGGTCCCGCCTCCAATGCGGTCCGCGTGGAGCTCCAGGCGGACTGCTTCGCGGGTTCGTGGGCGGCCGCGGCTTCCAGCACCGAGGACCCGGACGGCGACCCGTTCCTCCAGCCCATCTCGCGCGAGGAGTACCAGCAGGCGATCGATGCGGCCGCCGCGGTCGGCGACGACCGCATTCAGGAGGCGACGCAGGGCCAGGTGACGCCGCACACGTTCTCGCACGGGACGAGCGAGCAGCGGATGCGCTGGTTCGAGACCGGGTTCGAGCAGGGCGTCGGCGCATGCGACACGTTCGAGGTGAGCGGGGACCAGCTGTGACACGCCGCGTCGGCGCCGTGCTCCTCGCGGTCGTCGGCGTGGTGGTCCTGGTCGTCGTCGGGTTCCTCGTCTACGCGAGCCTCGTGTTCGAGGGCGATCGCGAGGCGTCGCTCGATGCCTGGCGCTCGAACGGCGTCGAGATCACGGGCACCGACCGGTCCATCGTGATCGAGCCCACGACGGGTGCGACCGACACCGGGCTGGTGTTCATCCCGGGCGCGAAGGTGCAACCGTCGGCGTACCTGTACAAGATGGCGGGCATCGTCGAGGCGACCGGCATGACCGTCGTCATCACGGAGCCGACCCTCAACCTCGCGTTCTTCGACACGCGGCCCCTGTCGGCGTTCACCGCCGATGCACCGGACGTCGAACGCTGGTACGTGGGCGGGCACTCGCTCGGCGGAGTGCGCGCCTGCCAACTCGCCGCCGACGCCGAAGCCGACGCCGCCGCCGAGCCGGCGGTCGAAGGGCTCATCCTGTTCGGCAGCTACTGCGTCGACGACCTGTCGGACTCGGACCTGGCCGTACTGTCGATCGTCGGCGAGAACGACGGGCTCAGCACGCCCGAGGACGTCGCCGCACGCTCGGGCAACCTGCCTGACGACGCCGTCACGGTCGTGATCGAGGGCGCGAACCACGCCGCCTTCGGCGACTACGGCGACCAGCCGGGCGACGGCACGGCGACCATCGACCGGCAGACCGCGCGCGCGGAGATCGCGGACGCCGTGGCCGAGTTCGTCGAGGCGGCGCAGCCGGCGCGCTGAGGACCGGCGGCCACGCGTCAGCCCGCGACGGCGTCGGCGAGCACCCGCCCGAGCTCGGCGGGACGGGTGAGCTGCGGCCAGTGGCCGGTCGGCAGGTCGACGTAGGTGACGTCGCGGTGCGACGCCAGCTCGCGCACGAACGGCACGCCGGCGGCGATCCACTCGCCCACCTTCGCGCTCGGGAACTCGCAGCAGACGACGGTGATCGGCACCTCGAGGCGCCGCTCGTCGCGCAGGCGGAGCGGATCGCTCGCCACGGCCGCGGGCTCGGGCACCGCCCGGGCGCGGAATCGCTCGCGCAGCTCGTCGTCGAGGTCGACCAGGTCGGCCTCCTCGAAGACCGACCAGTCGGGCAGCGGGATCTCGTCGCCGACCACCGGCAGCTCGTCGTTGATGCACTGCCCGTCGGCGATCGGGGCCGCGTCGACGTAGACCACGCGCGCCACCCGTTCGGGCCGGAGGTCGGCGACTCCCTGGGCGATCGCGCCGCCGCCGGAGTGGCCGACGAGGACGACCCGGCCCTCGAGCCCGTCGACGAGTCGCACCACCGCCTCGACGTGGTCGTCGAGCCCGATGCCCGCTCGCTGGGCGTCGGCGGATTCGAGCCCGGGGAGGGTCAGCGGGTGGACCGTGTGCCCCGCGGCCTCGAGGGCCGGCGTCACCTCGCTCCATGACCTCGCGTCGAGCCAGAATCCGGGGATGAGGATGACGTCCATCCTCCGAGGCTAGGCGCGACCTCCGACACCGAGGGCCACGGGCCGCGGCGGCATCCGTCGACCGCTCGTCACCGCGAGCAGCACGATGCCCGACGCGAGCACGAGCAGCCCCGCGACGGCGGTGCCGGGCAGCTGCTCCTGCAGCACCAGCACCCCGAGGAGCGTCGCCGTCAGGGGTTCGGCGAGCGTGAGCGTCGAGACCGTGGCCGGCGCGAGGCCCCGCAGCCCGGCGCCGAAGAGCAGGTAGGCGAGGGTCGTCGTGACGAGGCCCAGCCAGAGCGCGGTCGCGAGTCCCTCGGGTGTCGTGAGCCAGGCTGCGTCCGACGACAGCAGCACCGGCAGACTCACGGCGGCAGCGACGCCGAACATGGCGCCCATGCTCGCCGAGGGCGCCCAGCCGCGGTCGAGCAGCGCCTTGCCGGCGAGCGTGTAGACCGCGTACGAGGCGCCCGCGCCGACGGATGCGGCGACGCCGAGCGGGTCCACCGCGGCGGGGCCGGTCCCCGTCGAGGCCGCGAGGACGGCGACGCCGGAGGTCGCGAGCGCGGTGGCCGCGATCCAGGCGCGGCCCGGGAAGCGCCGTCGGAGCACCCAGTCGAGCACTCCGGTGAGCACCGGCGCGGAGCCGAGCGCGACGACCGTGCCGACCGCCACGCCGTTGGCCGCCGTGCCGGCGAAGAACGCGGGCTGGTAGGCGAGCACGCCGAGCGCCCCGAGCGCGACCGCGGCCCACGCGCCGAACCGTGCGCCCACGGCGCCGGACACTCGGGCGGGTCCGGCGTGGCCGCCGGACGTCGGGGCGACGGATGTCCCGGTCGCGTCGTCCCGGCGTCCGGCGACGTGCACGGCGAGGGCGATCGCGGCGAGCGCGCCTCCGCCGATGAGGATGCGCGCCGCGCCGAGCGAGAGCGGGTCGGCTTCGGGGCCGAGCGCCTGCGCGGTGCCCGTCGTGCCGAAGCACACGGCGGCGGCGAGCACCAGGAGGACGGAGCGCATGGGGGCATTGTTCCACAATGCTCCCGGCGTGTGAACGTGCGAGGCCACCCCGGCCCCCGCGGGCGCTGGGGAGCGCGCGACGAGCCCCGCGTGCGCGGACGTGAGGATCGCCCGTGGTCGCCGCGAGGCCCGATAGGATTCCGGAGGTCGCTTCGCCGCGGCATCCGTCACGTCATCGCCGAGGGGGCGCGCGACCCGGCGCACGGGGTGCCATCCGGTTCGCGACCGGCCACCATCCCCGAGGAGGACCTGTGCGCGCCGTCATGTACCGCGGCTTCGGCGACGAGCCCGAACTCGTCGAGGTCGACCCGCCCGCGTGCCCGCCCCGCGGCGCCCTGGTGCGCGTGCGCGCCACCGGCCTGTGCCGCAGCGACTGGCACGGCTGGATGGGCCACGACGACGCCGTCGCGCTCCCGCACGTTCCGGGCCACGAGTTCGCCGGCGAGATCGCGGAGCTCGGCGCGGAGATCGACGCGGCGAGCGGATGGCGCGTCGGCGACCGCGTCACGGCGCCCTTCATCTGCGCGTGCGGCCGGTGCGACGAGTGCCGGTCCGGCAACGAGCAGGTCTGCGACGACCAGCGCCAGCCCGGGTTCACGCACTGGGGCTCGTTCGCGGAGTACGTCGTCGTCGACGAGGCCGAGCTCAACCTGATCCGGCTGCCCGACTCGCTCGGCTTCGTCGAGGCCGCCTCGCTCGGCTGCCGGTTCGCCACCGCCTATCGCGCGATCATCGCGCGCGGCCGGCTGCACCCCGGCGAGCAGGTGGCGGTGCACGGATGCGGCGGCGTCGGCCTCTCGGCGATCATGATCGCCGTCGCCGCGGGCGTGCGCGTGTACGGGGTCGACGTCTCCGACGCCGCGCTGGCGGCCGCCGCCGACCTCGGGGCCGTCCCGATCCGGGGTGGCGAGGGCGCCGCCGACCGCGTTCGCGAGGCGAGCGGCGGGGGCGTCGACCTCTCGGTCGACGCGTTCGGCAGCCCCGAGACCTCGTTCGCGTCCGTCCGCAGCCTGCGCAAGCGCGGACGCCACGTGCAGATCGGCCTCATGCTCGCCGACGACGCGACGGCCGCGATGCCGATGGACGCGGTCATCGCGGGCGAACTCGAGATCCTGGGCAGCCACGGCATGGCCGCGCACGAGTACCCCGACATGCTCGGCGCGGTCGCCTCGGGGGCGTTCCGGCCGATCGAGCTCGTCGGCCGCACGATCGCGCTCGACGAGGTCCCCGCGGCGCTCGCCGCCATGGGTCGCGCGGGAGGCGCCGGTTCGGGCATGACCGTGGTCGAGCTCTAGCGCTCAGGCCGACTCGCGCGGCACCAGCTCGACGTCCTGTCGCGGCCTCCGCGGCTGCGGCAGCCCGTCGAGCTCCGCCGCCACGCACTCGGCGAGGTAGGCGGCCTGCCGGTCGAGCGACTGCCACACCGTCGTGAGCGGCGGCGAGGCGAGGGCGGCGACGGGGATGTCGTCGACGCCCACGACGGCGAGGTCGTCCGGCACGGCGACGCCGGCGACGCGGGCGCCCGCGAGCACGGCGAGGGCGACCTCGTCGTTGTACGCGGCGACGCCGTCGATGCCGGCCGCGCGCCATGCCCGCACGGCGTCCGCCCCGGATCCCTCGTCGAGCTCGACCGGGACCACGACCGGCGGCTCGAGGCCGAGCGATGCGCACGCCTCCCGCACCCCGCCGAGGCGGCCCTCGGCGAAGGCCGCCACGCGGGGATCCGGGGTGGCCGCGTACGCGATGCGACGGCGCCCCCCGGCCACGAGCCGCTCCGCCTGCACGAGGCCGATGCGCCGCTGCGGGTCGTCCGCCGCGGCATCCGTCGTCGCACCGGGATCGGACGCGACGTCGTCGGAGGTGCCGACCACGCCGATGCCCGCCTGCCGCATCGCACGCACGTCCGCCGGGTCGAAGGGCGCGAGCCCCACGACCGTGTGCGGCGTGACGGCGCGCAGCAGGTCGGTCAGCGGCCGCTCCCCGCGCACGTGATGCACGAGCACCGACATCCCGCGCCCGGCGAGCTCGTCGGCGAGCCGGTCGATCACGGCCTCCACCGCCGACCCGACCGGCCAGTCCGGGAGCACGCACAGCACCAGGTCGCTCCGCCCGCGCCGGAGCGTGCGAGCCGCGGCCGAGGGCGCGTAGCCGAGCCGCGTGGCCGCGTCGAGCACGCGCCGCCGTGTGGCATCCGACACCGAGACGCCGGGCGTGCGGTTCAGCACGTAGCTCACCGTCGTGCGCGAGACGCCGCTCGCACGCGCCACGTCGGCACTGGTCACCTTCGCCACCGAGCCTCCCGATCCCTCGTCTGCACCCTATTGGCAGACGGAGGGAGGAGTGAGCGGCGGGCCGGCGCCGGTGTTCCCCCGAGCCCGGCGCGGACCCGGCCGCATCACCAATGTACGCCCGTCCGCGGCGGATGGCACGCCGATACGGGGAACCGTGCCGATGTCGGATATCCGGCGAGCGACGCGTATGCTGTGCTGACCCGGCGCGGTGGGCGCGCCGGTGATAGGAACGGTATTGCCCGGACTCGACCGGACCTCGTTCGCGACCTCGGACCCGGAGGCGGCGCGCGAGGCCTTCGCACCACTCGTGCCCCGCCTGCAGTTCGGGCGGGTGGACCCCGACGCCTTCCGCGTGTGGATGCGGACGCAGTCGATACCCGGGTTCTCCGTCGTCGACTACGCCTTCGAGGCGTCCGCCGCGGTCGAGGCGGGGGCCGACCAGGTGCTGGTCGTCTCGCCGACCGGACGCGGCATCGACCTCCGGCACGGCGCCCGGCCGATCGACGTCTCGCGCCCGTACATCAACGCGACGGAAGGCGTGACGGCGCGCTGGGACCACTTCGCCGCGCGTGCCGTGGTGCTCGACCGCATCCGCCTCGAGGAGGTCGCGCGATCGGTCTCGGGCCGGCCCGACCTCCGGCTCGAACCCCTCGAGCTCGCCGCGCGGAGCCCGGTGCTCGGGCGCTACTGGGACGCGGCCGTCGCGCGCGTGGCACGCGCGATGCTGGCCGCGCCGGAGGCATTCGCCGAGCCGGTCGTGGTGGAGGCCGCCTTCCACCGGCTCGCCGTCACCTACCTCAACGCCTTCCCGCTCGCCTGGGCCGACGGCGACGGCCGACGCGTGCCGGTGGGAGCGAGGTCGTCGGTCGTCCGCGCCGCGCTCGACCACCTCCACGCCCACGCCGGCGAGCCGATCACCGTGCAGCACGTCGCCGATGCGGTGCACATCTCGACGCGGGGACTGCACGCCGCATTCGTGGGCGAGACCGGGCGCTCGCCCTCCGACCACCTGCGGGGCATCCGGCTGGCCGGCGTGCGCGACGAGCTCCGCTTCGCCGAACCGGCCGAGTCGATCGCGGGCATCGCCCGCCGCTGGGGGTTCGTCCACCTGCCCCGGTTCGCCGACGCCTACCAGCGCGCGTTCGGCGAGTTGCCGTCGGAGACGCGCGGCCGGCGGCGACGGGTCGCCTGACGCAGGCCGGAGGCCGTGAGCGCCGCGCCGTGGGGCGTCAGTCGGCGGCGGCGATCCCCGCGACGTGCACGGCGGACCTCGGGATGACGGCGTCCACCTCGCGGCCCGGCTCGAGGGGAAGCCGGCGCGCGTCATGCCGGGTCAGGAGGCACGCGAGGGGGAACCCCGCGTCGAGCCGCACGCGCAGCAGGTCCGCCTCGGCTTCGACGGCGGTCACGCGAGCCGGCACCACGTTGGTCGCCTCGTCCGCGCGTCGGCTCCCGCGTTCGGCGATGCCGAGGTCGGCGGCGCGCAGGCAGACGGCCACCTCGCCCGGCATCCCGCCCCGCGGCGTCCCCACGACGAGGCGGGTCGGGCCCACGTCGACCGCGCCCGGCGAGCCGTCGACGAGCCGCCCGGTCACGATGGTGTCCATGCCGACCGCCGCGGCGACGAGCCCGTCGCCGGGCCGGTCGAACACGACGGCGGGCGGGTCGACCTGGTGGACGCGTCCGCCGATGAGCACGACCATGCGATCGCCCAGCGCGAGCGCCTCGTCGCGGTCGTGCGTCACCACCAGCGCCGGCACCCCGGTGCGCTGCACGAGCGCCCGGAGCTCGACCCGGAGCCGTCGCCGGGTCGGCTGGTCGAGGCCGGTGAAGGGCTCGTCGAGCAGCAGCAGCCGGGGCTCCGGGGCGAGCGCGCGTGCGAGGGCGACGCGCTGGGCCTCGCCGCCGGAGAGCTCGCGCACCCTGCGGCGCTCGTAGCCCGGCACGGCGCACGCCTCGAGCACCTCGGCCACGCGTCGGTCGCGCTCCGGGCGCGGCATCCGGCGCAGCCCGTACGCGACGTTCTGCGCGACATCGAGGTGGGGGAAGAGCGCGCGGTCCTGGAAGAGGACGCCCACCCGGCGTCGTCGCGCGGGCACGTGACCCCGGCCGCCGTCGTCCCACAGCACCCCGTCGGCGCGGATCACGCCGGCATCGATGCGCTCCAGGCCGGCGAGGGCGCGGATCACGGTCGTCTTCCCGGCGCCGGACGGACCGAACAGGACGGTGACGCCGGCCTCCTCGAGCCCCATCGCGAACGCGGCGTCGACGTCGCGCAGCCGGAGGTCGACGTCGAGGACGCCGTCTCGCTGCGGCATCCGCTCGACCGTCGTCATCGGCGCACCAGGAGCCCGACGCCGTGGCGCTGGATCGCGTACGTCGCCGTCAGCACGACCAGCGAGAACGCGAGCAGCGCGAGGCTCGTGCGGCCCGCGGTCTCGTAGTCGAAGGCCTGCACGGCGTCGTACACCGCCACCGAGACCGTGCGCGTCTCGCCGGGGATGTTGCCCCCCACCATGAGCACCACGCCGAACTCGCCCACGGTGTGCGCGAACGTGAGCACCGCCGCGCTCGCGAGGCCAGCGCGCGACAGGGGCAGCACGATGCGGGCGAGCGCGTGCACGCGGGAGCGGCCGAGCACCGCCGACGCCTCGAGCAGGCGCCGGTCGACGCCCGCGAACGCCGCGAGCAGCGGCTGCACGGCGAACGGCATGCTGTAGATCACGGATGCCACGAGGAGCCCGGCGAACGAGAACGCGAGCGTCGATCCGGTCGTCTCCTGCCACCACCGGCCGAACGGCGACGAGGTGCCGAGCGCGACGAGCACGTAGTAGCCGAGCACCGTGGGCGGCAGCACGAGCGG
The DNA here is from genome assembly GCF_037199545.1 of Agromyces sp. CCNWLW213. Taxonomy (NCBI): domain Bacteria; kingdom Bacillati; phylum Actinomycetota; class Actinomycetes; order Micrococcales; family Microbacteriaceae; genus Agromyces; species Agromyces sp. CCNWLW213. The sequence goes on along the minus strand of NZ_JBBBDX010000008.1, from coordinate 83,552 downwards.
AAGCGCGACGACGGCCTCGACCACGACCGCCCAGCGCCGGCGCGTGAAGGCGAGCCACGCCGCGAGCGGCACGGCGATCACGAGCAGGATCGCGGTCGTCGCGAGGGCCAGCCTGATGCTGACGCCGATGGCCTCCCAGTCCATGTCAGTCGCCCTCCCCCTCCGCCGGGCCGTCCGGGAGCGAGAACCCGTGACGGGAGAGGATCTCCGCGCCCTCGGGGCTGAGGAGCGCCTCGCGGACGGCGCGCGCGGCCACCGGGTCCCGCGCCGACCCGAGCACCACGCCGCCCTGGTCGAGTCGCGGGTAGGCGTCGAGCGGGAGCTCGATCCAGGCGCCCACGTCGCGCAGGGGATCGGACCGGACGAGCGAGAGCGCCACGATCCCGGCGTCGGCGTTGCCGGACTGCACGAACTCGGCGGCCTGGGCGACGTTCTCGCCGTAGACGAGCTTCGGCTCGACCGCCTCGAGCACGCCCGCGCTGCGGAGCGCCTCCACGGCGGCGACCCCGTACGGCGCGTGCTCCGGGTTCGCGATCGCGACGTGCCGCACGTCGGGCGATGCGAGCGCGGCGAGGCCCTCGGACGGGTCGAGCGGGCTGTCGTCGCCGGCCCACAGCACCAGGCGTCCGACCGCGTACGGGAAGAGGTCGCCCTCGGCGGCGAGCCCCTGCTCCACGAGTCGTCGCGGGTAGGCGAGGTCGGCCGACAGGAAGACGTCGAACGGCGCGCCGTTCGAGATCTGCGAGAGGAACGTGCCCGACGAGCCGTAGCTCGTCGTCACCTCGACCTCGGGATGCGTCACGTCGAGGAGGTCGACGACCTCGTCGAGCGCGAACTTCAGGTCGGAGGCCGCTGCGACGCGGACCTCGCCCGCAGCAGGGTCGCCGGGATCGTCCCCGCTCGGGGGTGCCGCCGTGCTCGCGCACCCGGCGAGCGCGAGGACGCCGGCGGCGAGCCCCGCGACCACCCGCCGCACCCTCACTCCGCCTCGCTCGAGGAGCGCTCGACGATGACGTTCGTCGCCTTGACGAGGGCCGTCGCGAGCACGCCGGGCTCGAGTCCGAGTTCGTCGGCCGCCTCGCGGGTCATCATCGACACGACGCGGAACGGACCCGCCTGCACCTCGACCACGGCGACGAGGCGGTCGCGCTGCACGTCCGTGACGATGCCCTCGAAGCGGTTCCGAGCCGAGCTCGGCACCGCGCCGTCATCGGCGCCCCGGCGACGGTCGGCGACGAAGCGGGCGACCGTCGCGCCGTCGACGTGCAGTCGGCCACCTGCGCCGCGTTCGGCGGGCAGGCGCCCCTGGTCGATCCAGCGGCGGACCGTGTCGTCGCTCACGCCGAGGAGGCGTGCGACCTCCGGGATCCGCAATCTCGTCATGAGGGTCCAGTGTACGCCGCGGATGCGGACGGAACGCCCGTCCGTCGCCGCGGATGCGTCAGTCGCGAATCACTGGGCCGGCGTATCCTCGGCCGGCTCCATCATCGGCCGCGCCGTGGTCGGGATGGTCGTGATCTCCGGGGCCGGCGGGTTCGCAGGCGGCTGGACCGCCTCGGGCACGAATCGACTCCAATCGGAGCGCGCCAACCTCTGGCGGACGCCGTCGACCTCGATCACCCAGTGCAGTTCGTCGCCGCCGACGTAGCGTCCGGTCCGAACCTCGCTCACCCAGTCCGCATCGGTCGGCAGCCAACGGACGAGGTGGACGCGCTTGCCGGTCGGCGGTCGATTCACATCCGTCTCCATGTCGTCGTGCCCTTCCGTGCCGAGCCCGAGGCCTCAGGGGTGCGTCTCCTGCCGGGATCGCGGCGAAGCGGTCGCGGCGACCGGCATCGGGGCTCGCGGCGCCCCGTCCATCACGGCGCGCGTCGCGCAGGGCACCACCCGCGTGTGCCGGTGCAGGTCGGCCGCAGCGATGGAGATGCCCGACACCGAGTTCGCGGCGATCATCAGGCGGTCCAGCCACCGCCGGTCGAGGTCGGGCGGATGAGGAAGGTCGTACGTGGCCAGCACCCCCGCCGACGGATGCACCCAGATCTGCTGGGCGTGCTCGCCGCCGTCCGTCCACTCGAGCAGCACCGGTTCGCCCCGCCGGAGCTTGGCGACGAGGACCGCATGGAGGTGGGCGACGAGGTCGTCGTCGAGCTCGATGACGGCGAGCCCCGCGATCGTCAGGCTTCCCATGACGCACCACCGCCCCCCGTGACTCATGTCGATTGTCCCGCCGCCGGATCGGGCGGACAAGGGCTTGACGGCCGGCCGGATGGCGCGCCGGCCCGACCGGACCCGATGTCCGGTCCAGTCAAGCCCGTGTGGATTCCCCGCGCTGCGGGTAGACAGGGAGGATGGACCGGATTCACTACTCCGGCGACTCCGTGCTCACCGGTTCGGCGATCGCCGCGGCGCTGCTCGAGTACGCCAGCGCACTGGCCGACGTGCGGGCGTCGGCGACCGTCCGGATCCCGACCCGCCTCCCGGACGGCTCGATCGGGCACTCCACGGTCCTCATCGGCCCGGCCAGCGAGCTCATCGCCGACGAGGAGCCGGGCGAGCACGACGAGGTCGTCGACGAGGAGCTCGTGGCCTACCTGGTCGCCCAGACGGGAAAGCTGCGCCACCGCGCGGTGGTGGGGGAGCTGGACGACGACGGACCGCGCGTCGACGACTACTGACGCGCGTGCATCGTCCCCTCGTGCCCCGTCAGGTCATGTCGAACGGATCGAACCACGACAGGTCGACCGGTTCCGGCTCGGGGTCCGGGCTCCGCGGTTCCGGCGCGGACAGCACCTCGACGGTGAGGCTCATGCCGGGCGACACCAGCACGTTGAGTGCGCGGTCGGGAGCGGCCGCGAGCTCCATGAAGCCGCCGCCGGCCCGGACCAGTCGGGTGATGCGCCCCATGATCGCATCGGCGTCCTGCTCACCCGGAAGGGAGTACGCCCGGCCGTCGACGACGATCCTGATCACGCGCATCGCACCCCCTGGACTCATCCCGCCAGTCTGGGGGGTCGCGTCGGAAGGCAGAACGCCCTTGACCGCGGCGCCATCTGCTGCAATCACGCGCGAGCGTCGCGCGCCGAGGGGCCCGGAGACGCGAAAACCCCCGGCGAACCGGGGGTCTCACATGTGGCTCCGACCGGCATCGATCCGGTGACCTTTCGATTTTCAGTCGAACGCTCTACCAACTGAGCTACAGAGCCTCGCGGCATCGGGCCGACGGATCGGAACGGTGCCTCGATAAGGAGAAAGCCCCTTCTCTCGAAAGGGAAAGGGCTTGTCGCCTGAGCGACCCTGACGGGACTTGAACCCGCGACCTCCGCCGTGACAGGGCGGCACGCTAACCAACTGCGCCACAGGGCCTCGTAGAGAAGCTGTTCAATTGTAAACCCATCGCAGGGTGACCCCAACGGGATTCGAACCCGTGCTGCCGCCGTGAAAGGGCGGTGTCCTAGGCCGCTAAACGATGGGGCCGGAGTGTCATGCCGGGGCATGACCGCCGAGAAGACAGCATACGCATTCGGCGGCCAGATTCCAAAACGAGGGTTCGAGGCGCGCCACGCGGGGCTGAAATCCCCGGATCCGGGACGGCGCGCGCCTACGGTGACATGGCCACTGCCCGCACGGACGCACGAGCGCGGGGCCCTCGCGGTCGCGCAGATGGGGGATCATGTCGCGAGACGCAGAGCGCCGAGCACCCGGCCGCGCCGGGTCGCGGCTGCGCGCGCTCGCCGCCGCCGTCGTCCTCGTGTTCGCCGCGACCGGAGGCGTCGCCACCGACCCCGTTCCCGCCTTCGCGGCCGACTACCCGACGTGGGCGGAACTGCAGAAGGCGAAGGCCGACACGCGCGCCGCCGCCGCGGCCGTGGACCAGATCATCGCGCTCATCGCCCAGCTCGAGGAGAACGTGGCCGTCGCCCGCGCCGAGGCCGAGCGCCGCACCGAGGAACTCCTCGTCGCGCAGCAGGAGTACGACGACGCCGTCCGACGAGCCGAGGAGATCCAGTCGCAGGCCGACGCCGCCGCCGCCGAGGCTGCGGCGGCCGAGCGCAGCGCCGGCCAGGTCGCCGCGCAGCTCTATCGCACGGGCAGCACCGACCTCGGCGTGAACATGCTCATCGACGCGGGCGACTCGCGTCGCACCGACGAGCTGCTCTCGCGCCTCGGCTCCATGGAGAAGCTCGTCGAGCGGACCGGCGACATCTACGCGCAGGCGAAGGAGGCGGGCAACACCGCCCAGTCGCTCGCCGACCAGGCCGAGGTCGCCCGTGCGGAGCGCGAGAAGCTCCGCATCGCGGCCGAGAAGGCGCTCGCCGCGGCCCAGGCCGCGCAGGCCGCGGCCGAGGCGGCCCTCGCCGAGTCCGAGTCGAAGAAGATCGAGCTCGACCAGCAGTTGAAGTTCCTCCGCGACACCGAGGCCAAGACGACCGCGGCGTACGAGGAGGGCGAGCGCAAGCGCAAGGAAGAGGAGGAGCGTCGGCGCAAGGCCGAGGAGGAGCGCCGCCGGCGCGAGGCGGCCGCCGCGGCCGCCGCCGGTGGCGGCGGTGGCGGAGGCGGCGGCGGCGGAGGCGGCGGGTCCGGCTGGGCCAAGCCCGCCTACGGCTACATCTCCGGCGTCTACGGGCCTCGGCAGGTGATCTGCAGCGGCGGATACTGCACCAATCCCTTCCACTACGCGACCGACATCGCGACGGGATGCTCGGCACCCATCTACGCCGCGACGAGCGGCCGGGTCGTCTTCTCGGGCTACTCCGGCAGCTACGGCAACTTCATCAAGATCGACCACGGCGGCGGCATCTCGACCGGCTATGCCCACATCCGCTACGGCGGGCTCTTCGTGGGGTACGGCCAGTGGGTGTCCGCGGGCCAGGTGATCGCCTCGAGCGGTAGGACGGGCGCGTCGACCGGATGCCACCTGCACTTCGAGGTCTACTCCGGGTGGAGTCGCATCGACCCGCAGCCGTTCATGGCCGCGCGCGGTGTGTACCTGGGCTGACGAGGCGGGACTGCGTCGAGGCGCAGCCGTCGCCCTGCGGCGGCATCGGCGCGATCATCCCTCGAGCGTGGCGAGCGGCTCGCCGGTCTCGACGAAGTAGGTCGAGAGCATCCGGCCCGGCGCCGGGCCGAGGTCGGTCGCGTTATGGGGGACGCCCGGCGGGATCAGGAAGCCGTCGCCGGTCTCGAGCCTCAGCGGCGGTGCGCCGCGGATGTCCATCCGCACCGTTCCGCCGAGGAGGTACCCGACCTCCTCGCCCGGATGGCGGTGCCACCCCGACGAGACGCCGACGGGGATCTCGGTCAGCACCTGGACGATCTCCCGGCCGGGGATCGAGGACGCTGCTCGCTGGATCTCGTGTCGCGTCAGTCGCCCGCGGAGATCGTCCCCGGCGCTGGCGCCGGGGGCCGGATCGTCGATGGCCATGGTGTCGTTCCCTCCTCGCCGGTCGCGCCGGCTCACGTGGTCGGATGTGTCGCGCGCATCAGCGCGGCGAGTTCGGTGGCGACGAGCTCCGGCCGGTCCTCGACGAGGAAGTGACTAGCATCCACCCCGTGGCCCTGCACCTCGGCGGCCCAGGGTCGCCAGACGTCCAGGACGTCGCCGTAGAACCGCGGGAGCGCGCCGGATCCGCTCCAGAGCAGGAGGGTGGGGCAGCCGATGCGACGCCCGGCCTCGCGATCCGCGTCGTCGTCGTCGCGGTCGGCGCCGGCGCCGGCGCGATAGTCCTCGCAGACGGCCTCCAGGAAGCCCGGGTCGTCGAGGAGCCGTCGGTAGAGGGCCATCAGGTCCGGCGGGTACCGCCCGGGTGCGCGGCCGAGCCCGAGTGCGCGGACGTGGACGTCGAAGAAGGCGTCCGGCGCCGACGCGATCATCCGCTCGGGCAGGGGAGCGGGCTGGGCGAGGAAGGCCCAGTGCCAGTAGGCCAGCGCCATGCTCGCGTCGGCGCGGGCCCACACCTCTCCGGTCGGGACCACGTCGAACGCGGCCAGCGCGACGACGCGGTCCGGGTGGTCCAGGGCCATGCGGTACGCGACCCGTCCGCCGCGATCGTGGCCGGCCACGGCGAACCGGTCGAGGCCGAGCGCGTGCATCATCTGGGCGAGGTCCTCGGCCATGGCGCGCTTGGAATGGGCCCGATGGTCGGGAGTCGGTCGCGGACGGAAGGAGGCGCCGTACCCCGGGAGGTCGGCGACGACCACGGTGCAGGCATCCACGAGCGCATCGACCACGCCATGCCACATCACGTGCGTCTGCGGGTAGCCGTGCAGGAGCAGCAGCGCCGGACCGGCGCCGCCGACGCGGGCGAACACGCGCCCGCGACCGGTCGGCACCGAGTGGGATCGGAATCCGTCGAACACCAGCGCTCCTCGGGGACGGGCCGGACGCGTCAGCGGTCCGGCAGCACGGCGATGCAGTCGATCTCGATGTCGTAGCCGGGCAGTGCGACGGCCACCGTGGTCCGTGCCGGGAGGCGCGGGCCGAAGGCCTGCACGTACGCCTGGTTGAACGCCGGGAGCTGGTCGAGGTCGGCGATGAACACGCCGCAACGGATGACGTCCTCGAGGGTGGCTCCCGCGGCGTCGAGGATGTCGGCGATGTTCTGCAGCGTCGCCCGCGTCTGCTCGGCGATCGTCCCGTCGACGAACCGTCCGTCGCGCATGGGCGTCTGCCCGGACACGAACACGAATCGACCCTCGGCGATGATGGCGGGAGCGTACGGCCGCCCCGTCGATCCGTCGAGCCGCTCGAGGCTCATCGTTCCGCGTCCACGTTCGGCGATCGCCGTGCTGCGTCGCTCACCGAGCTGCGACCGAGTCGGCCGCTTCGCGGATGAGCTCGACCACACGGGCCGCCTCCGGGATGCCGACGGTGTGCGAGCCGCCCGCGAGTTCGACGGTGCGGCGCGACCCGGCGCGGTCGGCCATGAACCGATGGCTCGCGGCGGGGATGTTGCGGTCCTCCGAGCCGAAGACGAACCACGACGGGATCTCCTTCCACGCGGGTTCGCCGGATGGCTCGTTGAGCGCCGACTCCACGATGGGCCGCTGGGTCACTGCCATGACCGCGGCGTCCTCCGGCGCGGAGTCCGCGGCGAACTGCGCGTGGTACCGGTCCTGGACGATGTAGAGATCGTTTCCGGCACCGCCGAGCGGCACCGCGGCGAGCGTCTCGCCGAGCGTCCCGCCCTCGTATCGCCCGGACAGGTCCGCGGCGCTCTCACCGGTGTCGGGTGCGAATCCGCCGACGTAGACGAGGGCTCGGACGCGGGGGTCGCCGGTGGCGGCGTTCGTGATGACCGTGCCGCCGTACGAGTGACCGACGAGCACGATGTCGCCGTCCACGCCGGCGAGCAGCGCCCGGAGGTAGCCGGCGTCGGACGCGACCCCGCGAAGGGGGTTCGCGATCGCGATCACGGGGAACCCGTCGCGCAGGAGCAGGCTGATCACGCCGTTCCAGCTACTGGATTCGGCGAACGCCCCGTGGACGAGGACGACGGTCGGATGGTCGGGAGAACTGGCGGTGATGCTCACGGGAGGCTCCTCGCTCGAAGTGGTCGCGGCCACTCTCGCGCGTCACGGCGGGATCCTCGATCCGACTGGTGCGGCAGTCGCGGCGCCGCCGACGTGACACGTCGATGCCACGCTCGCATGGCACTCCGGGAGAGCGGGGCATCGCGTCGCTCAGGCCCCGGACGGCGCTTCCGCGGGCAGGGTCGCGTGCAGCACCGTGCCGCCGCCGGGAGGACTGGAGAGCGTCAGCGAGCCGCCGAGCGCCTCGACCCGATCGACGAGACCGATCAGGCCCGAGCCGCGGGACGCATCGGCTCCGCCGTCGCCGTCATCGGCAACGTCCACGTGAAGCACGCCGTCGCGGAGCTCGATGCGGACCGTCGCGCTCGAGGCCCGGGCGTGCTTGACCGTGTTGGTGAGCGCCTCGGAGACGACGAAGTAGGTCGCGACCTCCGTGTGCTCGTCCAACCGGGGCAGGTCGGCGACCACGAGCTCCGCGGCGATGCCCGATCGGCGCGCGAGCGCCCGGAGCGCGGGGCCGAGGCCGCCCTCGGAGAGGATGGCCGGATGCACGCCTCGCGACAGCTCGCGCAGCTGGTCGAGGGTCTCGCCGAGCCGGGCGAGGGAGGACTCCAGGAGGACCTCCGCCTCATCGGCCGACACGCGAAGCAGGTCCAGCGCTCGACGAAGGCCGAGGCCCATGCCGACGAGCCGTTGCTGCACCCCGTCGTGCAGGTCGCGCTCCAGCCGGCGACGTGCCTCGTCGGCGGCGTGGACGAGCCGCGCGCGGGAGTCGAGGAGCGCACGTCGCGACTCGACGTTGCCGATGGCGGTCGCGACGAGCTCGGCGAACTGCGCGATCCGCCTCTCGGTGTCCTCGGGCATCGGCGAATCGCCCAGGCTCAGCACGACGATGACTCCCCACACCCGGTTCTCCACCGTGATCGGGCCGGCCACCGCGGTCGTGACCCCGAGCTCCCGGGCCATCGCGGCGAGCGTCCCCCGCGCGCCGTCCCATCGCTCCGTGCGCGCGGGCCGGTGCGTTCGCAGGACCTCGGCGGTGGGGTTGTCGCCCGCCACGGGCAGTCGCAGGCCCAGGAAGGCGCGCATGTCGGGTTCGCCCCACGCCGCGACGACGGTGGCCGTCTCGTCGCTCTCGTAGCGGAGCATGGCCGCCGCCTCCACATCGAGGAGCCGCGCGACCTCCTCGAGGATGGCGTCGAGGATGTCGACCCAGCCGCCCCGTGCGACCAGGGTCGCCACACGGCGAAGGGCCGCCTGCTCGTCGAGGAGCGCATGCACGGCCGTCCGGGCATCCACGTTCGACAAGGCGAGCGAGACCAGCTCGGCGAACTTGCTCATCCGCGCCTCCGTGTCCGGCGGCAGCCCGGAGTCCGCCGAGCCGACGACCATGGCGCCCCACAGCCGGCCGTCCACGTGGATCGGCGCGCCCACCGCACTCCGCATGCCGGCCGAGCGCTGCACCTCGGCGATCGGGCCCTCCGCGGAGTCGTAGTCGTCGACGCGTGCCGTGCGGCCCGTGGCGAGGATCCGTCCGGTCACGCTCGTGCCCCTGGCCGGCAGCCGCGTCCCGATCGGGAGTCCGGCCTGGAGCGGGCCCCAGCTCGCCACGAACGTCGCGGTCTCGTCCGGTTCGAACCTGAGCATCTTCGCCCCCTGCACGCCGACGAGCCGGCCGAACTCCTCCGCGACGGCCGCGAAGACGTCGTACGGCGCGGCGGACTTCGCGACCAGCTCCGCCACTCGCCGGAGCGCGGCCTGTTCCGCGACGACCGTCTCGAGCTCGCCCCGGGTCGCCGCGTTCGCGACGGCCGCGGCGATGAGCTGGGCCAGGCCCTCGAGCCGCGACTCGGCTCCGTCCGGCACCTCCGCCGCCGGGCCGTGCACGAAGAGCGCTCCCCAGGTCCGGTCGTCCAGGCGGATCGGCACGCCGATGGAGGAGCGGGCGCCGAGGCGTCCGGCGAGGGTGGGGGCGTCGGGGTCCGGGTCGGCGTCCGGACGGATGTCGCGCACCGCCTCCCCCCGCTCGAGCAGCTCCCGGGTGAGCGGATCCACCTCGAGCGGCCAGCCGTCGAGCACCACCGACGGTGCTCCGGGCGACGTCCACGCCGCCTGGACGCGGACGTCGGCCCCCGCCTCGAGCCGCAGCACGGCCACGTACCGGGCATCCATCACGCCCGCGGCGTACCGGGCGACGATCTCGAGCACGGCGCCCGGCGACGCGCCGCCCGCGATCAGTTCCGCGGCGGCGCGCAGCGCCTCGCGCTCATCGGCGACGTGGTCGACCGGCCGTTCCGCGTCCATCCCGACCTCTTTCCGCGGTTGCCGTCGCGTCGGGTCGGGGCCAGACTGGCACGGATGGCAGGGAACTGGCGGTGAACGCCGAGCCGCCGCCGCGGGTGCTGATCGCCGACGACGAGCTGCTGTTCCGTGACGGACTGGCGCTCCTGCTGGGTCGCTCCGGCTTCGAGGTGGTGGACGCGGTCGGCGACGCCGAGGCCCTCGAGCACCGGATCGCCGAGACGGCGTGCGACCTGGTCATCGTCGACATCCGCATGCCCCCGACGAACACGACCGAGGGGATCGTCGCCGCGAAGCGGATCCGGGCGGCCCGGCCGGAGGTGCCGGTGCTCGTGCTCTCCTCGCACCTCGAGGTCGAGCACGCGCTCGACCTGCTCGCGGGCGGGGTGGGCGTCGGGTACCTGCTCAAGCAGCGCGTGACGGCGCTCGAGGACTTCACCGCGTCCCTGCACCGTCTCCTCGACGGCGAGACGGTGATCGATCCTGCGCTCGTCCAGGAGCTGCTCCAGGCCCGGCGGGTCTCAGACCCGCTCGCCGCGTTGACGCCGCGCGAGCGGGACGTGCTGGAGCGGATGGCGCACGGACGGTCGAACCGCGGGGTCGCGAGGGAGCTCCACCTCACAGAGGCGAGCGTCGAGAAGTACGTCCACCGGATCCTCGGCAAGCTCGGGTTGTCGGCCGACGGCGACGGCGACCATCGTCGCGTCCTCGCGGTGCTGGCCTTCCTCGACTGGGCGGGTTCGCATCGCTGAACCCACGACGAAGGGGGCGAGCCGTGGGGCTCGCCCCCTTCGTGCGTGCAGCGGATGCCGCGGCATCCGCTCGACTCAGTGACCCGGGTAGGCCTCGATCGCCTTGGCGATGAGCGACTCGGCCTCGGCGGCGTTCGCCCAGCCCTCGGTCTTGACCCACTTGCCGGGCTCGAGGTCCTTGTAGTGCTCGAAGAAGTGCTCGATCTCCTTCCTGGTGTACTCGGGGATCGAGTCCACGTCCTGGATGTGGTCCCAGCGCGGGTCGCCGGCGGGCACCGCGATGACCTTGGCGTCGCCGCCGCCGTCGTCGGTCATGTGGAAGACGCCCACGGGCCGGACCTTCACGCCCACGCCCGGGAACAGGGCGTACTGGGTGAGCACGAGCACGTCGAGCGGGTCGCCGTCGTCGCCGAGCGTGTTCTCGAAGAAGCCGTAGTCGGTCGGGTAGACGAAGTTCGTGTAGAGCACGCGGTCGAGGAAGACCCGGCCGGTCTCGTGGTCGACCTCGTACTTGTTGCGGCTCCCCTTGGGGATCTCGATGACGGCGGCGTACTCGCCCATGCTGTTCTCCTCGTGTGGCGGATGGCGCGGCCCGCGCCCGGATGGCCGGAATAAGGTTACGTGATGGCCCCGGAGCGCCGACCACGGCTCACGCCGCCGATCGCCGACGTGCGACGCGCGGTGCGCGGGGTCCTCGTGCCCGAGGGTCGACGAGGCGACGGAGTCGCCGTCCCGAGACCCGGGAGCGAGGATCTCGAGCCGGGCTCCGCCCCCATCGATCCCCGCACGGCACCACTCGCGCTCGTCGCGCTGTCGGGCGGGGCCGACTCGCTCGCGCTCGCCGCGGCGACCGCGTTCGAGGCGCCGCGCGCCGGCTGGCGGGCGGGCGCGGTGGTCGTCGACCACGGGCTCCAGCCCGGGTCGACCGAGCAGGCGGATGCCGCGGCATCCGTCGCTCGCGACCTCGGGCTCGACCCCGTGCTGGTCCGCCGGGTCGACGCGAGCACGATGCCGGGCGGCCCCGGCCCGGAGGGCGCCGCGCGCGCCGCCCGGTACGCCGCCCTCGACGCGGCCGCGGACGCGGCCGGAGCCGCCCTCGTGCTGCTCGGCCACACTCTCGACGACCAGGCCGAGACCGTCCTGCTCGGGCTCGCGCGCGGATCGGGCGCGGCGAGCCTCGCGGGCATGGCGCCCCGATCTGGCCGCTACGCCCGCCCGCTGCTCGCGATCCGGCGCTCGGCGACGCGGCGGGCGTGCCTCGACGCGGGCCTCGCGCCCTGGGACGACCCGCACAACGCCGACCACGCCTACGCGCGGGTCCGGGTTCGCGAGCGCGTGCTGCCCCTGCTCGAGGCCGAACTCGGCCCGGGCGTCGCCGAGGCGCTCGCGCGCACCGCCGACCAGCTCCGCGAGGACGAACAGGCCTTCGCCGACCAGATCGACGAGTTCATCGAGGAGATCTGCGAGCCCGCCGAGGCCGGCATCGCGGTCAGCGTCGGCGTGCTCGCCGCGAACCCCGCCGCCCTGCGGCAGCGCATCATCCGCCACGTCGTCGCGAGCGAGTTCGGCGTCGCCCTGACGCGTCGGCAGACGCTCGAGGTCGCGCGGCTCGTCACCGACTGGCGCGGGCAGGGACCCATCGACCTGCCCGGATGCCGCGCGGCCCGGGCGGGCGGGCGCATCGAGTTCACGGCGCGCTGACGACTAGGCTCGTGGCATCCGTTTCGCCCAGATGCCACAGGAGGAGCCGGGGATGGATTCGCGCGAGATCGAGGCCGACCTGACCGAGGTGCTCGTCACCGAGCAGCAGATCCGCGAGAAGCTCGCCGAGCTCGCCCGCCGCATCGAGGCCGACTACGCCGGGCGCGACCTGCTGCTCGTGGGCGTGCTGAAGGGCGCGGTCATGGTCATGGCCGACCTGGCCCGCGAGCTCCGCTCGCACGTGACCATGGACTGGATGGCGGTGTCGTCGTACGGCGCGGGCACGCAGTCGTCGGGCGTCGTGAAGATCCTGAAGGACCTCGACAGCGACCTCTCCGGTCGCGACGTGCTCATCGTCGAGGACATCATCGACTCCGGCCTCACCCTCAGCTGGCTGCTCGGCAACCTGCACTCGCGCGGGGCCGCGTCGATCGAGATCTGCGCGCTGCTGCGCAAGCCGGATGCCGCCAAGGTCGAGGTCGACGTCAAATACCTCGGCTTCGACATCCCGAACCGGTTCGTGGTCGGGTACGGGCTCGACTACGCCGAGCGGTACCGCAACCTGCGCGACGTCGCCATCCTGGCGCCGCACGTCTACAGCTAGGCCGACGAGGCGTCCGGGAGCCGTCGCATGGGGGAGCGCGGGCGCCGGAGCCGGGTGCGCGACGCGGGCGATGCCTTCGCGAGCAACTGGCGCAACGCCGACCTGCGCCGCGCCCAGCTGAGCTTCCTCGGCGCGTGGACGGCCGAGTGGGCCTTCACCGTCGCGCTCGGCATCGTCGCGTACCGCGACGGGGGCGCCGCGGCCGTCGGGCTCGTCGGACTGCTCCGAATGATCCCGTCCGCGATCTTCGCCCCGCTCCTGTCTCCCATCGCCGACCGCGGCCGCCGCGAGCGGGTCCTCATCCTGGTGTCCGTCGTGCGCGGCGCGGCGACGGGGGCGGCGGCCGTCGTGGTCGCCGTGTCGGGTCCCACGGCCGTCGTGTACGCGCTCGCCGTCGTCTCGACGATCGCGGCGACCCTGTACCGGCCGGCGCACTCCGCCCTGCTGCCGTCGCTGAGCCGAACCGGATTCGAGCTCGCCAGTGCCAACATGGTCCGCGGGCTGCTCGACTCGGCGGCGACGATCGCCGGCCCGCTGCTCGCCGCGGTGCTCCTGCAGTTCACGGGCGTGGACGTCGTGTTCGCCGTCGCCGCGGGCGCCTCGTTCGCCGCGGCCGCCCTGCTGGTCGGACTGCGCTACGAGGCGCCGCCGCGCCCGCCGGCGCCGAGCCGGCCGCGAATCCTCGGCGAGGCGGCGGAGGGACTCCGGGCGGTCGCGCAGGACCGCGACCTCGTGCTGATCCTGGCCCTCGCAGCGGCGCAGGCGCTCACGCGCGGCGCGCTCACCGTCCTGTCCGTGGTCGTCGCGATCGAGCTCCTGGGCACCGGCGAGCCGGGGGTCGGCGCGCTCATGACGGCCGTCGGGGTCGGCGCGGTGCTGGGCTCGCTCGGCGCCTCGCTGCTCGTCGGCACCAGGCGGCTCGGCGCGTGGTTCGCCGTCGGCGTGGGGCTCTGGGGCCTGCCGCTCGCGCTCGTGGGCGTCTTCCCGCAGCAGGCGGTCGCCCTCGTGCTGCTCTCGTTCGTCGGCGTGGGCAACGCACTCGTCGACGTCGCGGGGTTCACGCTCATCGGCCGACTCGCTCCCGACGCCGTGCTCGCCCGGGTCTTCGGGGTGCTCGAGAGCATGGTCGCGGTGTTCGTCGGCCTCGGCGGCGTCGTCGCCTCAACCCTCATCGGATGGCTCGGCATCGAGCCGGCGCTCATCGCGATCGGGCTCGTGTGCCCCGTCCTCGCGGCGGCCTCGTGGTGGCGCCTGCGCCGGCTGGACCGATCCGTGGCGGTGCTCGACCTCGATATCGGCCTGCTGCGCAGCGTCGACATGCTCTGCACGCTTCCCCTCCCGTCCATCGAGCAGCTGGCGCGGGGGCTCCAGCCCGTGTCCGTGGCATCCGGGGCCACCGTCTTCGCTCAGGGCGATCCGGGCGACCGGTACTACGTGATCGAGTCGGGCGAGGTCGACGTGGTCCACGACGGGAACGTCGTCGCCTCGCTCGGACCGGGCGACGGGTTCGGCGAGATCGCGCTCCTCCGTCCGACGGGCCGGATGGCCACCGTGGTCGCGCGGAGCGACCTGCGGCTGCAGTCGCTCGCATCCGACCGGTTCCTGCCCGTCGTGCTCGGGTACACGCCGAGCGCCGTGCAGGCGTCCTCGACCGTCGACGGCATCCTCGCCCAGTACGAGCCCGAGGAGCGGTCCGGCGACGCCCCGACGGGCTCGTGAGCGCGATGGCGCCTGCCGGGGCTGCGCGCTTTCAGCGAACAGGGAGCCGACCTCCAGCGGGCAACGGGTAGCCTGCTAGCACCATGAACATGAAGAAGATCCTGCGCGGGCCGGTCATCTACATCCTGCTGGCCATCGTGGCGGTCTGGATCGGGTCGAGCCTCATCACCCAGTCGGGCTTCCGGGAGGTCTCCACCCAGCAGGGCCTGGAGCTCCTCGAGGAGGGCAAGGTCCAGGAGGTGAAGATCGTCGACGGCGAGAACCGCGTCGACCTCACCCTCGCCGAGGCCGAGGAGGACCTCGGCACGCAGGTGCAGTTCTACTACGTCACGCCGCGCGGCGTGGACGTGCTGGCCGCGGTCGACCGGGCCGACCCCGAGGGCGGGTTCGACGACGAGGTGCCCCAGCCGAGCTGGTTCCTCTCGCTCCTCGGCATCCTCCTGCCGCTCGTGCTCATCGGCCTCTTCTTCTGGATCATCCTCTCGGGCATGCAGGGCGGCGGGAACCGCGTCATGCAGTTCGGCAAGTCCAAGGCGAAGCTCGTCTCGAAGGAGAGCCCGAAGGTCACCTTCGACGACGTCGCGGGCGCCGACGAGGCCATCGAGGAACTCCATGAGATCAAGGACTTCCTGAAGGACCCGGCCAAGTTCCAGGCGGTGGGGGCGCGCATCCCCAAGGGCGTGCTGCTCTACGGCCCTCCCGGCACCGGCAAGACGCTCCTCGCGCGCGCCGTCGCGGGCGAGGCGGGCGTGCCGTTCTACTCGATCTCCGGGTCGGACTTCGTCGAGATGTTCGTCGGCGTCGGTGCGAGCCGCGTGCGCGACCTGTTCGACCAGGCCAAGCAGAACGCACCCGCGATCATCTTCGTCGACGAGATCGACGCCGTCGGCCGGCACCGCGGCGCGGGCCTCGGCGGCGGCCACGACGAGCGCGAGCAGACGCTGAACCAGCTGCTGGTCGAGATGGACGGCTTCGACCCCAAGACCAACGTCATCCTCATCGCGGCGACGAACCGTCCCGACATCCTCGACCCGGCCCTGCTGCGCCCGGGGCGCTTCGACCGCCAGATCGGCGTCGACGCCCCCGACCTCAAGGGCCGGCACCGGATCCTCGAGGTGCACTCCAAGGGCAAGCCGCTCGCCAAGGGCGTCGACCTCGAGGTGCTCGCGCGCAAGACGCCGGGGTTCACGGGTGCCGACCTCGCGAACGTGCTCAATGAGGCGGCGCTGCTGACCGCGCGCTCCAACGCGCAGCTCATCGATGATCGCGCCCTCGACGAGGCCGTCGACCGCGTGATCGCCGGGCCCCAGCGCCGCTCCCGCGTCATGAAGGACAAGGAGAAGCTCATCACGGCCTACCACGAGGGCGGACACGCGCTCGCGGCGGCGGCGATGAACTACACCGACCCCGTGACGAAGATCACGATCCTGCCGCGCGGTCGCGCCCTCGGCTACACGATGGTGCTGCCCCTGGAGGACAAGTACTCCGTCTCGCGCAATGAGCTGCTCGACCAGCTCACCTACGCGATGGGCGGCCGCGTAGCCGAGGAGATCGTGTTCCACGACCCCTCGACGGGCGCCTCGAACGACATCGAGAAGGCCACCGCCACCGCGCGGAAGATGGTGACCGAGTACGGCATGAGCGCGACGGTCGGGGCCGTGAAGCTCGGGCAGTCGCAGGGCGAGGTGTTCCTCGGCCGCGACATGGGCCACCAGCGCGACTACTCGGAGGAGATCGCCGAGCGCGTCGACGCCGAGGTGCGCACGCTCATCGAGCAGGCGCACGACGAGGCGTGGCAGGTGCTGAACGACAACCGCGACATCCTCGACCGCCTCGCGGCCGAGCTGCTCGAGCACGAGACGCTCGACCACAACCAGATCGCCGAGATCTTCGCGAACGTCAGGAAGCTCCCGCCGCGGCCGCTCTGGCTCTCGAGCGAGAAGCGTCCCGTCTCCGACCGGCCGCCCATCCGCTTCCCGCACCAGAAGGCGCCGATCGACCAGGGCGCCGTCGACGGCGGCGTCGACTCGGGCACGCCGGTCGAAGAGGCCAAGGCGTCGCGCACGCCGAGCTCGAAGCCGCGTCCCGCGACGGCCTAGCCGCCGCCGGCGCGTGAGGAGGGTGCCATGACGGGCGTCGACACGGCCCGCGTCGAGCGTGCCGTTCGCGAACTGCTCCTCGCGATCGGCGAGGATCCCGGGCGACCGGGACTCGAGCGCACGCCGCGGCGGGTCGCCGAGGCGTACGCCGAGTTCTTCAGCGGGGTCGGCGCCGACCCCCGGGTGCACCTGCTCGACTCGGTGCCGACCGGGTCGACGGATGCCGGCGAGCCGGCCGATTCCGATGTGGTGCTTCTGCGCGACGTCGGCTTCCGCTCGATGTGCGAGCACCACCTGCTGCCGTTCAGGGGCGTCGCCCACGTGGCGTACCTGCCCGGAGAGAAGATCGTGGGCCTCAGCCGGATCCCGGCCGTCGTCGAGACCGTGGCGAGTCGTCCGCAGGTGCAGGAGCGGCTCACCGAGCAGATCGCCGACGCGCTCGACGCCGGCCTCGGGCCCCGCGGCGTGCTCGTCGTGCTCGACGCCGAGCACGGCTGCGTGACGGCCCGGGGCGCCCGGCAGGAGCGCAGCTCGACGGTCACGGTCGCGAGCCGCGGTGCGCTCGCCGACCCGGCCGCGCGCGCCGAGGTCATCGCGCTCATCGGAGCCGGCCGCGGTGACTGAGCCGCTCATCATGGGGGTCGTCAACGTCACCCCCGACTCGTTCAGCGACGGCGGGCGCTGGTTCGACGCCGACGCGGCCGTCGCGCACGCGGTCGAGCTCGCCGAGGCCGGAGCGGACCTCCTCGACGTCGGCGGAGAGTCCACGAGGCCGGGCGCGGCGCGCGTCGAGCCCGAGGAGGAGCTGCGCCGCGTGATCCCCGTCATCCGGGAGCTCGCCGCTCGCGGGCTGCGGGTGAGCGTCGACACCATGCGCGCCTCGACGGCCGCCGCCGCCGTCGAGGCCGGCGCCGAGATCATCAACGACGTCTCGGCGGGGCTGGCCGACGAGGCCATGGCCCGCATCGCGGCCGAGACGGGCGCGCGGTACGTCGCGATGCACTGGCGCGGGCACTCCGATCGGATGGACGAGCTCGCGCAGTACGCCGACATCGCGGTCGAGGTGCGCGACGAGCTCGCCGTGCGCGTCGACGCCCTCGTCGCGGCGGGCGTCGCGCACGACCGCCTGATCCTCGACCCCGGGCTCGGGTTCGCCAAGCGAGGCGACCAGAACTGGCAGCTCCTGGCGCGGCTCGACGTCCTGGCGGAACTCGGACTGCCGCTGCTCGTGGGGGCGTCGCGCAAGCGATTCCTCGGTGCGCTGCTGCCCGACGGGGCGCCGGTCGAGGACCGCGACCTGCCCACGGCGGTCGTCAGCGCGCTGTCGGCGCAGGCCGGGGCGTGGGGCGTCCGCGTGCACGACGTGCGCTCGACCCGCGTCGCGCTCGACGTCGCCCGCGCATGGCAGAGTGGACGACGTGGCTGACTCGCGCGATCGGATCGCAGTGACGGGCATCCGCGTGCGCGCGCACCACGGCGTGTTCGACTTCGAGCGCGAGCAGGGGCAGGAGTTCGTCATCGACGTGTCGGTGGCGGTCGACCTCGCCGCCGCGGCATGCGGCGACGACCTCGCCCGCACCGTGCACTACGGCGAGCTCGCCGTCGCGGTCGCCCGTGCGGTGGAGCGCGACCCCGTCGACCTCATCGAGACGGTCGCCGAGCGCGTGGCGCGTGTCGCCCTCGGCTTCGACGGGGTCGAGGAGGCGACCGTCACGGTCCACAAGCCCCAGGCGCCCATCGAGGTGCCCTTCGACGACGTCGCCGTCACCATCGTGCGGAGCCGAGCATGAGCCGGGCCGTCATCGCCTTCGGCGCGAACCTCGGCGACCGCGAGGCCACGATCGGTGCCGCGGTGCGCGAGCTCGCCGACGCCCCCGGGATGCGACTGGTCGCGGTCTCGCCCGTGTACGAGACGGCCGCCGTCAAGCTCGACGGCGTCGACCGCGAGGCGCCCCGATACCTCAACGGCGTCGTCGTCGTCGAGACCGAGCTCGACCCGCACGCGCTGCTCGACCTGCTGCACCGGATCGAGCACGACCACGGGCGCACGCGCGACGAGCGCTGGGGCGATCGCACGCTCGACCTCGACCTCGTCGACGTCGACGGCCTGCGCATCTCCGACGACCGGCTCGAGCTGCCCCACCCGCGCGCGTGGGAGCGCGCGTTCGTGCTCCAGCCCTGGCTCGACGTCGAGCCCGACGCCCAGCTCGCCGGACGCGGTCGGGTCGCCGACCTCCGCGCGGCCGCGACCGACGAGGTGGTGCGGCGGTGAAGCGCACGCACGCCTCGACCCTCGTCGCGTTCGGCTTCGTCGGCCTCGCCGTGGGCTATCTCGCCGAGCTCGCGCTCGTCAGCGCCGGGCGCCAGGCC
This sequence comes from Agromyces sp. CCNWLW213, assembly GCF_037199545.1. Taxonomy (NCBI): domain Bacteria; kingdom Bacillati; phylum Actinomycetota; class Actinomycetes; order Micrococcales; family Microbacteriaceae; genus Agromyces; species Agromyces sp. CCNWLW213. The sequence goes on along the minus strand of NZ_JBBBDX010000008.1, from coordinate 64,476 downwards.
GTCGTGCCGCCCCTCTCGCTCGCGATCACCCTCGTCGGCGTCGCCGCGCTCGTGCTCGCGTTCGCCTGGCCCGTCCGGCAGGCGGTCCGCGGCACCGCGAAGCGGCGCATCGACCCGTTCCGGGCGGCGCGCACGGCGGTCCTCGCGAAGGCGACGAGCATCACGGGTGCGCTCGTGCTGGGCGCCGGCCTCGGCATCACCGCCTTCCTGCTCACGCGCAGCGTGCCGCCGGTGGCATCGACCGTCTGGACGGCCGTCGCCACCGCCGCGGGCGCCGCCCTGCTGCTGGCCGCCGGCCTCATCGCCGAGCACTTCTGCACCATCCCGCCCGACGAGCCCGACGAGGAGGGCGCCGCGCATGCCTGAGCGTGACGAGCCGATGATCGAGCCGGTGCCCGCGCCCCTGGCCGCGCCGGAGCCCGTCGTCGACGGGGGTGAGCCCGCGCCGTCCTTCGCACCGTCCGGCGCGACGGAGCCCGCCGCAGGAGCGCCCGCGCTCGCGCGCGTGCCCGCCGCGCCGCGCGAGGTCGACGCGGCGTGGCGCCGCGTGTCGCCGAAGCACGTCGTGGTCGAGGTCGTCGGCTCGGTGATCGGCTCCGGCATCACCGTCGCGGCGCTTCTCGTCGCCGCGACCTGGCTCGACTTCCCGCTGCTCGCCTGGGCGGCGGCCGCGGTGGGCGCGATGGCGCTCGTCGCGATCGCGCTCGAACCGCGCCGCGTGCGGTCGATCGGCTACCGGCTGAGGGCCGACGACCTCGTCTTCCGGCGGGGGATCATGTTCCAGCGGCAGGTCGCCGTGCCGTACGGCCGCATGCAGCTCGTCGACATCACGCGCGGGCCGGTCTCCCGTGCGCTCGGCCTCGCCGACCTCAAGTTCGTCACCGCCGCGGCAGCGACCGCGGTCACCCTCCCCGGGCTGCCGCTCGAGGAGGCGGAACGGCTGCGCGACGAGCTGGTCGCCCTCGCCGAGTCGCGCCGGGCCGGGCTGTGACCGACACCGGCCGCCGGGCCCGGGTGCGCGACCTCGCCGACGGCGAGTGGCACCGGCTGCATCCGGCGAGTCCGCTCCTGCGCGGCGGGCTCGTCTTCCTCGCGGTGCTCGGCTTCGTCCTCGCGAACCTGCGCGAACGCGTCGTCGAGGTGTTCCTCCTGCTGTTCGCGCCGGTCGCGCCCGAGGAGCGCTTCGAAGCGCCGGCGGGATGGAACGGCGACTGGGCCGAGGACCCGATCGGCGGCATCGTCGTGAACGGCCTGATCGGCTGGGCGCTCGCCGGCCTCGCCGTCGTGATCGTGCTCGTGATCGGCGGCTTCCACCTCGCGTGGCGCATGCACACCTTCCGGGTCACGTCCGAGGCGCTCGAGGTGCGCAGCGGCATCCTCTTCCGATCGCACCGGAGCGCCCGCCTCGACCGCGTGCAGGGCATCAACGTCAACCGCCCGCTCTTCGCACGGCTCTTCGGCACCGCGAAGCTCGACGTGTCGGTCGCGGGCCAGTCCGGGAACGTCGACCTCTCGTACCTCGGGTCGGCACAGGCCGACCGGCTGCGCGCCGACCTGCTGCGGCTCGCGTCGGGGGCACGCCGGGCAGCGGCATCCGACGCGGGACCGGCGACCGCACCGGACGCCGCGGGCGAGGCGGCGTCCGGCACGCTCGCCGCACGGGCCGGGCAGCTCGTCGGCCGCCGCGTCGACGAGTTCCGGGCGCCCGAGCTCGACCCCTCGCTCGCGCCGCCCGAGTCGGTCGTGCGGCTGCCGCTGCCGCGCGTGATCGCGTCGGCCCTGCTCGGCGGGTCGATGATCTGGTTCGCGGTGCTCGTCGCGGTCATCGCCACGGGCGTCGTCACGGGCGCGCCGTGGGTCCTCTTCACCTTCGTCCCCGCGGCGATCGGCCTCGTCAGCTACCTCTGGTCGCGCATCACGAAGTCGCTCCGCTACTCGATCGCGGGCACGCCCGACGGGGTCCGCATCGGATCCGGTCTGCTGTCCACGGCCAACCAGACGATCCCGCCCGGGCGCGTGCACGCGATCGAGGCCACGCAGTGGCTGCTGTGGCGGCCCTTCGGCTGGTGGACGATGCGCATCAACGTCGCCGGCCAGTCGCTCACGCCGACCAACGACGGCGTCCAGCGCACGCTCGTGCTGCCGGTCGGCACGGCCGACGACGTCCGGCGCGTGGTCGGCCTGTTCGTGCCGGACGCCGACGACGTCCTCGCCGTCCGGCTCGCCTCGGGCCTCACGGGCTCGGGCCCGTCGGCGGGGTTCACGTCGGCGCCGCGCCGCGCGGCGTGGATCCGGCCGTTCTCGTGGCGGCGGGTCGGCCTGGCGGTCCACGGCGGCCTCGCACTGCTGCGGCGCGGCTGGCTGGTCCGCAGCGCGATCCTCGTGCCGCTCGCGCGCATGCAGTCCGTGGCGATCGCCGCCGGTCCGGTCCGCCGGGCGCTCGGACTCGCGTCCCTCCGCATCCACACGGTCATGGGCCCCGTCACCGCCGAGCTCCCCGCGCTCGACCGACCGGATGCGGATGCCGCGTTCGAGTCCCTGGCCGCGGAATCCGTCGCACGGGCGCTCCGCGATCCCGGCGAGCGCTGGGGGGTGACGGCCGATGCCCGCTGACCGCAGGGCCGGGCGGCTCGGCGTCGGCACGATCGGCGCCGGACGCGTGGGCGCCGTCCTCGCGTCGGCGCTCGCCGGAGCAGGGCATGCGCTCACGGGCATCTCGGCCGTGTCCGACACGAGCCGGGAGCGCGCCGCCGCGATGCTGCCCCAGGTGCCCGTGCTCCCCGTTCCGGAGGTGATCGAGCGGAGCGAGCTCGTCCTGCTCGCCGTCCCCGGCGACGAGCTGGCCCCGCTCGTCGAGGGGCTCGCCGCGGCCGGCGCGTGGCGGCCCGGACAGCTCGTGCTGCACACCGTCGCCCGCTACGGGGTCGGCGTGCTCGAACCCGCCCGCCGGTCGGGCGCCATCCCGCTCGCCATCCACCCCGCCATGACCTTCACGGGCACGAGCATCGACCTCGGCCGGCTCGCGGGCACGTGGTTCGCGGTGACCGCGCCGGCGCCCGTGCTGCCGATCGCGCAGGCGCTCGCGGTCGAGATGGGCGGCGAGCCGTTCGTGGTCGCCGAGGAGGATCGGGGGGCGTACGCCGACGCGGTCGACACGGCCGTGTCGTTCTCGAGCGCCATCGTCGACCAGGCCGCCGGCATCCTCGAGGGCATCGGGGTCGCACGGTCCGGATCGGTGCTCGCAGCCCTCGTCCGCAGCTCGGTCGAGAACGCGCTCGCCCGACACGACCCGGGTCCGACGGTCGACGGCGGGGCGACTACGATCGACGGGGCCGATGACGCGCGGCCCCTCGGAGGTGACACGTGAGCGAGCGCTCGACGGGCGACGACGCGGTGAGCGGCGCCGCGGCATCCGTGGCCGTCGCACCGCGGGTCGTCGACACGGTCGCCGGCATCCGCGACGCGGTCGCCGGGCACCGCGCGCACGGGCGCCGCGTGGCGCTCGTGCCCACCATGGGCGCGCTGCACGACGGGCACCTCGCGCTCGTGCGACGTGCCCGCGAGGTCGCCGACGTGGTGGTCGTCTCGATCTTCGTCAACCCGCTGCAGTTCGGCGCGGGGGAGGACCTCGACCGCTACCCGCGCACCCTCGAGGCCGACCTCGCCGCGCTCGGGGCGCACGGCGTCGAGCTGGTGTTCGCGCCGTCGCCGGGCGAGATGTACCCCGACGGCGAGGTCGACACCCGCGTCACGGCGGGCCGCATCGGCACGCTCTACGAGGGCGCCTCGCGTCCCGGGCACTTCGACGGCATGCTCACCGTCGTCGCGAAGCTGTTCAACATCGTCCGCCCCGACCGGGCGGTGTTCGGCCAGAAGGACGCCCAGCAGGTGTTCCTCGTGCGCCGGATGGTGCGCGACCTCGACGTCCCGCTCGCGATCGAGGTCGTGCCGACCGTGCGCGAGCCCGACGGGCTCGCGATGTCGAGTCGCAACCGCTACCTGGCGGCCGACCAGCGCCGAGCGGCGCTGCTGCTCTCGGAGTCGCTCGCGGCTGCCGAGGCGGCCTCGGCCGAGGGGATCGGCGAGGTGCTCGCCGAGGCCGCGGCCGCGTTCGGCGACCACGACGGCGTCGAGCTCGACTACCTCGTCGTGGTCGATCCCGAGACCTTCCTCCCGGTCGGCGGCGACGCGCGCGGCGAGGCGATCGTGCTCGTCGCCGCACGGGTGGGCTCGACCCGGCTCATCGACAACGCGGTCATCTCGCTCGGCTGACGCCCGCAGCACCCGGTCGCCCGTCAGGATCGGCGCGGGACGGCGGGCTACGCTGGTCACTGGCGTCCGAGAACGGATGCCGCATCCGATGCCCCCGCCGACCGATTCCGGAGTCCCCATGGCCGACGAGACCACGCACGAGCCGACCGCCGAGGAGATCTCGGAGCAGAAGGCCGTGCGTCTGGCCAAGCGCGAGCGGCTCAACGCGGCATCCGACGACCTCGGCGCGGGCGCCTACCCGGTGGGCCTGCCGGTCACGGCGTCGATCCCCGAGGTCCGCGACCGGTTCGTCGGCCTCGGCGTCGACGAGCGCAGCGGCGAGACGGTCGGGGTCGCGGGGCGGGTCGTGCACCTCCGCAACACGGGCAAGCTCTGCTTCGCGGCGCTGCAGTCCGGCGACGGCAGCCGCATCCAGGCGATGGTCTCGCTCGGCGAGGTCGGCGAGGAGTCGCTCGCCGCATGGAAGGAGCTCGTCGACCTCGGCGACCACGTGTTCGTGTCGGGCGAGGTCATCACCAGCCGCCGCGGCGAGCTGTCGATCATGGCCACCGAGTGGCGGATGGCGGCGAAGGCCATCAACCCGCTGCCGAACCTGCACCACGAGCTCTCGGAGGAGACCCGGGTCCGCAGCCGGTACCTCGACCTCATCGCGCGCGAGCAGGCGCGCCGGAACGTGCTCGACCGCGCGGCCGTCAACGCGAGCCTGCGACGGACGTTCACCGAGCTCGGCTTCGTCGAGGTCGAGACCCCGATGCTGCAGGTCATGCACGGCGGCGCGTCGGCGCGGCCGTTCGTGACGCACTCGAACGCGTTCGACACCGAGCTCTACCTGCGCATCGCGCCCGAGCTCTACCTCAAGCGCGCGGTCGTCGGCGGCATCGAGCGGGTGTTCGAGATCAACCGCAACTTCCGCAACGAGGGGGCCGACTCCACCCACAGCCCGGAGTTCGCGATGCTCGAGGCGTACGAGGCCTACGGCGACTACCACTCGATCGCCGACCTGACGCAGAGGCTCATCCAGGACGCGGCGCTCGCGGTCTCCGGGTCGCACGTCGTGACCTGGGCAGACGGCACCGAGTACGACCTCGGCGGCCAGTGGGAGCGGCTGTCGATGTACGACTCGCTGTCGGAGGCGGTCGGCGAGGCCATCACGCCCGAGACGCCGATGTCGCGCCTGCAGGAGCTGGCCGACGCGGTCGGCATCGAGATCGACCACCCCCTGCCCGGCAAGTACGTCGAGGAGCTCTGGGAGCACCACGTGAAGTCGGGCCTCGAGCGGCCGACGTTCGTCATGGACTTCCCGCTCGACACGTCGCCGCTCGTGCGCCAGCACCGCTCGATCCCGGGCGTCGTCGAGAAGTGGGACCTGTACGTGCGCGGCTTCGAGCTCGCGACCGGCTACTCCGAGCTCGTCGACCCGGTCGTCCAGCGCGAGCGGTTCGTCGAGCAGGCGCGTCTCGCGGCAGGCGGCGACCCCGAGGCGATGCGCCTCGACGAGGAGTTCCTGCGCGCCCTCGAGTTCGGCATGCCGCCGACCGGCGGCATGGGCATGGGCATCGACCGGCTGCTCATGGCCATCACCGGCCTGGGCATCCGCGAGACCATCCTCTTCCCCCTCGTCAAGTGACCCCGAGCGAACGGATGACGCGATGAACGACTACCTGCCCAAGAAGGAGCTCGAGCCCGAGCGCGACCCGAAGCAGCCCTCGTTCGCGCGCGTGGCCGTCTGGGTCATCGTCGGCGCGATCGGACTGTACCTGCTCGGCTCGGGCGTCTGGGGCATCATCACGTCCGGCTAGGCGCGGCATCCGGTCGCGCACCCCCGAGCCGGGGCCGCACGCACCCAGCGAACCCGAGGAAACCCCCGTATTCTGGAACGGCTATGGACGAATTCTGGCTGAACGCGATCTGGTCGGTCGCGCCGACCGTGCTCATCGGACTCATGTTCTGGTTCGTGATGCGCGCCGTCATCCGCGCCGACCGCAACGAGCGCGACGCCTACGCCCGTATCGAGGCCGAGGAGCGCGCGAAGCGCACCGGCGAGCACCGGGCCGCGTAACCCCGGATGACGGCGGCCCAGGCGACGGCCCTCATCGGCGGCATCCTGCTGCTCATCGACCTCGTCATCCGGATCGTCGCCATCATCGTCGTCCCGCGCAACCGCCGTCCCACCGCCGGCATGGCGTGGCTGCTGGCGATCTTCTTCGTCCCCTACATCGGCATCCTGTTCTTCCTGCTCATCGGCAACCCCAAGCTGCCGAGGGCGCGCCGCGAGAAGCAGGAGGAGGTCGACCGGTTCATCCGCGAGAGCACCCACGGCGTCGAGCGCGTGAGCGACAGCTCGGCCTGGCCCGAGTGGTTCGAGGGCGTGGTCCGGCTGAACCGCAACCTGGGGGCGATGCCGCTGATCGGGCAGAACGGCGCCCGGCTCATCGGCGACTACGAGGCCTCGCTCGACGCCATGGCCGACGCGGTCGACCGGGCGAAGCGGTACGTGCACGCCGAGTTCTACATCTTCGCCTACGACTCGACGACCGCGCGCTTCATCGACGCGCTCGGCGATGCGGCCGCGCGCGGCGTCGAGGTGAAGGTGCTCCTCGACCATATCGCGTCGCGTCGCGTGAAGGGCTACAAGCGAACGCTGCGACGGCTCGGCGACCGGGGCATCCAGTGGCAGCTCATGCTCCCGGTACAGCCGTTCCAGGGCAGGTACCAGCGGCCCGACCTGCGCAACCACCGCAAGATCCTCGTCGTCGACGGCGAGATCGCCTACATGGGCTCGCAGAACGTCATCGACCGCAGCTACCACAAGCGCAGCAACCTGCGCCGAGGCCTGAAGTGGCAGGAGCTGGTCGCGGAGGTCGAGGGGCCCATCGTCTCGGGGCTCGACGCGATCTTCGCGACCGACTGGTACCTCGAGACCGGCGAGGCGCCCTCCCGCGACGAGCTGATCCCGTTCGAGCAGGAGTCGGAGCTGCAGGACCTCGACTGCCAGGTCGTGCCGAGCGGCCCGGGATACACGAACGAGAACAACCTCAAGCTGTTCCTCGCGCTGCTCTACGCCGCGCGCGAGCGGATCATCATCACGAGCCCGTACTTCGTGCCCGACGAGGCGATGCTGCGCGCGATCAGCGGGGCGACCCAGCGGGGCGTGCACGTCGAGCTGTTCGTGTCCGAGATCGGCGACCAGGCCCTCGTCTACCACGCGCAGCGCTCCTACTACGAGGCGCTGCTCCGCGCGGGCGTGCGGATCTACATGTACAAGGCGCCGTTCATCCTGCACGCGAAGCACTTCACGATCGACGACGACGTCGCGGTCATCGGCTCGAGCAACATGGACATCCGCTCGTTCGAGCTCAACATGGAGGTCTCGCTGCTGGTGCGCGGGGCGTCGTTCGTGCGCGAGATGCGCGCCGTCGAGGACGGCTACCGGCGCGACAGCCGCGAGCTGACCCTCGACGAGTGGATGCGCCAGCCCCTGCGATCCACCGTCCTGGACAACCTCGCGCGACTCACGTCGGCGCTGCAGTAGCGCCGAGGCGGCGACATCCGTTCGCCCCGAATCCGTCATTCCCCTGAAACGCGAGCCGCGCTAGATTTCGGAGAACGCTCTCCGCGCTGTCGCGACGCGTCCGAGCCCTCGGGTGCGGCGACCGACCCTACGGAGTCCCATGTCGTTCCATCGCACGCTCGCGGGGGTGAGCGTCTCCGCGGTCGTGGCCGCAACGCTCGTCGCCGGCTCGGCACCTGCGGTCGCCCTCGACGGCGCCCCGGCGGTGCCGATCGTCACGCCCGTCTCCTCGCTCGTCGAGCCACCGGCGAGCTACCCGTACCAGCCCGAGCTGGAGGTCGTCCCCGACGATCCGACCGACGCCTCGATCAATCGCGGCGTCATCCCCTACGACGAGATCGCCCCCAAGCTCAACGAGCTGATGGAGGTGAGCGACCGCATCTCGGTGCAGGTGGTGGGCGAGTCCGCGCTCGGACGCGACATCCACCTGGTGACGATCACGGGTGCGGAGAACCGGGGGCAGACGACGAAGCAGGCGAAGTTCCGCGAGCTGATCAAGCAGAACCCGGCGGCGGCCGCGAAGAACCGGGCCCTCATGAGCCAGTACAAGGTGCCGATCTGGTTCAACGCGAACATCCACGGCAACGAGTGGGAGGGCACCGACGCGGTGCTCGACTACATCGAGTACCTCGCGACCGCGCCCGAGGCGGAGGTCGACGAGCTCCTGGACGGATACCGCCTCTACTTCACGGTCACGAACAACCCCGACGGGCGGGCGCTCGGCCAGCGGGCGACCGCCGACGGCTTCGACGCGAACCGCGACCTGATCACCGGAGCCACCCCGGAGGCGCGGCTGATCCGCGACCTCACGGGCGTCATCCAGCCCACCTTCTACGTCGACCTGCACGGCTACACGAGCGTGCTCCAGGTCGAGCCGTGCGGACCGCCCCACGGCGAGAACTACGAGTACGACCTCTTCCTGCCCCACGCGTACTCCGCGGCGCTCGAGATCGAGCAGGCCGTGGTCGACGCCGACATCCCGGGCAACACGTACCTGGCGGCCGATGGCAGTGCGACCACGACGAACACCGGGAAGATCAAGATCCCCTACCGCGACATCCGATCGGGCTGGGACGACTGGCCCCCGATCTTCACGCCGCAGTACGTCGCCTACCAGGGCGCCGTCACGAACACGGTCGAGCTGCCGCTCGGGCGCGTCAACCCGCCCGAGGACCCGCGCAACGCGGCCAACTCGGCGGTCAACATCGAGGTGGCGAACGTCGTGGTCGAGACCTCGGTCGACTACGTGGTCGACAACCGGGCGGCGCTGCTGTCGAACCAGATCGAGATCTTCCGACGGGGCGCGGCGGGTGAGCCCATCGAGACCATCCCCGCCGACGTCGACCCGGCGTCGGTGCCGGAGCCGAACGAGTGGGCCGAGATCTGGGACGAGACCGACGTCTACCCGACCGAGGTCCCGCGCGCGTACGTGATCCCGGTGGGCGAGGGCCAGCGGTCGACGACGGATGCCGCGCGGCTGGTCGACCAGCTCATCGCGAACGGCGTCGAGGTGCACCGGGCCGAGGCCGCGTTCTCGGCCGGCGGTGCGGACCACCCCGCGGGCTCGTACGTCGTCGACATGCACCAGCCGCTGCGCGGCATGGCGAACGTGCTGCTCGCCGACGGCAGCGACATCTCCACGCGCGTGCCGGACATGTACGACATCTCCGCATGGAGCCTCGCGCTGCTGTGGGGTGCCGACGTCGTCGCGATCGGCGACACGACCGATCCGGCCCTCGAGGTGAAGCTCGAGGAGGTCGCGGCGGCCGCCCCGACGGGCTCGGTGCCGCCCGCGGGTTCGTACCTCGAGCTCGCCACGGGCGGCGTCGCCGAATACCAGGCGATCACCTCGCTGCTCGAGTCGGGCGTGGCCGTGTCGGCGTTCGAGGACGGCTCGGTCATCCTCGGGCCGGACGCCGCCAGCCATGCGGCGGCCGTCGAGGTCGCCGACCGCTACGGCGTCGCGTTCACGGCGTCGGACGGGTCTCGGCTCGCGGCCGAGGAGAGCCGTGGCCTCGATGCGATGCGCGTCGCGTACAGCGGCGGTGCCGAGGAACGGGTCACGCTCCAGCGACTCGGCTTCGACCACCTCGTCCCGGTCAGTTCGGCGGCGCTGGAGAGCGGCGCCGCGTCGATGGAGGGCGTCGACGTGCTGTGGATCGGCGGGACGCTGAACTTCGGCACGACGCAGGCCGCCGGGCGCGCGAAGATGCAGGCGTACCTCGACGGCGGCGGGGGCGTCGTCGGCGAGGGCACGGCGATCGCGTCGTTCGCGAACGCGTTCAAGCTCGTCTCCTCCACGGCGGTGTCGGGCACGAGCGGATCGAACGGCATCATCGACGTCGACCCGGTCGACGGCGGCCTGCTCGGGACGTACCCGATGGAGACGTCGTTCGGGTACCCGGCGGTGTGGTTCACGAACCTCGGGGCGAACGCGGTCGTCGAGCAGCGCTACGACGCCGACGACCCGTTCGTGTCCGGTCACTGGCGCGACTCCGCCGGCCGATCGCAGTCGGACGCAGCCGGCCAGGCATCGGCCGTCTCGGCGGAGACCGCCGCGGGCAGCCGCGTGCTCATGTTCGGCTCGTCGATGAACTTCCGCACCCACCCGGTCGGGCTGTACGGCCAGATCGCGCGCGGCCTGTTCTGGGCCGGCAGCGCGGGCGCGGAGGTCCCCGCCCCGTAGCAGGGCGAGTGCACGGACGGCGCCGGTCGGAACCCACGTTCCGGCCGGCGCCGTCGCGTCTCCGGCGCGTTCACCCAGAGCGTGATGTGGGAATTTCTTCGAAACAGTTGCTTTCTGTGGGAATCACGAGCTAAACTCACACAACCGCAGAGACGCAGACCGGAACACGGGCACGGAGGCCGCATGTACGCGATGGAGCGACACGAGCACATCCTCACCGCACTCGCGCGCACCGGCCGCGTCTCGGTCGCCGACCTGGCCGACCGGCTCGGCGTCACCCCCGAGACCATCCGCCGCGACCTCGATGCCCTCGAGCGCGCCGGCCAGGTGCGGCGCGTCCACGGCGGCGCCGTGAGCGCCTCCCGCGCGAGCATCGCCGAGACGACCGTGCTCGAGCGCTCGGGCCGGGCCACCGAGGCCAAGCGCGCCATCGCCCGCGAGGCGCTCGCGCTCGTCCCGGGGACCTTCACGGGGTCGATCCTCGTCGACGCCGGCACGACGACCGGAGCGCTCGCCGACGCCCTCGCGACCTGGCGCCCCGACCCGGGCATCGCGCCGCTCACCGTCTACACGAACTCGATCCCGATCGCCGCGACGCTGCACGGCAACCCCGACCTCGTCGTCCGGATCATCGGCGGTACGGTCCGCGGCATCACCAGCGCGGCCGTCGGCCCCGCGGCCGTCGCGCAGCTCGCCGAGATCCGCCCCGACATCGCCTTCCTCGGCGCCAACGGCGTCAGTGCCGACTTCGGCCTCTCGACGCCCGACGAGCTCGAGGCCGAGGTCAAGCGCGCCATGGTCGGCCGTGCCCGCCTCGCCGTCGTGCTCGCCGACGCGTCGAAGCACGACGACGAGGCGCTGCAGCGGTTCGCCGCCCTCGACGAGGTCGACGTGCTCATCACCGACGCGCCGCCGGCCGGCCGGCTCGCCGCGGCGCTCGCCGACGCCGAAGTGGAGGTGCGGGTCGCATGATCGTCACGCTCACCGTCAACCCGTCGCTCGACCGTACCGTCGAGCTCGACCACGAACTCCTGCGCGGCGAAGTGCAGCGCGTGGCACGGAACGTCGAGGAGCCCGGCGGCAAGGGCGTCAACGTCACGCGCGCGCTCGCGGCATCCGGCGTCGCCTCCGTCGCCGTGCTTCCCGGCCGTGCCGACGACCCGCTGGTGCTCTCGCTCCGCGCCGCCGGCGTGCCCGTTCTCACCGTGCCGATCGAGGCCCGGCTGCGCTCGAACATCACGATCACCGAGCCGGGCGGCGTCACGACCAAGCTCAACGAGCCCGGTCCCGAGCTCACGGTCGCCGAGCAGTCGGCACTCGTGGCCGCGGTCGTCGAGCAGGCGGCGGATGCCGCGTGGCTCGTGCTCGCCGGCTCGCTTCCCCCGTCGCTCGATCCGGCCTTCTACGTGCGCATCGTACGCGAGGCGCGCGCTGCGGGCATGACCGCCCGCGTCGCCGTCGACACGTCGGGCGCGCCGCTCGCGGCGCTCCTCGACTCCGGCGAGCCCGTCGACCTCATCAAGCCGAACGGGGAGGAACTCGCCGAGCTCGCCGGCGAGCCCGACCCCGACGCGCTCGAGGCCGACCCCGCTCGCGTCGCCGAGGTCGCGGCGCGGCTCGCGCCCCGCGGCATCCGCTCGTCGCTCGTCACGCTCGGCGCCGCCGGCGCGGTGTACGTGCAGGGCGAGCACGCGTGGTTCGCCCCCGCGCCACGGATCGTGCCGCGCAGCACGGTCGGCGCCGGCGACAGCTCGCTCGCCGGATTCCTGCTCGCCCTGACCGAGGGGGTGGAGCCCGACCGGGCGCTCGCCCAGGCGGTCGCCCACGGCGCGGCCGCCGCGTCGCTCCCCGGCTCGGCCGTGCCCTCGCGGGACCTCGCCGACGCCTCCGCCATCACCGTCACCCGCATCCGGGGCGCCGTCGCCCCGGTCGTCTCCTAGGAGGAACCCCGATGTCCGACGTCATCGAACCGCGGCTCGTCAGCCTCGACGCACCGCTCGGCGCCGACAAGGCCGCCGTCATCCGCGCCCTCGCCGGCGCGGTCGTGGCCACCGGCCGCGCCACCGACCCCGACGCGCTCTTCGCCGACGCCTGGGCCCGGGAGGAGAAGGACTCCACGGGCGTGCCCGGCGGCATCGCCATCCCGCACGCCAAGTCCGACGCCGTCACCGTGCCGACGCTCGCCGCGGCACGGCTGCCCGAGGGCGTCGACTTCGGCTCGTTCGACGGACCCGCCGACCTCGTCTTCCTCATCGCGGTGCCGTCGGCATCGACGCAGGAGCACCTGACGGTGCTGTCGACGCTGGCTCGATCGCTGATCCGCGACGACTTCGTCGCGTCGCTGCGTTCGGCGCCCGACGCCGACACGTTCGTCCGGCTCGTCGACGAGGCGCTCGCCCCCGAGCCCGAAGCGGCGCCCGCTCCGGTCGGCGCGAGCGCGGCGGCAGGCGCCGGCGCGGCCGGTGCCGCCGGGGCGACGGCGGCTGCGCCGACGGACGCCGCGGCGCCTGCGCACCACACCGGCAAGCCGGTGCTCCTCGCGGTCACCGCCTGCCCCACGGGCATCGCACACACGTACATGGCCGCCGACGCGCTCGTGAAGGCCGCCGACGAGGCCGGCGTCGAACTGCACGTGGAGACGCAGGGCTCCGCCGGGGCCACCCCGCTCGCCCAGTCCGTCATCGATCGTGCCGACGCGGTCATCTTCGCGGTCGACGTCGACGTGCGCGACCGGTCGCGGTTCTCGGGCAAGCCGGTCGTGGCGGGCCCGGTCAAGCGCGGCATCGACCACCCCGGCGACATGATCCGCGAGGCGGTGGCCGCGATCGACGATCCGTCGGCCCCGCGCGTCGCGGGCGAGGCCGGGGCGCAGAGCGCCGAGGCCGCCGTGGCGAACGAGCACTTCGGCCAGAAGGTCAAGCGCGTGCTGCTCACGGGCGTCAGCTACATGATCCCGTTCGTCGCCGGCGGCGGCCTGCTCATCGCGCTCGGCTTCCTGTTCGGCGGGTACGACATCACCGAGAACGCGAGCGAGATCGTGACGACGAACTCGCTGTTCAACCTGCCCGAGGGCGGAATCCTCGAGTACCTCGGTGCGGTCTTCCTGACGATCGGCGGGATCTCGATGGGCTTCCTCGTGCCCGCCCTCGCCGGGTACATCGCCTACGCGATCGCCGACCGCCCGGGCATCGCGCCGGGCTTCGTCGCGGGCTCGGTCGCGGGACTCATGGGCGCCGGCTTCATCGGCGGTCTCGTCGGCGGCATCCTCGCCGGCTGGGTCGCGCTGATGCTGGCCCGCCTGGACGTCCCCCGCTGGCTCCGGGGGCTCATGCCCGTGGTGATCATCCCGCTCGTCGCCTCGATCGTGGCATCCGGTCTCATGATCGTCGTGCTCGGCGGGCCGATCGCCGCGCTGTCGACCGCCCTCAACGACTGGCTGGCGGGCCTCTCGGGTGCCGCCGCCATCGTCCTCGGGCTCATCCTCGGCGCGATGATGGGCTTCGACCTCGGCGGACCGGTGAACAAGGTCGCGTACTCGTTCGCGGTCGCGGGGCTCGGCGCGGCGACGCTCGAGAACCAGACGCCGCTGATGGTCATGGCGGCCGTGATGGCCGCGGGCATGGTGCCGCCGCTCGCGATGGCGCTCGCCACGGTGCTCGACCGCAAGCTGTTCACTCCGGTCGAGCGCGAGAACGGCAAGGCGGCGTGGCTGCTGGGTGCCGCGTTCATCTCGGAGGGAGCGATCCCGTTCGCGGCGGCCGACCTGTTCCGCGTCATCCCCGCGATGATCCTGGGCGGCGCCGTCGCCGGCGCGATCTCCATGGGCATGGGCGTGACCTCGCAGGCGCCCCACGGCGGCATCTTCGTGTTCTTCGCGATCGGCAACCTGCTCTGGTTCGTGCTGGCGATCGTCGCCGGCTCGGTCGTCGGAGCCCTCGTGGTCATCGCACTCAAGCGCTGGGCCCACCGGCGTCCGGTGCGCGAGGAGCAGGCGGTGGATGCGCCTGAGGTGGCCGTGGCCTGACGCCGCGAGACCACCCCGGCGGCCGGTGCTCCCTCCTGGGCACCGGCCGTCGGCGCGCGCGCGGGTGCCGGGTGCGCCGACGAGGGAGTGACGGATGCCGCGGCTCAGCGCCTCGGCCGAAGTCGCACGGTCGGGAGCTCGGGTGCCGGCAGCGGTGCCCCGTCGTAGCCCGGAACGGTGCCGAACGGTCCGTCGGGATCGTTGCGATCGATCACATCGGACTGCCACCGGCGCCGGAAGTCCACGACCTCGTCATGGGACCGGCCGATGAAGTTCCACCACATGACGATCTCCTCGCCGAACGGAACGCCGCCGAGGAGTACCACGCGCACCGGGTCGGCGTCGGCGCGGAGCCGCACCCGGGCGTGGCCGGGCTCGAGGTAGGCCAGCTGCGCCCACGGCACCGCGGTCGCGGCATCCGTGCCCGGGAACTCGACCGAGACGGGGCCCGCGTCGACCAGCACGCCGTGCTCGAACGCCGGGTCGAGCGGGAGGTCGACGACGCCGCCCGCGGGCAGGTCGACCTGCGCGCCGAGCAGGGGGGTGAACACCGTGACGGGCGAGGACGCGGCCTCCGCCGTCTCGTCGGCGTCGGGCCGCCCGCTCGCGAGCTCGCCCGTGAACACCCGCACCGTCGCGTCGCCCACGCGGAACGGCGTGGTGTCGGCGTGCTCGAAGAACGGGGCGACGTGCCGGGACTGCTCGGGGAGGACCGTCCAGAGCTGGACGCCGTGCAGGCGCGTCGTGCCCGGCGTCGACACCTCGGAGTGGGAGATGCCGCGCCCCGCGGTCATGAGGTTGACGCCGCCGGGTCGCACGAGCTCGTGGCTGCCGGTCGAGTCGCGGTGCTCGACCTCCCCCTCGAAGAGCCAGCTCACGGTCTGCAGGCCCGTGTGCGGATGCGGCGGCACGACCATGCCGCCCGTCTCGGCGACCTCGTCGGGACCGTAGTGGTCGGCGAAGCACCACGCGCCGATCGTGGTGCGGCCGCGCTGCGGCAGCGTGCGGCGCACCGGCATGGCGCGCGGGCCGCCGAGGGGCACCTCACGGTACTCGAGCACCTGCACGGCCGGGCCCTCGGGCGCCTCGGGCGGGCAGAGCAGTTCGACGGGATCTCGCTCGAGGTTGCTCATGCTGCGAATCCTACGCTCGCGCACGGGGCGGGAACCCGCCGCCGTCCCGGCCCCGGTACTGCCGCCGGAGGATGGTGCGGGGCTAGCATGTGGCCATGGTCCCGCAGCCCGTACTCCGCCGCGTCCCACTCGTCGCCGCCGCGCTCGCGTCGGTCCTCGTCCTGGCCGGCTGCGCCGCCGGGTCGGGCCCCATCGAGGACTACCCGGGGCTCCCGGTGATCGAGGAGGAGACCGACGAGGGCGCCGATGTCGAGTCGGAGGACGAGTCGGGCGCCGAGGGCGAGGAGGAGCCCGAGGAGGAGATCGCCGAGCCGACCGGCGACGAGCCGTTCGTGATCTACCTCAACGACGGCGGCCGCCTGGCCATCACCCTCTGGGGTTCGTCGACCTGCCCGGTGGTGCCGACCGAGCTGCGGGTCACCGCCGAGGCCGGCGAGGGCAACGCGGTCGAGGCGATCCTGCCCGAGCCCGAGGACGGGCCGTGCACGATGGACTTCGTGCCGCACACCACGGTGTTCTCGATGCCCATGGACGTCACCACCACGGAGCCGCTCGAGGTCGCGATCGGCGATTCGGTCGTGACGGTGCCGATCAAGTAGCGGGTCGGGAGCGCCGGCGCTCAGTCGACCGTGAGGTCGACGAGCAGGCGCGCCGCGAGCTGCTCGAGCTCGTCGCGCACGGCGACCGGTTCGGTCCCGGTGGGAACGCGCGCGACGATGTGCGCCTCGAACAGCTGGCCGCCCGCCATCGGGGCATCGCGCCGCTCGGTGTGCATGGTCTCGATGCTGACGCCGTGCCGCGCGAGCGCCGCCGACACGTCGCGCACGATCCCGGGCTGGTCGCTGCCCACGAGGTCGATCCGCAGCTCGGCCCACCCGTCGGCCGGCGCTTCGGCGGGTTCCTCGACTCCGGGGTGGGCGGTGACGTCGAGGAGCCCGTCGAGTCCCGCGAGCGCCGAGCGGAGCCCGGCCTCGGCGCCGTCGGGGACCGAGACGACGACGATGCCCGCGAACTGTCCGGCGAGCTCGGCCATCTGGCTGCGCTCCCAGTTGCCGCCGTGGGCGCCGATGGTCTCGGCGAGCGCCTCGACGAGTCCGGCGCGGTCGTCTCCGATGACGGTGAGCACGAGTCTGGGCATGCGTGCATCCAACCACGGGCTCTCGGGGCGCGTCGAGCGGCTCAGCGCGCGGCGCCGGGCGACGCGTCGGCGGCCGGCCGCGCGGCATCCGCTCGCCGCAGCACGAGCAGGTCGCCGATCTCGCAGTCGAGGGCGCGGCAGATCGCCTGCAACGTCGAGAAGCGGATGGCGCGCGCGCGATCGTTCTTCAGCACGCTGAGGTTCACGACGCTCACCCCCACGAGTTCGGCGAGCCGGGTGAGGGTCAGCCCGCGTTCGGCGAGGAGCTCGTCGAGGCGGCAGTGGACGTCGTGGGCCTCGTCGACCTCGGCGGGCGCCATCAGACCAGGCCCTCGCTGTCGCGCTGCAGCCGCGCGCCGACCTGGAACGCCGCGCCCACGGCGCCGAGGGCGAGGATCGCGAAGGGGACGGCCCAGTCCGTGCTGAAGGTGATGCCCTCGTACGTGTAGTCGCTGACCGCGGACAGCGCGCCGTTGACGGTCATGGTCGTGAGGATGCTGCCGAGGAGCCAGCCGGCCGCGAGGACGCCGGCGCCCCAGAGCACGATCCGCACGTTGCCGCGCGAGAACGCCCGGCCGCGCGCGAGGTTCCAGCAGAACAGCGCGAACAGGACGACGCCGGCGACGACCGCGGCGCCGTGCACGAGCGGCTCGGCGACCAGTGCGAAGCCGGTCGCCGCGGCCGGCTCCGGCACGGTCACGACCGCCTGGTCGACGCCGACGGTCACCGGCGCGCCGGCGGGGCCGATCGGGAGCTCCGCCGGCTCGTCGAGGAACGGCACCAGCACGGGCACGTCGCGCATGGCGACCACCTCGCCGAGGCGCAGCACGACGTTCCAGACGGTGGCGACGACGGCGACGGCGGCGATCCCCACGGTCGCGTACATGCCGATCGCGTCGCTGCGGTCGAGTCGGGTGGGCGCGTCGTGGGCCGTCATGGTTCCTCCGGGTCGAGTCGGCATCCGTGTTATCGATATTCGTTGTTATCGACGATCGATATGTTACGGATGGCGCCGACCCCGGTCAAGCGCCGATGCCGGACGTCCGACTGAGGGCCGGCCGGGTCGCGCACCGGTGCGCCCACGGCGGCGCACCGGTGCGCCCACGGCGAACACGGGCCCGCTGCCGAGTCCCGGTCGTTACCGTTGTTCTATCGACGCCCGACCGCGTCGACGAGGAGATGATGATGTTCGAGAGATTCACGGACCGAGCCCGTCGTGTCGTCGTCCTGGCCCAGGAAGAGGCCAAGATGCTCAACCACAACTACATCGGCACCGAGCACATCCTGCTCGGCCTCATCCACGAGGGTGAGGGCGTTGCCGCGAAGGCGCTCGAGTCCCTGGGCATCTCGCTCGACGCGGTCCGCGAGCAGGTCCAGGACATCATCGGGCAGGGCCAGCAGCAGCCGACCGGGCACATCCCCTTCACGCCCCGCGCGAAGAAGGTGCTCGAGCTCTCGCTGCGCGAGGCGCTCCAGCTGGGCCACAACTACATCGGCACCGAGCACATCCTCCTCGGCCTCATCCGCGAGGGCGAGGGCGTCGCCGCCCAGGTGCTCGTGAAGCTCGGCGCCGACCTCAACCGCGTCCGCCAGCAGGTCATCCAGCTCCTCTCCGGATACCAGGGCAAGGAGCAGGTCCAGGTCGGGGCCAACGAGCAGCAGGCGCCGCAGGGCGGCTCGCAGATCCTCGACCAGTTCGGCCGCAACCTCACGCAGGCCGCGCGCGAGTCCAAGCTCGACCCGGTCATCGGCCGCGAGAAGGAGATCGAGCGGGTCATGCAGATCCTCTCGCGCCGCTCCAAGAACAACCCCGTGCTCATCGGCGAGCCCGGCGTCGGCAAGACCGCCGTCGTCGAGGGGCTCGCGCAGGCGATCGTCAAGGGCGAGGTGCCCGAGACGCTGAAGGACAAGCAGCTCTACTCGCTCGACCTCGGCTCGCTCATCGCCGGCTCGCGCTACCGCGGCGACTTCGAGGAGCGCCTCAAGAAGGTCACCAAGGAGATCCGCACGCGCGGCGACATCATCGTCTTCATCGACGAGATCCACACGCTCGTGGGTGCCGGTGCCGCCGAGGGTGCGATCGACGCCGCGTCGATCCTCAAGCCGCTGCTCGCCCGCGGCGAGCTGCAGACCGTCGGCGCGACCACGCTCGACGAGTACCGCAAGCACTTCGAGAAGGATGCCGCGCTCGAGCGCCGCTTCCAGCCGATCCAGGTCGCCGAGCCGAGCCTGCCCCACGCGATCAACATCCTGAAGGGCCTGCGCGACCGCTACGAGGCCCACCACAAGGTCTCGATCACGGATGGCGCGATCGTGGCCGCCGCGAACCTCGCCGACCGCTACATCAGCGACCGGTTCCTCCCCGACAAGGCCATCGACCTGATCGACGAGGCCGGCGCGCGCCTGCGCCTGTCGATCCTGTCGTCGCCGCCCGAGCTGCGCGAGTTCGACGAGAAGATCGCCGTGGTCCGCGCCGCGAAGGAGACCGCGATCGAGGAGCAGGACTTCGAGAAGGCCGCGTCGCTGCGCGACGAGGAGAAGAACCTGCTCGGCGAGCGGCTCCGCCTCGAGAAGCAGTGGAAGTCGGGCGACGTCAAGACCACCGCGGTCGTGGACGAGGGCCTGATCGCCGAGGTGCTCGCACAGGCCACCGGCATCCCCGTCTTCAAGCTCACCGAAGAGGAGTCGTCGCGCCTGGTCTTCATGGAGAAGGCCCTGCACGAGCGGGTCATCGGACAGGAGGAGGCGATCTCCGCCCTGTCGAAGACGATCCGCCGCACGCGTGCGGGCCTCAAGGACCCGAAGCGGCCCTCGGGCTCGTTCATCTTCGCCGGCCCCACGGGCGTCGGGAAGACCGAGCTCGCCAAGGCGCTCGCCGAGTTCCTCTTCGACGACGAGGCCGCCATGATCTCGCTCGACATGTCGGAGTACGGCGAGAAGCACACCGTCTCGCGACTGTTCGGCGCCCCTCCCGGGTTCGTCGGCTTCGAGGAGGGCGGCCAGCTCACCGAGAAGGTCCGCCGCAAGCCGTTCAGCGTCGTGCTCTTCGACGAGATCGAGAAGGCGCACCCCGACATCTTCAACTCGCTCCTCCAGATCCTCGAGGAGGGCCGCCTCACCGACGGCCAGGGTCGCGTCGTGGACTTCAAGAACACCGTCATCATCATGACGACGAACCTCGGCACGAAGGACATCTCGGGCGGCCCCGTCGGCTTCCAGGTCGAGGGCGACACCCGCACGGGGTACGACCTCATGCGCGCGAAGGTGAACGAGGAGCTGAAGAAGCACTTCAAGCCCGAGTTCCTGAACCGCGTCGACGAGATCATCGTCTTCCCGCAGCTGTCGAAGGAGGAGCTCCTCCAGATCGTCGACCTGTTCATCAAGCGGCTGGGCGAGCGCATGCTCGACCGCGACATGACGGTCGAGCTCACCACTGCGGCGAAGGAGCGGCTGATCGAGGTCGGGTTCGACCCGGCGCTCGGCGCCCGCCCGCTGCGCCGCGCGGTGCAGCACGAGGTCGAGGACCGCCTGTCCGAGAAGATCCTGCACGGCGAGCTCAACTCGGGCGACCACGTGCACGTCGACTTCCGCGACGGCGAGTTCGTGTTCACGACCACGCAGCGGGCCCTGCCCGTCGGCGTGGGCGTCAACACCGGCGCGGCGATCGGCACGGGTCCGGCCACGCCCGACCTGGCGGCCGGCCAGTAGACCACGGTTCGATCGAGGGGGCGGATGCTGCGGCATCCGCCCCTTCGTCATGCGCGGGGGTCCACTCCGGGAGCGCCGGCGGGCGAACGCGCGCGCACGGGGCGGCCGTCGCCGGGGAATACGATGAGCGGATGACGCAGCCGCCCTTCATCGTGCGCAAGGCGCGCACGCGCGACGTCCCGAGGATCGTGGAGCTCGTGGAGCCGCTCGTGGCCCGACGCATCCTGCTCGGCAAGGAACGCGTCGACCTGTACGGCGACGTGCAGGAGTTCCGCGTCGCGGAAGCGGCCGACGGCGCTGTGGTGGGCTGCGGCGCACTGCACGTCATGTGGGAGGACCTCGGCGAGGTCCGCACGCTCGCGGTGCGCGACGACTGGCTGGGTCGAGGCGTCGGCCACGCGCTCCTCGACGTCCTCGAGGAGGACGCCCGCGAGCTCGGCCTCAGCCGGCTGTTCTGCCTCACGTTCGAGGTCGGGTTCTTCAGCCGGCACGGATTCGAGGACATGGGCGCCGAGTCGGTGGACCCCGCCCTCTACGCCGAGCTCGTCCGCTCCCACGACGAGGGCGTCGCCGAGTTCCTCGACCTCGCGCGCGTGAAGCAGAACACCCTCGGCAACACCCGGATGCTGAAAGTCCTCTGAGCGTTCCTCGACGAGTCCCGGGCGCGCCGGGCGACCGCACGGTCGTGGCTCGCGCCCGGCCCTAACCTGTGCCCATGACCGCCGACCGCACCACGCAGGGGCGCCTGCCCGCGCGCGTCTACCGGCGACGGCGGGCGATGGTGCTGCTGGGGCTCGTCGCGGTCGTCGTCGCGGTCGCGCTCGTGATCGTCCGTCCGGGCGCGAGCCAGGGCGGGGAGGTCGCGCAGACGGTGCCGCCGTCGGCGACGCCATCCGCCCTGCCGACGGCGTCGCCACCCGCAGGCGACCCGTCCGCGACCGCGGAGCCGGAACCGACGGCCGCCGCCGCCGTCGACGGCGCCGAGTGCGTCGACGGGCAGGTCACGGTCGAGGCCGTCACGGATGCCGCCGCCTACGCCGCCGGGGAGCAGCCCCGGCTCTCGGTGACCATCACGAACACGGGTCCGAACGTCTGCGTCATGAACGTCGGCACGAAGGCGCAGGCGTTCACGGTGCGCAGCGGCAACGAGGTCTACTGGTCGTCGACCGACTGCCAGGTCGATCCGGTCGACGCGGTGGTCTCCCTCGAGCCGGGCAAGCCGGTCTCCTCGAGCGCCCCGCTCGTGTGGGACCGCACGCGCTCGAGCGTCGACACCTGCGAGGGCGAGCGTTCGCCGGCCCCCGGCGGGGGAGCGTCGTACCACCTCGGCGTGACGGTGGACGGCTTCGAGTCGGAGACGACGAAGCAGTTCCTGCTCTACTGACGTGCGCGGCGACCCCACCGGCGCTTCCGGCCGGAGGGGCGGAGCGCGTCGATGCGATCGCTACACCTCCACGACGGGAGCGTCCGGGGCGTTCCGCTTCACGGAATCGATGCCGTTCATCGCGGACGACTTCGAGTCGTACGCCTCCGAGACGGCGATGACCTGTCCGTTGGTGGCCTTGAGGCGGAATCGGTACTTTCCCGAGGCATCCGTGTACACCTCGAACTTCGCGGCCATGGTCACTCCTTCGTGGGCCGGCGACGCGGACGCCGACCTCGCCCCTCCTGATCGTGGGGCTCCGGGCCGGGACGGGAAAGGGCACAAAGCCCTGCGGCGGCATCCCGCTCTCGAACGGGACCGCCGCCTCCGAACGCCTCGGTAGGCTGGTCGGATGGCCGGATCGAAGCGTTCGAAGGGCGGCGCGCCCGTGGAGTTCCGTTCGCAGGCGCTCGCCGAGGCGCTCGAACGGCAGGACATGGCGGCGGTCGCGCTCGCGCTCCGCCACGGCAACACCGTCGTACCGCTCATCAAGCCCGGACCGCGCGACGCGCCGCTCGACGGGGGCGAGGTGTGGACGTACCGCGACCCGAGGACGGGCGAGGTGGCGCTGCTCCTGTTCAGCGACGCGCTGAACAAGCCCGCCAACCTGCCGCCCGCGGTGGGACTCCAGAGCCCGGCATGGTTGCGGACCTTCCTGAAGCGCTACGAATCGACGATCACGACGGTGTTCCTCGACATCGCCGGCCCCCACCCGATGCAGGCGTCGCCGGCCGAGCTGCTCAAGGCGCTCGAGGCGTAGGGCTCGCGCCACCGCACCGCACCGCGCCGCGTCGGCGACCGAGCCTCAGAACGCGGCGTCGAGCTCGCGCTCGCGCGGCCCGGTGGCGACCATCATGGCGCGGTCGACCGCGGCCCGGACGCTCCCGAGCTCGTCGTCGAGCAGGGCCCGGTAGCCGAGCCGGTTCGCCTCGGAGGCGCGCTGCCTGGCCGACGCGACCGGCCGGACCTCGCCCGCGAGGCTGATCTCGCCGACGGCGGCGAGGTCGTTGGGCACGGCGCGGTCGCGCATGGCGCTCGCGATGGCGACGGCGATGGCGAGGTCGGCCGCGGGCTCGATGAGTCGAACCCCGCCAACCGTGGAGACGTACACGTCGTGCTCGCCGAGCTGGCGCAGGCCCGCACGGCGCTCGAGCACGGCGATGATCATGGCGACGCGCGACGGGTCGACGCCGTTGACCACGCGCCGGGGCTGCGGCGCCTTCGTGCCGACGACGAGCGCCTGCACCTCGACCGGGAGCGCACGCCGACCCTCGAGGGCCACCGTGACGCACGTGCCGCTCACGGCGCTCCGCGAGCGGCTGAGGAACAGCGCCGAGGGATCTGGCACCTCGGCGATGCCGTCGCCCGTCATCTCGAAGCAGCCGACCTCGTCGGTCGGGCCGAACCGGTTCTTCAGGGCGCGGACGAACCGCAGTGCGGTCTGCCGGTCGCCCTCGAACTGGCACACCACGTCGACGAGATGCTCGAGGAGGCGCGGGCCGGCGATCGTGCCGTCCTTCGTGACGTGGCCGACGAGCAGGACGGGCAGCTGGCGTTCCTTCGCGACGCGGATGAGCGTCGACGCCACCTCGCGCACCTGGCTCGGCTGGCCCGGCAGCCCGTCGGAGAGCGAGCTCGACACGGTCTGCACGGAGTCGACGATGAGCAGGTCGGGCTGCACCTCGTCGACCTGGCCGAGGATCGTCGCGAGGTCGGTCTCCGCGGCGAGGTAGAGCTCGTCGTGGAGGGCGCCCGTGCGGCCGGCGCGGAGGCGGACCTGCGCCGTCGACTCCTCGGCGCTGACGTAGAGCACGCGGCGCCCGGTCGCCGCGACGCGCGCCGCGACCTCGAGCAGCAGCGTCGACTTGCCGACGCCGGGTTCGCCCGAGAGGAGGATGGCCGCCCCCGCGACGATGCCGCCGCCCAGCACGCGATCGAACTCGCCGATGCCGCTCGGGCGGTGGGCCGAGTCCTCGGCCTCGACCTCGCGGATCGGGCGCGCGGCTCGCGCCGACGACGGCGCCACGGGCTGCAGGCTCCGCGTGAGTCCGGTCCCGGTGCCGGACTCGACGACGGTGCCCCACTGCTGGCACTCGGCGCAGCGCCCGACCCACTTGACGGTGCTCCAGCCGCATTCGGTGCAACGGAACGCGGTCGTGGGCTTCGGCATGCTGCGAGCCTAGGCGCGGCCCCCGACATCCGCGGGAAGCTCCGCCGCGGCATCCGCCGTGTCGGCCGGAGCCGGGAACCGCTCGGCGAGCGACGCGAGCAGCGCACCCCGGAACGCGTCGGCCCACACCCGGTAGCCGTGGTCGTTCGGGTGGAACCAGTCGTTCGCGAAGTGCGTGAACATGCGACGGAATCCGCGGAGGCGGGTCTCGCGATGCAGCCGGACGACCGTGAGCCCGCGCTCGTCGGCGAGGCGGCGGAGGATGTCGTTCGCGACCGCGACCTTGCGCTCGTTCTGCGGGAAGTAGAAGAACGGCAGGTCGGCCACGAGCGCGTGCGGCGGGACCGCGTCGAGGATGGTCCGCAGGTTCCGCTCGAACGCCTGCGGGTCCCACTTCGCGATGTCGTTCGCGCCGATCGCGACCGTCATGACGTCGGGGCGGTACTTCGCGAGCCTCGGGAGCTGGTCCTGCACGGCGAGCGCGGAGGTCGCGCCCGACACGCTGAGGTTCACGACGCGCACCGAGCGGCCGGTCGTGTCGCGGATCAGCCGGGCGAGGACGCCGACGTAGCTGTGATCGGGCCGGCTCGCGCCGATGCCCTGCGCCGCGCTGTCGCCCATCGCGACGTAGAGGAGCTCGCCGCGGACCTTCGCGTGGTCGCGCCACCACTTCGAGTGCACCGGCAGCGTCTCGTTGAGGATCATGCTGTTCCGCGTGATGCCGGCGCGGAACCGCCGCCACGCCCCGCGCGCGGCGAGCACGGCACCGCCCAGCAGGGCGAAGGTGACGAGGGCGGATGCCACGCCGGCACCCGGCGCGCGTTCGGGACGGTCGGTCACGCCGCGACGCTACGACCCGAGGCTGGGCGGTCGCTGAAGGTTCGCCGTGCCCGCCGCGCGTGGTCGCTGGCCCTTCCTCCCGGCCCGCCGCCCGCCGCCTCGTTTTGGTACCCGACGGCGATCCGGCTATCATCGATCCCGGTACCGTGTCCGAGCGGCCTAAGGTGCAACTCTCGAAAAGTTGTGTGGGTGAAAGCCCACCGTGGGTTCAAATCCCACCGGTACCGCCATGCCGAAGCCCCTCCTCACCGAGGGGCTTCGGTCGTCTCCGGGCTCACCATCCGCTGCGGGTCGGCGTGTGCCCCTCGCGCGCGTCGGCCGGCATCGGCATCTCGGCCCGCAGTCCGAGCAGTCGGATGGCGCGGCCGGGCTCGATGCGGTCCCCGGCGAGCTGCAGCATCCGGGCCGTCACGTCGTCCCGGTCGGAGGTCTCGGGGATCCGCCGCTGGTGGGTCTTGGTGATGAACGGCGCGTAGCGCACCTTGAGGGTGAGGCCGATGACCGGCCGGCCCTCGGCCGCGACGTCGTCGAGCACGTGTGCGGCGAGCTCCCGCAGGGCGGCCTCGACCTCGGCGGGGTCGGTGAGGTCCTGCTGGAAGGTCGTCTCGCGACTGTGCCCGCGCGCGACCCAGGGAGTGTCGTCGACGACGCGCGCTCCCTCGCCCCGCCCGAGCTGCCGGTACCACGGGCCCATGCGCGGCCCGAACTCGCCGGCCAGCACGGCGGCGTCGGCGTCGGCGAGCTGCGCGACCGTGCGGATGCCGTGCGCCGCGAGCCGCCGGGAGACCTTCGTGCCGACGCCCCAGAGTTCGATCACGGCCCGGTCTCCCATGACCTCGAGCCAGTTCTCCGCCGTGAGCCGGAACATGCCGGCGGGCTTGCCGAACCCCGTCGCGACCTTCGCGCGGACGAGCGTGTCGCCGATCCCGACGCTGCAGTGCAGCCGGGTCCGGTCGAGGACGGCGTGCTGCAGGTCGCGCGCGTACGTCTCGGGATCGTCGGTCTCGACGCCGACGAAGGCCTCGTCCCAGCCGAGCACCTGCACGGTCGCGCCGGGTCGCGCCCGCAGGGTCGCCATGACCTCCTCGGATGCCGCGACGTAGGCCTCCGCGTCGACCGGCAGGATCACGGCATCCGGCACCTTCCGCGCGGCGATGCGCAGCGGCATCCCCGAGCCGACGCCGAACTCGCGGGCCTCGTACGACGCGGTCGAGACCACCGCGCGCTCGGCGGGGTCGCCGCGGCCGCCGACGATGATCGGGAGGCCGGCCAGCTCGGGTCGACGCAGCACCTCGACCGCGGCGATGAACTGGTCGAGGTCGACATGCAGGACCCATGGGGCCGTCACGCGCCTCACGCGCCCTGACTACCGGTTCCGGCGGGGGAGCGCAAGCGCAACCACCGCGCCGTCGGCCTGCTGGAGCGAGGACGGACCCCGCCTCGCGGTGGAGGCGGGGGCGGCACGGGTGAGGCTGCCTCACTCCGGGCACGTGTTCGGCCGGCCCTGGCTCGACGGCGGGTTCACCTCGCAGTCGCTCTGCAGATCCTGGGGTTCCGGGCTCGTGTTCTTGGTGTTGCCCTTCGTCTCCTGGGAGCTGTACGAGCCGACTCCGGCCTGGTTCCTGCCCGGGCCGTCGAAGGTCTCGCACGTGACCGTGCCGCGGTCCTTCGTACAGTTGTCGGGGAGCGGCGCGGCCACCGCACCCATCGCCGAAGCGCCGACCAGCATGCCGGACAGCGCGAGCGTCGCAAGGATCCTTCGCATGATTCCCCCATCGGGTTGCCGGGCGTCATCCGCCCGTGGGAAGGGGAACGTCGGGTGGCGCTCCCCGTCCGCGCCGCGCGGGGGCATCGGGTCGATCTTCGGGTGTCGGGCGGCCCTCGGGCCGCGCGGATGGCGACAGGGTACGCTCGCCCGTCGCGCGCGGCAACGATAGATGAGGAAGTATCAGTTTCAGTGTGTTCGGCGCCGCCCCGCCGCGGCCTCGCGCGCATTTCCACCCGATAGCGCGTTCCGACACGCCAGCGCAACCTCTTGCACTCAGGAGTCTCTCAGGAGGACAGTGGTGCCTACACAAGAGAAGGAGTGTGCTCAATGAGTTTCCTTGCTTTCCTCCTCCTCGGCCTCATCGCCGGGGCGATCGCCAAGCTCATCCTGCCCGGCAAGCAGGGCGGCGGATGGCTCATCACCTTGCTGCTCGGCGTCGTCGGCGCCCTGCTCGGCGGGTGGCTCGGCAGCGTGCTGTTCGGCGTCGGCCTCGAGGAGTTCTGGGACCTCAGCACCTGGCTGCTCGCCATCGGCGGCGCAATCGTCGTGCTGCTGATCTACGGCCTCATCGTGAACCGCCGTCGTACCGCCTGAGTCCAGACGAGACGAACCCGAGGGCCCGGTCGACGCGTGTCGGCCGGGCCCTCGGCCTGTTCGGCGGGCGGCGCGGCCCGGCTCGGCCGGGTCAGCCGCCGGCGAGTTCGACGAAGCGCCGCAGCATCCGCTGCGGTTCGGTGACGGATGCCGCGGCGAGGCGGGCGGCCACGGCGTGCAGCTCGCGCGCGGGGAAGTACCCGTGGTGCCGGTAGACCTCGGCGCGGGCGATGAAGTCGGCCGTCGAGACCTCGGGATGGAACTGGGTCGCGTACACGCTGCGCCCGACCCGGTACACCTGCACCGGGCACGCCGCCGAGCCGGCGAGGTGGACCGCGTCGGAGGGCAGTCGCTCCGTCGCCTCCTTGTGCCCGACGAGGGCGTCGAACCGGTCCGGCAGCACACCCACGAGCGGGTCGGCGCGGCCCTCGTCCGTCAGGGTGATCTCGACCGCGGCGGCCTCCTCGCCGTATCGCGTGCCCACCTCGCCACCGAGCACCAGGGTGAGTACGCCGATGCCGTAGCACGTGAACAGCACGGGATGATCGCGCTCGAGCGCGTGCTCGGCGAGGCGGGCCAGGTCGGCCTCCACGCGGCGCTGCACCGCGTGCTTGTGCTCGTGGGGCGTCGTGACGTTGTACGGGCTGCCGCCCACGACGACGCCCGCGAAGCGCTGCGGCACGACGTCGCGGAGCGGTTCGACGTCGATCCGGAGGTGCTCGAGGCGTCCTGCGTCGAGCCCGGTCGCGCGGCGGACGGACTCGTACTCGGGTCCGACCGCCTCGACCTCGGGACGCGCCGAGATGAAGAGGAAGGGGCGGCTCACCGTCGTCGACCGCCACGGCGATGCCGACGGCTCCCGCGCGCGCCGGCGGCCGAGCGCCCTCCGCGCGGCTGTCCGCCCGTCGATCGCCGGTTCCGCGCGTCCGGGGCGGGCGTCGCGGCCGCCGCCCCGTCCGCGCCGTCGGACTCGTCGGCGCCGCGCGAGCTCCGCGCCGTCCGGCCGCGCACGACCCCGACGAACTCCTGGATGTCGTCGTCGTCGCGTTCGACCAGCCACACCAGCGCGATGCGCGTGGGCGCGGCATCCGTCACCGGGATCGCGACGACGTCGCGGCGATGGTGCAGCCGGGCGAGGCTGTGCGGCAGGATCGCGTAGCCCGTGCCCGCGGCGACGAGCTCGAGGGTCATCGCGGGATCGTCCTGCGCGGGCGCCCGGGGCTCGTCGGCCAGGTCGCCCAGCACGAGCTCGTCGGCCTCGGCGAGCGGATGGTCCTTCGGGAGCGCCGCCACCGCGACCTCCTCCCACAGCTGGATGCGATGCAGGCCCGTCTCGTCGACGGGGAGCCGGACGAACGCGAGGTCGGCCTCGCCCGAGCGGAGCCGGTCGCACTGCGCCGCCTCGTCGACGCGCTCGGCCTCGAGCGGCAGGTCGGGGCGCCGATCGGCCCACGCGCGCACCCACTTCGCCGGGCTCACCCCCGCGACGTAGTCCAGCCGCAGCGACACGTCAGCCCCCTTCCGCCGCGCCGAGCGGCCCTCTCAGGGTAGTCGGCGCCTGCGGCGGGTGGCGAAGCCGACTACCGTGGAGTCGTGAACGAGTCGAAGCCCCGCCCCTCCCAGACGATGAAGCCCGAGACGGCGGCGAAGAAGCTCGGCATCCTGCTCGACGCCGCGCCCGAGGAGTTCCGGTCCGGCGACGTGACGCGCGACGAGCTCGCGTCGCTCCAGTCCGACCCGCCCGAGTGGCTCGCCACCCTCCGTCGCGAGGGGCCGCACCCGCGGAGCGTGGTCGCGGCCAAGCTCGGCGTCTCGAACTCTGGCCTCGCCCGCTCGGGCATCGACCAGCCGCTCACGACGGCCGAGATCAAGCAGCTGCTCGAGGCGCCGCCCGCGTGGCTCGTCGAGGAGCGCGCGCGGCAGGCTGGCGTGCGCGCCGAGAAGCGCCGCATCGCCGAGCGCGACGCGGCGCGCCGCGCGGGCGATGCCGCGGGCGGCGGAGGCGGCGGCGCGGGCGTCTGACGCGTCCGTCAGGCCGCGTAGCGCGCAGCCAGGAACGCGGTCACGTCGGCGAGCTCCCGCTCGGAGACCGAGTGGCCGAGTCCCTCGTAGACCCGCTGGTCGACCTGCGCGTGCGCGGGCAGCCAGTCCTGCGTGTGCCGGACCGCTTCGGCGGGGATCACGTCGTCGGCCGTGCCGCGGCCCCAGAACACGGGCGGCGCGAGCTGCGACATCCGTTCGTCGCCCTCGCGCTCGCCGGGGAGCGAGAACCCGGCGAGGCTGACCGCGAACGCGAACCGCTCCGGTGCCCGGCGCAGCAGCTCGATCGCCATCGCCCCGCCCTGCGAGAAGCCGAGCAGGCCGATGGATGCCGCTTCCGGTGCGACGCGATCGAGCCACTCGAGCACGGCGGTGGTCGCGGCCTCGGCGTCCTCCGTCGAGAGCTCGTCGTCGAGCCGCTCGGGCAGCGGGAACCAGGCGTGCCCGTACCCCGTCGCGAGTGGGGCGCGCAGGCTCGCGATCGCCGGTCGCAGCGGGAGGTACGGGCTCAGGCCGAACAGGTCGCCCTCGTGCGAGTTGTAGCCGTGCAGCAGCACCAGGAGGGGCCGCCCGGCCCGGTCGGCCGGCGATGCCGACCACAGCACCGCCTCGTCGTCGATCCGCATCGGGGCATCGTACCCCGGCCCACCGGGGCCGCCGCTGCTGGGCCGCCCACGCGAGGGCGCGCGACACGCCGCGCACCGCTCGCGTGAGGCGGCGTGTCGCGAGCCCTCGCGTGGCGCCCGGCGCCCTCCGCACGAGCCGGGCCGCCGTGGGGCAGAATCGAGGCATGGCCGTGCGCACACCCGACCCGGACTGGAATCCCGGCGACGAGCCCGTCGTGCAGCCGCCCGCGAACCCGGGCTGGCTGAGCGACATCGAGCTCGCGGAGGTGCGGGGCCGGCTGCCCCTGCTCTACGTCGAGGCGGTGCCCGTGCGCGTGGACGGCGTCGGGCAGGTCATCGAGGTGGGGATGCTGCTGCGCGCCAACGCGGTCGGCGAGATGACCCGCACCCTCGTCTCGGGCCGCGTGATGTACGGCGAGACGATCCGCGACGCGCTGTTCCGCCACCTCGAGAAGGACCTGGGCCCCATGGCCTTCCCGCTGCTTCCGGCCAGCCCGGTGCCGGCCGCCGTCGCCGAGTACTTCCCGCTGCCCGGGCTCTCGCCGTTCACCGACGAACGCCAGCATGCGGTGTCGCTCGCCTACGTCGTGCCCGTCACGGGAACCTGCGAGCCTCGCCAGGACGCGCTCGAGGTCACCTGGGTCACGCCCGAGGAGGCCGCGAGCGAGGCGCTGGGTGCCGAGATGGAGGGCGGGCGCGGCGTGCTCCTGCGGCGCGCGCTGGCCTCGGTCGGCGCACTGCCGTAGGCCGGCGGCGCCACGCCGGCGCCGACTGGACCGCGTCGGGCCCGCGAGCGCCTAGCGCACCATCCGGATCTCGTGGATGGTCTCGCCGAGGAACGGCTCGTCGTGCGACGCGCCGTCGGCCGCGAAGCCGTTGCGCGCGTAGAACGCCACCGCGTGCTCGTTCGCTGACGGAACCCACAGGTACACCGAGTCGTCGCCCACGGTCGCGTCGAACAGCTTCTGCCCGATGCCCTTGCCGTGGTGCGCGTCGAGCAGGTGGATGAAGAACAGCTCGCGCTCGCGCGGCGCGTCGGCATCGCGGGCGGGACCGGCACCGGCGAATCCGACGATCTCGCCGTCGACGAGCGCCGCGACGTGGGTGAACCGGTCGCCCTGGCCCATCCAATGGGACCAGAGCTCGGCCATGCGGCGGGGCGAGAGGTTCGCGAGGGTGGCCGCGTCGACGAGGCTGTCGTAGTCCTCGTGCCAGCACTGCGCGTGCACACGGCCCAACGCCTCGACATCGGAGTCTCGGACGGGACGGATGACGACTTCGGCAGCGACCTCGGTGCTCATGCGCCTCAGGCTAACCCGGGCTCCCGTCACCGGCGAAATCGGCGGATGCCGCGGCTCGGCGCACGACCGGCGCCCACCGTTCGCACGGCCGCGACGCGGCATCCGTCCAGCCCCCGGGCGTAGCCTGCGGCCATCATGAGCCCGCCGCCGCGGCCCGGCCACCATGCCGGACCACCCGCCGAGTACTGCGCGACGATCGTGCTGCGCAGCCCCGCGACGCGCATCGACGCGCTCGCGGTGATCGCGCTCGTCGCCGAGTCCCGCGTCGTCGGCGCCGGCACCGTGCGGGCGCGCGTGCCGCTCGCCCCGGGCGCGTGGGCCGAGGTCGAGCTGCCGCGCGTGGGCGAGCCGCCGCCGCTCGCGATCGACGTCTACAGCACCGTGGGCGACGACCACGCCCGCCTGACGGCGCTGGGGCTGCTGGCCCGACTCGAGGCCTCGACCGCCTGGAGCCTCCGGCCGGACTTCGCGACCTGACATGGCGACGGCCCCGCACCACGAGGTGCGGGGCCGTCCGGTCGGGCGAGGGGTCAGCCCTGCGCGCGTCGGTTGGTGCGCGTGGAGCGCGACGGCGACACGAGGCTCCCGACGCGCAGGGGCGCCTTCTGGCCGTGGCGGCCGGATGCCGCGCGCGGGGCGCTCGACGACTGCGCGGCGCGGCCCTGCCCGCCGGACTGGCCGGGCGCGTGCGCCTTGGCCTCGGCGGGACGGCCCGAGCGGTCGCGGCGGGGCGCCGCGGGCGCCACGTCGGACTGCCCGCCGCGGCCACGGCTGCGACGACCCTGGCCGGCGGGCTGCGGCTCGCCGGCGCGGGCGGCCCGCTTGCGCTGGGCGTTGGCGCCCTGCGAGCGCCCGCCGCCCTGCGGCTGGCGCACCTCGCGCGGCGCGGGCTTCACGTACGGCGCGACGTCGCCCACGAGCTTCGCGACGGCGGGGGAGTCCGACGTGACCTGCTGCGGCGTGACGCGGATGTCGGCCTTGCGGAGCAGGGTCCTGAGGTCCTGCTTCTGCGCGGGCAGGCAGATCGTCACGACGTCGCCCTCGCTGCCGGCGCGCGCGGTGCGGCCCGAGCGGTGCAGGTACGCCTTGTGCTCCATGGGCGGGTCGACGTGGATGACGAGCTCGACGTTGTCGACGTGCACGCCGCGCGCCGCGACATCCGTGGCCACGAGCACCTTGACCGAGCCGTCGCCGAACGCGGCGAGGTTGCGGTCGCGCTGCGGCTGCGACAGGTTGCCGTGCAGGTCCACCGCGGGGATGCCCTGCTCGGTGAGCTTCTTCGCGAGCTTCTTCGCGTGGTGCTTGGTGCGCATGAAGAGGATGCGGCGGCCCGTGCCCGAGGCGAGCGTGCGGACCAGCTCGTTCTTCGCGTCGACGTCGTCGATCTCGAACACGTGGTGGGTCATCGCGGCGACGGGGGAGTTCGCCTCGTCGACCGAGTGCAGCACCTCGTTCTGCAGGTAGCGCTTCACGAGCTTGTCCACGCCGTTGTCGAGCGTGGCCGAGAAGAGCATGCGCTGGCCGCCCCGGGGGGTCTTGTCCATGATGCGCGTGACGACCGGGAGGAAGCCGAGGTCGGCCATGTGGTCGGCCTCGTCGAGCACGGTGATCTCGACGGCGTCGAGCGAGAGGAAGCCCTGCTTCATGAGGTCCTCGAGGCGGCCCGGCGTGGCCACGACGATGTCGACGCCGGCACGCAGCGCGGTCACCTGGCGGGTCTGGTTGATGCCGCCGAAGATCGTGGTGACCTTCAGCCCGTACGCGGCCGCGAGGGGCTCGAACGTCTGGCTGATCTGGGTGGCGAGCTCGCGGGTGGGGGCGAGCACGAGGCCCAGCGGCCGGCCCGCGCGGCGCGTGCCGCCCGCGAGCGACGTGCCGAGGCGCGCGACCATGGGCAGCGCGAAGGCGATGGTCTTGCCCGAGCCGGTCTTGCCGCGGCCGAGCACGTCGCGTCCGGCGAGCGTGTCGGGCAGCGTGTCGGCCTGGATGGGGAAGGGGGTGGTCTTGCCGTCGGCGGCGAGGGCCGCGACGAGCGGTGCGGGCACGCCGAGCGCGCCGAAGGTGAGGTCCGTCAAAGGGGGATCCGTTCGGGATGGCACCCATGCGCGGGTCGAGGAGGCGCGCAGCGGCGCCTCGAGACCCGGCGATGGGATGAAGATGGCGAAGACGCCGGTCGGCGAATCCGTTCGCCGTATGAAGTCATCGGGCGCTGGGCCCGGGAGCGTGTCTACGACGCAGGCGGCGCGATCGTCGCGCTCGCCGACCTCCACCATAGCGGACGCGGCGGGGGTGAGCCTGTGAGCCGCCCGCGGCGGCGCGCCCGAACGTCCGCGGAGCGGGAGTGCGCGTCAGCGCGGCATCCGCTCGCCCACCGGGATCTCGTCCTGCAGCGTGTCGCCCGCCGGAGCGAGCGGGCACGACCACGACGGGTCGTAGGCGCACGACGGGTTGTAGGCGAAGTTGAAGTCGACCACGAGGCTGTCGTCGTCGGCGCCCGAGCCGAGGTCGGCGCCCTTGATCGTGTCGAGCAGGTAGCGGCCGCCCCCGTACGTGCCCCCCGGCTGCCCGGCGAGCCCGTCCTTCACGGGCAGGAACAGCCCGCCGCCGTAGGCCGTGAGTCGCCACACGTCGAGCGTGCCGAGGTACGGGATGCGGACCGTCCCGACGAGCGAGAAGGGGATGGGTCCGTCGGTCGAGCTGTCGACGACCATGCGGACCGGCTCGTCGGGCCGGCGCACCTCGAGCTCGAAGCGCCAGTCGGGGTCGTACCGCGCCACCGTGAGTCCGGTGAAGCGCGCCCGGTCGTCGGGCAGGAGCGGCGACTGCGGGTGGCCGGCGAACAGCTCGTCGCGGCCCGACCGCCAGAGTTCGTGGCCCTGCGCGGGATCGTGGGAGCTCAGGTGTCGCACGCCGGCGTAGAGGCCGAAGACGCGGCGGCGCCAGTCCGCGAGCTGCAGGGCGCCGAGGCTCGCGGTCATGCCCCGCTCCGTACGGCGGCGACGGATGCCGCGCGGTCGGCGTCGGCCGTGCCCGGCGGGTCGTACGCCCACGTGGGCGCGAGCTGCTTCAGGCGCATGCCGCGGTACTGCCAGAACGCCCAGGTCGGGTACCACAGCAGCGGCTCGAGGGCTCCCGCGCTCGCGCGGAGCTGGTCGCGGTAGAGGGTCCGCCCGTCGGGCAGCGGCGAGATCGCCATCCGGTGGTCCCAGTGCCGGAACGCGGCGAGCGGCCCGGACACGGCCCCGCCGCCGTCGCGCAGCATCTTCACGCCGGGCGGCAGCCCGCCCGGGTACGACACGTCGATGATCTCCTCGCCGGTCGGCGCGATGCCGAACGCGAGCGCGCGCAGGCGGTGCGGCCCCTCGGGCCAGGTCGCGGGGAAGCCGGCGCCCTCGAGCGACTCGAAGTCGAGCCACGGCGCGACGACCTCGCGCAGCACCGCGGGGCTGCGGATCGCTCGCCATGCGGCATCCGCATCGCAGTCGAGGGTGAGCTTCAGCAGCACTCGCATGCGTCGAGGCTAGGGGTGCCGGATGCCGCGGCCAAGGGCCCGCGCCGGATTCCCGGCCGGCGCTCGGCGGGCTCCCGGTCGGAGCCCTGTCCGCGCCGAACCCCAGTGCCTAGACTCGCGGCATGGGCGGACTGGAACTCGTGGTGCCCTCGCTCGTCGGGATCGGCGCCGCGGTGCTCGTCCTCGTCGGGGTGGTCGTGGGCCTGCGCCGTGTCGGGACGCGGCGCGAGGCCATCGAGCGCAGCTCGGTCCGGGCGCTCGAGACGCAGGCCAAGTCACGCCTGGTCCGAGCGGACGAAGCGGTCCGCGACGCGGAGCAGGAGGTCCGGTTCGCCGAGGTGCAGTTCGGGCCCGAGACCGCCCGCGAGGTCGCGGAGGCCGTGGACCGTGCCCGAGGCTGGCTGCGCGAGGCCTTCCTGCTGCAGCAGCGGCTCGACGAGGCTCCGGAGGAGTCGTCCGCTCGGCGACGCTCCTGGAACGATCGGATCGGGTCCCTGTGCGACTCCATCGAGCACACGCTCGCCGAGGCCGACCAGCGGCTCGCCGGGCGCCGCGCTGCGGAGCGGGAGGCCGTCCGCGACCTGCCCGCGCTTCGCGAGCGCCTGCAGCGGTCGGGCGCGCGGAGGGCGGATGCCGCCGAGCTGCTCGCGCGGCTCGGCACGCGCTTCGACGCGGCCTCGCTCGCGGGTGGCCAGGGCGCGACGGCGCGAGCGGACCGGAGCATCGCGGCCGCGCAGTCCGCGGTGCAGGCCGCCGAGGCGCATCTCGGCGACGCCGCGCACCCGCTCGCACCCGAGCTCCAGCGCGCCTGGCACGCGCTCGACCTCGCCGACCGCGAGCTCGCCGCCGTCGAGCGCATCGAGCTCGACCTCACGACCGCCGCCCACGAGGCGGAGGCGGAGGCCGCGGCGCTCGCCGCCGAACTCGCCGCCGCCCGCGCCGAGCGCGACGTGGCCACCGATGCCGAGGGGGCCGCGGCGCTCGCCCGGGCGATCGGCGACTGCTCGCCGCTCCTGGTCGGTCGCGAGGCGCACGCCGGCGACCCGTTCGCCGAACGCGACCGGCTGCGCGCGGCCCGCGACCGGCTCGAGGTGGCCCGTTCGGCGACCCGCCGAGCGGAGGGCCGGCTCGACGGAGCGCGGGGTGCGCTGCCCGGCGCGATCGCCATCGCGGAGAGCCAGGTCGCGGTGGCACGGTCGGCGATGGAGCGCGCCCGCGCCTTCGTCGGCGCCGACGCGCGCACGCGTCTCGCCGAGGCCGAGCGGCAGCTCGGCATCGCCCGCCGCGAGTCCGACCCGGTCGCGGCGCTCGACGCGGCCCGGCGCGCGGCCGCACGTGCGAGCGACGCCGAGGCGCTCGCGCACTACGCCGCGCTGCACCGCTGAGCGGCGGCTGCTCATGACGATCTGCGGGAGCCGTCCCAGCTTCCGCCGTCCTGAGACGGCGCTGCGGCTACTTGCCCCCCGAGATCCGGATGTCGGTCGCAGTCACGTACGACGCGTCATCCGACAGCAGGTACGCGACCGCCCCGGCGACCTCGTGCGGCTCGCCCGGCCGGCCCATCGGGATCCCGCCCGCGCGCTCGTCGGGCGCGTTCGGGCGCCCGGCCGCCGCGTGGATCTCGGTGCGCGTCGTTCCGGGCGACACGGTGTTCACGCGGACGCCCTGCCGCGCGAACTCCTTGCCGAGGCCGAGCGACATGGTGTTGAGCGCGGCCTTGCTCGCCGCGTAGGGGATGTACGTGTCGGGGGCGCCGTGCGTCGCCGCGCCCGACGAGATGTTCACGATCGACCCCCCGGGCCCGCCGCGGTCGGTCGACATGTGCGCGATCGCGGCGCGGCACAGCGCCATGGGTGCGAGCACGTTGATGCGGAGGACGAGCTCGGCCTCCTCGATCGATCCGTCGAGGAACGGGCCGATGCGCCCGGTGATGCCGGCGTTGTTCACGAGTCCCGTGACGCGGCCGAGGCGGCGCACGGCTTCGGGCACGAGCTCCGCGCACGCGTCGAGGTCGGCCTGGTCGAGCTGCAGCACTTCGACCCGTGCGCCCGCGGCGCGGCATCCGTCGGCCACGCGCTCGGCGGCGTCGCGTCGCTCGCGGTAGGTCAGCACGAGGTCGTGGCCCTCGGCCGCGAGGCGCTCGGCGATCGCGGCGCCGATCCCGCGCCCTCCGCCGGTGATGATCGTCACGGGACGTGCGTCGACATGCGAGGTCATGCACCCACCCTACGAGCGCCGCGGTCGCGTACCCTGTCGCGGTGAGCGAGACGACTCCCGCCCCCGCGGCGCAGGCGAAGTACCAGGTGCGGTTCGACCAGGGCGAGGGCGGCGCGCGTCGCATCGCCGAGGGCGTGCAGGTGGTCGTGTGGGTCGACCAGACGACGGATGCCGCGCCGGCGCCCCGCACGGCCGCGCCCCTCGTGCCGCAGGCCGTCCTCGACGCCGCACCGCCCGACGCGGCCGTGCTCGCGGCGGACCTGCGGGACGCGGCGGCGGCCGCCGCGTGGATCCTCGCCGAGCAGGAGCGCCTCGGCCGCCGCGCGTACCTCGCGGTCGTCGCCGCCGGCCGCGCCGACGAAGGGTTCGCGGCCGACGACGTGCTCGCGGCGGGGGCGGTGATCGACGCGCTCATCGAGCTCGGCATCGACGACACGTCACCCGAGGCGGCCGTGGCATCCGCCGCCTACTCGGGGCTGCGCCGCGCGGTCGCGCACCTCGCCACCGCGTCGGTCGCGGGGCGCGTGGCGACCGCTGCCGGCGCCGACCCGGCGGCGCTGCGGCGCTCGGCCGCGCGGGACGACGGCGCGACGGCGCGCGTGATGCGCGAGGGCGCCCCGGCCTAGGCGGCGGTGAGCTGCACCTTCGCCGACTTGCGGGCGCGGTGCGCGCGGACCTTGGCGCGGTTGCCGCAGCGCTGCATGGAGCACCAGCGCCGGCTCGCCGCACGCGAGGTGTCGAGGTAGACGATGCCGCAGTCGCCCGCGCAGACGCGCACCCGGCCGTCGTTCGCCGGACCGAAGCAGTCGACCGCGTCGCGTGCGATCGTCGAGAGCGCCTGCCCCACGGTCTGCACCGAGCGGCCGGCCTGGCGCGAGCCGCCGTCGAGGGTCGGCGGGATGTCGGGCGTCGCCGCGTAGAGGTTCACGACGTCGATGTCGGCTGCGCGCCTGGCCTCCCCGCGTCCGGCCGCGAGCGCGAGCCGGCTGATCGCGTCGCGAAGCGCGAGGGCGTCGAACAGGTCGCGGGAGCGCGCGGCGCCGACGGTCATGGGGAACCGCTCGCGCAGCCAGGCCGTGAGGTCGTCGGGCGCCTGGAGGCGCTCGGGGGAGACGGCGACGGGGAGACCGCCGGTGTAGGCGAAGTCGAGCGCGAGCGAACCGGAGTCGAACCACCACCTGCCGCTGTCGTCGGCGAACCACTGGCCGACGGGGATCGAGACGGTCGAGACGGGCACCGCACCAACCTACCCGTTCGCGAGTCCCCGTTTCATCGCGATCGGATGACGGATGTCGCGCGCGGCATGCGACCGCGGTGCGCCGATCGCCGTGCCGGGTCGGGGCTCACTCGGCGGCGGCGCTCGCGGCCGCGCGTCGCATGGCGCCCGTGATCTCCCGGCGTCGCCAGACGATGAGGTTCGCGCGATCGAACCCGCGCCGGCAGAGCCCGCAGCTGAGCGGCCGCGACGGTGCACGGTAGCGGTAGTGCTCGTGCCCGGACGGGCAGTGCCCGACCCACGGGGCGAGCTCGTCCGCGACGGCGCCGTCGTGCGTGCGCCGGCCGACGTAGCCGAGCGAGGCCGCCGTGCGCGCCCACTTCGGACCGTGCCCGGCGCGGGCGCCGGCCATGGCATGCGCGACCTCGTGCAGCAGGATCTGGTGGATCTCGTCGTCGTCGTAGCGCGCCGCGAGGTACCTCGAGACCGAGATGCGCTTCTCGGAGTAGTTGCAGAGCCCGGCGCGCTTCTTCGCGTTGTCGAACTCGAACGACCAGACGGAGGGGTCGAGGTGCAGGGCGATGAGCGCCTCCGCCCAGACCCGAACGCGTCCGAGATCCGCCATGCGATCGACAATAGCGCCGAGGTCCGGGATCGACACCGATTTCGCCTGTCCCGCATCCGGGGGCCGGTCAGCCGCCCTCCGCGAGCTCGATGCGCAGCAGGCGGTCGTCGCCGTCGCGCGGCGACCCTCGTCCGTCGGTGTTGTTCGTGAGCGCCCAGAGCTCCCCGTCGGGCCCGGCGATCACGTCGCGGAACCGTCCGTACTCGCCCGCGTACGTGTCGACGACCTCGCTCGGGGAACCCGTGGCAGGGGAGGCCCACCACAGCCGCTCGCCCCGCAGCGCCGCGACCACGACGGTGTCGCCCACGACCGCGATGCCGCTGGGGCTCGCCTCGCCGGTGGGCCACTGCACCGCGGGGTCGGTGAACCGCCCGTCGTCGGCCCGCCCCTCGACCTCGGGCCAGCCGTAGTTGCCGCCGGGCACGATGCGGTTGAGCTCGTCCCAGGTGTTCTGGCCGAACTCCGCGGCCCACATGCCGCCCGCGGCATCCCAGGCGATGCCCTGCACGTTGCGGTGGCCGAGCGACCACACGAGCGAGCCGAACGGGTTGTCGGGCGCCGGCTCGCCGTCGGGCGTCATCCGCAGGATCTTGCCCGCGAGCGAGTCCGGGTCCTGCGAGGCGCCGCGGTCGCCGGCGTCGCCCGTCGTGACGTAGAGGAAGCCGTCGGGGCCGATCGCGAGCCGGCCGCCGTTGTGGTTGCCCGCCCGGGGGATGCCCGTGAGGATCGGCTCGGGATCGCCGAGCCCGAGGTCGCCCGCGACCCCCGTGAGCGGCATCCGCACGACGCGGTTGTCGGCGTCTCCCGTGTGGTACGCGTACAGCGCCTCGCCGCGGCCGCCGTCGCCGGGCAGGTGCGCCAGGCCGAGCAGGCCGCCCTCGCCGCCGGCGGCGACCCCCTCGACGACCGCGACCTCGCGGAGCGTGCCGTCATCCAGGACCTCGACGATGCGGCCGGAGTCCCGCTCGCTCACGAGGACCCCGCCGTCGGGCAGTCGCACCACCGACCACGGCGCCTCGAGCCCCTCGGCGAGCACCTGCGGGGTGCCGGCCGGGGCGAGGACGGGCGGCCGGGAGGCCGGCGGCTCGGTGGCGCTGGGCACCGAGTCGGCCGAGGGCGGGTTCACCACCGGACCGGGATCGGGGCCGGCCGCGCACCCCGCGAGCAGCACGACGGACGCCGTCGCCGCGAGTACCCGTGCGCGCATGCCGCCTCCCCGGACCAGTCTGCGCGACGCGGCGGCAGAATGGGAGCATGCAGCGCGCGATCGACCTGAACGCCGACCTCGGCGAGGGATACGGCGCGTGGCGCATGGGCGACGACGACGCCATGTTCGCCCTGGTCACGAGCGCCAACGTCGCATGCGGCTTCCACGCCGGCGACCCGCTCACGATGACGCGCAGCGCGCGGCTGGCGGTCGCGCACGGGGTCGCGCTCGGGGCGCATCCGGGATATCGCGACCGCGCGGGGTTCGGCCGGCGCGAGCTCGCGGTGTCCGCCGAGGAGGTGGCCGCCGAGGTGGTCTACCAGGTCGGGGCGCTCGCCGCGGTGGCGCGCACCGCGGGCACGGCGGTCCGGTACGTCAAGGCGCACGGCGCGCTCTACCACCGGCTCGACGCCGACCGGGCCGCCGCCGCCGCCGTCGCCGAGGCGCTCGCCGCGTACGATCCGGCGATCGTGCTGCTGGGACCGCCCGCGGGCGAGCTCGAGGCCGCGGCGAGCGAGCGCGGGCTCCGCTACGCGCGGGAGGCGTTCATCGACCGCGCCTACCTCGGCGACGGTCGCCTGGTGCCCCGCGCCGAGGCGGGTGCGCTCGTCCACGAGCCGTCGGCCGCGGTCGACCGCGCGCTCGAACTCGCCGAGACCGGCGGGATCGCGGCCCACGACGGCAGCCGTGTCGACCTCGAGCCCGACTCGCTCTGCCTGCACGGCGACACCCCGGGGGCGGTGGAACTCGCGCGAGCGGTCCGGTCCGCGCTCGCCGCGGCGGGGCACGAGCTGCGGCCGTTCGCATGAGCCGGCCGGTGCGCCTGCTGCCGTCGGGACCGGCGGCGCTGCTCGTCGAGGTGGACGGGCTCGGCGACGTGATCGCCCTCCACGACGCGCTCGCCGCCGACGCGCCGACGGGGCTCGTCGAGCTGGTGCCCGCCGCGCGCACGCTGCTCGTGGCGGTCGATCCGGCCGTGCTGCCCCTCGAGACGGCGGCCGGATGGGTGCGGCGCGTCGCGTCCGAGCCGGTCGCGCGGTCGAGCGGCTCGGCGGACGGGAGGACCCCGGCACCCCGCGAGGTGCTCGTCGAGGTCGACTACCGCGGCGACGATCTCGCCGACACCGCGGACGTCCTCGGCGTCTCGCCGGAGCACCTCGTCGCCCGGCACGCGGATGCCGCGTGGCGCGTCGCCTTCATCGGATTCGCGCCCGGCTTCGCGTACCTCGTGGCCGACGACTGGCCCTTCGACGTGCCGCGGCTCGACGTCGCCCGCACGCGAGTGCCGCGGGGCGCGATCGGCCTCGCGGCGGGCTTCTCGGGTGCGTATCCGAGGGAGAGCCCCGGCGGATGGCGCCTCGTGGGCCGCACCGGCGCGGCATTGTGGGATCCCGACGCCGACCCGCCCGCACTGCTCGCCCCGGGCCGGACCGTGCGCTTCCGGGCGGTGACGCCGTGACCGGACTCCGCGTCGAGGCCGCCGGGGGATCGGTGCTCGTGCAGGACCTCGGCCGGCCCGGGCTCGCCCACCTCGGCGTCTCCGCATCCGGCGCCCTCGATCGCGGCGCGATGGCGCTCGCGAACCGGCTCGTCGGCAACCCCGACCACGCGGCCGGCCTGGAGGTCGTGCTCGGCGGCTTCCGCGCGGTCGCCGACGCCGATGTCTGGATCGCCGTCGCCGGGGCGTGGGGACCGGTCCGCGTCGCCGGTCGCGACGCGTGGCCGTACCGGGCGCACCGGGTCCCCGCCGGTGCGTCGCTCGAGCTCGGCACGGCCGTGCGCGGCCTGCGCTACGCGCTCGCGGTCCGGGGCGGCGTCGACGAGCCGCCCGTGCTCGGCTCGCGCAGCCGTGACACGCTCGCGGGGCTCGGGCCGGAGCCCGTGCGCGCGGGTCGCGTGCTGCGCGTCGGCGCCGAGCCGGCGGCATCCGTGCCCCTGCTCGACGAGGACGCGGCGTGGCCGCCGCCGACCGGGCCCGTGACGCTCAGCCTGCTCCCGGGGCCGCGTGCCGACTGGGTGACGGATGCCGCGCTGCGGGCGCTGTACGAATCGCCCTGGCGCCTGTCGGCCTCGGCCGACCGCGTCGGCGCGCGCCTCGACGGCCCGGCGCTCGGGCGGCGGATCTCGGTGGAGCTGCCGAGCGAGCCGACCGTCGTCGGCGGCATCCAGGTCACCGGGGCGGGCGTGCCCACCGTGCTGCTCGCGGACCGTCCGGTGACCGGCGGGTACCCCGTCGTCGCGATCGTCGAGCCCGCGTCGCTCGACGTGCTCGCCCAGGTGCGGCCGGGCCAGGGGATCCGCTTCCGTCACGGGCGCTGACGCGCCCGCCTACCTCTTGGCGAGGAACACCGATCGCGAGGGCGGCGGCGACGGGATCGCCGTGGCGTCCGTCACGACCGGCGCGCCGGCGATGAAGCGCGTGAGCTCGTCGCCCTCGACGAGCTTCGCCGGGGCCGGGTCGCTCGCGAGGCGACGCGGCATGGGGTCGAACGGGAGCGGGTCGTGCGAGGCGTACATGACGACGTTGCCGAATCTGCGGCCCTTCAGCATGCCCGTGTCGGCCGCGATCGCGACGTGCTCGTAGACATGCGCGAGGGTGGCCGCCTGCGACCTCGCGAACGCGAGGCCGGCGCCGTCCGCGACGTTCACCGCCACGATGCCGCCCGGGGCGAGACGGGGGGCGACCAGGCCGTGGAACTCGGCGCTCGTGACGTGCGCGGGCGTGCGCGCGCCCGAGAAGATGTCGACCACGACCACGTCGACCGTGCCCGTGAGGCCCGCGGGCAGCTTCGCGAGCACCTCGCGCGCGTCGCCGTGCCGCACGCGCAGCTGCGCGCCGCGCGGCAGCGGCAGCTGCCCGCGCACGAGGTCGACGAGGTCGGACTCGAGCTCGATCACCTGCTGGCGGGAACCGGGCCTCGTCGCGATGACGTAGCGGGGGAGCGTGAACGCGCCGCCGCCCAGGTGGACCGCCGTGATCGGGTCGCCGGGCGGCCGGACGAGGTCGATGGCGTGTCCGATGCGGCGCACGTACTCGAACCCGAGCCACTCCGGCTCGTCGAGGTCGACGTGCGACTGCGGCGTGCCGTCGACGTACAGGGTCCAGGCGCCCGGTCGCGTGCGCGACTCCTCGAGGCGCGCGACGTGGCCGCTCACGGCGAGGCGTCGTTCGAGGTCGGGCACGGATGCCACGCTACCCTCGCTCGCTCAGCACGCGCCCCACAGCGCGGCGTCGAGACGGGAGCCCTCGAGCACCTCCGCCGGGAACGGCCCCGCCCGCCGCAGCCGGTCGCGCACGCGATCGGGCACCGCGGCGCCGGCGACGATGACCGCGTTGCCCTCCTCCGCGCCGGACAGCACCGCAGGGTCGCCGGCGACGATCAGGTCGGCGGCCGGGTCCGCCCGGGCGATGGCGCGCGCCTGCGCCGCCAGTCGCGGGCCCCCGGCGGCGTCGGCGACGTTCACCACGAGCGCCCCGCCCGGCGCGAGCAACGCCAGGCAGGCGCCGAGGAATGCGGGCTCGTCCACGAACGCGGGGGCGTCGAGCCGCGTGTAGAGGTCGACGATCACGACGTCGAACCGGGCGGGGCCGGCGGCCAGGCGTGCGACCGCGTCGCGCGCGTCGGCGACGACCACCTCGATCCGCGCCTGCGCGGGCAGCGGCAGCCGCTCGCCGACGAGCTCGACCACGCGGGCGTCGGCCTCGACGACCACCTGGACCGAGTCCGGGCGGGTCGCCTCGACGTAGCGGGCGAGGCTCATCGCGCCGCCGCCGAGGTGCAGCGCGCCGATCGGAGCGCCGGGGTCCGCGATCGCGTCGACGACGTGCCCGATGCGGCGCACGTACTCGAAGAAGAGGCGCTCCGGATCGATCGCGTCGACGTGCGACTGCGCCGCGCCGTCGACGAGCAGCGTGAGCCCCGTCGCCGAGAACACGTCGCGTTCGAACTCGATGCGGCTCCCCATGCGGGCATGCTCCCACGTCGGCGGAGCCGGGGCGAGTCGCGGAATGAGCAATCGATGCTCAGTCGCCGGGACGCGGCATCCGGCACGGTGGGGACGAGCGGAACGGAGGCGCGATGACCGAGCTGTACGACGAGGTGGGCGGGCCCGACGGGGTGCGGACGGCGGTGACGGTGTTCTACCACCGGGTGGTCGCCGACCCCGAGCTCGGCCACTGGTTCGAGGGCGTCGACCTCGAGCGGCTGAAGGCCCACCAGCGCGCCTTCCTCGGGGCGGCGTTCGGCGGGCCGCAGGTCTTCTCGGGCCGGTCGCTCGGCGACGCGCACGCCGACCTCGCGATCACGGATGCCGCGTTCGACCGGATCGTGCAGACCCTGCTCACGAGCCTCGACGACCTCGGCGTCGCGCACGAGGCGGTGACGCGCGTCGCCGGTCGCCTCGAGGACGTGCGCTCGGAGATCGTCACCGCCTGAGGTCGGCGCGCCCGCGCCGCCGCGTCAGGCGCGCAGTTCGTGCCGGCCCCGGATGCCGAGCTTCGCGTAGGTGGACTGCAGGTGGTTGTTGACCGTGCGCGGCGAGAGGAACAGCCGCGCGGCGATCTCGTTCGAGCTGAGGCCCTGCGCGGCC
Organism: Agromyces sp. CCNWLW213; assembly: GCF_037199545.1. Taxonomy (NCBI): domain Bacteria; kingdom Bacillati; phylum Actinomycetota; class Actinomycetes; order Micrococcales; family Microbacteriaceae; genus Agromyces; species Agromyces sp. CCNWLW213. Next base: position 19,816 of record NZ_JBBBDX010000008.1, on the reverse strand, counting down.
AGGGACGCGATCTCGCGCTCGCGGGGCGTCAGGGGCTCCGTGGTCTCGCTGAAGCGCAGCAGCGGAGTCCGGGCGCCCTCGCATGCGGCGGCGAGCGTCGCCGCGCGCTGCAGGTCGGCGGTCGCCTCGCGACCGCGCCCCAGCGACCGGGCCGCCTGGCCGGCGGCCGCGTGCGCCTCGGCCGCATAGAGCAGGCTGCCGGTGCGCTCCCATCCGGCCGCCGCCCGGCGGAGTCCGGCCGGGTCCGCGTCCGCCAGCGCGCGGGCCTGCGCGAGCCGGAGCCCGGTGCCGGCGGACGGCGCCCGCTCGTGCAGCTCGGCCAGGCGCGCGGCCGCCGTCGCGAGGTGGTCGCGCGAGCCGAAGCGCCCCACGTGGTGCAGCAGGGCCGCAGCCACCATGACGGCGCCGCGCGGCACCACGACGTCGACGCGCGCGAGGACCCGTTGCGCGGCGCGGTCGGCGGCGCCCTCGGCGGCGTCGATCCACGCGTCGGCGAGCGCGGTCGCCGAGCTGTCCTCCTCGAGCCCGGACACCACCTCGCCGCGCAGTGCGCGCGCCGTCGCCGCGTCGCCCTGCTCGGCGTGGACGATCGCGAGGAAGCAGCGCGCGAACTCGCCGAGCGAGGGCGGGCCGTGGAGGGCCGCCCCGCCGATCGTGTCGCGGAACCAGCGCGCCGCCGCGTCGAGGCGGCCCGCCTGCCAGGAGATGCGGCCCATGAGGAACTCGCCGAAGCGGGCGGTGAGCTCGTCGTCGTCGCGGATCGCGTCGTGGAGCGAGTCGATCACCGTCGCGCGCGCCTCGTCGAGGCGGTCGTCGGCGACGAGCACGTCGGCGAGCACCACGCCGGCTCGGCGCCGGGGGACGGGCGAGCCGGGTCGGGCGGTCGCGTCGACGGCGCGCCGGGCCGCGGCGATCGCGTCGTCCGATCGGCCGACGAGCGAGAGCGGCATCGCCGAGGCGAGGTCGACCATCGAGCGCCCCGGCTCGCCGTCGTCGGCGGCGGACGCGCATGCCTCGACCGTCGCGAGGGCCTCGGAGCCGTGCTCCAGGTTGGTCAGCAGGACCGCCTTGCTCAGCCCGAGCGTGCTCCACTGCGACGGCAGCGCCGCCTCGAGCGCCCGCACCAGCTCGAGCCCGCGCGACTGGCCGAGCGCGTCGCCGCCGAGCACGTCGACCCGTGCGCGGCCGATGGCGGCGAGCACGTCCTCCGGGGCGCCGGTCCCGCGAGCGCGTTCCTCGGCACGGGCGAGGGCCTCGAGCGCCTCGGAGCCGCGGCCGAGCGACCACAGCGCCTCGCCGTGCAACCGCAGGATCCCCGGGTCGTCGGCGCCGGCCGCGATCGCGGCGGCCGCGAGTCGTTCGGTCGTCCGCCGATCGTGGGCGGTCCAGGCCAGGGACGCCGACCTCGACAGCAGTTCCGGATCCGACGGGCGCCCGGCGTCGAGCCGCCAGACCGCGACCCGGAGCTCGTCGCCCGGTTCCATCGGGCCCGCGGCGACGAGCGCGGCCTGCTCGAGCAGGAGCGACATCGCGCGGATGCGGGGCATGCTCTCGCGCACGGCGGCCGCGTAGTGCGGATGCGCCAGGGCGATGCGCACCCCCGGCCCCGTCTCGTCGACGCGCACGAGGCCGCGCAGCTCGAGGCGCGCGAGGGCCTCGGCCGCGCCGGGCCGAGCGAACTCGTCGAACGCGAGCGGCTCGCAGAGCGCCAGCCGCTCCACGGCGTCGCGCTCGTCGTCGTCGAGCACGCGCAGCCGCGCCCGGATGAGGTCCCGCAGCGCCGGGGTGCCGACGGGTTCGCCCACGAGCTGCCACAGGCCGTCCGTCGCCGTCAGGCTGCCGGCCTCGGCGGCCCCGATCGCGAGCTCGCGGAGGAACAACGGGTTCCCGTTCGCCGCGCGGTGCAGCTCGACCGCGTCACGGTGCGCGATGGGCCCGCCGAGCACGCGCGTGAGGAGCTCGCTGACCTGGTCGGGGTCGAGCGGTCCCACGTCGAGCCGGATCGCGTCGCCCGCCGCGGCGAGCGACTGCAGGCCCTCGGGCACGGGGTCGCCCTCGCGGATCGTGCCGGCCAGCCGGAGGCGTCCGCTCGCGACGAGCTGGGCGAGGAGGCCGATCGAGACGGGGTCGACGACCGAGACGTCGTCCACCACGAGCAGGACGGGGCGGTCGCCGGCGAGCCGGCGCAGCGCGGCATCCGCGGCGCCGAACAGGGCGAGCGGATCGCCGGCGTGCGCGACCGCGGCGCCGGCCTCGCCGGACAGGACCGGGGCGAGCGCGCCCAGCGGGACCGCCGTGAGGGCGGGGTTGCCGCTCGCGGCGAGGACGAGCCAGCCCTCGTCGGCGAGGCGCTCGCCGACGGCGTGGACGAGGCGGCTCTTGCCGATCCCGGACGCCCCGTACGCGAGGATCGTCCGGGTGCCCGCGCGCAGGGCGGTCGCGGCGCGTTCGAGCAGCGCATCGCGCCCCACGAGCGGCCAGTTCTCGTCGAGCGGGAGGGGCGGGTCCGCCGACTCCCCGTACTCCAACGCCACCATCCCGGCCCTTCGGTCTCCGGCGACGCCGGTGGTCTCACATTACGGCGGGACGCCGGAGCCGAGGCGGCCCGACGGCACCCCCGAACGGGGGGCGGTTCGGAGCGGTCCCGCGGGTCGCCTCCCGAGCTTCCGCCGCCGGGGGCGCCGATCGGCCCCACCCCGCCCCTGAGCATCGCGAGCGCCGGGCATGAGCAACGCGAGCGCCCGCCTGAGCAATCCCCCGCGCGGAACGAGCAGCGCCTGCCCATCCGCGCGGCGCTGCTGGGACGGAGTCTGGTTCCCGCAGCCACGCTGCACCGCGATCCGGCCGCAGCCCGATACCGCACCGCACACGACGCACACCCACGAGGAGCAGGACATGATGAAGATGTTCAAGCAGTTCGACGACATGACGAAGCTGGTGAAGGCCGCCCCCGGACTCATCGACCAGGCCGACGCGCTGGCCGCGCAGTCGGCCGCGTACCGTCGGCAGATGGACGTCATGGCGGTCCACGCCATGACCGCCGAGCCCGCCCCGGGCGCACTCGAGCCCATCGCCGGCGTCGACCTCGACCGCTACGCGCGCATCGTCAAGGGCATCGCCGCGTACGGCTACGACGAGGCCAAGCTGCCGGTCGTCGCCGGCATGTTCGGCGTGGACGCCGAGTCGTGGGCCGCGGCCCAGGCGGGCTGGGGCGCCCGCATCCAGGCCGACCGCGGCGTCGGCCGGAGGTTCAACGAGATCTACGCGGTGGTCTGAGATGGGCTTCCTCTCCGACCTCGCGACCCTGACCCGCCGGGCGCACGACGTGTCCGAGCGGATGGACATGGGAGCGACCCTCGCCGCTGCGCAGGAGTCGCTCCACCAGGCCGAGCGCGTGATGGCCGCCATGGTCGTCGCCGACGACGCGGCCCTCGAGGTGGCGCGCGTGCGCGCCACGGCGACCGTCGTCGACGCACGGCAGCTGCCGATGATGCTGGGCATGGACTCCGTGGTCGAGCTCGACCTCACGGTCGTGCTCGCGAGCGGCATCCCCCTCGCGATGACCCGCACCGAGCAGGTCGCGCCGTTGCAGCTGGCCCGGGTGACCCCGGGGGCGCAGCTCCCGGTCAGCCTCGTGCCCGGCCGGCCCGCGTCGCTGCGGGTGGAGTGGGGCGCCTGAGCGGCGCCTCGACCGGCGAGCGGATGCCGCGACGCACCGGAACCCGACCGGTGGCGCCGCGGCATCCACTCGTCGCCCGAGCCGCGTCGACGGCCTCCGGGAGGCGCAGGATCCGGCTCCGACCGGGTCGGAAAGCTGGGTTATACCCGAGATTCGCGGCGAGGTCAAGAATCGACTGGACAGAGCGCGTCTTGCGTTCTATGCTTGACCTTTGCGCTCCCAGACCCACTATGCCTTCATATTGCGGTCGGCTTCTGCGTGTCGGGTGTCCCGGCATCCGCACTTCGTCTGAGGGGTCAACTCCAACCACCACCGACAGTGAACCGGCCCCCGAGGGGGCCATGGAGGTCATTTCCTTGGCTGCTGCGCGCAACGCAACCACGCCCACCCCCAAGAACGGACGCGGTGCCAGCCGCCTCTCGTTCGCGAAGGTCACCGACACCCTCACCGTACCCGACCTGCTCGCCCTGCAGACCGAGAGCTTCGACTGGCTCGTCGGCAACGACGCGTGGAAGGCGCGCGTCGAGGCGGCGGTCGAGCAGGGTCGTCAGGACCTGCCCGAGACCACCGGCCTCGAGGAGATCTTCGAGGAGATCTCGCCGATCGAGGACCTCGGCGAGACGATGCAGCTCTCGTTCACGAACCCCGAGCTCGAGCCGCCGAAGTACACGATCGACGAGTGCAAGGAGAAGGGCAAGACCTACTCCGCTCCGCTGTACGTCAACGCGGAGTTCATGAACCACCTCACGGGTGAGATCAAGACCCAGACGGTCTTCATGGGCGACTTCCCGCTCATGACCCCCAAGGGCACGTTCGTCATCAACGGCACCGAGCGCGTCGTCGTCTCCCAGCTCGTCCGCTCGCCCGGCGTCTACTTCGAGCGCACGCCCGACAAGACGTCCGACAAGGACATCTACTCGGCGCGCGTCATCCCGAGCCGCGGCGCGTGGCTCGAGTTCGAGGTCGACAAGCGCGACCAGGTCGGCGTGCGCATCGACCGCAAGCGCAAGCAGTCCGTCACGGTCTTCCTGAAGGCGCTCGGGCTCACGTCCGAGGAGATCCTCGAGGAGTTCGCCGGCTACGAGTCCATCGCGCTCACCCTCGAGAAGGACAACATCCTGACGAAGGAGGAGGCGCTCAAGGACATCTACCGCAAGCTCCGTCCGGGCGAGCAGGTCGCCGCCGAGGCCGCGCGTGCGCTCCTCGACAACTTCTACTTCAACCCGAAGCGCTACGACCTCGCCAAGGTCGGCCGGTACAAGATCAACAACAAGCTCGGCCTCGAGGCCCCGCTGACCGACTCCGTCCTCACCGTGCAGGACATCGTCGCCACGATCAAGTACCTCGTCGCCCTGCACGAGGACCGCCCGACCCTGCCCGGTCGCCGCGGCGGCAAGGACGTCGAGATCCGCCTCGACGTCGACGACATCGACAACTTCGGCAACCGTCGCATCCGCGCGGTGGGCGAGCTGATCCAGAACCAGGTCCGCACCGGCCTCTCGCGCATGGAGCGCGTGGTCCGCGAGCGCATGACCACGCAGGACATCGAGGCGATCACGCCGCAGACCCTGATCAACGTGCGACCCGTCGTCGCCGCGATCAAGGAGTTCTTCGGCACCTCGCAGCTGTCGCAGTTCATGGACCAGAACAACCCGCTGGCCGGCCTGACGCACAAGCGCCGCCTCTCGGCGCTCGGCCCCGGCGGCCTCTCGCGCGACCGCGCGGGCGTCGAGGTCCGCGACGTCCACCCCTCGCACTACGGCCGCATGTGCCCGATCGAGACGCCGGAAGGTCCGAACATCGGCCTCATCGGCTCGCTCGCGTCGTTCGCGCGCATCAACTCCTTCGGCTTCATCGAGACGCCGTACCGCAAGGTCGTGAACGGCAAGGTCACCGACCAGATCGACTACCTCACGGCGATGGAGGAGGACGACTACATCGTCGCCCAGGCCAACGCGCCGCTGAAGGCCGACGGACACTTCCAGGAGGAGCGCGTCCTCGCCCGCAAGAAGGGCGGCGAGGTCGACCTGTTCCCGGCCGACGAGATCGGCTACATGGACGTCTCGCCGCGCCAGATGGTCTCGGTCGCGACCTCGCTCATCCCGTTCCTCGAGCACGACGACGCGAACCGCGCCCTCATGGGTGCGAACATGCAGCGTCAGGCGGTGCCGCTGCTGCGCAGCGACTCGCCGTTCGTCGGCACGGGCATGGAGGGCTACGCCGCGGTCGACGCCGGTGACGTGATCACCGCCGACAGGTCCGGCGTGGTCGCCGAGGTCTCGGCCGACGCCGTCACGCTGCAGCTCGACGAGGGCGGCACGCAGACCTACTACCTGCGCAAGTTCGACCGCTCGAACCAGGGCACGTCGTACAACAACCGCGTCGTGGTCTCGGCCGGCGACCGCGTGGAGGCCGGCGAGGTCATCGCCGACGGTCCCGCGACCGACAACGGCGAGCTCGCGCTCGGCAAGAACCTCCTCGTGGCGTTCATGCCGTGGGAGGGCCACAACTTCGAGGACGCGATCATCCTCAGCCAGAACCTGGTGAAGGACGACGTCCTCTCCTCGATCCACATCGAGGAGTACGAGGTCGACGCCCGCGACACCAAGCTCGGCAAGGAGGAGATCACCCGCGACCTCCCCAACGTGAGCCCCGACCTGCTCGCCGACCTCGACGAGCGCGGCATCATCCGCATCGGCGCCGAGGTCCGGCCGGGCGACATCCTCGTCGGCAAGGTCACGCCGAAGGGCGAGACCGAGCTGTCGGCCGAGGAGCGCCTGCTCCGCGCGATCTTCAACGAGAAGAGCCGCGAGGTGCGCGACACGTCGCTCAAGGTCCCCCACGGCGAGCAGGGCACCATCATCGGCGTCAAGGTGTTCGACGCGCAGGACGGCGACGACGAGCTCGGCTCGGGCGTCAACCAGCGCGTGGTCGTCTACATCGCCCAGAAGCGCAAGATCACCGAGGGCGACAAGCTCGCCGGACGCCACGGCAACAAGGGCGTCATCTCGAAGATCCTGCCGGTCGAGGACATGCCGTTCCTCGCCGACGGCACGCCGGTCGACGTCATCCTGAACCCGCTCGGCATCCCCGGTCGCATGAACTTCGGCCAGGTGCTCGAGACCCACCTCGGCTGGGTCGCCAAGCAGGGCTGGAAGGTCGAGGGCAACCCCGCGTGGGCCAAGCGCCTTCCCGAGGTCGCCCGCGAGGCCGAGCCCGGCACGAAGGTCGCCACGCCCGTCTTCGACGGCGCGCTGGAGGAGGAGATCGCGGGCCTGCTCGACTCGACCCTCCCGAATCGCGACGGCGAGCGGCTGATCGACTCCAGCGGCAAGACGCAGCTGTTCGACGGCCGTTCGGGCGAGCCCTTCCCGTACCCCGTGTCGGTGGGCTACATGTACATCCTGAAGCTGCACCACCTCGTCGACGACAAGATCCACGCGCGTTCGACGGGCCCGTACTCGATGATCACCCAGCAGCCGCTGGGTGGGAAGGCGCAGTTCGGCGGTCAGCGCTTCGGCGAGATGGAGGTGTGGGCCCTCGAGGCCTACGGCGCCGCCTACGCCCTGCAGGAGCTCCTCACGATCAAGTCCGACGACATCCTCGGCCGCGTCAAGGTGTACGAGGCCATCGTCAAGGGCGAGAACATCCAGGAGCCCGGCATCCCCGAGTCCTTCAAGGTGCTCATGAAGGAGATGCAGTCGCTCTGCCTGAACGTCGAGGTCCTCTCGGCCGACGGCACTGCGGTGAGCCTCCGAGACACCGACGACGAGGCGTTCCGCGCCGCGGAGGAGCTCGGCATCAACATCTCCGCGCGCTTCGAGTCGTCGAACATCGACGAGATCTGATCCGCCAGGTACGAGAAGACTTCAGGAATCTAGGAGAGAAATTGCTCGACGCAACCACGTTTGACGAGCTCCGTATCGGCCTGGCCACCGCCGAGGACATCCGCAAGTGGTCCTTCGGTGAGGTCAAGAAGCCCGAGACGATCAACTACCGCACACTCAAGCCCGAGAAGGACGGCCTCTTCGGCGAGCAGATCTTCGGACCCAGCCGCGACTGGGAGTGCGCCTGCGGCAAGTACAAGCGCGTGCGCTTCAAGGGCATCGTGTGCGAGCGATGCGGTGTCGAGGTCACCAAGTCCTCGGTCCGCCGCGAGCGCATGGGCCACATCGAGCTCGCCGCGCCGGTCACGCACATCTGGTACTTCAAGGGCGTGCCCAGCCGTCTCGGCTACCTGCTCGACATGGCGCCGAAGGACCTCGAGAAGGTCATCTACTTCGCCGCCTACATGGTCATCGACGTCGACGACGAGGGTCGTCACGCCGACATGCCCGGTCTCGAGAACGAGCTCCGCCTCGAGATCAAGACCATCGGCGACGCCCGCGACGCGCGCATCGCCGACCTCATGAAGCGCAAGGAGGAGGAGCTCGCGGCCCTGGAGGCCGAGGGCGCCAAGGCCGACCAGCGCAAGCGCGCCGAGGCCGCCGCCGACAAGGAGATGGCCGGCGTCCGCAAGTCCGCCGACGAGCAGATCGCGCACCTCGAGCGCGTCTGGGAGGACTTCCGCACCCTGAAGGTGGGCGACCTCAAGCCCGAGGACTCCGTCTTCCAGGAGCTGCAGGACCGCTTCGGCATGTACTTCGAGGCCTACATGGGCGCCGAGGCGATCAAGAAGCGCCTCGAGTCCTTCGACCTCCAGGCCGAGGCCGACGACCTGCACCTGCAGATCGCCGAGGGCAAGGGCCAGAAGAAGATCCGCGCGATCAAGCGGCTCAAGGTCGTGAACTCGTTCCTGCAGACCGGCAACTCGCCGGCCGCGATGGTGCTCGACGTGGTCCCCGTGATCCCGCCGGAGCTCCGTCCGATGGTGCAGCTCGACGGCGGCCGCTTCGCGACCTCCGACCTCAACGACCTGTACCGCCGCGTGATCAACCGCAACAACCGCCTCCGTCGCCTGCTCGACCTCGGCGCGCCCGAGATCATCGTGAACAACGAGAAGCGGATGCTGCAGGAGGCCGTCGACGCGCTGTTCGACAACGGCCGCCGCGGTCGCCCCGTCACCGGCACCGGCAACCGCGCCCTGAAGTCCCTGAGCGACATGCTCAAGGGCAAGCAGGGTCGATTCCGCCAGAACCTGCTCGGCAAGCGCGTCGACTACTCGGGCCGTTCGGTCATCGTGGTCGGCCCGCAGCTGAAGCTGCACCAGTGCGGCCTGCCGAAGCAGATGGCGCTCGAGCTGTTCAAGCCGTTCGTCATCAAGCGGCTCATCGACCTGAGCCACGCGCAGAACATCAAGGCCGCCAAGCGCATGGTGGAGCGTTCGCGCCCGCAGGTGTGGGACGTGCTCGAGGAGATCATCCGCGAGCGCCCCGTCCTGCTGAACCGCGCGCCCACGCTGCACCGCCTCGGCATCCAGGCGTTCGAGCCGCAGCTCGTCGAGGGCAAGGCCATCCAGCTCCACCCGCTCGTCTGCGCCGCGTTCAACGCGGACTTCGACGGCGACCAGATGGCCGTGCACCTTCCGCTGTCGGTCGAGGCCCAGGCCGAGGCCCGCATCCTGATGCTGGCGTCGAACAACATCCTCAAGCCGTCGGACGGCCGTCCGGTGACCCTGCCCTCACAGGACATGATCATCGGCCTGCACCACCTGACGACCGAGAAGCCGGGCGCCGCCGGCGAGGGCCGCGCGTTCTCGTCGATCGCCGAGGCGATCCTCGCGTTCGACCAGAACCGACCGGGCGAGATCGCGCTCGACCTCGGCGCCACCGTGAAGATCCGCCTCGAGGGGCTGCACTTCCGCGAGGGCGACGAGCCCGAGGGCTTCGAGCAGGGACAGCCGTTCCTGCTCGAGACCACCCTCGGTCGCGCGCTGTTCAACGAGGCCCTGCCCGAGGACTACCCGTACTTCAACGCTCAGGCGGGCAAGAGCCAGATCTCCGCGATCGTCAACGACCTCGCCGAGCGCTACCCGAAGACCGAGGTGGCCGCGACGCTCGACCGCATCAAGGACGCCGGCTTCCGCTGGGCGACCCGTTCGGGCGTGACCGTCGCGCTGTCCGACGTCGTCGAGCTGCCGCAGAAGCGCGAGATCGTCTCGAAGTACGAGAAGCAGGCCGCGAAGGTCCAGTCGCAGTTCGAGAAGGGCCTCACGACCGACCTCGAGCGTCGCCAGGAGCTCATCCAGATCTGGACCAAGGCCACCGACGAGGTCGCCAAGGCCATGCAGGAGGAGTTCGCGTCGAACCAGGACAACACCATCAACCGCATGGTGACGTCGGGTGCGCGCGGTAACTGGCTGCAGGTGCGCAACATCGCCGGCATGCGAGGCCTCGTGAACAACCCGAAGGGCGAGATCATCCCGCGTCCGATCATCTCCTCGTACCGCGAGGGGCTGTCGGTGGCCGAGTACTTCATCGCCACGCACGGTGCCCGCAAGGGCCTCGCCGACACCGCGCTCCGCACGGCCGACTCGGGCTACCTGACCCGTCGTCTGGTCGACGTCTCGCAGGACGTCATCATCCGCGAGGACGACTGCGGCACCGGCAAGGGCCTCGAGATGCCGATCGCGGCGACGGATGCCTCGGGCACCCTGGTCCGCGACCCCAACGTCGAGAACTCGGTGTTCGCCCGGTCGCTCGCGGCCGACGCGGTGGACGCCAAGGGCGAGGTCGTGGCCGAGGCCGGCGACGACGTGGGCGACGTGCTCATCGACAAGCTGGTCGCGGCGGGCGTCGAGTCGATCAAGGTCCGCTCGGTGCTCACGTGCGAGTCGGCGGTCGGCGTCTGCGCGAAGTGCTACGGCCGTTCGCTGGCCACCGGCAAGCTCGTCGACATCGGCGAGGCGGTCGGCATCATCGCCGCCCAGTCGATCGGCGAGCCCGGCACGCAGCTCACGATGCGCACCTTCCACACCGGTGGGTCGGCCTCGGCCGACGACATCACGCAGGGTCTGCCCCGCGTGCAGGAGCTGTTCGAGGCCCGCACCCCCAAGGGTGCGTCGCCGATCGCCGAGGCCGCCGGCCGCATCACGATCGACGAGACCGAGAAGCAGCGGAAGGTCATCCTCACGCCCGACAACGGCGACGAGCCGATCGCGTACAACGTGCTCAAGCGTTCGACGCTGCTCGTCGAGGACGGCCAGCACGTCGAGCTCGGCCAGCAGATCATCGTCGGCACGGTGGACCCGAAGGAGGTCCTCCGGGTCAAGGGCGTGCGCGAGGTGCAGAAGCACCTGGTGAACGGCGTGCAGGACGTGTACCGCTCGCAGGGCGTGCCGATCCACGACAAGCACATCGAGGTCATCGTGCGCCAGATGCTGCGCAAGGTCACCGTCGTCGACCACGGCGACACCGACCTGCTCCCGGGCGAGCTCGTCGACCGTTCGAAGTACAACGAGATCAACCGCGCGGCGCTCACCGAGGGCCGGAAGACGGCGTCGGCGCGCCAGGAGGTCATGGGCATCACCAAGGCCTCGCTCGCGACCGAGTCGTGGCTGTCGGCCGCATCCTTCCAGGAGACGACCCGCGTGCTCACGCAGGCCGCCATGGAGGGCAAGTCCGACCCGCTGGTGGGCCTCAAGGAGAACGTGATCATCGGAAAGCTGATTCCGGCGGGCACCGGCCTGAACAAGTACCGGAACGTCACCGTCGAGGCGACCGAGGAGGCGAAGGCGGAGCGCTACCCGAACCGCATCTTCTCCGACGACGCCGCGTTCACCGAGGGCGACCTCAGCTTCGTCGACTTCGACTCGTTCTCGAGCGACGACTTCACCCCCGGCAACTACAGCTGATCGCGCGGGGACGGCGCGAGCCGTCCCCGCCGCACCCCGAAGGGCCCCGGAGCGATCCGGGGCCCTTCGGCATTCCGGGGGGTCCGACCCATCCGGGCGGCTCCCAGCCCGTCTCGCTAGGATCGCCCGCGGTCGACCCTGCCGAGTCCCCCGATCCGCGACCACGGAGAGTTCCATGCACGACGTCCCCCTCCTCCGCCGACCGACGACCTGGCTCGTCGCGGCCGTCATCGCCCTCGTGCTCGCGGTCGCCGCCGTCGCGGGCGCCATGCTCCTGCCGGGCTCCCGTCCGGCAGCCGAGCCGGCGCCGACCGAGCGCCCGGTGCCCGCGGCGGCCGGCACGCCCGCGCCCGTCCTCCCGGGGACGGCCGCATCCGCGCCGGCCGGCGGCGGCCCGGCCGTGCCCGCCGACTGCGCCTCGGCCTACGCGACGGACTGGACCGGTTCGTTCGCCCCGGACTACGTCCTGAATCCCGGCTGGGCCACCGGCGAGGGCGCGCCGGTCCTGCTGGGGACCGACGACCCCGGAGCGCTGCCGACGCTCGAGCAGGCCGCGGCGCTCACATGCGCCTGGCTGCCCGCCGAGCCCTCCGACGGCCGGACGGGCATGGTCACGACGATCGCCGCGGTGGACGAGACGCAGCGCACCGCCGCGCTCGGCGCCTTCGAGGCCGGCGGCCTCGAGTGCTACGAGGAGCTCGAGGGCACGCGGTGCGTCGCCGAGTGGGAGGACGCCGCCGGGCCGGCGGGCGAGTCGCACTTCTTCCGGGAGGGGGTCTGGATCGCGACGCGCTGGTCGGGCCCCGCGGTCACCGGCTACACGCACGACATCATCGCGGCCGTCTTCGACTGAGTCGCGAAGCGCCGCGCCGCTCCACGGCGGGCGACGCGCGCGTTGCTAGAGTGGCCGCACCACGGGCAGACGGTGCTGCCCGGAAGGAGCGGACGATGAGCAGCACGACTCCCGGATCCGACCCCGACCGTCGCGACCTCGACGGCGACGGTCGCCCCGACGCCCCGGGCGAGCCGCCCGCGGACACGGCGGACGAGACCCTCGCGAGCGACGCCCGGGCCCGGCCCGACGGCGGCGTCGACGCCGTTCCGACCGCCGCCGCACAGGCCGAGGTCGACCCGACCGCGCCGGACGCGGAGCACGTCGATCGGCTCGAACCCGCGTCCGCGGCTCCGAGCGAGACGGCCGGCGCGTCGCCGATCGAGCCCGACTTCACGGGCGCCTCGGCGCGCGACGACGACCGGTCGGCGCTGGACGCCGCGGTCGAGCGGGCGCGCACCGAGCACCCGCCCGTCGCGGTCAGCTCCGACCCGGCCGACCGGACCGACACGACCGCGATGCAGCGCGACGACCTGCAGGCCGCGAGCCCGGAGCCCGTGCGCGCGCAAGAGGTGCGTCGCGAGACGGGGGTGCCGGAGATGGTCGGTGCCGGCGCAGCGGGTGCGGGCGCGACCGCCGTCTCCTCGTCGTCCGGCCCGGCCCCGGCGGCCCCGGCTCCGCCGTCGCCGCAGGCCATCTACGTGCAGGCGCCCGCCGAGCCCAAGCCGCGCGGCAACCGCGGCTTCGGCGTGCTGGTGGGTCTCATCGCGACCGTGGTGTTCGCGCTCCTCTACGCCGGCATCTCCTACCTCGTCATCCTGAGTCAGAACCCCCTGCCCGACGCGGGGCGCGTGCTCGGCCAGTTCGTCGCCCAGCCGGTGTTCTGGATCCCGGTGCTCTTCTTCTTCCTCGCCTTCGCGCTCCTCGCCCTGGCGCTGAACCGTGCGGCCTGGTGGACCTGGGCCGTCTTCGGTCTCGTGGTCGCCGTGATCGTGTACTTCTCGTACATCGGCGGTTCGCTGCTCACCGTCGGGGCGTGGCGCTTCACGCCGCAGGAGGCGGCCGACTTCCTCGGGGAGCGCTGGCTCGACCCGTACGCGATCATCGCCGCCGTCATCGCGCGCGAGCTGCCCATCTGGTTCGGCGGCTGGATCGCCGCGCGCGGCCGGACCGTCGGCGAGCGCAACCGCCAGGCGCGCGAGGAGTACGAGCGCCAGCTCGCAGCGGGACCGCAGCCGGTGTCGTCCGCCCGCTGACTCGCGGCCGGTCGGTTCCGGCGCGCTACGCTCGGATGTCGGGCGCACACGGTGAGTGCTCCCCATCGACGTGGCACGCCCAGCCTGCTTGGGTGGCTCCCTGACCCTGGACACCCGAGGAGCGCTGTTGAGCATCACCATGCACGCCGACGAGCCGGTCGCCGGCGTCGGCGCCGATGGCCGTCCCGACCCTGCCTACGCCGCCGCGCTCGGGCTGCGGCCCGCGCCGGCGGGCCGGCGGGCCGCCGCCTTCGCGATCGACGCGACGGGGTGGGCGCTCCTCGCCGTCCCGACGGCGATCGCGGTCGCGCAGCTCGTCCCCGTGGTCGCGTCGGGCGGGGTGCCGGATGCCGCCGACCTCGCCGTCCCGCTCGTGCTGGCGGCGGTCGGGCAGCTGCTCGTCACCGCGTACGGGGTCACGCAGCTCGCGTTGCACGGGCGGCGCGGCGTGACGATCGGCAAGGCCTCCCTCGGCCTGCGCTCGGTGAACGCGGCCACCTTCGCGCGGCCCGGCTTCTGGCGGGTCGCGCTCCGCGCCCTCGTCCTGTGGGCCTCGCAGGTCGTCCTGCCGCTCGTGGGGCCGGCGCTCTGCTTCGCGTCCGGGCTCTGGGACCCGGAGGGGCGGGGACGGAGCTGGCTCGACCGGGTCGGTCGCTGCCTGGTCGTCGATGCCCGGCACGGACTCGATCCGTTCGACGGCAAGGCCCTCCGCCACGCGCGCCGGACGCTCGAGGGCGAGCCGCTCGCGCAGCGTCCGACGCTGCCGTCGCTCGCCTCCGACCGTGCGATCGACGAGCGCACGTTCATCCCCGCCGCGCGGTCGAGCTCCGGCGTGGTCGCGGCGCCGCCCGCCGCGGCTCCGGACGCCGCGCCCGGGGCCTGGACCCCGCCGCCCGTCGACGCCGGCCGTCCGCCGGCGGCGCCCGCCCCGGACCCGTCCCCGGCGGCCTCGGCGACGCTCGTCTTCGGCGACGGCGCGCGCGTCGCGGCATCCGGGACCCTGCTGCTCGGCCGCGACCCGGCACGCGGGGAGGCCGACCCGCACGCCGCGGTCCTCGTGCCCCTCGTGGACCCGAGCATGGGGCTCTCCAAGACCCATGCGGCCGTCGTGGTCGACGACCGCGGCGTGCGCGTGGTGGACCGCTGGTCGAGCAACGGCACGACGATCGTCGAGCGCGACGGGCGGGCGCGTGCGCTCGAGCCCGGCGTTGCCGAGGCCGTCCCCCCGGGCGCCTCCGTGCGGCTCGGGGGCGTGGAGTTCCGCGTGGACGGGGTGCGCGCGTGAGGCTCAAGCTGGGTTACCGCCGCCAGAGCGGCCCGGCGGTCGACGTCGTGGTGACCGCCGACGCCACGGCGACCATCGGCGACGTCGCCCGGTCGATCGCCGATGCGGACCCGGCGTCGGGTCACCTGCCCCGGCACGACGGCCCACTCACCCTCGCGGTGGCGCCGCCGACCTCGACCGAGCCGGTCGTGCTCGATCCGGGCACGCTCGCGGCCGACGCGCCCATCGGCTCCGGGTTCAACGCGGCGGTCGTCTCGCCCGCCGCCCGGACCGCTGCGGCCGAGGCTCCGGTGGCGGTCATGCACGTCCACTCCGGCCCGGACGCGGGACGCGAGTTCCGGCTGCGTCGCGGGCACAGCGTGATCGGCCGCGCCGCCGACGCCGACGTGGTCCTCGGCGACGCGCTCGTGTCGAAGCGCCACGCCCGAGTCGAGGTCGACCAGGCCGTCGAGGTCGTCGACCTCAACTCGGCGAACGGGCTCCTCGTCGACGGGGGGCCCGTCGCACGCGTGCGCGCCCTGCCCGGCGTCCGCGTCACCATCGGCGACACGGTGGTGTCGTTCGGCATGCTGGCGGGCACCGACTCGGCCGCCGACCCCGTGCTCGAGCGCGGCGGCGCGCTCATGTTCAACCGCTCCCCGCGCGTCGAGGCGCGCTACCCGGGCACCGCCCACCCCGAGCCGAGGGTGCCGAGCGAGGAGAACCCCCGTCTCTTCCCGTGGCCCATGATCGTCTCGCCCGTGCTCATGGGGTTGGGGATCTTCGCCATCACCGGCCGGCCGGCGTCGCTGCTCATCGTCGCGCTCACGCCCGTCATGCTCGTGGCGAACTACCTGGGCTCGCGGATGGGCAGCGGCAAGAAGCTGCAGCGCGAGATCGAGACCTTCGAGGTCCAGATCGAGGACCTCGAGGAGACCCTCGAGCGCGAGCGGCACGTCGAACGCGCTCGGCGACACGACGAGACGCCGCCGGTCGCGACCGTCTACGAGCAGGCCATGCGGCTCGGCCCGCTGCTGTGGACGCGCCGCCCCGAGCACTGGAACTTCCTCGCGGTCCGCCTCGGCGTCGGCCGGGCGGCGTCGCGCAACTCGGTGCGCGAGTCGCAGGGCTCGATGCCCGGCATCCCGAAGTACGCCAGGCAGGTCGACGTCCTGCGGGAGCGGTACCGCGAGATCGACGACGTGCCCGTGATGGAGCTCCTCTCGAGTTCGGGCGCCCTCGGCGTCGCCGGACCGGCGAATCTCGCCGCCGACGCGCTGCGCGGGATCGCCGTGCAGCTGTTCGGACTGCACGCGCCGAACGACGTGGTGGCCGCGGCCATCGTCGATCCCGCCTGGAGCCGCGAGCTCGACTGGCTGAAGTGGCTTCCGCACACCTCCGGGGAGCGCAACCCCGTCGGCGGCGCCGCCCTCGCCGACAGCGCCTCCGCCGGTGCGGCGCTCCTCAGCTCGCTCGAGGAGCTCATCCTCGCGAGGCTGCACTCGGCGCCCGTGCGCCGCGGTCCGCTGGCCGACGACGACACCTCGATGGCGCGCGGCTCGAAGATCGGCACGCCGGGCGGGGTCCGCGAGGAGCCCCGCCCCGATTCCGCGCTCGTGCTCATCGTGTCGGCCGACGCGCCCGTCGACCGGCCGCGCCTCGTGCAGCTCATCGAGCGCGGCGCGGAGGTGGGCATCCACGCCGTCTTCGTCGCGCCCACGGTGGCCTCGCTCCCCGCGGCCTGCCGCACGTTCCTCGACGTCACCGACGGGCTCGACCGAGCGCGCGTCGGCGTCGTGCGCTCGGGCGCCGAGTACGCGCCCGTCGCGGTCGAGGGCGTGTCGATGCGGTACGCGGAGGTGTTCGCCCGGCGACTCGCGCCCGTGGTCGACGCGAGCACCGTGGTCGAGGACTCCAGCGACCTGCCGAGGAGCGTCTCGATGCTCTCCCTCCTCGGCGACGAGATCGCGCGCGACCCGGAGTCGGTCGTCGAGCGGTGGCGCCAGAACGCGTCGATCCTCGACCGCTCGGGTGCCAAGCTGCCGCGGCTCAAGCGCGCCGGCACGCTGAAGGCGTTCGTCGGCCAGGGCAGTCCCGACGCGATGACCCTCGACCTCCGCACCCAGGGACCGCACGCGCTCGTGGGCGGCACGACCGGTGCGGGCAAGTCCGAGTTCCTCCAGGCCTGGGTGCTCGGCATGGCGGCCGAGTACAGCCCCGACCGCGTCACGTTCCTCTTCGTGGACTACAAGGGCGGCTCCGCCTTCGCCGACTGCGTCGAGCTGCCCCACTGCGTCGGGCTCGTGACCGACCTCAGTCCCCACCTCGTCCGGCGAGCCCTGACGAGCCTGCGCGCCGAGCTGCACCACCGCGAGCACCTCTTCAACCGCAAGAAGGCGAAGGACCTGCTCGAGCTCGAGAAGCGGCAGGACCCGGAGACGCCCCCCGCGCTCGTCATCGTGATCGACGAGTTCGCGGCGCTCGCGGGCGACGTGCCCGAGTTCGTCGACGGCGTCGTCGACATCGCCCAGCGCGGCCGCTCGCTCGGCATCCACCTGATCATGGCGACGCAGCGGCCGGCCGGGGTCATCAAGGACAACCTCCGCGCGAACACCAATCTGCGCGTGGCGCTCCGGATGGCCGACGAGTCGGACTCGCGCGACGTGGTGGGCGAGCCCGTCGCCGCCGGGTTCGACCCGTCCATCCCGGGCCGCGGCATCGCCAAGACCGGGCCCGGCCGCCTCGTCCCGTTCCAGTCCGCCTACGCCGGGGGATGGACGAGCCGTGAACCCGAGGCCGCCGACGTCCGGCTCGCGGAGCTCCGGTTCGGCTCCACGATCGTGTGGGAGCGCGGCGCCCCGGAGGACGACGCGCACGTCGTCGGGGATCCCGGGCCCAACGACCAGAAGCGGATGGTCGCGGCGTTCATCCGCGCGGCGACCGCGGCCGGCATCCCCGCGCCCCGCCGCCCGTGGCTCGACGACCTCGCGTCCACCGTGGCCGTCGAGGACCTGCCCATGCGCGGCGACGGCGAGATCGTCTTCGGCCTCGCCGACGTGCCCGAGCGCCAGCTCCAGGCGCCCATGGCGTTCGCGCCCGACCGCGACGGCGCCATGCTCGTCTACGGCACGAGCGGCGCCGGCAAGTCGACGATCCTGCGCACGCTGGCGGTCGCGATCGGCATGCGGCCCGAGCTCGGTCCCGCCGAGGTGTACGGCCTCGACTTCGGCTCGGGCGCCCTGCGCTCGCTCGAGGCGCTCCCGCACGTCGGCTCGGTGATCGCGGGCGACGACCCCGAGCGGGTTCAGCGCCTCCTCCGCACGCTCGACGACCTGCTCGATCGACGCGGTCGTTCATTCAGCGCCGCCAACGCGGCGAGCCTGACCGAGTACCGCCAGCTCACCGGCATCCGCGAGCCCCGCGTGCTGCTCGTCATCGACGGGTTCGCGCAGTTCAAGGCCGACTGGGACTCGACGACCGTGCGGATGCCCTTCTACAGCGTCGTCATGCGGGTCCTCGCCGAGGGCCGGCCGCTCGGCGTCCACGTCGTGGCGACCGCCGACCGCTCGGGCGCCGTGCCCACGGCGGTGAGCGCCAACGTGACCAAGCGCATCGTCCTGCGCCTGTCCGACGAGAGCGGCTACCAGGTGCTGGGCGTCCCCAAGGACGTGCTCGACGACCGGTCGGCGCCGGGCCGCGCGATCGTCGACGGCCTCGAGACGCAGGTCGCGGTGCTGGGCGGCACCGCCAACGTCGCCGAGCAGACCCGGGCCCTCGAGGCGCTCGCCGATCGCCTGCGTGCGGCGGGCGCGGCCGAGGCGGCCCCGATCCGCGCCCTGCCGGCCGCATTCGCCGCCGCCGAGCTGCCGCCGTCGGTCGGCGGCGAGCCGGCGCTCGGCCTCGCCGACGACACCCTCGCGCCGATCGGCTTCGAGCCCGTGGGCACCTTCGCGATCACGGGACCGCCGCAGAGCGGCAAGACCACCGCGATGCGCGCCGTCATCGACGCCGTCCGCCGGCACGACCCCGACGTGCGCCTGTTCCACCTGGCCGGGCGGCGCGCGGCACTCACGGACCACGCCGACTGGATGCGGAGCGCCACCAGCGTCGACGAGGTCAAGGCGCTCGCTCGGGAGCTCGCCGAGGTGATCGCCGATCCCTCCGTGCCCGGCCGGTACCTCATCGCGGTCGAGAACGTCACGCAGTTCGCCGACTCCGAGGCGGAGCGTCCGCTGAAGGAGCTGTTCCAGGCGGTCAACCGCAGCGACCACTTCCTCGTCGGCGATGCGGATGTCGCGAACCTCTCGAGCGGCTTCGGCTTCGTCGGCGACTTCAAGGCGGGCCGGCGCGGGGTCGCCCTGCGGCCCGACGCGTACGACGGCGACTCGGTGTTCAAGACGCCGTTCCCGAAGGTGAAGCGGTCCGACTTCCCCGAGGGGCGGGGCTTCTTCGTGCAGGACGGTCGTGTCGCGCTCGTGCAGCTGCCCTACGTCGGCTGACCCACCGTGGGGAGTGCTCCCCATGGGCACCCGCACGCGGCATCCGTAGGCTGGTTCCACCGGCTCGCAGTCGCGGGCATGATCCCGAACGAAGGAAGAGGTTCCACCATGGCCGCAGATTTCGGCGCCTCCTATGGCGAGATGGAAGCGATGGCGAGCAAGCTGTCCGACGCGCGCGACGACATCCAGTCCCAGCTCGACCAGCTGAAGAGCTCCGTCGACAACCTGCTCGGCAGCGACTTCAAGACGCAGCACGCGTCGGGCAAGTTCGGCCAGGGCTACGAGGAGCTCACGACCGGCCTGAAGTCGGCCGTCGACGGCATCGGCGAGATGGGCGAGGCCCTGCGCGGCATGATGCAGGCCATCCAGGACCTCGACCAGCAGCTGGCCGGACGCTGACCCTCGCGGGGGGGGGGGGGGGGGGGAAAAAAAAAAAACAACAAAACACCCCCCCCCCCACCAAAAAAAAAAACAGGAACCAACAAAGGCGGAAG
>NZ_JBBBDX010000007.1:0-168075 GCF_037199545.1 Agromyces sp. CCNWLW213 | reverse complement strand
ACGAGGTTCAAAAATTGGCATTGAACATAGTGCACGCTGTTGAGTTCTCAAGGAACGGACGCACCCGGGTCACGGCCGCCTGAGGCGAGCCGATCAGCCGAGGCTGTTCTGTTCTCCATCCGGTGATCCGCTTGAGGACCGTTCCGGACGCTTCGAACCCGGACGATCGAGTCGTCATCAGGTTCGGGATCTTCGTGCCGCTTGAGGAGGAGAAGCTCTCTCGCTTCTCTCGCTCCTGTGGGGCAACGAATGAATACTTTACGGATCCCGGCGGGGTCCTGCAACTCGGCCCTGCATCCCGGGCGTGTCGCCCGTCATTCCGCCCATCTGGGCGCATCCGACCCCCACGGATGCGGCGGCTCGGACCAGGTCATCGCACCCGTCGGCGAAGCGATCGCGGGGAGTGCGATCCGCTGCGTGCCGGCGACTCCGGCGAGCTCGGTGGAGTGCGCCGCAGCCACGGCATCGCCGAGCGACCGCGCCGGCGTCGGGTCGGGCGTGCGCGGCAGACGCAGGAGCTCGGCCGCCGTCCGGCGCAGCGACATCCGTGCCAGCCACGACCCGCCCCCCGCCAGCCGCCGCTCGTGGAGCGTGCAGACCGCGGCGGCGAGGAGGTAGCCCGTGGCGTGGTCGAGCGCCTGCGCGGGCAGCACGCCGGGCGCGTCGGCGCCGCCCTCGACGACCGCGATCCCGCTCTCGGCCTGGACGAGGCTGTCGAACCCGCCGCGCGCCGCCGATGCGTCGTCGAATCCCCATGCCGACAGCTGCGCGATGACCAGTCCGGGGTACCGCACGGCGAGGCCCGCGGGGTCGAGCCCGATCCGGGCGAGGGACGCCGGGCGGTATCCGAGCACGACGACATGCGCGTCGCCGAGGAGTCCGTGCAGGGTGCGCGCCCCGTCCACGGTCCTGGCGTCGACCAGCGCGGTGCGCTTCCCCGGCCCGCCCTCGAGGTGCTGCCAGCCGATCTCGGGAGGACTCGGCGGGTCCACGCGCAGCACGTCCGCACCGAGCAGCGCGAGCGTGCGCGTGGCGACCGGTCCGGCGATCACCCGGGTGAGGTCGAGCACCCGCACGCCCGCGAGCGGGAGGCCTCGATCGGGAGCCGGACGTGCGCGGCGCGGCGGCGCGGCATCCGTCACCCGGGCGACGTCGACGAGCGGACCCGCGGCGAGCCGTGCGTCGACGGCGGGATCCTCCGGCGCCACCACGACGCACATGCCGCCCGCCGCGGTCACCTGGGCGGCGAGGGCATCGGCGGGCCATCGCGACACGGCGTCGTCCACGAGCGCCGGCACCGCGGCGTCCGTCGCCGTGAGCCCCAGCACCCAGCGGAGCGCCGCCGCATGATGCGGGTAGTTGCCGTGCGTGCGCACCCATCCGTCGCGAGCCCGGCGGAAGCCGGACAGGGGCGACCACACGTCCGGCGCCTCGCCGTCGAACCGGGCGACGCGCTCGCTCCGGAACGCGTTGGCGATGCGATCGCCGTCGAGGCGGATCGAGCCGGGGCTCGCGCTCGGGGCCCATCCGGCGAGGCTCGCGGCGGCGACGGATGCCACGGCGAGCGCGGAGACGTCGAGCCGGGCCGGCAGCGGCGCGGTCGGGAGGGGCGCGAGGCGGTCGAGCTCGGCGGCATCGCGCCCGAGCTCCGACCACACGCGCGCGAGGAGTCGGTCGGCGGCTCCTCGCATCATCACGGCCTAGCGGACGAAGACGCCCGCGAGGGTCTTCTTGCCGCGCCGGAGGACCGCCATGCCACCGGACGGCACGCGGTCGGAGATGGTCGCCGTCTCATCGTCGACGCGCACGTTGTCGAGCGAGACGCCGCCCTGCGCGATCGCCCGGCGGCCCTCGCTGAGGCTCGAGACGAGTCCGGTGTCGAGGAGCAGCTGCGCGACCGGCGCACCCGGCTCGGCCTCGGTGTGCGGCAGTTCGCGGAGCGCGGCCTCGAGGGTGCCGTGGTCGAGCTCCGCCAGGTCGCCCTGGCCGAACAGGGCCTGCGAGGCCGCGACGACCGCCGCCGTGGCATCCGCCCCATGGACCAGCGTCGTCACCTCGTGCGCGAGGACCCGCTGGGCCTCGCGGCGGAACGGCTCGGTCGCGACCTTCTCGGCGAGCTCGTCGATCCGCTCGCGCGTGAGGAACGTGAACACCTTGAGGCGCGAGATCACGTCGGCGTCGTCGGTGTTGAGCCAGAACTGGTAGAAGCGGTAGGGGCTGCACATCTCGGCGTCGAGCCAGATGGCGTTGCCCTCGCTCTTGCCGAACTTCGTGCCGTCGGAGTTCGTGATGAGCGGCGTGCCGATGGCGTGGGCGTGGACGCCCTCGACGCGGTGGATGAGGTCGGTGCCGCTCGTGAGGTTGCCCCACTGGTCGCTGCCGCCGGTCTGGAGCACGCAGCCGTACTGCCGGTAGAGCTCGAGGAAGTCGAAGCCCTGCAGGATCTGGTAGCTGAACTCGGTGTAGCTGATGCCCGCCTCCGAGTTGAGACGCGAGGCGACGGCGTCCTTCTTCAGCATCGTGCCGACGCGGTAGTGCTTGCCGATGTCGCGGAGGAAGTCGATCGCCGAGAGGTCGGCGGTCCAGTCGAGGTTGTTGACCATGCGCACCGCGTTGTCGCCCTCGGCCGAGAGGAAGCGGCTGACCTGCGCGCGGAGGCGCTCGACCCACTCGGCGACGGTCTCCTTGGTGTTGAGCGTGCGCTCGGCCGTCGGACGCGGATCGCCGATGAGCCCGGTGGAGCCGCCGACGAGCCCGAGCGGCCGGTGTCCCGCGAGCTGGAGGCGCCGGAGCGTGAGGATCTGCACCAGGTTGCCGAGGTGCAGGCTCGGCGCGGTGGGGTCGAAGCCGCAGTAGTACGTCACCGGGTCGCCGGCGAGCAGTTGCTTCAGGGCGGCCTCGTCGGTCGAGACGTGCACGAGCCCGCGCCAGCGGAGTTCCTCCCACACGTCCTCGAACGTGGGGTCGTTCTGCTGCGTGGCGAGGATCGCGGGGTCGGACACGACTGCAAGGGTATCAGCGCGCTCGTTCCGGTCCCCGAAGGTCGAGGACTTCAGAGATGTCGATCAAGCTTGAACACTTGATCTTACCAGTTCAAGTCTGATACCTTCAGTTCTGGGAGGATGCATGTACGTGATCACCGCCGACCAGATCGGCAGCCGCGCCGACATCGATCGCTCGGAGGCCATGCGGCACCAGCTGCAGGCCGAGTTCGGCGAACGCCTCCTGCTCCCCGTCGACCAGACCGCCGGCGACGAGGTCCAGGCGATCACGGACGACCCCGGCACGACGCTGGACCTCGTCCTCGCACTCCACCGCGCGGAGCGCTGGAGCATCGGCCTCGGGATCGGGGACGTCCGGCAACCACTCCCCGACGCCGTGCGCAAGGCCGCCGGTCCGGCGTTCGTCGCCGCCCGCGAGGCGGTCGACGCCGCCAAGCGGGCCGACGGCCGCTTCGCGCTCCGCGCCGCGGAGGGCCGCCGGGGCCTCCTCGACGCGGCACACGTCGAGTCGCTCATCCGGCTGCTCCTGCTGCTGCGCGATCGACGGACCCCGCAGGGATGGGAGGCGGTCGACCTCGTGCGCGACGGGCGCACGCAGAAGGACGCCGCCCGCCTGCTGGGCATCTCGGACGCCGCCGTCAGCCAGCGTCTCCGCGCGGCGCAGTGGAATGCCGACGGCGACGCCGGTCCGGCCCTCGTGCGGCTCCTCGCCGACCTCGACGGCCTCGCGGTCCCCCCGTCGCACGCGGGCGACGCTCCGCGCCCGGACGCGACGCATGACGGACCGGCTCGCTAGGCTCGTCGCGCGGCCGTCGCCCCGCCCCACCCGGACCCGGACGCCGCAGGAGGAGGACCCGTGAACCTCGTCGAGGCGATGTCGGCGCTCGGCTGGGCGGTGATCATCGCGGCGCTCGCGGCCGCGGCCGTGCTCTCCGTGCTCGCCTACCTGCGACCGCGCCCCATCCACCTCTGGCCCGCGGCCGGGACCGTCGTGGTCGCGATCGTCGCGGCGTCCACCGTGACCGACCCGGTTCCGACGGTCGCCGCACCGCTCGTCGCCGTGCTCGGCATGGTCGTCGCGGTCTTCGGCGGAAGCCCCGCCGCAGCCACCGCGCTGCAGCTCGCGATGGGATCGAGCGCGCCGCCCGGCGCCCACGGCGGCATCCTGGTCGCCGTCCGCCCCGACGAGCCCCGCGCCCCGGGCGTCGCCGCCACGCGGCGCGAGGTGCTCCGCGGCGGGTTGACGATCGGCGTGCTCGAGCGCCTCGGTGCCGCGGGGTCCATCATCGCCGGGTTCCCCGAGGGCCTCGCCATCGTCGTCGCCGTCAAGGGCGTCGGGCGCTTCACCGAGCTCGAAGCCCCCGAGGCGCGCGAACGCTTCATCATCGGCACCTTCGCGAGCCTGATCTGGGCCTGCGCGGCGGCGATCGCCGTCCACCTCGCGATCCGCTGAGCCGGCGACGGGCACGACCGAAGCGGGCTCCGGCGCTCTGCGATCGCGGACGCTCAGTGCGATCGCGGATGCCGCCGGTAGACCGAGACGCCGGGGTCGCCTGCAAGCCAGAACCGCCACGGGTACTCGGTCGCTCCCCCGGCTCCGCTGATGCCCGTGCGCGGCCCGGTCTCGTGCGGAAGCGGGGTCGACGGCACCTGCAGATCGAACGGCTCGGCGAGCAGGTCGGCGCCGTTGCGCGCGAGCGGCACGCCGAGCGCCTGCGCCAGCCGGGCCGGCCCGCGGGCGAGATCGCGATCGGTCGAGCGCGGTCGTCGCGCACGCGCGAGGTCGACCCCCTCGACGATCGTCCCGCCGCGCAGCAGCACCCCGGCGGACCGCCCCTCCCAGCCCGCGACGACGTTGATGCACACGTGCATGCCGTACGTGAAGTACGCGTAGAGGTGCCCGCCCTCGCCGAACATCACCGCATTGCGCGGCGTCCTCCCCCGGAAGCCGTGCGATCCCGGATCCTCGCCGACCCCGCGGTACGCCTCGACCTCGGAGAGGCGGACGGCCACGCGCCCCTCCTCGGTGTCGTGCGCGAGCACCGCGCCGAGCAGCAGCGGGGCCAGCTCGACCGAGTCGCGCGCGAACCACGCCCGCGACGGACGGACGAGGTCGCCGCCGCGGGGCGGCGCCGGCATCCGCTCGCCCGGTCCAGTTCGATCCGGCGACACGTCAGGCGTCGCCGCCCGGCAGCGCCTGGACGAGGTGGCGCACGCGGTCGGCGAGCGCCGCGAACTGGGCGTCGACCCGCACGGGCGCGGTGCCGCCGATGCCGTCGCGACTCGCCACCGACCCCTCGATCGTCAGCACCTCGCGCACGTCGGGCGTGAGATGCGGCGAGACCGCCGCGAGGGCCGCATCGTCGACCTCGTGGAGCTCGAGTCCGCGCTCCTCGGCGTGCCGCACGAGCGCACCCGTGATCTCGTGGGCGTCGCGGAACGGCACGCGGCGCTTGACGAGCCACTCCGCGACATCCGTCGCCAGCGAGAAGCCCGCGGGGGCCAGCTCGGCCATCCGGTCGGCGTGGAAGGCGAGCGTCTCCACCATCCCGGTGAACGCCGGCAGCAGCACCTCGAGCGTCTCGACCGAGTCGAAGACCGGCTCCTTGTCCTCCTGCAGGTCGCGGTTGTACGCGAGCGGCAGCGCCTTGAGCGTCGCGAGCAGCCCCGTGAGGTTGCCGATGAGCCGTCCCGACTTACCGCGAGCCAGCTCGGCGATGTCGGGGTTCTTCTTCTGCGGCATGATCGACGACCCGGTCGAGTAGGCGTCGTCGAGCGTCACGAAGCCGAACTCGCGCGTGTTCCAGAGGATGACTTCCTCGGAGATGCGCGAGAGGTCGACGCCGATCATCGCGGCGACGAACGCGAACTCGGCGACGACGTCGCGACTCGCGGTGCCGTCGATGGAGTTCTCGGCCGGCGCGGCGAGGCCCAGGTCGCGAGCGACGGATGCCGCATCGAGGCCGAGCGTCGAGCCGGCGAGCGCGCCGCCGCCGTAGGGCGAGACATCCGCTCGCTTCAGCCAGTCGACGAGGCGCTCGAGGTCGCGGGAGAGCGCCCAGCCGTGCGCGAGGAGGTGGTGCGCGAGCAGCACGGGCTGGGCGTGCTGCAGGTGCGTGCGGCCCGGCATGATGGCACCGCGGTGGGCGTCGGCCTGCGCGGCGAGCGCGTCGATGAGGTGCACGAGCTGCCGGCCGATGATGGCCGCGTGGTCCTTGAGGTACAGGCGCACGAGCGTGGCGATCTGGTCGTTCCGGCTGCGCCCGGCGCGCAGCTTGCCGCCGAGCTCCGGCCCGACGTCGGCGATCAGCGCCGCCTCGAGCGCGCCATGCACGTCCTCGTCGAATCCGGTCGCGACGAGTTCGCCGGAGTGCACGCGCGCCTCGAGCGCGTCGAGCCCCGTGAGCATGCGGTCGAGCTCGGCCGGCTCCAGGTAGCCCGCCGCACCGAGTGCCCGGGCATGCGCGCGCGACCCGGCCAGGTCGTAGGGTGCCAGCTGCCAGTCGAAGTGCGTCGACTTCGACAGGCGCTGCAGCTCGGGCGAGGGGCCGCCGGCGAAGCGCGCGCCCCACAGCGACCCCTCGTTGGTGCCGTGCGTGCCGTTCGCGTCCGTCATGTTCACGCGTCCTTCCTGGCGAGCAGCCACACGAGGAGCGCCTTCTGCGCATGCAGCCGGTTCTCCGCCTCGTCCCAGATGATCGACTGCGGGCCGTCGATGACGTCGGCGGTGACCTCGTAGCCGCGATCCGCGGGCAGGCAGTGCAGGAACACCGCGTCGGACGCGGCGAGCGACATGAGCTCGGGATCGACGCGGTAGCGGCCGAACGTCGCGACCCGATGCGCCTTCTCGTCCTCCTTGCCCATCGAGACCCACGTGTCGGTCACGATCACGTCGGCCCCCGCGGCGGCCTCGGCCGGGTCGGTGTAGAGCGTCACGGATCCCCCGGTGCCTGCGGCGATGCGATCGGCGTCGGCGACGACGGATGTCGCGGGCGCGAACTCCTCGGGCGAGGCGACGCGCACGTGGATGCCCGCCGTCGCGCCCGCGAGCACGTAGGACTGCGCCATGTTCGACGCGCCGTCGCCGAGGAACGCGACGGTGAGCCCGGTGAGCCGGCCCTTGTGCTCGCGGATGGTGAGGAGGTCGGCGAGGAGCTGGCAGGGGTGGAAGTCGTCCGAGAGCGCGTTGACGACGGGCACCGTGGTGCCGGCGGCCATCTCGTCGAGGCCCGACTGGGCGTAGGTGCGCCAGACGATCGCGGACACCATGCGCTCGAGCACGCGGGCGGTGTCGGAGGGCGTCTCCTTGCCGCCGAGCTGGCTCGAGGCCGTCGAGATGATGAGGGGCGACCCGCCGAGGTCGGCGATGCCGACCGCGAACGACACCCGGGTGCGCGTGGACGACTTGTCGAAGATGACCGCGACGGTCTGCGGCCCCGCGAGGGGCTGCTCGGCCCACCGGTCGGCCTTCAGGCGCTCGGCGAGGTCGAGGATCTCGGCCTGCTCGGCGGGCGTGATGTCGTCGTCGCGGAGGAAGTGTCGCGTCATGTGGTCTTCCGTTCGGGCGCGCGGTGCGCGGGATGGTCAGCGGTGCGGTCGGGCGACCGCGGCGAGCGCGCGCGCGAATCGCGCCTCGAACTCGTCGAGTTCGTCGTCGCCGATGATGAGCGGCGGCGCCAGCCGGATGGTGGAGTCGTTCGCGGCGTTGACGATGAGCCCCGCGTCGAGCGCGGCGGCCGAGAGCGCCTGGGCGACCGGTTCGTTCAGCGCGATGCCCACGAGCAGGCCCCGACCGCGGACCCCCTCGACCAGGGGCGAGCGCATGGCGAGCACGCGCTCGCGCAGTTCTGCGCCCCGTCGTCTCGCGTTCGCGACGAGGTCGGCGCGCTCGATCTCGCCCAGCACCGCGTCGGCCACGGCCGTCGCGAGCGGGTTGCCGCCGAACGTCGAGCCGTGCTGGCCCTTCGAGAACAGGTCGGAGGCGTGCCCGAAGGTCACGAGCGCACCGATCGGGATGCCGCCGCCGATGCCCTTCGCGACCGTGATCGCATCGGGCACGATGCCCTCGTGCTGGAAGGCGAACCACGCGCCGGTGCGGCCGGCACCGGTCTGCACCTCGTCGATGATGAGGAGCGCGCCGTGCCGGCGGGTCAGCTCGCGCGCCGCCTGCAGGTACCCGTCGGGCAGGTCGAGCACGCCCGCCTCGCCCTTGATGGGTTCGACGATGAGGGCCGCGACCGAGTCGTCGAGCTCCGCCTCGAGCGCGGCGATCGTGGACGGCAGGTGGTGCACGCCGCCCGGCAGGGGCTCGAAGCCGTCGCGCATCGCTGGCTTGCCCGTGAGCGCGAGGGATCCCATCGTGCGGCCGTGGAACGCGTCGACGAGCGCGAGCACGCGCGTGCGCGCTCCCCCGGAGTTGTTCCGGCGGGCCAGCTTGAACGCGGCCTCGTTGGCCTCGGCGCCGGAGTTGCCGAACCAGACCCGGCCCGACTCGCCCGCGCCCGTGAGGCGTGCGAGCCGGTCGGCGAGTGCGAGCGCGGGCGCGGTCGCGAAGTAGTTCGACACGTGCGACAGGGTCGCGGCCTGTCGGGACACCGCCTCGACGAAGACCGGGTGCGCATGGCCCAGCGAGTTGACGGCGATCCCGGCGAGGAAGTCGAGGTGCCAGGTGCCCCGGTCGTCCTGCACCCAGCAGCCCTCGCCGCGCTCGAACTTCGCGAGCGGCATGCCGAGCGTGCGCATCATGCGACGTTCGAAGCGATCGCGCCAGTCGTCCGCCGTCGTCATGAGCCCGCTCCCGCGACATCCGTCGGCGCCCCGGCGAGGGACGACGCGGCATCCGTCGCCGGGACGACCTCGGTGCCGATGCCCTGCTGCGTGAAGATCTCGAGCAGGATCGAGTGCGGCACCCGGCCGTCGATGATGGCCGCCTTCGGAACGCCCCCCTCGACGGCCTCGAGGCATGCGGCCATCTTCGGGATCATGCCGGACTCGAGCGACGGGAGCAGCGCCTCGAGTTCGGGAAGGGCGATCTCGGAGACCAGCGAGTCCCGGTTCGGCCAGTCGCGGTACAGTCCGGCCACGTCGGTGAGGATCACGAGCTTCGCCGCCCCGAGGGCGACGGCGAGCGAGGCCGCGGCGGAGTCGGCGTTCACGTTGAGCGACTGCCCGGGCTGGTCGAGGTCGGGCGCGATCGACGACACCACGGGGATGCGGCGGGCCTCGAGCTGCGCGAGAACCGCCTCGGGGTCGACCTCCACGACGTCGCCGACGAGACCGAGGTCGACCTCCTCGCCGTCGACCACCGCGCCGCGCCGTCGACCGCGGAACAGACCCGCATCCTCACCGGACAGGCCCGCGGCGAGCGGTCCGTGCTGGTTGATGAGGCTCACGAGCTCGCGGTTCACCTGCCCCGACAGCACCATGCGCACGACGTCCATGGTCTCGGGCGTCGTGACCCGGTACCCGCCGCGGAACTCGCTCGGGATGCCGAGCCGCTCGAGCATCGACGAGATCTGCGGGCCCCCGCCGTGCACGACGACCGGCCGGATGCCGGCGTAGCGGAGGTACACCATGTCCTCGGCGAACGCGCGCTGGAGCTCGGGGCTCACCATCGCGTTGCCGCCGAACTTCACGACGACGACCTCGCCGTGGAACCGCTTGAGCCACGGCAGCGACTCGATGAGGGTCTCCGCCTTGCGGGCGGCGGCAGCGGCATCCGCTCGGGCGTCGCCCTCGGTGGTCATCTGCTCCTCGCTCATGCTCAACTCGAGTACGCGCTGTTCTCGTGCACGTAGTCGTGGGTGAGGTCGTTGGTCCAGATGGTGGCGGAGGCCTCGCCGGCGTGCAGCTCGATGAGCACGTGCGTCGCGCGCGGCGTGAGGTCGACCGCGTCGCGCGGCTGGTCGGGGCGACCCGCGTGGCACACCCGGACGCCGTTCATCGCGACGTCGACGAGGTACGGGTCGAACGGCGCGCGCGTCGTGCCGATCGCGGCGAGCACCCGGCCCCAGTTCGGGTCGTTGCCGAAGATCGCCGCCTTGAAGAGGTTGTTGCGCGCCACCGCGCGACCCACCTCCACCGCGTCGTCCTCGGTGACCGCACCGCGGACCTCGATCGCGATGTCGTGGCTCGCGCCCTCGGCATCGCCCTGCAGCTGGAGCGCGAGGCGCCGGCACGCGGTCGTGAGGGCCTCGGCGAAGGTCTCGGGGTCGGGCACCACGCCCGACGCGCCCGACGCCAGCAGGGTCACCTGGTCGTTCGTCGACATGCACCCGTCGGAGTCGAGGCGGTCGAACGTCACCCGCGTCGCCCGCCGGAGCGCCGCGTCGAGCTGCGGCGAGGGCACGTCGGCGTCGGTCGTGAGCACGACGAGCATGGTCGCCAGGCCCGGCGCGAGCATGCCCGCACCCTTCGCCATGCCGCCGATGCGCCATCCGTCGACCTGGAGCTCGACCGTCTTGGGGCGCGAGTCGGTGGTCATGATGGCCCGGGCGGCATCCGCGCCCGCCGACGCGTCGCCTGCCAGGCGGTCGACCGCGGACAGCACGCCCTCCTCGAGGACCTCGCCGTCGAGCTGGTCGCCGATGAGCCCGGTGGAGCACACGAGCACGTCACCGGCCGAGACGTGCAGCGCGGATGCCGCGGCCTCCGCCGTGCGATGCGTGACTTGGAAGCCCTCGGGGCCGGTGAAGCAGTTCGCCCCGCCGGAGTTCAGCACGACCGCGGCCACCGTGCCGTCGCGGATGACCTGCTCGGACCAGAGGATCGGGTTCGCCTTCGCCCGGTTCGAGGTGAACACGGCAGCCCCGTGCTGCTTCGGCCCGCGGTTGACGACGAGGGCGAGGTCGAGCGCGCCCGTCCGCTTGAGGCCGGCCGCGATGCCGGCCGCCTCGAATCCAGCCGGTGCCGTCACGCTCACGGTGCCACCCCGTTCACCGGCAGGCCCGTGGTCTCGGCGAGGCCGAGTGCGATGTTCGCCGACTGGATCGCGGCGCCCGCCGTGCCCTTCACGAGGTTGTCGACCGCGGTCACGACCACCACGCGCCCTGCGGCCTCATCGACGGCGAGGCCCATCAGGGCGGTGTTCGCGCCCACGACGTCGGCCGTGCGCGGGAACTGGCCGGCGGGGAGCACCTGGACGAACGCCTCGCCGGCGTACGCGTCCTCCCAGGCCGCGCGGACCGCGGCGGGATCGGTGCCCGGCACGATGCGCGCGGTCGAGGTCGCCAGGATGCCGCGCGACATGGGCACGATGACGGGCGTGAACGAGAGCGTCGGCGCCGCCGCACCGGCCCAGCGCAGCGCCTGCCGGATCTCGGGGATGTGCCGGTGGGTGCCTCCCACGGCATACGGGTTGGCCGAGCCGAGGATCTCGGAGCCGAGGAGGTGCGCCTTGAGCGCGCGACCCGCTCCCGACGGGCCGACCGCGAGCACCGAGACGATGTCGCGGTCCTCGATGACGCCCGCTCGGATGCCGGGAGCCAGCGACAGCGACACCGTCGAGGCGTTGCACCCCGGCGCGGCGATGCGGCGCGTCCTCGCCAGGCGCGTGCGCTGCGTCCCCGACATCCTGGGGAGCTCGGGGACGCCGTACGCCCAGGCGCCGTGGAACTCGCCGCCGTAGAACGCGGCCCAGTCGCCGGGCTCCTCGAGGCGGTGGTCGGCGCCGCAGTCGACCACGAGCGTGTCGTCGGGGAGGTGCGCGGCGATGGCCCCGGATGCCCCGTGCGGGAGCGCCAGGAACACCACGTCGTGCCCCGAGAGCGTCTCGACCGACGTCTCCTTGAGCGTGAGGTGCGTGTAGCTGCGCAGGTGCGGCTGCACCGCGGCGAGCGGCTGGCCGGCGTTGGAGTGCGCCGTGACCGTGCGGACGTCGAACTCGGGATGGTCGGCGAGCAGGCGCAGCAACTCGCCGCCCGCATAGCCGGACGCGCCGGAGACGGCGACGGTATACGTCATGGATTCCACCTTATGGGCTGATCGGTCGGGTGAGACGGCTCCGGCGACGCCCATGACGGCAGGATCAGGCCGTCGCGGGGGCCGCCTCGATTCGGCGCTCGCCTCGCCGTCGGCCGCGCGCCGCGGCGGCACGCGCGAGGCGTGCGGGGGCGGCGGGCCGGCAGGTGGACATGCAGCGACCCTACCGATCGGTTCCCCGGGCTCGCAAACCGGCTCGGGACGGAGTCAGACGTCGTCCCCGCGCGTGCGCACCCACGCCCGGTCGACGAGCGCCTCGAGCACGTGCCGGTCGATGGTCGCGAGCCGGCCGATCCAGAGGCACCCGGCGCCGACCTTGACCTTGCCGAGCCGGTCGATGAGCTCCTCCGCGCCGGGCGTCTGCAGCCCGTACAGGGAGATGCTGGCCTTCCGCGGGGAGAAGCCCACGACCATCCAATCGCCCTCGCGGCCCGTCTCGTACCGGTAGTGGTGGAGTCCGTACCCCACGATCGACGGACCCCACATCACCGCGTCGGCGTCGGTCACGCGGTCGAACAGCTCCCGCAGCTCGAGACCGTCGTCACGGCGCCCGGGCGGCTCCACCGCGTTCAGGAACTCGGACACCGAGGCACCCGTCGGCAGCGTCTTCTGTTCGGCCATGCCTCACGCTACCGCCGCGCCGCCGCCCGCGGCACCCCTATTCGCGGATCACCGCGCCCGTGCGCTCGGCAGCCAGTGCGGCCCCCGCGAGTTTCGCCTCGCTCGCCTCGGCGGCGGTGAGCGTGCGGTCCGCGGCACGGAAGCGCAGCGCGAACGTCAGGCTCTTCGCACCCTCGCGAACGCCCTGGCCGCGGTAGTCGTCGACGAGCCGGAGGTCCTCGAGCAGTTCGCCGGCGCCGGCGCGAACGGCCTCGGCCACCGTGGCCGCGGCCACGTCCTCGCCGACGACGAGCGAGAGGTCCTGCGTCGCAGCCGGCAGCGTGCCGATCGCGCGCGCCTCGACCGCCGGGTCGGTGAGCGCGATCACGGCGTCGAGGTCGATCTCGGCGACCGCGACGACGCGCGGCAGGTCGGCCTCGGCGGTGATCCGCGGGTGCAGTTCGCCGGCGTAGCCGACCACGCGGCCCGCGACGCGGACCTCGGCGGTGCGACCCGGATGCAGCGCCTGGTGGGCGCCCTGCGCGAACTCCACCTCGGCGCCCGCGGCGTGCGCCACGCGACGGACGGCATCGAGGGCGTCGGCGATGCCCGCCGACTCGGCCGCGCGGCCGGGCTGCTTCGGGCGCAGGTCGCCCGTGAGGAGCACCGCGAGGTGACGCGGCTGCGCGGGGATGCCCGCGTCCAGCTCGCCGAGCACGGCGTCCGAGGGCCGTTCCGAGCCGACGGGGAGCTCGGCGGAGCCGTACCTGCGGCCCTGCTCGGGCAGGAACACGAGTCCGAGCTCGAACACGTCGAGGTCGGTGAGGCCCCGTGACAAGTTGCGACGCGCGACCCCGACGAGTCCCGGCAACAGCGAGCGACGCAGGTACGGCGTGGATGCGTCGAGCGCATTGGCGAGCCGCACGCTCGCCACCGGCGACCCGTCGACCGAGCCGTACTGCGCGTTCTCGGCCTCGGTCACGAACGGGAAGGCGAGGACCTCGGTGCTGCCGGCAGCCGCGAGCGCGTCGGCGACGGTCCGGCGCACGCGCTGCGAGCGCGTGAGTCCGCGGCCGGGCGGGGCGACGGGCAGCACCGACGGGATGCGGTCGTAGCCGAGCAGTCGCGCGACCTCCTCGGCGAGGTCGGCCCGGCCGGTGAGGTCCGGTCGCCAGGTGGGCGGCACGACGGAGAAGCCGCCGTCGACGCGCGACACGCGGCCCCCGACCTCGGCGAGCGCGTCGTGCACCTCGGCCTCGGTGTACTCGACGCCGATGAGCTTCGTGACGTAGCCGTCGGGCAGGTGGATCGCCTCGCGCTCGGGCGCCGCGTGGATGAGCGAGCCGGCCCCGTCGGCGGTGCCGCCGGCGAGGTCGACGAGCAGCTGGGCGACACGCGCCGCGGCGGCCCCGGCGATCGCGGGGTCGACGCCGCGCTCGAAGCGCTTGGACGCCTCGCTGGGCAGCTTGTGCCGGCGTGCGGTGCGCGCGATCGAGACCGGGTCGAAGTTCGCCGCCTCGATGAGCACGTCGCGGGTCTCGTCGCCGATCTCGGTGTCGGCGCCGCCCATCACGCCCGCGAGGCCGATGGCGCCGCGGTCGTCGGTGATGAGCAGGTCCTCGGGATGGAGCGCGCGCACCTTGCCGTCGAGGGTCTCGAGGGTCTCCCCCGGCGCGGCACGGCGCACCACGATGCCGCCCTGCAGCGCGTCGAGGTCGTACCCGTGGATCGGCTGGCCGAGTTCGAGCATCACGTAGTTGGTGATGTCGACGGGCAACGACAGCGAGCGGATGCCGGCGAGCTTGAGCCGCGCGACCATCCACGGCGGCGTCGGGCGGCCGGCGTCGATGCCGCGGACGATGCGCGTCGCGAAGACGCTCGCGCCGACGCGGCCCCGGATGGGCGCGTCGTCGCGGATCTCGACCGGGAACGCGTCGGATGCGGCATCCGGCGCCGTCACCTGCGCGGCGGGGTCGCGGAAGACCGCGCCCGTCGCGTGCGCGTACTCTCGCGCGACGCCCCGGATGGAGAACGCGTACCCGCGGTCGGGCGTCACGTTGATCTCGACCGCCGCATCGTCGAGCCCGAGCAGCGCGATCGCGTCGGTCCCCACGGGCGCGTCGATGCCGAGCGTCGAGAGGCGGAGGATGCCGTCATGGTCGTCGCCGAGGCCGAGCTCGCGGGCCGAGGCGATCATGCCGTCGGAGACGTGGCCGTAGGTCGTGCGCGCCGCGATCGGGAACGGACCGGGCAGCACCGCACCCGGCAGGGTCACCACGACCTTGTCGCCCACGAAGAAGTTGCGGGCGCCGCAGACGATGCCGTGCACGGCGTCGCCGCCGTCGGCCGCCGTCTCGCCGTCGGGCGCCACGCGTACCTGGCACCAGCGGATGGTCTTGCCGTTGGACTGCGGCTCCTCGACGAACTCGAGCACCTCGCCGACCACGATCGGGCCCTGGAGGTCGAACGTGTGCACGTCCTCCTCCTCGAGCCCGACGCGCACGAGCGCGGCGTGCACGTCCTCCAGGGACGTGCCCGGGGGCAGGTCGACGTATTCGGCGAGCCAGCTGAGCGGCACTCGCATGTTCTAGACCACCATTCCGAACTGCCGGGAGAAGCGGATGTCGCCCTCGGCCATGTCGCGCATGTCCTGGACTCCGTTGCGGAGCATGAGCCCGCGCTCGATGCCCATGCCGAAGGCGAAGCCCGTGTACTCCTCGGGGTCGATGCCGGCCGCGCGGAGGACGTTGGGGTGCACCATGCCGCAGCCGCCCCACTCGATCCAGCGCGCGCCGCCCTTGAACGTCGGGTGCCAGAAGTCGAGCTCGGCCGACGGCTCGGTGAACGGGAAGAAGCTCGGCCGCAGTCGCACCTTGGCGTCGTCGCCGAAGATCGACTTCACGAAGTGGTCGAGCGTT
The DNA here is from genome assembly GCF_037199545.1 of Agromyces sp. CCNWLW213. NCBI lineage: Bacteria > Bacillati > Actinomycetota > Actinomycetes > Micrococcales > Microbacteriaceae > Agromyces > Agromyces sp. CCNWLW213. The sequence continues at coordinate 152,576 of NZ_JBBBDX010000007.1, read as the reverse complement.
CCACGCAGGTGCGCCATGGTGAGTCCCCGGTCGACCGCGAGGCCCTCGAACTGCATGAAGACGGGCAGGTGGGTCGCGTCGAACTCGTCGGTGCGGTAGACGCGTCCGGGGGCGAGCACGTAGATCGGGACCTCGCGCTCGAGCATCGAGCGCACCTGCACCGGGCTCGTGTGCGTGCGCAGCACCAGGTGCGACTCGGGCGGGTCGACGAAGAACGTGTCCTGCATCGCCCGGGCCGGGTGGTCGGCGTCGAAGTTCAGCGCGTCGAAGTTGAACCACTCGCTCTCGAGCTCGGGCCCCTCGGCGATCTCCCAGCCCATGCCGGTGAACACGTCGCACACGCGGTCCTGCAGCAGAGCGAGCGGATGCCGCGCGCCCGGCGTGAAGCGCGACGGAAGCGCGGTGACGTCGACCGCCTCGGCGGCCAGCTGCGCCTCGGCCTCGGCGGCGACGATCTGGGCCTCGCGCGCGGCGAACGCCTGGTTCACGCGGCCGCGGGCGGCGCCCACGAGCTTGCCGAGTGCGGCCTTCTGGTCGTTGGGGACGTTCCGCAGCGATGCGTTGAGACGCGCCAGCGTGGACTTCTCGCCGGTGTGCTCGGTGCGGACGGCCTTCAGCGCCGCGGAGTCGCCGGCCGCCGCGATCGCCGCGATCGCGGCGTCGACGGCCGCGTCGACCGCGGCTTCGGTGATCTGGAGGGGCTCGGACACGAAGAACGAGTCTAGTGGGCGGGGTCTCCCCTAGATGGACCCCTGACCCATCTGCCGGGACGCGGCGATCGCCTCGGCCTGGAGCAGCGCGGTGCTCTCGTCGTCCGGATTCGGCGCCGGGCGACCCGTCTTGCTGGCCGTGCGCCGCGCGACCCAGCGCGCGAACCACGACAGCAGCAGGTTCATCGTGAGGTACAGCACGAGCGTGACCAGGAAGAACGAGAACAGGTAGTAGTTGCCGTAGAAGTTCGCCAGCTGGTTCATGTTCACCCGCAGCAGCTCGGCGTATCCGACGATGTACCCGAGCGAGGTGTCCTTCAGCAGGACGACGAGCTGGGCGATGATGATCGGCAGCATCTGCCGGAACGCCTGCGGGAACTCGACGAGCATCTTCGACTGCATGGGCCGCATGCCGAGGCTGAGGCCGGCCTCGCGCTGTCCGCGCGGCAGCGAGGCGAGCCCGGCTCGGAGCGCCTCGCCGATGAGCGCGCCGTTGTAGAGCGCGAGCGCGGCGACGACCGCCCAGTACGACCCGCTGCGGAACACCAGCAGGATGAAGAGCATCATCAGCAGCACCGGCATGCCGCGGACGAACTCGAGCACGACGGCCGTCGGGATCCTCACCCAGCTGCGGTCGGCACTGCGGAGCAGGGAGAACACGATGCCCAGCGCGATCGCGAGCACAGAGGCGACGAGCGCCGCCCGCAGCGTGCCCCACACGCCCTCGATGAAGATGTAGGACCAGACCTGCGGGTCGGCGAACACATCCCAGCGGGACGGGTCGAAGTACCCCGGCAGCTCGCCCTTCGGCGAGGCCAGCGTGAAGACGACCCAGGCGAGCCCGGCGGCGATGAGGAGCCCGCCGACGATCGAGAAGATCAGCGAACGGCGCCGGGCCACCGGCCCCGGGGCGTCGAAGAGGACGTTCGTCATCGCTGGACCACCCAACGTCGTTCGAGCCGGCCGGCCAGCAGTCCGAGCGGCACCGTGATCAGGAGATAGAACGTCGCGACGCCGAGCAGGATCGGGATGACCGCGTCGCCTCGCGCGTTCGCGAGGGTGCGGCCGACGGCGAAGAGCTCGACGACGAAGAAGCCGCCGGCGACCGACGTGTTCTTCGTGAGCGCGATGAACACGTTGATGAGCGGGGGGATGGTCATGCGGAACGCCTGCGGCAGCACGATGAGCCCGACGGTCTGGCCGAAGCCGAATCCGACGCTGCGGGCGGCCTCCGCCTGGCCGACGGGCACGCCGTTCACGCCCGAGCGCAGCGCCTCGGCGATGAAGGGCGAGGTGTAGACCGAGAGTCCGACGATCGCCGCGGTCGCGTAGTCGAGGCGCGACCCGAGCACCGGCAGGACGAAGGCGCAGAAGAACAGCACGAGCGTGAGCGGGGTGTTCCGCACGAGCTCGGTGTAGATCGTGGCGAACCAGCGCAGCGACGGGATCGGCGAGATGCGCATCGCGGCGATGATCGTCCCGATGACCAGCGCTGCGAGCCCGGAGACCACCAGGAGCAGCAGCGTCATGCCGAAGCCCTCGAGGTACGCGGGCAGGTTCTCGATGACGGCGTCCATGCTCCTCCTCGCTCAGTCGTGGACCGGTGGCCGCGGTGCGCCCGCGACGACCGGTGGGCGGGACCCGGCGGCGTGCGCCGCCGAGTCCCACCGGACGGTGATCAGTAGCGGTCGACGGCGGGCGGGTCGCGGAACTCCAGCACGGTGCCGGCGGTCGCGTTCCACGCCTCCTCGTAGGTGCCGTCCTCGTAGGACTCCTCGAGGACGTCGTTGATGAAGTCGCGGAATTCGTCGTCGCCCTTCTGGAGGCCGATGCCGTACGGCTCCTGGGTGAAGGGGTCGCCCACGATCTTGAACTCGCCGGGGTTCTGGTCGACCAGTCCCGCGAGGATCACGTTGTCGGTGGACACGGCGACCGCCTGGCCGCTGCGAACCGGCTCGAGGCAGTTGCTGTACGTGTCGGTCTCGATCACCTCGGCGCCGAGCTCCTTGAGGTTCGCCGCGGGGGTGGAGCCGGTGACGGAGCAGACGGGCTGGCCGACGAGGTCGTCCTCGCTCTGGATGTCCTCGTTGCTCTCGAGCACGAGGATCGACTGACCGGCCTCGAAGTACGGTCCCGCGAAGTCGACGACCTCCTTGCGCTCGTCGTTGATCGTGTAGGTGGCGATGACGATGTCGACCTCGCCCTGCTCGATGAAGGGCTCGCGGTTCGCCGACACGGTCTCGACCCACTCGATGTTGTCGGGCGAGATGCCGAGCTTGCCGGCGATGATCTTGCCGATCTCGACGTCGAAGCCCTCGGGCTCGCCCGACGGCCCGACCAGGCCGAAGAGCGGCTGGTCGAACTTGGTGCCGATCGTGATGCTGCCCGCCTCGGCCAGCTCGGCCATCGTGGTGCCCTCGTCGAACTCGGGGGCCTCCTCGACGCTGGGCTCGGCCTCGTCGCCGCCCGGCGTGCCGGCGTCGCCCGCGCACCCGCTGAACAGGAGTGCGGACGCGGCGGCGGCGGCCACCAGTGCGATTCTGCTGCGTCTCATGTCGTGCCTCATCTCTCGTGGTTCGTTCGGGTTCCCCGTCGCTCGTGGCAACGGAGGTCTAGTGCTCGAGGATCTTCGAGAGGAAGTCCTTCGCGCGGTCGCTCTTGGGGTGGTCGAAGAACTCGGCCGGCGTGGCCTCCTCGACGATCCTCCCGTCGGCCATGAAGAGCACGCGGTCGGCCGCCTTGCGGGCGAAGCCCATCTCGTGGGTGACGACGATCATCGTCATGCCCTGCTCGGCGAGGCCGACCATGACGTCGAGCACCTCGTTGATCATTTCCGGGTCGAGCGCGCTCGTGGGCTCGTCCATGAGGATGAGCTTCGGGTTCATCGCGAGCGACCGTGCGATCGCGACGCGCTGCTGCTGCCCGCCCGAGAGCTGGGCCGGCATCTTCTTCGCCTGGTTCGCCACGCCCACGCGCTCGAGCAGTTCCATCGCCTTGGCGTCGGCGTCCTTGCGCGACATCCGCTTGACCTTGATGGGCGCGAGGGTGACGTTCTCGAGCACGGTCTTGTGCGCGAACAGGTTGAACGACTGGAAGACCATGCCGACGTCGGCGCGCAGCTTCGCGAGTCCCGCGCCCTCTTCGGGCAGCCGCTCGCCGTCGATCGTGATGGTGCCGGAGTCAATGGTCTCGAGGCGGTTGATGGCGCGGCACAGCGTGGACTTGCCCGAGCCCGACGGGCCGATGACGACGACGACCTCGCCGCGGTTGACGACGGTGTTGATGTCGTTCAGGACGTGGAGTTCGCCGAAGTGCTTCTCGACGTGGTCGATCACGACGAGCGGTTCGCCGCGGCGGACCGAGATGTTCGACGTTCGTGGTTCGGTGTCGGCCGGAGGCATACCCCTCAAACTAGGGCCCGCGAGGCCCGCGCGGCCACCCGCCCGGCGGCGCGTTTACCGTTTCGTGACCTACGCGTCGCGCTGGGCGAAGGCGCTCTCGTAGAGGCACACGGATGCGGCGGTCGCGAGGTTCATGGACTCGGCATGACCGTAGATCGGCACGGTCACCACGCGGTCGGCGAGCGCGAGCTTGTCGTCCGGCAGGCCGTGCGCCTCGTTGCCGAACACCCACGCGGTCGGACGCTCGAGGAGGCCCTCCCGCCGGGCGGCCAGCAGGTCGTCGCCCTTCACGTCGGCCGCGAGCACCGTGAGGCCCGCCTCGCGCGCGCGCACGAGCACGTCCTCGAGCTCCGCGCCGACCGCGACCGGCAGGTGGAAGATCGATCCGGTCGAGGACCGCACGACCTTGGGGTTGTACAGGTCGACGGCGCGGCCGGTGAAGACCACGGCGTCGGCCCCCGCGGCATCCGCTGCCCGCACGATCGTGCCCGCGTTGCCGGGGTCGCGCACCTCCTCGAGGATCGCGACGAGCCTGGGCTTCATCGCGAACACGTCCTTGACCGCGGTCGGGAACTGGTGGCACACGGCGACGAACCCCTGCGGGGTGACCGTGTCGGCCATCGCGTTCAGCACCTCCTCGGACACGAACTCCACGTCGACGCCGGCGTCGATCGCGGTGTCGCCGATGTCGCTGTAGCGCTCGAGCGCGGTCGGGGTGGCGTACAGCTCGACGACCAGCTGCGGCCGGAAGGTGAGCGCCTCGGCGACCGCCTGCGGTCCCTCGAGGAGGAACATGCCCGTCTCGACGCGCGCCGGCTTCTTCGCGAGCTTCGCGACGGCCCGCACTCGCGGCGACCTCGGGTTCTCGAGCATGCGGCCAGTCTACGGACCGCATCCCGAGGCGGCGGCAGCCCCGCCGGGCGGATGCGGCCCCGGCCGGGTGCGCCGCGGCATCCGCTCGCAGACGCCGAACGGCCCGGCATCCGCGGGGGATGCCGGGCCGTCGAGCCGGATGGCGGGGCTTACGCCGCGCTCTTCGGGGCGTTCACGTCGCTCGGGAGGGCCTGGCGGGCCGACTCCACGAGGGCGGCGAACGTCGCGGGCTCGTTGACCGCGAGGTCGGCGAGGATGCGACGGTCGACCTCGATGCCCGCAAGGCCGAGGCCCTGGATCAGGCGGTTGTAGGTGAGGCCGTTCTGGCGCGCAGCCGCGTTGATCCGCTGGATCCACAGGCGACGGAAGTCGCCCTTCTTCGCACGACGGTCGTTGTACGAGTAGACGAGGGAGTGGGTGACCTGCTCCTTCGCCTTGCGGTAGAGGCGCGAACGCTGACCGCGGTAGCCCTCGGCGCGCTCGAGGATGACCCGACGCTTCTTGTGGGCGTTGACCGCCCGCTTCACTCTTGCCATTGCTCTGTTACTTCCTTATCGGGTCTCGTCGCTCAGCGACCGAGCAGCTTCTTGATGACCTTGGTGTCGGGCGCCGAGGCGACCTTGTCCTGGTTCAGACGGCGGGTGCGCACCGAGGACTTGCCCTCGAGGTTGTGACGCATACCGGCCTGCTGCTTCTTGATCTTGCCGCTGCCGGTGACCTTGAAGCGCTTCTTGGACCCGGAGTGGGTCTTCTGCTTCGGCATCTCGTGTTTCTCCTTGGTTCTGCCGCCACTCGGGGATGACGGACGTCGTACTGGCCTAGGCCTCGGTGGCCTCGGCCGACTGCGACTCGGCGCCATCGGCCTCGGCCGAGGGGCGCTGCTTCGCCGCAGCACGCTGTGCGTTCGCCTCGGCCTTGGCCTCGGACTTGTTCTTGAGCGGAGCGATGACCATCACCATGTTGCGGCCGTCGATCGTCGGGTTGTGCTCGACCGTGCCGAACTCGGCGACGTCCTCCGCGAAGCGCTGGAGGAGGCGGACGCCCATCTCGGGACGCGACTGCTCGCGACCGCGGAACAGGATCATCGCCTTGACCTTGTCGCCGGCCTTCAGGAAGCCGACGGCGCGCTTCATCTTGGTCTCGTAGTCGTGCTTGTCGATCTTGAGGCGGAACCGGACCTCCTTGAGGATCGTGTTCGCCTGGTTGCGCCGAGCCTCCTTGGCCTTCTGCGCAGCCTCGTACTTGTACTTGCCGTAGTCCATGATCTTGACGACCGGCGGACGTGAGTTCGGCGCGACCTCGACGAGATCGAGGTCGGCCTCCTGCGCGAGCCGCAGTGCCACCTCGATCTTCACGACGCCGACCTGCTCTCCGCCGGGGCCCACGAGGCGGACCTCGGGGACGCGGATACGGTCATTGGTACGCGGATCGCTGATGCGTGTCTCCTCTACTCGAACTGGTTTCCAGCTATCGGGAGACGGTCGCCGCCCGACGACGAGAGCGGAAATCCACGCGATGAACTGCCGCGGATCTCAATTCCGCGGGCTCATGCGGCACCCTTGCTACTCCCCCGCCGGAGCGGGGAAGCGGAGTGCGAACGACCCGGTAACCTTGATGAAGCGGTATGCGCGGGTGGGAGTCTCTCCACTTTCGTACCGGGGACTGACCCCGGAGCCCGCAGTAGTCTAGCAGAGGAATCCCCCGGTGAGCGACACTTCGCCCGAGCCCACGCGTGCGCCCGAGCACGCCCCCGCCGACGAGCACGTCGACGCCGTCGCCGACGCGACGCGCGACATCGCCGAGGTGCCCGCCGTCGAGGTCATCACGACCGCGGCCGTGCACCTCATGAGCGCGGCCGCGGTCAAGGTGGGCCTCGCCGACGACCCCGAGTCGCAGACCGACCTCGACGAGGCGCGCAAGCTCATCAACTCGCTCGCGGGCCTCATCACCGCCGGCGCGCCGGAGATCAGCGACATGCACGCCCGCTCGCTGCGCGACGGGCTGCGCTCGCTCCAGCTCGCGTTCCGCGAGGCCTCGACCATCCCCGATCCGATCGGCCAGGGCCCGGGCGAGAAGTGGACGGGGCCCGTCACCTGACCGGCTGATCCGCTCGGCCGGTCACGGCTGGCAGTGCGGGCACCAGTAGGTCTCGCGCAGCTCGACGTCGTTCCGGCCGAACCGGCCGTGCACGATCCGCGTGCCGCACCGCCGGCAGGGCTGGCCCTCGCGCCCGTAGACCCAGAGCCGGCGTCCCGGTCGGGTGTCGCCCGTCGTGGTGCGCTCGAGGCGATCCCTGTTGGCGAAGATCACCCGGCGCGCGAGGTCGATGGCCGGCGCCAGGTCGACCTCGCCGATCGACCGGTCGGGGCGGATGCCGCGGAGGAAGCACACCTCGTTGACGAGCACGTTGCCGAGCCCGGCGAGGTTGCGCTGGTCGGCGAGGGCGACCACGGCGGGCACCTCGGGCGCGGCCTCCAGTCGTCGGGCCGCCTCGGTCGCATCCCAGTCGGCTCCGAGCAGGTCGGGGCCGAGGTAGCCCATCCGGTCGGCCTCCTCGATCGCCGGGAACACCTCGACGAGCCCGAGGTCGAAGCCGATCGCCGTGGCGTCCGCCGTCTCGACGACCGCCCTGGCCCGATGCGCGGGGCGCGGCCACTTCTGGCCGGGACGCAGCACCCGCCACTCCCCCTCCATCTTCAGGTGGGTGTGCAGCACGGCGTCGCCGATGCGCATGAGGAGGTGCTTGCCGCGGCTCGCGACCGAATGGACGACCTCGCCGGCGAGGTCGACCGTGGCGAACGCGGGCACTCGGAGGTCGGTGCGCGTCACCACGCGCCCGGCCAGTGCGTCGTCGAGGCGCCTGGCGACGCGGAACACGGTGTCGCCCTCGGGCACCCGCTCAGCCCTTCGCCTCGAAGCGGAGGCCCTGCGGAGTCTCGCGGAAGCCCGCGGCGCGCAGCGGCGCGTCGAGCACCGAGCCGTGGACTCCCCCACCGTTGACCGACTCCACCCGGAACCGGGCGCCGCGGGCCCGCCGCAGCGCCTCGGCGAGCGCGGTCGCGCCCGCGGCGAGCGTTTCGTCGTCGTCGGTGAAGACGAGGGCGGTGCGCCCGCCGCGTTCGAGGTAGAACACCGCCTCGCCGTCGACGATCGCGACGAGCGCTCCGCCCTTGCGTGCGGGGCGGTGCGTGAGCTCGGCGGTGGGCTCGGGCCAGTCGAGGGCGGCGCCGAAGGGGTTGGCGGGATCGGTCGCGGCGAGCACGACGGCGCCGCCGGTCGGCGCCTGCCGGAGCCGGTCGACGGCCGCGCTCGTCGCGAACTGCGCCCCGCCCTGCCCGTCGATGAAGTAGCCGCGGCGCACGCGACCCGTCTCCTCGAAGCCCGCGAGCGTGCGGTATGCGAGCGCGAATCCGCCGAGCACGTCTTCGGCGACGACCGACCCGCGCGTCACGATGCCGTATCGCTCGAGCAGCGTCTCGCCGAGCGCGTGCGCCCGCGGGGTGGCGGCGTCGCTCGGGATCGGCAGCACCGACCAGCGGCCCGCTGCACGGGGCGGGGCGGACCGCGGCGTACGGGCGCCCTCGGCGGCCGCCGCCGCCGACACCAGGGCGCGCCGCGAGAGCGAGCGTCCGCGGAGCCTCGCGCGCGGTGCGGCGGCCTTCGTCTTGTGCGCTCCGCCGCCGGTGAGCAGGCCGCGCACCGGGGCGAAGGTGTCGTTGGTGACGAGACCGGCCCAGACCAGTCGCCAGAGGGCGTCGAGCACGGCGGCGTCGTCGGTGCCGCCGACCGCGTCGACGAGCTGGCGGAAGAAGTAGGCGCCGCCCCCGCCGAGCACGGCGAGCAACTCGGTCTCGAGCGCGTCGAGCGGCTGGTCGACGGGTGCCGGCATGGTCAGCTTCGCGGTGTCGGCCAGGTGCAGGCTGATCCATCCGTCGTCGCCGGAGAGCGACCCCTGGCCGGCCCAGAGCACCTCGCCGCTCGCGGTGAGCTCGTCGAGCATGTCGGGTCGGTAGTCGCCGACGCGCGCCGGCAGCACGAAGGTCTCCCACGCCGACGCGGGGATCCGCACGCCCTCGAGCTGCTCGATGACGGCCGCGACGCCGTCGACGCCCCGGAGGCGCCCGCCGACGTGCTGCCAGTCGGGGAGGAACCGCGCGAACTCGCGCGGTGCGACGGGCTCGACCTCCTCGCGGAGCGCGGCGAGCGAACGACGACGCAGCCGGCGCAGCACCTCGGCGTCGCACCACTCGGTGCCCGAGCCGTGCGGCAGGAATGCGCCCTCGACGACGCGCCGGTCGCCGGCGAGGCGCGCGAGGGCCGCGTGCGCGACCGCCACGCCGATGCCGAACCGCTCGGCGACCGCCTGCGTCGTGAACGGTCCGTGCGTGCGCGCGTATCGGCTCACGAGGTCGCCGAGCGGGTCGCGCACCGCCTCGCCGAAGGCCTCCGGAAGCCCCGGGGGGATCGGGACGCCGAGCGCGTCGCGCAGGCGGCTGAGGTCTTCGACCGCGACGATCCAGTCGCCGCCGCCGAACCGGACGTGTGCGGCACGGCGGGCGGCGACGAGCGCGTCGACGGAGCCTGCGGCATCGGTCTCGTCGTCGACGCGCCCGGCGATCTCGGCGGGGGTGATCGGCCCGAGCTCGCGGAGCAGGTCGGCCACGCCCTCGTCGCCCTTGGCGAGCCGGTCGGGATGCCGGCGCTGCAGCATCCGCTCGGTCTCCTCGACCACCGCGGGGTCGAGGAGCTCGCGCAACTCGACCGTGCCGAGGAGCTCGGCGAGCAGGCCCGGGTCGAGCGAGAGCGCAGCGGCGCGACGCTCGGCGAGGGGCGCGTCGCCCTCGTACATGAAGGCGCCCACGTAGCCGAACAGGAGGCTCGCGGCGAACGGGCTCGCGGTCTCGGTCGCGACGTCGACGAAGCGGATGCGACGGGCACGGATGCGCTCGGCGATCGCCGTGAGCGCGGGCAGGTCGTAGACGTCCTGCAGGCACTCGCGCACGGCCTCGAGCACGATCGGGAAGTCGGGGAAGTCGCGTGCGACCTCGAGCAGCTGCGATGCCTTCTGCCGCTGCTGCCAGAGCGGAGACCGCTTGCCCGGATTCTGGCGCGGCAGCAGGAGCGCCCGGGCAGCGCACTCGCGGAAGCGCGAGGCGAACAGCGCCGAATCGCCGACGCGCTCGGTGGCCAGCTGCGCGAGCTCGGCCGGGTCGAACTCGAACAGCTCGCTGCCGGGCGGCTCGTCGGCGGTGTCGGGCAGGCGCAGCACGATCCCGTCGTCGCTCGCGACGGCGTGGGACTCGAGCCCGAACCGCTCCTGGACTCGTGCGTCGACCGCGAGCGCCCACGGTGCGTGCACGCGCATGCCGTACGGCGAGTGGAGCACGATGCGCCAGTCGCCGAGCTCGTCGCGGAAGCGCTCGACGACGAGGTTCTGGTCGTCGGGCACCACGCGCGTGGCCTCGCCCTGATCGGCGATGAACCGCACGAGGTTGGCGCCCGCGCGCGCGTCGAGCCCCGCGGCGGAGCAGCGTTCGAGCGCCGCCGCGGGGTCGGCGCCTGCGAGCTCGCCGATGAACCCGCCGATGGCCTCGCCGAGCTCGGCGGGGCGCCCGATGCCGTCGCCCTTCCAGAACGGCAGCCGGCCGGGCTCGCCGAACGCCGGGGAGACGAGCACCCGGTCGTGCGTGATCTCCTGGATGCGCCAGCTCGTCGCGCCGAGCGCGAACACGTCGCCGACTCGCGACTCGTACACCATCTCTTCGTCGAGCTCGCCCACGCGGCGCCCGGGGCCGGCGTCGCCGATCATGAACACCCCGAAGAGCCCGCGGTCGGGGATGGTGCCGCCGGAGGTGACCGCGAGGCGCTGCGCCCCGCGCCGGCCGGTGATGGTGCCGGCGTCGCGGTCCCAGACGATCCGCGGACGGAGCTCGCCGAACCGGTCGGACGGGTAGCGACCGGCGAGCAGGTCGAGCGTGGCGTCGAAGACGGAGCGCGGGAGCGCGTGGAACGGGGCGGCACGGCGGACCACGTCGAACCAGTGCTCGACCTCCCATTCGTCGACCGCGACGGCGGCGACGGTCTGCTGCGCGAGCACGTCGAGCGGGTTCGCGGGGATGCGGAGCGGCTCGATGCCGCCCGCCACCATGCGCTCGGCGACGACCGCGGAGTGCAGCAGGTCGGCTCGATGCTTCGGGAACATCAGCCCCTTGGAGACCTCGCCCACCTGGTGTCCGGCACGCCCGATGCGCTGCAGGCCGCTCGCCACCGAGGGCGGCGACTCGACCTGCATGACGAGGTCGACCGCGCCCATGTCGATGCCGAGCTCGAGGCTCGACGTCGCGACCACGCACTTGAGGCGACCGCCCTTGAGGTCGGCCTCGACGAGGGCGCGCTCCTCCTTGCTGACCGAACCGTGGTGGGACCGTGCGATGAGCGGCTCGGCGCCGGCGGTGAGCCCCGAGGCGCCCGGCAGGTCGGCCGGTGGTCGCCGCACGCCCGCGGGCGGCGGCGAGGCGGCGGTCGCCCCGGCGACCGGCTCCCGCCCCGCCGGGACCGCGGAACCCGCCGGGACGGAGGCCACGGGGACCGCCGCCTCGAGCGGACCGTCGGAGGCCTCGCCCTCGGGCGGGGCGTTGCGTTCGGCCCACAGCTCGTTGAGCCGGGCCGTGAGGCGCTCGGCGAGCCGCCGGGAGTTCGCGAAGACGATCGTCGAACGGTGCGCGAGCACCTCGTCGAGGATGGCCTCCTCGACGTGCGGCCACACGGAGCCGCCCTGGTCGCCGGAGAGGTCGGCCAGGTCGTCGACGGGAACCGTCACGCGAAGGTCGAAGCGCTTGCCCGAGGGCGGGGCGACGATCGAGACCGGACGCGTGCCCGACAGGAACCGCGCCACCTCGTCGTGCGGTCGCACGGTGGCCGACAGGCCGATGCGCTGCACCGGGGCGGCGACGATCTCGTCGAGCCGCTCGAGCGAGAGCGCGAGGTGGGCGCCGCGCTTGCTGCCCGCGAGCGCGTGGATCTCGTCGACGATGACCGTCTCGACCCCGGCGAGCGTCTCGCGGGCCTGCGAGGTGAGCATGAGGAACAGCGACTCGGGCGTCGTGATGAGGATGTCGGGCGGACGCTTCACGAGCGCGCGGCGGTCGGCGGGCGACGTGTCGCCCGACCGCACGCCCACGGTGACCTCGGGCACCTCGACGCCCATCGCCGCGGCCGTGCGCGCGACGCCCACGAGCGGAGCGCGCAGGTTGCGCTCGACGTCGACGCCGAGGGCCTTGAGGGGTGACACGTAGACCACGCTGGTGCCCCGCCGCGCGGCGTCCGTCACCTCGCCGGTCGCCGCGTCGACGGCCGGGAGGGGCGCGTGGTGCAGCCGGTCGATCGCCGAGAGGAACGCCGCGAGCGTCTTGCCCGACCCGGTCGGCGCCACCACGAGGGCGTGCTCGCCGCGCGCGATCGCGCGCCACGCCGCGTCTTGCACGGTCGTGGGCTCGCGGAAGGACTCGGTGAACCACGCCCGCGTCGCAGGCGCGAACTCGTCGAGGGCGCCGGTCATCCCCCCATTCAAGCGGATGCCACCGACACCGTCGCCGGGTTGCGCTCAGCTGCCCGCGCGCACCTCGGCGAGCGCGCGCTCGACGGCGGCGATCGTGCGGCGGGCCTGCGCGGCATCCGTGCCCCAGTTGCTCACCGAGAAGCGCACGACCGCCCGATCCCGCCAGCGGGAGGTCATCGCGAGGACCTCGCCGTCGGCGAAGAGGCGTGCGCTCAGGGCCTGCGTCGCCGCGTCGTCCTCGAGGGCGATGCACACCTGCGTGAAGACCACCTCGTTGAGCACGGTGACGCCGGGGAGCCGGGCCACGCCCTCGGCGATGAGGCGGGCGGAACCGGCGAGGCGGTCGATGAGCTCGGCGACGCCGGCCCGCCCCAGGTGACGGAGGACCGCCCACGTCGGCACGCCGCGGGCGCGCCGCGACAGCTCGGCGACCTTCTCGTGGGGGTCGGCCCCCACCGCGGTCGCCTGCAGGTAGCTCGCGTGCATGGTCAGCGCGTGCCGCATCGCGGCGCCGTCGCGCACGATGGCGATGCCGCAGTCGTAGGGCACGTTGAGGGTCTTGTGCGCATCGGTCGACCACGAGTCCGCGTCGGCCAGCCCCTCGGCGAGGTGGCGCAGGCGGGGGGATGCCGCCGCCCACAGCCCGAACGCGCCGTCGACGTGCACCCACGCGCCCGCCTCGTGCGCGATGCGCGACGCCTCGGCGAACGCGTCGAACGCGCCGGAGTGGATGTTGCCCGCCTGCAGGCAGACGACGGCCGGCCCCTCGCCCGAGGCGAGGAGCTCGCGCAGCGCCTCCGGACGGATGCGCCCCTGGTCGTCGGACGCCGCCTCGACCGGGGTGCCCAACCCGAGGTACCTCCCGGCGAGGTCGATCGTGCCGTGGCGTTCCGCGCCCACCACGAACCGGACCCGCGGTCCGCCGGCCAGGCCGTCGCGCGCGACATCCCACCCGGCGCGGCGGAGCACCTCGTCGCGCGCGGCCGCGAGGCACGCGAACTGGGCGGTCGTCGCCCCGGTCGCGAAGCCGACCTCGCTCTCAGGGGGCAGCCCCAGCAGGTCGAGGACCCAGGCCCCCGCGATCTCCTCGACGGCGGCGGTGCCGGGCGTGACGTTCCGGAGCCCGTTGTTCTGGTCCCACGTCGAGACCAGCCAGTCCGCCGCGAGCGCCACGGGCTGCGTGCCGCCGATGACCCAGCCGAAGAACCTCGGCGATCCCATGGCCATGAGCCCGGGTTCCACGCCGTCGGCCAGCCGCTCGATCACCGCCTCGGCGGATTCCCCGCGCTCGGGCAGCTCGCGGCCGAGCGCATCGCCGACCTCGTCGACGTTCGCGCGGGGCGGGATCGCGCGCTCCGGCAGGCCCTCGAGCCAGTCGGCGGCGCGGCGATGCGCGAGGGCGAGCAGTTCCTCGTCGTACGGCTGGTGCGCCGGCGGGGCGTGCCCCGCTCCGGTTCGCGGGCGGGCGGACGCGGGGGCCTCGTCGAGTCGGTCGGGCATCATTCACCTGGATTCCGCGCGGATCGCGCACCCCGATCATGCTCCCGGTCCCGAACCGGAGTCAACGTCGGCTCACGCGGCCGGGCAGGTGACGTCGGCGGGCGGGACGACGCCGTCGACGAGGTACTGCTCCACCGCGGCATCCACGCACGCATCGCCCTTGTTGAAGGCCGTGTGGCCCTGGCCGGTGCGCGTCACGAGCACGCCGCTCTCGAGCTGCGACGCGACCGCGACCGCCCAGGCGTGCGGCGTGGACGGATCGCCCGTGGTGCCGAGCACGAGGATGGGCGCCGCGCCGGGCGCGGCGATCGCGACCCGCTCGAGCTCGGACCGGAACGGCCACGACAGGCACGACACGTCGCCGAACGAGAAGTAGACCCCGATGTGCGGCGCCGCCGCGCTGAGGCCCCGCGCCTCCTCCTTCATGACCTCGACGTTGTTCTGCGCCGCGTGGTCGAGGCAGTTCACCGCGCGGATCGCCTCGGGGAGGTTGCCCGAGTACTCGCCCTCGGGGGTCCGCCCGTAGTAGCCGTCGACCACCGTCAGGGCGAACTCCGCCTGCCCGGCGAGCACGGTCGTGAAGACGGTGTCGAGCGCCGGCCAGGTGTCCTCCCGGTAGAGCGGCGCGGCGATCGCGAGGAGCAGCGTGTCGACGCCGAGGACCCGCCCGTCGGTCGACGGGATCGGGTTCTTGGCGACGGCGTCGAGGATCTCGCGCACGACGGGCAGCGCCTGATCCGCCGTTCCCTCGAACGGGCAGGTCGCCGCGGGGATGCATGCGGCGAGGTAGGTCCGCAGGGCGTTCTCGAACCCCGTCGCCTGGGCGAGCGTGATCGCGGCGCGGTCGAGCGACGGATCGATCGGGCCGTCGAGCACGAGCCGACCCACCTTGGCGGGGAACAGGCCGGCGTAGACCGTGCCGAGGTAGGCGCCGTACGAGTAGCCGAGGTAGGCGAGCTGCTCCTCCCCGAGCGCCGCGCGGAGCATGTCGAGGTCGCGCGCGACGCTCTGCGTGTCGACGTTCGCGAGGAGGTCGCCCGTGTTGCGCAGGCACGCCTGGCCGAAGCGGTGCGTGAGCTCGTTCTGCGACGTGAGCCAGTCGGTGGTCCCCCGCACCCCGTGCGCCGGCGCGTACAGGAACTGGTCGAGCTCCTTCGCGGAGAGGCAGTCGACCGCCGTCGATCGACCGACGCCGCGCGGGTCGAACCCGATCACGTCGTAGCGGTCCTGGAGGGCGTCCGTCACGGCGGTGTCGAGCGCGGTGGCGACGGCGTCGTACCCCGAGACGCCGGGTCCGCCGGGGTTCACCAGCAGCGACCCGATGCGATCGCCGCGCGCGGGCTGCCGGATGAGCGCGAGTTCGATCTCGCCCGCCGCGGGCGCATCCCAGTCGAGCGGCGCGATGGCGGTCGCGCACTCGAACTCGCCGCACTGCTCCCAGCGGAGCACCTGGCCGTAGAAGGGCTCGAGCGCCGCATCCACCTTCTCGCCGGTGGGCTTCGACTCGTCCACGACCGGGAAGAACGTCGAGAGGCCGCAGCCGGTTCCGGTCACGGCGATGCCGACGGCTGCCGCGACGGCAGCCGCGAGCACGACCCCCCGCGGTGCCCGACCCATGGCGCCCTAGTATCCATCCAACGGCCGGTCCCGAATGACCCCCCTTCTGGGGGTATGTCCGCGGGCGCCGCGTGTCCCCCGACCCGATCCGCGTCAGGACGCGGATCGTACGCGCTGCATGCAGAGTTGTCCCCCGAATCGGGGATGCGCACCGGGTTGCCGCGGTCCGGCACCCGGAGGACAATCAGGCGGGTCGCGGCACGGACTCGAACGGCTTCCGCCGGTGCCGCGCAGGGGGGTAAGAGTCGGTGAACTCGTACGCGCTCGGAATCGATATCGGAACGACCTACACCGCCGCCGCGATCACCCGGCGGGACGCCGGTGGTGCCCTCGTCAGCGCTCCGCTGGAGCTCGGCAGCCGCAAGGCCGCGATGCCCACCGTGGTCTACCTCGGCGACGACGGCGCCGTCGTCGTGGGCGAGCCTGCGGAACGCCGGGCGATCGACGCGCCCGACCGCGTCATCCGCGGCTTCAAGCGACGCATCGGCGACGAGACGCCGCTCATCGTCGGCGACCTCGTCGTCGCACCCGAGGACCTGTTCGCGCTGCTGGCCCGATGGGTCGTGGAGCGCGCGGCGGAGCAGGAGGGCGCACCGCCGGCATCCGTCACGCTCTCGCACCCGGCAGCCTGGGGCAGCCACCGCGTCGAATCGATCCGGAGCGCCCTCGACGCCGTCGACCTCGGCGACGCCGAGCTCGTCAGCGAGCCCGAGGCGGCCGGACTGAAGTACCTCTCGGAGCACCACCTCGACGACGGCGGAGTCGTCGCGGTCTACGACCTCGGGGGCGGCACCTTCGACGTCGCGCTCCTGCGGCTCGAGGACGGCCGGGGCCTGCGCCTGGTCGGCACGCCGCGGGGCATCGACCGCCTGGGCGGGTCCGACTTCGACCAGGCCGTCTTCGACCACGTGCTCGGCTCCGCCGGCGATGCGATCGGCGACCTCGAGGAGGGCACCGGTGAGACGACGGTCGCCCTCGCGCGGCTGCGGCGCGAATGCACCGAGGCGAAGGAGGCGCTCTCCTTCGACGCGGAGACCGCCGTGCCGGTGCTGCTGCCCAGCGGGCATGCGCGCGTGCGGCTGGTCCGGTCGGAGTTCGAGCAGATGATCGACGCCGACCTGCGGCGAACGGTCGACACCCTGCGCGAGGCCATCGCCGCGGCCGGCCTCGACGCCGACGACCTGGCGACGGTCCTGCTCATCGGGGGATCCTCGCGCATCCCCGCCGTCACCCAGCTGATCTCGTCCGAACTCGGCGTCCCGGTCTCGATCGACGCGGACCCCAAGGCCTCGATCAGCCAGGGCGCGGCGCTCGCCGCCGCCGGCCGACTGGAACCGGTCCTCGCGCCCGCCGCCGAGATCGTCGAGCCCACGGGCGACGACGATGCGGAACCGGCCTCGGCCGACGGACGCGGTGCCGCCCTTCCGGCGTGGCTGCGTCGGGACGGCGGTGCGCCGCGGCTCTCGATGGGTCTGCGGACCACCCTGCTCGCGGGCGCGGCAGCCGCCCTGCTCGGCGTGCTCGTGCCGATCACGCCGCTCGGCGCCGGCGGTGGCCAGGGCGATCCGACCGGCGGTGCTGCCGAGCTCGACGAGGCGGGTGCAGCGACGGCCGCGGGAAGATACGTCACCGGTGGCGGCGCTGCCGGCGACGAGTCCGCCGCACCCCGTCCGGCCCCGACCGACGATCCGCTCACCCGAGCGGACGAGTCGAAGCTCGAGGCGTCGCCGGGCCCGCTGAAGCCCGGGAAGACCACGGCGTCGACCGCGGATCAGGCCTCGCCCTCGTCGAGTTCCTCCTCCGGATCCTCGGGGCGCGACGACTCGTCGTCGGCCTCGGGCCCGGGAACGGACGGCACGACGGAGCCGGTGACCGATCCTGCCCCGAGCCCGACCCCCGACCCGGATCCCTCGCCTTCGCCCTCGCCCGAGCCGGTGCCCGACCCGACCCCCGACCCGGTGCCCGAGCCCGAGCCGGAGCCCGTCCCGGATCCGCAGCCCGAGCCGGAGCCCGAGCCCGAGCCCGAGCCCGCTCCGGATCCGGCGCCCGAGCCCGCGCCCGAACCTGCGCCCGAGCCGGCGCCCGAGCCGACCGTCGCAGCGGAGCCGACCTCCGAACCGACGGAGCCCGCGCCGGCCCCATGACCCCGCCAGCACGAGCGAACGACGACCTCCACCCGGCCCACGTCGCCGGGTGGACCGACGCGTCGGCCCTGGTTCGGCTCATCTTGGGCGGCGACGACCGCGTGATCGCCGGCGTGACCGGTCCGGGCGGATCCGGGAAGTCGACGCTGCTCGGGCGCATCGCCGCCGAGCTGGACGCCGGCGGGGCGCGTGTCGTCCACGGACTCGACGCGGCTCATCCGCCCGTCGCACAGGCCGCCTCCGGCCCCGTGGTCGTGCTGGTCGACGACGGCGAGCAGCTCGCCGCTGGCGAGGTCCCGCTCCTCGAGCGCGTCCTCGGTGACGACCTCGCCCATCTCGTCGTGGCGTTCCGTCCCGTTCCCGCCGCCGCGGCCACCGAGGTGCTCGACCAGGCCGGTCGCCGGCATGCGATCGTGCTGCATCCGCTCTCGGTCGCCGAGGTCGGCGAGCGTGCGGACCTGCTGCTCGGGCACGCCGTGGATCCGGGCACGGCCCAGCGGATCCTCGAGCTGACCGGCGGCAATGCCCGTCTCGTGGACCTCATCCTCGTCGCGGTCCGCGACGACGCGTGGGATCCGGAGCCCCCAGGTCCGCCGCCGCCCTCCGTGCTCGCGCACGTGGCCGAGGAGCTCGACGGACTCGACCGGACGACCCGCCGATTCGTGCTCGCCCTGGCCGTCGGCTTCTCGGCGTCCGGACCCGCCCTCGCCACCGCGCCCCGCTTCTCGGGCGCCGACACGCTCGCGCTCATGCAGGCCGCCAGGGCATCCGGTCTCGTGGGCGCCGACGGCCGGCTCGCGCCCCTCGTGCGGACGGCGGTCCTGAGCACCGCGCTCCCCGACGAGGCGTGGTCCCTGCGCCGGGAGCTCGTCGACGCCCTCGAGTCCGCCGGGATGCCGCTCGACGAGGTGGCCCTCTCGCTCGCCGACCAGGGGTTCCGCGATCACCGCATCGCCTCCGCGCTCGAGCGGGCGGGTGACGAGCTGCTCGCCGTCGACGCCGTCCGGGCCGCGCGACGCTACGCCGCCGCCGTCGCGGTGGGTGCCGACCCCGCCGCCCTCGAGGCTCGCCGGGCCCATGCCGCCTGGGGCTCCGGCGACATCCGCGCCGCCGAACGCCTGGTCGATCGGCTCCTGGACCGGCCGGAAGCCGCCGACGTCCGCCGGGGCGTGACGGTCGCGGCCGCGGTCTGGGCGCGCCAGGGACTGCTTCGCCGCAGCGCCGAGGCGTACGAGCGCCTCGCCGGCGAGGAGTGCGCGCTGACGCCGCTGGCGGTGCTGAGCCTCGCCGCGACGGGCGAGCTCGACCGCGCGACCGCCCTTCGCGCCGACGGCGACCGCGTCGCCTACCCGACGTCGTCGCACCTGGCCGTCGAGCTCATGGCCGAGGGTCTGCTCCAGGTCATCGAGGGCGAGCCCGATCGGGCGCTCGCCTCGCTGCTCAATTCGTCGAGCCTGCTGTCGGAGGCCGGAACCGCCACGCCCCTGCCGGAGGTGCCGGCGGTGCTCGCGGCCCAGGTGGCGCTCGCGGTGGGCGAATCCCGCATCGCCGACGAGGTGCTCGCGGCGGCCATCGAGGCCGGACAGGGCGGCCCCGCGTTCTCGGTGCGCCTGCAGCTCACCCGCGGCCTCGTCGCGCTCCGCGCCGACCGGCCTCTGCACGCCCGCGCGCACCTCGCGGCCGCGACCTCCGAGGCCGCGGCGCGACCACCCGGCCGTCGCGACGAGTTGCTCGCGGGCGCCCTCACGGTCGGGCTCGCGCGCCACCAGGGCGAGATCCCGGGGCTGTTCCGGGCGTGGGGCGCGGCGCGGCACGTCGTCGCGGGGATGCGGCTGGACCTCACCGACCTCCCGGCCCTCGGCGAACTCGCGGTCGCGGCCGCTCGCCTCGGCGAGATGCACGTCGTCGCTCCGCGACTCGGCGAGGCGTGGGAGCTGCTCGAGCGGGTCGGGAACCCCGCGCCGCTGACGGCGGCGCTGCACTGGACCGAGATCGAGTCGGGACTGCTGCGCAACGACGACGACGCGGTGCGCCGGCACGCGGACGCCCTCGACGCCCGCGACGGCGACCGCACGGCGCAGCTGCTCGCGCGAGCCGGGCGCACGTGGGCCTCGGCGCTCGCGGGACGGGTGGACGTGGAGTCCGTCGAGCGAGCGGCGCACGACCTGGCCGCCGCCGGGTACCCGTGGGACGCCGCGCGGCTCGCGGGGCACGCCGCCGGACGCGCCGCCGAGCACCAGGATTCGCTGCGCCTGCTCGCGCTGGCGCGGAGCCTGCACCCCGACGAGTCGCAGCCGGTCGGCGCGGGACCGGCGCCCGAGCGGGAGCCCGCGGCGGCGACCACTTCCGGCGACCGCGACGACGGGATCCTCAGCGCGCGGGAGCGCGAGGTGGCGCGCCTCGTCATCGAGGGCAGGACCTACGCCGAGATCGGCCAGGCGATCTTCATCTCGCCTCGGACGGCCGAGCACCACATCGCACGCATCCGGCGCCGCCTCGGCGCGACGACGCGATCCGACCTCATCGCGAAGCTGCGCGCCGCCCTGGGCGACGAGGGAGCGGCGTGACCGCGCGACGTCGGGGGCCCGATCGCGGGTCGGACCCCGTCGTGCGGGCGCTCCCCCGCCCCGATCCCCTAACGCACCCCCTCCCCCCACCCCGAGTCCCCCACGGGAGTTCGGCGAAGAGGGGGCTCGCCCCCGATGCCGGCGGACCCGCTCGAGGACGAAGCTGACTTCCGGGGGGCCGGCGTGAGGTCGGTCATCGCCATCTCAACGTATGGAGGAGACGATCATGTCGAACATCACGACGGCGCTGCTGGACTTCCTCATGGGTCTGCTGCGCAACCCGGAGGCGAGCGCCGAGTTCGAGGCCGACCCGGACACCGCGCTCACCAACGCCGGCCTGAACGGCATCTGCGCGGCTGACGTCGACGCGGTCCTGCCGGTCGCGCTGGACTTCTCGCCGGTCGGGAACCGCGAGTACAACACCGGCGGCAACAGCATCGACAGCAGCGCCTCCGGCGGCGCCTGGGGCGGCGGCGGCGGCGGCAGCTGGGGCGGCGGCGGTGGCGGACACCACGGCGGCGGCGGACACCACGGCGGCGGTGGCGGACACCACGGCGGCGGCGGCGGACACCATCACGGCGACGGCGACTACGAGGCGGCCGTGCAGAAGATCATGAACGTCGTGCACAACTACTCGTACATCGACGACCGCGACGTCGTGAACGACCAGTCGGTCAACACGAACATCTGGGCGAACGACAGCATCGTCGGCGTGTCCAACGACGTCGAGAACAACGTCACGACGGCCTCGGGCGACGGCGCGGTCGCGGCGAGCACGGGCGCCGTGGTCGACGCGTACAACACCGACATCGACGTCGACATCGAGGACTCCTTCAACGAGGAGACCGAGATCGAGATCGAGGACTCGTTCAACGAGGACAACTCGACGAACACGACGAACATCGCGGTCGACTCGTTCAACACCGACAACTCGACCGAGGTGGACATCGAGGACTCCTTCAACGAGGAGCACGAGCTCGAGGTGGACATCGAGGACTCCTTCAACGAGGACTCCTACAACGACGAGACCGAGATCGACGTCGAGATCGAGGACTCGTTCAACGAGGACAACTCGGTCGACAACTCGGTCGAGACGGACGTCGACGTCGACATCGAGGACTCGTTCCAGGTGAACGACAACAACGTCGAGCAGGGCGGCGGCGACCTCAACGACGATGCCTACAACGGCGCCAACGTCGAGCAGGGCGGCGGCGACCTCATCGAGGACTCGTTCGAGGACGCCAACGTCGAGCAGGGCGGCGGCGACCTCAACGACACCGAGATCGATGTCGAGGTCGAGGAGTCGTTCAACGAGGAGGTCGAGGTCGAGGACTCGTTCAACGACAACAACCTCGAGGGCGGCCCGGGCGACCTCACCGATGTCGATGTCGAGGTCGAGGACGTCGCACTGTGACGACGACCTGACACGCCGATTCGGCCCGGTGCGTGCGAACGCACCGGGCCGATTCGGCTGCAGTCTGCTTGAATCGAAGGACCGAAGGGGAGTGCAACGGTGCAGCAACTCATCGAACTCGTCGACCGCGGCATCGCCCTGGCCGGCAGCGGCGACCGTCCCGACCTGCGCCGCCGGCTCGAGCAGACCCGCGACCGCCTGAACGACCCGAACATCCGGGTCATCGTCGTCGGCGAGTTCAAGCAGGGCAAGAGCCAGCTCATCAACGCCCTCGTGAACGCCCCGGTGTGCCCCGTCGACGACGACATCGCGACCGCGGTCCCCACGACGGTCCGCTACGGCGAGCGCGCCTCCGCATCGGTGCTCTCCACGAGCGCGATCGGCGGGACGATCGAGGCCGACGGGCGATCGCAGCGCACCGAGATCCCGATCACCGACCTGGCCCGCTACGTATCCGAGCGCGGCGGGCGAGGCACCGAGACGGACGTCGCCTCCGCCGAGGTCCTGCTTCCCCGCAAGCTGCTGCGCAACGGCCTCACGCTCATCGACTCCCCCGGCGTCGGCGGCCTGAACTCGGCGCACGCGATCACGACCCTCGCCGCGCTCCCCGCGGCGCACGCGATGCTCTTCGTGTCGGATGCGTCGCAGGAGTACACGGAACCGGAGATCCAGTTCCTGCGGCACGCGATGCGGATCTCGCCGAACGTCGCGTGCGTGCTCACGAAGATCGACCTGTACCCGCAGTGGCGGCAGGTCGAGGAACTCGACCGCGGGCACCTGCAGTCCATCGACCCGACGATCCCGATCTTCCCCGTCTCGTCCAACCTCCGCCTCGCCGCACTGCAGGAGTCCGATCCCGAGTTGAATGCCGAGTCGGGGTTCACCGAGCTCGTCTCCTACCTCCGCCGCGACGTCGTCGGCAAGGCGGAGCTGCTGCAACGACGCTCGGCGGCCGCCGACCTGGTCTCCACGACCGACCACCTCCGGCTGTCCCTCGACTCCGAGCTGAGCGCGCTGCTGAGCCCGGAGAAGACGCCCGAGATGCTGGCCAGGCTCGAGACCACCAAGGCGCGAGCCGATGAGCTCCGGCGCAACTCGGCGCGTTGGCAGACCACCCTGAACGACGGCGCGACCGATCTCATCGCCGACATGGAGCACGACCTGCGCGACCGGCTCCGCACCATCCAGCGCGAGGCCGAGGAGGCGATCGACGAGGGCGATCCCGGTCCCGTGTGGGACGAACTCGTCGACTGGTTCGAACAGCGGGTCTCATCGGCGGTCACGGACACGTTCGTGTGGACCCAGGAGCGCGCCCAGTGGCTGTCGGCGAAGGTCGCACAGCACTTCAACGAGGAGGAGGTGACCCTCCCGCAGATCCACGTGGACGACACCCACGAGGTCCTCGACGCGGTCGACGCCATGTCCGGGCTCGACCCGGGCCGGATGGGACCGATGCAGAAGTTCTACATCGGCCTCCGCGGCTCGTACGGCGGCGTGCTCATGGTGGGCATCATCACGAGCATCATCGGGATGTCGCTGATCAACCCGCTCTCGCTCGCGGCGGGTGCGGTCATCGGGCGCAAGGCCTACAAGGAGGACGTCGAGAACCGGCTGCAGCGTCGCCGAAACGAGGCGAAGACGCTCATCCGACGGCAGGTCGACGAGATCATCTTCCAGGTCGGCAAGCAGTTGCGCGACCGGCTGCGACTCGTGCAGCGCATCACGCGCGACCACTTCACGGCCATCGCCGACGAGCACCACCGGTCCCTGGCCGACTCGGTCCTCGCCGCGCAGAAGGCCGCGAACATGTACGCGAGCGATCGCGACAAGCGCGTGCAGCAGCTGCGAAGCGATCTGCAGCAGGTCGACGCGCTCTCCAGCCGGGCGAGGGCCATCGACGGCGCGACCCCGGCGACGGGCACCCCGCGCCACTCCAGCTCGGCCGCGCCGCCGGCGGGCACTGCGACGGGCGCCGGCACGACCACCGCCAGCGGCACGGCGTGAACGCACGTCTCCTGGAGCAGACGAACGAGCTCCTCGAGCTCGCCGCCGATCACTGCCGGGGTGACGCCGTGGCGCTCGGGCGCATCCGGGCGCAGCAGGAGCGACTGCGGGAGCCGCTCCGGGTGGCCATCGCGGGCATGGTGAAGGCGGGGAAGTCGACCCTGCTCAATGCCGTGATCGGCGAGGAGATCGCGCCGACCGACGCGGGCGAGTGCACCCGGGTCATCGTGTGGTACCGCCACGGGCCGACTCCGCGCGTCACGGTGCACCTGCGGAGCGGCGAGCAGCGACATCTCCCCGTGCGCCGCCCGGACGGCCGGCTCGCCATCGAGTTCGCGCCGGCCACGCCCGAGGAGGTCGAGCGCGTCGTCGTCGAGTGGCCGTCGAAGCGGCTGGAGGACGTGACCCTCATCGACACCCCCGGCATCGCCTCGCTCTCGCCCGACATCTCGGCGCGCTCCGCCGCGTTCCTCACGCCCGCGGCGTCGCCCTCCGCGGCCGACGCCATCGTCTACCTGACCCGGCACATGCACGCCGCGGACGTCGGCTTCCTCTCCGCGTTCCACGACACGGCCGTCGCGAGGTCGCGCACGGTGAACGCGATCGCGGTGCTCTCGCGCGCCGACGAGATCGGCGCCGGACGCATCGACGCGCTGCTCTCCGCCCGGTCCATCGCCGAGCGGTACCGCAGCGACGGCTCCCTGCGCTCCCTCGCGCTCGACGTGGTCCCGGTCGCCGGCCTGCTGGCGCAATCGGCGCGCACCCTGCGCGAGCAGGAGTTCGACGCGCTGCGCCGTCTGGCACGGCTCGGGCGCACGGCCCGCGAACGGATGCTCGTCTCGGTCGACCGCTTCGTGCGCGACGACGCCCCCGTCGACCTGACCGCGGAGGAACGTCGCAACCTGCTGCAGCGCTTCGGCATGTTCGGCATCCGGATGGCCTCCGTGTCGATCCGGGCGGGCTTCCACGACTCGACCTCGCTCGCCGACGAGCTGTACCGGCGCTCCGGCATGGAGGACCTCATCCACCTCGTGGGAGGTCAGTTCCGCTCGCGCGCCGACGCCCTGAAGTCCAGTTCGGCGCTCGCCGCGCTGCGCGCGCTGCTCGCCGACCGGCCGCCCGCGGCGGCCTCGCTCATCGAGCGCTCGATCGAACGGCTGGAGTCCAACGCGCACGAGCTGCGGGAACTCGCGCTCCTCTCGACGGCGCGCACGAGCGACCTGGGCCTGGGGCGGACGGAGTCGGCCGAGGCCGAGCGGCTCATCGGGGCCGCCGGCACCGCTCCGGCCGACCGCCTGGGACTGCCGCCCGACGCGGCCGAGGAGGAACTGCACCGAGCGGCCACCTCCGCACTGCAGCGCTGGCGCGCGCTCGCGGGCAGCCCGCTCCTCGACCGATCGGCCGCCGAGGCGTGCGACGTGGTCACGCGCAGCTGCGAGGCCCTCGTGATCGCCACGGGACCCGTCTCAGTCGAGCGGCGCCGGCTCCACCTTGCCCGCAGTGCGGAACCAGCGACGGGCGGCGGGGAGCAGCTCGGCGATCCATCCGGCGACGGCGAGCGCCAACCCGCCGACCAGCATCGCCTCCACGGCGATGCCGAACTCGGCCACGGTGAGGAAGGCGCTGCCGACCACGACCGCACCGGCGTGCACCACGAGTAGGACGAGCTGCCACCAGCGCGCTCCTCCCCTGCGGTTCAGCACCATCGCGAGCAGGATCCCCTCGACGGTGACGACGACACCGAGGCTCGCGAGCGCGGTCCAGTAGATCACGTCCACGAACGACGAGATGGAACCCGCCTCGTACCCGGGTGCCAGGCGCAGGAGCGTCTCCTCGAGCTCGCTCGCGATGGTCTCCTGCGACAGGAACGCGATGAGCATCGCCACCGCGGTCGCCGCGAAGCTGAACAGCCACAGCACGCGCGCGACCGTGATCGACGAGGGCGGCGGCACGTTCTTCAGCACGGGTGGCGGCCGCTCGTCGGACAGGCTCGGCCGTTCCGGCGGCGCGAGGGCGCTGGTGTCGTCGCCCGAGTCGTCGGCCGCGGTATCGTGCCGCAACGGACGCTCGTTCCCCCCGGAGGCGTCGCTCATGCCGTCAGCCTACGGCAGCACTCCGGTCGAGGGAGGTCCCGCGCCGTCGCCGGTGAGGCGCACCGTGAGCGAGTCCACGCCGGTCGCGATCACGTCGTCGGCGGCCCAGCGCCGAGCGAGGCGCGCGGTGACGGCGTCCAGCTCGACCCTGGTCAGGCCGGCGACGAGCCTGATGCGGACCACGAGCTCCGGGCCGCGGAGTCGTGCACCGGCGTCGCCCGGCATGAGGTCGACGCCCACGACGGCCAGCTCACCCGCGATGGAGCGCTCGAACGCCTCACGCACCGCGTCGGACTCGTGGGGCGGCCGCCACGGCTGCTGCTGCGCGACCGCCCACACGGCGGGTCGGCGCAGCACGAACTCGGTCGGACTGGCGGGATCGAGCACCACGAGCTCGGTGCCGTCGTCTGCCGCGGCGAGCGCCACGCGCACGCCGTCGGCGGGCACCGGACGGGCGAGCGGGTTCCAGCGCGACATCGCCTCGACGGAGCCGAAGACGGGCAGGACCCGCCGACCGTCCGGGCCCTCGACCGTGACGATCGAGAGCTCCTGGCTCTTGTCGACGGCGTGCCCGTGGGCTCCCACCTCGGTGCCGCCGTCGCCGAGTTCGGCGAGCAGCGGGATCAGCAGTCGCGACGTGCCGAACGCCGCGACGACGTCGGCCGCGCCGCCGTCGCCGGAGCGGAAGCGCTCGAGGGCGGCGGCGAGCTCGGGCGGCATCCGCCCGTCGTCGCCGGCGTGCGGGTTCGACTGGAACGACCGACCGGCCCACGGCCGACCGGCGGAGTCGCCGGCCGGGTCAGTGGGAGGCGACATCCAGCGCCTCGGGCAACGTGAACGCGCCCGCGTAGAGGGCCTTGCCGATGATGGCGCCCTCGAGGCCCTGCGGCACCAGCTGGCGCAGGGCGGCGATGTCGTCGAGGCTCGAGACGCCGCCCGACGCGATGACCGGCCGGCGCGTGCGCTCCATGATCTGGCGCAGCAGGTCGAGGTTCGGACCCTGCAGGGTGCCGTCCTTGGTGACGTCGGTCACGACGTAGCGGGCGGCCCCGGCCTCCTCGAGGCGCTCCATGACCTGCCAGAGGTCGCCGCCGTCCTTGGTCCAGCCGCGCGCTGCGAGGGTGTGGCCGCGGACGTCGAGTCCGATCGCGATCGCGTCGCCGTACTGCGCGATGACGGAGGCCGCCCACTCGGGGTTCTCGAGCGCGGCGGTGCCGAGGTTGATGCGCTTGGCGCCGATCTCGAGCGCGTGCTCGAGCGACCGGTCGTCGCGGATGCCGCCGGAGAGCTCGACGTTCACGCCGCGGACCTGCCGGATCACCTTCTTCAGGATGCCGGCGTTCGAGCCCCGCCCGAAGGCGGCGTCGAGGTCGACGAGGTGGATCCACTCCGCGCCCTGGTCGGCCCAGTCGGCGGCGGCGTCGACGGGGTCGCCGTAGCTGGTCTCGGTGCCCGCCTCGCCCTGCGTCAGGCGGACCGCCTTGCCGCCCGCCACGTCGACTGCCGGAAGCAGTACCAGGCGGGGGCTCTTGCTGAACTCACTCATCACTGTCCTCGAATCGGATGCCGCGAGGTTCGCGACTTCGGCACAGTCACAGCATCCTAGTCCGCTGCGGGCCGGTCATGACGAACCGAAGGTCCGTGGCCGTCAGGCGAACGACCCGATCCAGTTCGCGAGCAGGCGGATGCCGGCATCCGACGACTTCTCGGGATGGAACTGCGTGGCCGAGAGGGGGCCGTTCTCGACGGCCGCGAGGAACCGCCCGCCGTGCTCCGCCCACGTCAGCCTCGGCTTCGGGAACGGCGGCATGACGTCGAGGTGCCAGTCCTGCGCCGCGTACGAGTGCACGAAGTAGAACCGCTCGTGCTCGAGGCCGGCGAACAGCACGGAGCCCTCGTCGGGCTCGACGGTGTTCCAGCCCATGTGCGGCAGCACGTCGGACGGCAGCTCGCGAACGGTGCCGGGCCACTCCCCCAGCCCCTCGGTGTCGACGCCGCGCTCGACGCCGTGCTCGAACATCACCTGCATGCCCACGCAGATGCCGAGCACGGGGCGACCGCCCGCGAGGCGACGGTCGATGAGCTCGTCCCCGCGCACCGCGCGGAGACCGTCCATGACCGCGGCGAAGGCCCCCACCCCCGGCACGAGGAGGCCGTCGGCCTCCATCACGGCACGCCGGTCGGCGGTCAGCCGGACGTCGGCCCCGGCGCGCTCGAGCGCCTTCGCGGCCGAGTGGACGTTGCCCGACCCGTAGTCGAGCACGGCGACGCTGGGGGTGCGGCTCACAGCGCGCCCTTCGTGGAGGGGATGCCCGTGACGAGCGGGTCGTGCGCCTTCGCCTGGCGGAACGCGCGGGCGAACGCCTTGAACTCCGCCTCGGCGATGTGGTGCGGGTCGCGACCGCCGAGCACGGTGACGTGGACGGTCAGCCCGGCGTTGAACGCGATGGCCTCGAAGACGTGACGCACCATGGAGCCGGTGAAGTGCCCGCCGATGAGGTGGAACTCGTAGCCGGGGGGCTCGCCGGCGTGGACGAGGTACGGTCGGCCGGAGATGTCGACGACGGCCTGCGCGAGCGCCTCGTCGAGCGGCACGAGCGCGTCGCCGTACCGGGAGATGCCGCGCTTGTCGCCGAGCGCCTGGCGGATCGCCGTGCCGAGGACGATCGCCACGTCCTCCACCGTGTGGTGGACGTCGATCTGGATGTCGCCCCGGGCGCGCACGGTGAGGTCGGTCAGCGAGTGCTTCGCGAACGCCGTGAGCAGGTGGTCGAAGAACGGCACCGTGGTCTCGATGTCGCTCGTGCCCGTGCCGTCGAGGTCGATGGAGAGGTCGATGCTCGATTCGCTCGTCTCGCGCTGCACGCGCGCGGTGCGCCCGGGGCGGTCGGTGGTCATGCGGTCATCCTATTCCGCGGGTCCGTGGGGTCGCCGTACGGCGCGGTCAGGTGGCCGAGGCGGATGCGGCCGGCGTGAACGCCGCCATCGCCTCGAGGAACGCGGTGGTCTCGGCCTCGGTGCCCGCGGTGACGCGCAGGCACCCCGGCAGACCGATCTCGCGGATGAGGATGCCGCGCTCGAGCAGCGCCTCGAACACGGCGTGCGGGTCGTCGACCCCGCCGAAGAGCACGAAGTTGGCTCCGCTGCGGTACGGACGGTAGCCGAGTGCGGCGAGCTCGCGCGCGATGCGGTCGCGCTGGGCGCGGATCTCGTCGACCATCGCGAGCATCTCGCCGGCGTGAGCGAGCGCGCCCAGCGCGGCCGCCTGGGTCAGCGCCGACAGGTGGTACGGCAGCCGCACCAGCCGGAGGGCATCGACGACGGCCGGGTCGGCGGCGAGGTAGCCCACGCGGGCGCCGGCGAAGGCGAACGCCTTGCTCATCGTGCGGGAGACGAGCAGTCGCGGACGCCCGGGCAGCAGGCCGAGCGCGCTGGGCGTGCCCGGGTCGGCGAACTCCTGATAGGCCTCGTCGACCACGACGATTCCGCGGGCGGCGTCGGCGACCGCCTCGACGGTCTCGCGGCCGAGCGGCGTGCCGGTCGGGTTGTTGGGCGAGCAGAGGAGCACGAGGTCGGGATCGTGCCGCTCGACCGCGGCGACCGCGGTCTCGGGCGTGAGCTCGAAGTCCGCGTCGCGGTCGGCGGTGACCCAGGCGGTGCCCGTCCCCGAGGCCAGGAGGCCGTACATCGAGTAGGTGGGCGCGAAGCCGAGTGCGGTCCGGCCCGGCCCGCCGAACGCCTGCAGGACGTGCTGCAGCACCTCGTTGGACCCGTTGGCCGCCCAGAGCTGCTCGGGCACGAGGCCGTGCCCCAGGTAACCGGCGAGCGCGACGCGGAGGTCGGCGAACTCGCGGTCGGGATAGCGATTCAGGCCGATGATGGCCGCCGCGACGCGCGCGACGATGTCGTGGGCGACGTCCTCGGGGATGGGGTGCGTGTTCTCGTTGACGTTCAGCGCGACGGGCACGCGCTTCTGCGGTGCGCCGTACGGGGACTTGCCGCGCAGGTCGTCGCGGATGGGCAGGTCGTCGAGACTCGTCACCGATCAATGCTATCCGCGCCGCGCCGGCGCCCCGCCGAGTGCGGCGCCGGGTGACGCAGCGCCCCGCGGCTCAATCGAGGACGGGAAGGGCGAGTCGCTGCCCGGGCTGCACCACGGCGTCGGACATGCCGTTCAGCCGCATGATCTCGAGGATCACCTCGCGCGGGTCCTCCGACGGTGCGACGGATTCGGCGATCCCCCACAGCGTGTCGCCGGCGCCGACGACGACGGTCTCGAACACGACGGGCGCCGAGCCGTCGTCGATGCCCGCCACGGCCCCGCCGGAGGACAGCGTGCCGACGAGGACCCCGGCGAGGATCGGCAGGGCGGCCAGCACCGTGACGACCCCGCGGCCGCGACGCGTCAGGCGCAGTCGGGTACGGGGGCCCGCCCCGGCGAATCCGGTCACCGACGCACCGGCGGTCGACCCCATCAGCACTGCACTCATTCCGCACCTCCTCGGGAGAGCCCGCATCCGACCCTCGGCCGGGAGGGCCGGATGCGAAGCTGTGTTCCGAATATATCTTCGAACAATCGCCCCTGCAAGGACCGCGGGTGGGAGTTTCGGCCCGGATCGCGCGACACACTCGAACAGATGTTTGTCGCGAGCACATCAGGCGGATACAGTTTCGAATGTCCGACGACAGTCGAACACCGACCACCGACATCCGGGCCATGGCGGCCCCGACGAGAGGCCAGCACCGTGAGCATCGACATCGACCGGGCACCCGGCGCAGGCGGTCGTTCACGTCGGCGCAAGGGGCTCAGCGCGAAGCAGGTGGCCATCCTCGAGGTCATCCGCGACTCGGTCGCCGAGCGCGGCTACCCGCCGAGCATGCGCGAGATCGGTGACGCCGTGGGCCTCTCCTCGCTCTCGAGCGTCACCCACCAGCTCAACCAGCTCGAGCTCGCCGGCTACCTGCGACGCGACCCAAACCGGCCCCGCGCGCTCGAGATCCTCATGGACGCACCGGGCACCGAGCCGCGCCAGCCGACGGTCGCCGAGGCGCCGACGATCGGCGACGCGACCATGGTCCCGCTCGTGGGCCGGATCGCCGCGGGCGTGCCGATCACGGCCGAGCAGCAGGTCGAAGAGGTCTTCCCGCTCCCCCGCCAGCTCGTCGGCAAGGGCGAGCTGTTCATCCTCAAGGTCGTGGGCGACTCGATGATCGATGCGGCCATCTGCGACGGCGACTGGGTCGTGGTGCGCTCGCAGCCGACGGCCGAGAACGGCGAGATCGTCGCGGCCATGCTCGACGGCGAGGCGACCGTGAAGGTACTCCGGCAACGCGACGGGCACACCTGGCTGCTTCCCCGCAACACCGCATTCGAGCCCATCCTCGGCGACCATGCCGAGGTGCTCGGCAAGGTGGTCGCGGTCCTCCGAGCCGTCTGATTCACGGCCCGGCCGGGCCGGCGGCGCACGAGCGGCGGATGCCGCAGCCGACGCCGCGTCACCCGCCCCCGTCCGCCGACTAGCCGGCGCTCGCGCCGATCGCCACGCCCGCACGCACGGCGCGCGTGGCCTCGACGATGTTCGCGAGCGACGCGACGGTCTCGTCGTAGCCGCGCGTCTTCAGACCGCAGTCCGGGTTCACCCACAGGCGGCCCGCGGGCACCCCGCCGACCGCGCGCTCGAGCAGCGCCCGCACCTCGTCGACGCTCGGCACGCGCGGCGAGTGGATGTCGTACACGCCCGGACCGACGCCATGGTCGAACCCGCTCGCGGCCAGGTCGTCGACGACCTCCATGCGACTGCGCGCCGCCTCGATCGACGTCACGTCGGCGTCGAGGCGTCGGATCGCGTCGATCACGACGCCGAACTCGGAGTAGCAGAGGTGGGTGTGCACCTGCGTCGCCGGCGCCGCGCCACCCGTCGCCAGGCGGAACGAGCCGACCGACCACTCGAGGTACGCGGCCTGGTCGGCGCGCTTCAGCGGCAGCAGCTCGCGCAGCGCCGGCTCGTCGACCTGGATCACCCGGATGCCGGCGGTCTCGAGGTCGGCGATCTCGTCGCGCAGCGCGAGCGCGACCTGGCGCGCGGTGTCGCCGAGCGGCTGGTCGTCCCGCACGAACGACCACGCGAGGATCGTCACCGGACCGGTGAGCATGCCCTTGACCGGCTTCCCGGAGAGCGACTGCGCGTAGGCCGACCACTCGACCGTCATCGGCGCGGGTCGCGACACGTCGCCCCACAGGATCGACGGGCGCGTGCAGCGCGAGCCGTACGACTGCACCCATCCGTGCTGCGTGACCGCGAAGCCGTCGAGCAGCTCGGCGAAGTACTGCACCATGTCGTTGCGCTCGGGCTCGCCGTGCACGAGCACGTCGAGGCCGAGGTCCTCCTGCAGGCGGATGACGCGTGCGATCTCCTCGCGCATCAGCTCCCGGTACGCGGCATCCGTCAACTCGCCCTTCACGAGGCGGGCTCTGGCGCGGCGGATGTCGGCGGTCTGCGGGAACGACCCGATCGTGGTGGTCGGCAGCGCGGGCAGGTCGAGGTCCTCCTGCGCCGCCGCCCGCGACTGGTACGCGACGCGCGAGAAGGCGGCGGCGTCGAGCGCGGCCAACCGGTCCCGCACGGCCGGCACGCGCACCCCCGGTGCGGCGGTGCGGTCGGCGAGGGCCTCGGATGCCGCGTCGAGCTCGGCGGCGATCGCCTCCCGGCCCTCGGCGAGTCCCCGCGCGAGCACGGCGATCTGCGCGACCTTCTGGTCCGCGAAGGCGAGCCAGCTCGAGAGGCGGGGGTCGAGCGCGGACTCCTCCTCGACGTCGTGCGGCACGTGCAGCAGCGACGTCGACGTCGACACGGCGACCGAGCCGGAGCGCGACCGCAGGGCCTCCGCCCGCTCGAACGCGCGGTCGAGGTCGCCGCGCCAGATGTTGTGGCCGTCGACGACGCCCGCGACGAGGGTCTTCGCGGCCAGCGCCTCCTCGGTCACGGGATCGAGCCGCGCGGGCAGGTCGCCGCGCACGAGATCGAGCGCGATCGCCTCGACCGGCGTCGCCGCGAGAGCGGGCAGGGCGCCGTCGAGCGAGCCGTACGGCGCGGCGACGAGGATGGCCGGACGGTCGTCCGCCGCGCCCAGCGCGTCGTATGCGGCCGCGGCCGCCTCGAGCACGCGCTCCCGCGCCTCGTCGAGGCTCTCGCTCACGAGCGCGGGCTCGTCGAGCTGCACCCACTCGGCACCGGCCGCCGCGAGTTCGGCGAGGAGGCGCGCGTACACCGGCACCAGGTCGGCCACGCGGTCGAGCGGGCGGAAGCCGTCGGGCGCGTCATCCGCCGCCTTGGCCAGCAGGAGGAACGTGACCGGACCGACGAGCACCGGGCGCGTGACGAAGCCTGCCTCGCGGGCCTCGCGGACCTGCGCGACGAGCGCCTCGGCGTGCGGCGCGAACGCCGTGCCGGGCCCGATCTCGGGAACGAGGTAGTGGTAGTTGGAGTCGAACCACTTCGTCATCTCGAGCGGCGCATCGGCGCCCTCGCCGCGCGCGACCGTGAAGTAGCCGGCGAGGTCCAGGCTGCCGTCGGAGCCGCGGAGCCGCTCGAAGCGCGTGGGCACCGCGCCCACCGCGACCGCGGCGTCGAGCACCTGGTCGTAGTAGGAGAAGCTCTCGGGGATCGCCGAGTCGGTGCGGCCGAGGCCGAGGGAGGCGAGGCGCTCGCGTGTGGCGGCCCGGAGCCCGGCGGCGGTCCGCTCGAGCTCGTCCGCGTCGATGCGGCCGGCCCAGAACGCCTCGACGGCGTGCTTGAGCTCGCGGCGGCGCCCGATGCGGGGGTAGCCGAGGATGGTTCCTGCGGGGAAGGCGGGTGCGGTCATCGTTCTCTCGTGTTCCTCTCGGTTCCCGCGTGGGCGGGCGTACGGATGCCGAGCCGGTCCAGGACGGCGAGCACGGCCTCGTGGCGGTTGAAGGTGTACAGGTGGAGGCCGGGTGCGCCGCTGTCGAGCACCTCGCGGGCGAGGTCGGCGGCGAAGCCGACCCCGAGGTCGAAGAGCGCGTCGGCGTCGGGCTCGATCTCGAGCGGGATCGCGAGCTCGCTCGGCGCCGGCACGCCCGTGAGCTCCTGGAGCCGGGCCAGCCGCCCGGGGGTCGTGACGGGCATGATGCCGGGCAGGATCGGGATGGTCACGCCGCCCCGGCGCGCCCGCTCCACGAACCCGAGGTAGTCGTCGGCGTGCCAGAACAGCTGCGTGATCGCGAGGTTCGCGCCGGCGACCTCCTTGGCGAGCAGCACGTCGACGTCCTGGCCGATCCCCCGCGAGCGAGGGTGGCCGCTCGGGAACGCGGCGACCGCGACGCGCTCCGGGCGCGGACGCTCGAGGATGCGCGTCGCGCCCGGGATGCCGGGGATCCCGGCCTGGCCGAACGGCTCGCGCTCCTGCTGGACGCGGTGGATGAGCTGCACGAGCTCCGCCGCGCTCTTCAGGTCGCCGAGGCCCGACTCGGGTCCGGCACCCGCGGGCGGGTCGCCGCGCAGCGCGAGGAAGCTCGTCACCCCGGCGTCGAGGAACTCGCGCACGAGCCGGTTGGCCTCGGCGTGGCTCGACCCGACGCACGTGAGGTGCGCCATAGGCTCCACGTCGGTGTGCTCGAGCATGTACCGGAGCACGGTCAGCGACCGGTCCCGCGAGGACCCGCCCGCTCCGAAGGTCACCGAGATGAACGCGGGGTCCACCTCGGCGAGCCGGTCGATCGTGCGGCCGAGGGCCAGCGCCGCGGCATCGGTCCGCGGCGGGAACAGCTCGAACGAGATCGGCGGCCGAGGCCGACGGTCGCCGTCGTCGGGTCCGGTTCCGGTCATGGTGCTCCAGGTGGCGGATGCCGCACCGGCCGGTCGGACGCGCGGCACGCCGCGCCCGACCGGCCGTCTCGGCCGGTGGGTCTCGCGGGCGGGTGCCGGGCTCGGCGGTCGCTCCAGGCGGGCGGCATCCGGCCGCTCGCCACGATCAGGTGCGACGATACGCCCGGCGCGGGACGTCCGGGCAGGTTGTTACGACGCGTGACCGCCCGCGCCGCCGGTCACGCGCGCGAACGCCGACGGCCCGGCCGACGCGTGGTCGGTCCGGGCCGTGCGGTGATCGGAGGCTACGCGAGCGCGCCCATGCGGAACTCGGCGAGCTGCGCGGCCTGCTCGGGCGAGGCCAGGGCGCGGATGCGGGTGCCGTCCTCGACGTACTCGGTGGAGAGCACCCGGCCGGTCTCGTGGAGCGTCGACACGACGTCGCCGCGGTCGTAGGGCACGAGCAGGTCGACCTCGACCGCGGGATCGGGCAGCATGCGGCCGATCGCCTCGAGCACGGCGGGCACGCCCTCGCCCGTGCGCGCCGACGCGAACACCGCGTTCGGCTCGAGTCCCTGCAGCACCAACCGGTCCTCGGGCGTGATGAGGTCGGCTTTGTTGAAGACGACGAGCTCGGGGATGTCGCGCGCGCCCACCTCGCCGATGACATCGCGCACGGTCGCGATCTGGCTCGCGGGATCGGGGTGCGCCGCGTCGACGACGTGCACGATGAGGTCGGCGTCGGCCACCTCTTCGAGCGTCGACCGGAAGGCCTCGACGAGCTGGTGCGGCAGGTTGCGCACGAAGCCGACGGTGTCGGCGATCGTGTACACGCGGCCGTCGGCCGTCGTGTTCCGGCGCACGGTCGCGTCGAGCGTCGCGAACAGGGCGTTCTCGACGAGGACGCCCGCCCCCGTCATGCGGTTCAGCAGGCTCGACTTGCCGGCGTTCGTGTAGCCGGCGATCGCGACCGACGGCACGGCGTTGCGCTTGCGGTTCGCCCGCTTCGCGTCGCGTGCCGGCTTCATGCCCGCGATCTGCTTGCGCAGGCGTGCCATGCGGGAGTGGATGCGGCGGCGGTCGAGCTCGATCTTCGTCTCACCGGGACCGCGGGAACCCATGCCCGCACCCGCGCCGCCGACCTGGCCGCCGGCCTGGCGCGACATCGACTCGCCCCAGCCGCGGAGGCGCGGGAGGAGGTACTCGAGCTGGGCGAGCTCGACCTGCGCCTTGCCCTCGCGGCTCTTGGCGTGCTGGCTGAAGATGTCGAGGATGACGGCGGTGCGGTCGATGACCTTGACCTTCACCGCGTCCTCGAGCGCACGCCGCTGGCTCGGTGCGAGCTCGGTGTCGGCGACGACCGTGTCGGCGCCGAGCGCCGCGACGATGTGCCGCAGCTCCTCGGTCTTGCCGCGGCCGAGGTACGTCGACGGGTCGGGGTGCGGACGGCGCTGGAGCACGCCGTCGAGCACGCGCGCGCCGGCGGTCTCGGCGAGGGCCGCGAGCTCGCGCATGGAGTTCTCGGCGTCCTCGAGCGAGCCCTGGGCGTACACGCCGATGAGCACCACGTTCTCGAGCCGCAGCTGCCGGTACTCGACCTCGGTGACGTCCTCGAGCTCGGTCGACAGCCCGCCGACGCGGCGGAGCGCCGCGCGCTCCTCGCGGTCGTACTGCTCGCCGTCGTAGCCGTCGCCCTCGGCGAGGCGGTCGAGGCCGTCGCGCTGGATGGACGTGGCGTCGCCGCCGCCGAAGCGCGCGACGCCGGCGCGCGTCTCGGCGCTGCGCAGCACGCGCTCGACGGCGTCGTCTGAGGTCTCGTGTGCAGCGTCGTTCATCTGGTCCAGCCTACTTCCGTTCGTGCGATAGGTTCCCGTGTATGCCGCAGGAGCACTACTTCTCGTCGAAGCCCGCCGACGACGGCTCGCTCCGCACCGTCCCGGTCCGGCTCGCCGGTCGCGACGTCGAGGTGCTCACCGCGGGGGGCGTGTTCAGCCCCGGTCATGTCGATCTCGGCACCCAGGTGCTCCTCGGCGAGGTGCCCCGGCCTCCGGCATCCGGCCACCTGCTCGACCTCGGCGCCGGGTGGGGGCCGATCGCGCTCACCCTGGGCTTCGAGGCGCCGGATGCCGCGGTGTGGGCGGTGGACGTGAACGAACGGGCGCTCGACCTGGTCCGGAGGAATGCGCGGCGTCTGGGCCTCGGCAATGTCAACGCGGCGCTGCCCGACGATGTTCCCGCCGAGGTGCGGTTCGCCGCGATCTGGTCGAACCCCCCGATCCGGATCGGGAAGGCCGAGCTGCATGCGATGCTCCGCCGGTGGCTGCCGCGGCTCGAGACCGGCGCGAAGGCCTGGCTCGTGGTGCAGAAGAACCTCGGGGCCGACTCGCTGCAGCGGTGGCTCGCGGACGAGCTCGGCGAGGACTGGACCGTGGCCCGCGCGTCCACGTCGAAGGGCTTCCGCGTGCTGACCGTCACGCGCGAGGCCTGACGCGCCGCCCGGGCGGCTGCCCGGTCAGGCGAGGCTCAGCACGCCGTCGAAGACGAGCTCGGCGGGCCCGGACAGCAGCACGTGCTCCCCGTCGGCCTCGGCGACCATGCGCACGCCGACGACGCCGCCGGGCACCTGCACGACCCACTCGTCGAGCGCGGCCTCCCCCGCCCAGTACCGCACGGCCAGCGCCGAGGCGACCGCACCCGTGCCGCACGAGAGCGTCTCACCCGAGCCCCGCTCGTGCACGCGCATGCGGATCCGGCCGCGACCTCCCTCGACGAGCGGTTCGGCGGGCACGACGAACTCGACGTTCGCGCCGGCCGGCGGCGGCGGGTCGAGGATCGGCAGGTAGGCGAGGTCGAGCCCCTCGAGCTCGGCGTCGTCGGCGAGGGCGACGACCACGTGCGGATTGCCGACGTCGATCCCGAGCCCGGGGCGCGCGACCGGCAGGTTCTTCGCCCGCACGAGCGGCTCGCCGCCGTCGAGGCGCCACACGCCGAGGTCGGCCTCGAAGCCGCCGCTGCCGAGGGCACGGACCCGGCGCACGCCCGCGCGCGTGCCGACCGCGATCCACTCGTCGGCGCCGAGCTCGACGAGGCCCTGGTCGATGAGGTAGCGCACGAAGACGCGGATGCCGTTGCCGCACATCTCCGACGGGCTCCCGTCGGCGTTCCAGTAGTCCATGAACCACGTGGCGGCCGGGTCCTCGGCGAGCGCGGCGGCGCCGTCGGCGAGGTGCTCCGAGCGCACGGCGCGGATCAGGCCGTCCCCGCCGACGCCGAAGTGCCGGTCGCACACCGCGGCGATGCGCATCGGCGTGAGTTCCGTCTCGCCCTCGGGGTCGCTGAAGAGCACGAAGTCGTTGCCCGTGCCGTGTCCCTTGGTGAAGCGGAGATCGAACGCCATCGCACCAGTCTAGGGAGGCGGGCGTGGCCGCCGTGCCGCACCGGCGGCGGTCGCGCGCCGGGAGCTGCCGGTGCCGCTCAGGCGGTCGCGGCCGCCTGCCGGGCCGCCTCCGCGGCGACCGCGTCCCGGTCGTCGGCGTCGACCACGGATGCCGCGGCGTACCGCCGGAACCAGCCGACCTGTCGTCGGGCGTAGGTGCGCGTGAGCGCCTGCGTCTCGGCGATCGCCTCGGCCTGCGTCATCCGGCCGTTCACCTCGGCCAGGGCCTGGGCGTAGCCGATGGCCTTCCGCGCGGTGATCCCGCGCTCGAGGCCGAGGGGGATGAGCGAGCGCACCTCGTCGACGAGGCCCGCCGCCCACATGTCGAGCACCCGCGCGTCGAGCCGCTCGACCAGCCGTGCGCGGTCGGCGCGCAGGTGCACGATGCGATGCAGGCGCCACGGGACGGGCTCGTCCGGCAGTCGGGCGGCCTTGGGCTCGCCGGTGAGCTCGATGACCTCGAGCGCGCGCACGATGCGCCGGCCGTTCTGCGGGTCGACGGATGCCGCGGTCTCGGCGTCGAGCTCTCGCAGGCGCCGGTGCAGCAGGCCGGGTCCGACCTCGTCGAGCTCGCGCTCCAGGCGCGCCCGGATCGCGGCATCCGTGCCCGGGAACCGCAGGTCGTGGATCACGCTCGAGACGTACAGCCCCGAGCCCCCGGTGAGCAGCGCGACGCCGCCGCGCGCGACGATGTCGTCGACGGCCGCGCGGGCCGAGCGCTGGTACGCCGCGACGGAGGCCTCGTCGGTGACCTCGAGCACGTCGAGGAGGTGGTGCGGCACGCCCTCCCGCTCGTCGACCGCGAGCTTGGCGGTGCCGATGTCCATGCCCCGGTAGAGCTGCATGGCGTCGGCGTTCACCACCTCGGCGAACCCGCCGCGGGCGGCGAGGGCGTGCGCGACGTCGAGCGCGAAGCGCGACTTGCCGGTGCCCGTGGCGCCGACGATCGCGATGAGGGTCACGTCAGCGCTGTCCGTCGGTCGCGTCGTAGATCGGCATGGTGGCGACGCCCGGCGACGTGAGCGGCTCGCGGCCGATGCGGAGCGTCGGCAGGCCGAGCGAGACCCGTCCGGGGCCGGACGCCGCCGACCCGGCCGTCGTGGGCACGCCGCAGCTCTCGGCCTGCGCGCGGTCCCACGCGTCGCCCGCTCGCGTGCGACGGATGCGGAGCGGTGCCCCGTCCGGCGCGTCGGCGAGCAGGTGGAACGGCGCCGCGTGGCTGATCGTGACCGACACCACGTCGCCCGGCCGTGGCAGCTCGGAGCCGTCGGGCACCTCGAAGTGGACGAGCCGGCTGTCCTCAGCGCGGCCGCTGAGGCGGTGCGTCTCGGCGTCCTTCTTGCCCTCGCCCGTGGAGACGAGCACCTCGACGGGGGTGCCGACGAGGGCGCGGTTCTCCTCCCAGGAGATGCGCTCCTGCAGGGCGGTCAGGCGGTCGTAGCGCTCCTGCACGACCTCCTTCGGCACCTGGTCCTCCATGGTCGCGGCGGGAGTGCCGGGACGGATCGAGTACTGGAAGGTGAACGCGGAGGCGAAGCGCGCGGCCTCGACGACCCGGAGGGTCTCCTGGAAGTCCTCCTCGGTCTCGCCGGGGAAGCCCACGATGATGTCGGTCGAGATCGCCGCGTTCGGGATGCGCGCACGAACGCGGTCGAGGATGCCGAGGAACTTCTCGGAGCGGTACGAGCGCCGCATCGCCCGGAGGACGCGGTCGGAGCCGGACTGGAGCGGCATGTGCAGCTGCGGCATGACGTTCGGCGTCTCGGCCATGGCGTCGATGACGTCGTCGGTGAACGCGGCGGGGTGGGGACTCGTGAACCGGATGCGCTCGAGGCCGTCGATGCCGCCCGCGGCGCGCAGGAGCTTGCCGAAGGCCCGGCGGTCGCCGAACTCGACGCCGTACGAGTTCACGTTCTGACCGAGGAGCGTGACCTCGATCGCGCCGTCGTCGACGAGCGCCTGGATCTCGGCGAGGATGTCGCCGGGGCGGCGGTCCTTCTCCTTGCCGCGGAGCGCGGGGACGATGCAGAAGGTGCAGGTGTTGTTGCAGCCGACCGAGATCGACACCCATCCCGAGTAGGTCGAGTCGCGCTTGGTCGGGAGGGTCGAGGGGAAGACCTCGAGCGCGTCGAGGATCTCGAGCTGCGCCTCGTCGTTGTGGCGTGCGCGCTCGAGCAGGCTCGGCAGCGAGCCCATGTTGTGCGTGCCGAACACCACGTCGACCCAGGGCGCCTTCTCGAGGATGACGTTCTTGTCCTTCTGGGCGAGGCAGCCGCCGACGGCGATCTGCATCCCCTGATGCCGGCGCTTGACGCCGGCGAGGTGGCCCAGGTTGCCGTAGAGCTTGTTGTCGGCGTTCTCGCGCACCGCGCACGTGTTGATCACGACGACGTCGGGCTCGACGCCCTCGGCGCGGACGTAGCCCGCCGCCTCGAGCGAGCCGCTCAGGCGCTCGGAGTCGTGCACGTTCATCTGGCACCCGTAGGTGCGGACCTCGTAGGTGCGCGGCGCGGCCTGCGCGGCGGCGCCGCCGACCGGGCGCGTGGCCTCGTGGATGGTGCTCATGATCGCACCAGTCTACGAGCCGTCACTCGTCCTCGGCGTCGAGCGCGAGACGGACCGCCTCGCGCACGACCTCGCTGCCGTATCCGCGGCGGAGGAGGAACGCGGTGAGCCGTCGATGGGCCACAGCGCGGTCGAGGCCCGCCAGCTGGCGGGCGCGGCGTTCGGCGATGACGGTCGCGTGCTCGAGCTCGACGTCGGGATCGAGCGCCTCGAGCGCCGATCGCGCGAGCTCGCCGTCGATCCCGCGACGGCCGAGTTCGTGGAGGAGCGCGCCGCTCCCCCGTCCGCGCCGGACGCCGTGGCTGTGCACGAGCTGCTCGGCGAGGCGCCGATCGTCGAGGTAGCCCAGCCGCACGTACCGTTCGATCCACTCCTCGGCCTCGTGGTCGTCGAGGCCGTGCTCGGCGAGCGTCGCGCGGACCTCGGCGACCGAGAGCGAGGACCGGCGGAGGCGCGACACGATGAGCCGGTCGATGCGCTCATCGCGCTCGACCCCGGTCTCGTCCTCGAGCTCGTCGCGGACCACGGCGAGGCGGTGGGTCGCGCGATCCGGGCCGCGCCGCGCGGACGTCTCGTCGAAGGTGCGCCCGCGCCGACCTCGACCCACGGGATGCGCTGAGCCCATCGACGGGCCGGTCGTTCGGTCGCCCCCGGACCGACCGGACGCGTTGCCGTCGGCGTCGGCGACCTCGGCCTGCGTGGGGGCATCGTCGCCGGGCTCTCCCGGCGGCGGTGCCGCCCACGGCAGGTAGGTCACCGGCGCCAGGCCGTCGTTCCGTTGCTCGCCCATACGACCCGGATTCGGACTCAGGCGCCCTTGCGCTTGGACGCGATCGACTCGACGTTCGCCACCGGCGCGACGGGAGCGGCGCCGCCCGCAGGCTGGCCGATGCCGAGCTTCACGAGGATCTTGCGCTCGATGTCGGCGGCGATGTCGGGGTTCTGGAGGAGGAAGTTGCGCGCATTCTCCTTGCCCTGCCCGAGCTGGTCGCCGTCGTAGGTGTACCAGGCCCCGGACTTCTTCACGATCCCCTGGTCGACGCCGTAGTCGATGAGGCTGCCCTCGCGCGAGATGCCGACGCCGTAGAGGATGTCGAACTCGGCCTGCTTGAAGGGCGGTGCCATCTTGTTCTTGACGACCTTGACGCGCGTGCGGTTGCCGACCGCCTCGGTGCCGTCCTTCAGGGTCTCGATGCGACGGATGTCGAGCCGCACGGAGGCGTAGAACTTCAGCGCCTTGCCGCCCGCGGTCGTCTCGGGGCTGCCGAAGAACACGCCGATCTTCTCGCGGAGCTGGTTGATGAAGATCGCCGTCGTCTTGGTCTGGTTGAGGCCACCGGTCAGCTTGCGCAGCGCCTGCGACATGAGCCGCGCCTGCAGGCCGACGTGCGAGTCGCCCATCTCGCCCTCGATCTCGGCCCGGGGCACGAGCGCCGCGACCGAGTCGATCACGACGAGGTCGATGGAGCCGGAGCGGATCAGCATGTCGGCGATCTCGAGCGCCTGTTCGCCCGTGTCGGGCTGCGAGACGAGGAGCGAGTCGATGTCGACGCCGAGCTTCTTGGCGTAGTCGGGGTCGAGCGCGTGCTCCGCGTCGATGAACGCGGCGATGCCGCCCGCGCGCTGGACGTTGGCGATCGCGTGGAGGGTCAGGGTGGTCTTGCCGGAGGACTCGGGGCCGTAGATCTCGATGATGCGGCCACGCGGGAGACCGCCGACACCGAGGGCGACGTCGAGCGCGATGGAGCCGGTGGGGATGACCTCGACCGGGGCGCGTTCCTCGCTGCCGAGGCGCATCACCGAGCCCTTGCCGAACTGTCGGTCGATCTGGGCGAGTGCGGTCTCGAGGGCCTTCTCGCGGTCTGCAGGGGATGGCATCGGGGTGCTCCTTCGTGGTCGTTGCGGCTGCCTCTAGGCTGTCGGTCCGCGTGCCGGGCCGTGACCCGGCACGTCTCGCGACAAGGCGTTGGCGGTGTGTTCCGACGCATCGACCGTACGGCCGGCCACCGACACCCGCCCCCTGCGAGGAGCCGGACGTGGATGGATGCGACATCCCTTCCGTTGTGCAGGAGCCTATCGCGGGATCCGAACGGATGTTCGACATCCGGATCGGCGTGTCGAACGCGTCTTCGGAGCCCTCAGCGCCGGTCGCCCGGCACCGGGCGACCGGCCCCGTACCACCGCGACTCGGGCACGTCGGTGGCCCGGCACACCGCCAGCCACACCTCGCGCGGCGACGCGCCCGCCGCGAGCGCCTCGGCGGCGGTGCGCCCGCCGAGATCGGGCAGGACGAGGTCGTTCACGACCACCGTGCCGTAGCCCGCGCCGAACTCCTGCTCGACGGCGAGGTTGAACTCGCTTCGCTTCACTTGACCCCTCCGGACATGGCTGCGGCCGGTCCGAGGACCGGCCGCAGCAGTCGAGCTTGGATGGACGTGGGCGTCAGCGGACCATGATGTCCGCGTCGAACTCCGCCATGAGGTCGTCGGGCAGGCTGTCGGGAACCGACGGCGTGCTGAGGCCCTCGAGGACCGCGATGCGGTCGCCGACCTCGTGCATGATCACCGAGATCGGCGTGTCGAGTGCTTCGGCCACCGAGGCGAGGATCTCGCTCGAGGCCTCCTTCTGCCCGCGCTCGACCTCGCTGAGGTAGCCGAGTGCGACGCTCGCCTTGCTGGCGACCTGGCGGAGGGTGCGCCCCTTCTGCAGGCGGAAGTCCCTCAGCACGTCGCCGATCTCCTGTCGAACCAGAACCATCGGAACCTCCCTCTCAGATGCCTGCGGCCCTCGCGGGCCGGTGCGGGGAGGTCAGTTTAGCGCCTCTTCCCGATGTACCGAGCCTACTGTCGCACACTGGACTTTTCTTGTGAACCTGACACCTGTAACAGGCTGTTCACGTCGACTATTCCGCGGCTCGCACGCCCATCGCGTCGAGTTCCGCGACCGCCTCGGCGACGGCCCGGGCGACCGTCGCGCGCCGCACGGCGGCACGGTCTCCCGGCAGTCGCAGGGCCACCGATCGGATGCCGCGCGGCGAGGCGATCCCGACGAACACCGTGCCGGGCGGGTGCCCGCCCTGCGGATCGGGTCCGGCGACGCCGGTAGTGCCGATGCCGAGGTCGGCCGGGCGTCCGCCCACCGCGCACAGCGTGCGCACGCGGTCGGCGAGCTGCTCGGCGACCTCGGGGTCGACGGGGCCCCGCACGTCGAGCAGGTGCGCGTCGACGTCGACGAGTGCGCGCTTGAGCTCGGTCGCGTAGGCGACGATCCCGCCGAGGAACGCGTTCGACGCGCCGGGGACGTCGACCAGCGTCGCCGAGAGCAGCCCGCCGGTCAGCGACTCGGCGCAGGCGATCGTGCGACCGGATGCCACGAGCCGTTCGATGAGCGCCGCGGCATCCGTCGTCGCCGCCCGATCGCTCACCGGCCCTCGGCCCGGTGCTCGCGTGCCAGTCGGAACGCGTCGCGCACGTACAGCAGGCCCGACCACACCGTGAGCACCAGCGCGAGGATCATGAAGGCCCAGTTGACCCACACGATCCAGTCGCCGACGAGCGTCCACAGCGGCGTCAGGAACAGGGAGATGGCGATGGCCTGCGTGAGCGTCTTGAGCTTGCCCCCCGAGGAGGCGGGGACGACCGTGCCCCGGCGGAGCTCGACGAGCCGCCACACCGTGATGCCGACCTCGCGCACGATGATGACGATGGTGATCCACCAGGGCAGCTCGCCGAGGATCGACAGGCAGACGAGCGCCCCGCTCGTGAGGAGCTTGTCGGCGATCGGGTCGAGGATCTTGCCGAGGTCGGTGACGAGACCGTTGCGGCGAGCGATCCACCCGTCGACCCAGTCGGTCGCGATGGCGACGATGAAGAAGGCCGCGGCCCACCAGCGCATCGCGCCGTCGGCGCCGGCGTCGGCGAGGAGCAACCAGAAGAACACCGGCGCCATCACGATGCGGACCACCGTGATCGCGTTCGGCACGTTCCAGTTCGCCG
Source organism: Agromyces sp. CCNWLW213 (assembly GCF_037199545.1). Classification (NCBI taxonomy): domain Bacteria; kingdom Bacillati; phylum Actinomycetota; class Actinomycetes; order Micrococcales; family Microbacteriaceae; genus Agromyces; species Agromyces sp. CCNWLW213. Next base: position 107,874 of record NZ_JBBBDX010000007.1, on the reverse strand, counting down.
AGCGGGTGCTTCCGGCCGCAGAGGTCATGGCGACAGCCTAGTGCGGCGGATGCAGGCGGTCCGGGCCCTCCGACCCGCTGCGTCAGTCGCGTCCCGTGAGCCCCCAGGCGTCCTCGTCGGACGACGGCTCGACCTCCTCGAGGCCCTCCGACGCGCGGCCGACGGGATCGTCGTAGCGGTCGTCGGCATCGACCGTCGCCGGGGCGGGCTGGGCCGACGCGGCGGGTTGCATCGGAGGTGCGGATGCCGCGGTCGCGGGCGCCGGCGCCGCCGGCTCCTCGCCGCGCAGCTTCGCCAGGACGCCGGGCAGCTGCTCGGGCGTCACGAGCACGTCGCGCGCCTTGGATCCCTCGGACGGCCCGACGATCTCGCGGGACTCGAGCAGGTCCATCAGGCGCCCGGCCTTCGCGAACCCGACGCGGAGCTTGCGCTGCAGCATCGAGGTCGAGCCGAACTGGGTGGAGACGACGAGTTCGGCGGCCGCGAGCAGCAGCTCGAGGTCGTCGCCGATGTCGGAGTCGATCTCCTTCTTCTCGACGGCGGCGGCGACGTCGTTGCGGTACTCGGGGCGGGCCTGGCGCGTGACGTGCTTGACCACGCGATCGATCTCGGTCTCGGTGACCCACGCGCCCTGCACGCGGATCGACTTCGACGCGCCCATCGGCAGGAACAGCGCGTCGCCCTGGCCGATCAGCTTGTCGGCGCCCGGCTGGTCGAGGATGACGCGGGAATCCGTGACGCTCGTGACCGCGAAGGCGAGGCGCGACGGCACGTTGGCCTTGATGAGGCCGGTCACGACGTCGACCGAGGGTCGCTGGGTCGCCAGCACGAGGTGGATGCCCGACGCGCGCGCGAGCTGCGTGATGCGCACGATCGAGTCCTCCACGTCGCGCGGGGCCACCATCATCAGATCGGCGAGCTCGTCGACGACGACGAGGAGGTACGGGTACGGCTTGAGCCTGCGCTCCGATCCCGCGGGCAGCACGATCTCGTCGTTCACGACGGCCTTGTTGAAGTCGTCGATGTGGCGGAACCCGAACGACGCGAGGTCGTCGTACCGCATGTCCATCTCCTTCACGACCCACTGCAGCGCCTCGGCCGCCTTCTTGGGGTTCGTGATGATGGGCGTGATGAGGTGCGGCACCCCGGCGTACGGGGCGAGCTCGACGCGCTTGGGGTCGATCAGGACCATCCGCACCTCGGAGGGCTTCGCGCGCATCAGCAGGCTCGTGATCATCGAGTTCACGAAGCTCGACTTGCCGGAGCCCGTCGACCCGGCGACGAGGAGGTGGGGCATCTTCGCCAGGTTGGCGACGACGTAGCCCCCGCCCACGTCCTTCCCGACGCCGATCGTCATCGGGTGCTTGGCGTTCACCGCCGCGCCCGAGCGCAGCACGTCGCCGAGCGTCACCGTCTCGCGGTCGGCGTTCGGGATCTCGACGCCGATCGCGGACTTGCCCGGGATCGGCGAGAGGATGCGGACCTCGTTCGAGGCGACCGCGTACGAGAGGTTCTTGGACAGCGCCGTGACCCGCTCGACCTTCACGCCCGGCCCGAGCTCGATCTCGTACTGCGTGACCGTCGGTCCGCGTGAGAACCCGGTGACCTTCGCGTCGACGCCGAACTGCTCGAGCACGCCCGTGATCTGGCGCACGACCTCGTCGTTGACCGCCGAGCGCGACTTCGCGGGCGCGCCCGCCGCGAGCGTCGAGGCCGCGGGGAGGTGGTACGGCCGGTCGGGCTCGGGCATCGCCGGCGGTTCGTCGACGGATGCCGCGGCGTCGCCGACGCCCACGACCCCGGCGGCCACCGCGGGCTCGAGGCCCGCAAGCGCCTGCGTGGCACCGGCATCGTCGCCTCGGAGGCCCGTGCCGCCGTGCGGCACCTCGCCCGTGAAGCGCTGCAGCGCCGACTCGGCGCGCTCGAGGTCGTCGAGCACTCCGGCGCCGTAGGCGTCGGGCGCGGGCCGTGCACCCTCGAGCGGGGTGTCGAAGCTGCCGGCCGCCGATCCCTCGCCGAACACCTCGGTGATGCCCTCGACGCCGCCGGCGTCGAAGTCGGGGTCCTCCTCGCGATTGGAGGAGTTGCGGCGCCACCACGGCAGCAGCCCGCCGCCGGGCTGCTCGTCGTCGCCGTCCACGCCGTCGAGCTCGACCTGTTCGGCGCGCTCCTTCTTCGAGCGGCGCCCGGGCTTCTCCGCGACCGCGGTCGCCGCGGCGCCCGCCTCGCCGTGGTCGACGGCGCCGAACAGCCACTCGTACAGCTCGCGGAAGCGCTGCGGGATGCGGTTCGGCGGGGTCTTGGTGAGGATGAGCAACGACAGCAGGCCGAGCAGCGCGAGCACCACGCCGGCGCCCACGTCGGTGATGAGGAGGATGAGCGGCTGCGCGAGCATCCAGCCGAGGATGCCGCCCGCGGTCGCGAGGACCGGCATCCCCGCGCTCGGGGACGGCTGGCCGCCGAGCAGGTGGCACAGGCCGGAGACGGTGATGAGCAGCATCCCGAGGCCGATGCCGATGCGCGTGTTGTCGTGGACCGAGCTCGGGTGCCGGAACAGCCACACGGCGAACATGAGCATGACGACGGGAAGCGCGAACGCGACCCGGCCGAACAGCCCGCCGAACGTGTACGCGTCCAGCGTGCGCGCGACCGGATCGTTGATGAGGAACCATTCGACGACGGCGCCGGCGACGGCGAGGAGCACCAGGAAGAACGGGAGGCCGTCGCGGCGCTCCTCGCGCGCGAGGGTCTCGGGACCGAGCGCCCTCGCCGCCGCGCCCGTGAGGTGCGCGAGGCCCATCCAGGCGCGGACGAGGAGCCCGGGCTGGTCGGAGGCGGGCGTCGCGGTGCGCGCGGTGCGCGTCGACGAGCGCTGCGCCGGCAGCTTCTTCGTGGGCGCGGTGCGCGTCGACGAGCCGCGGCCGGACGCACCCGAGGCGCGCCCGTTCGACTTGGTGCTCGTAGCCATGCGTTCCACGTTACGGCCCGCCGCCGACGCGGCCCCGCAGGCCGGGCGAGTGTCGCCCGCACGCGCCGCAGGGCGACGGACGCCGCGACGCGGCACGGCCGCCGCCGCGGCCCCGTTCAGCGCAGGCGGCGCACCATCGTGACGCGCCCCGCGTCGACGGTCACCTCCGTGAATCCCTCGGACCGGTACAGCTCCCGCGCGAAGTTGTCGCGCTCCACGCTCAGCGCGAGCCGCGCGTACCCGCCGGCACGCGCGTCGTCCGCGAGCGCCCGCATCAGGGCCCGGCCGACGCCCTGCGCGCGCCACATCGGGCGGACGCCGATCACGAGCTCGGGCACGCCGGCGGCGACGAAGCCCATCGACGGACGGTCCGCGCCGAACAGGCGGTACCAGGCGGCGCCCACGGGTCGCCCCTCGGGGTCGACCGCGACGACGCCGCGATCCGCCGGACGCTGCCAGCCCGACACGTACGCCGAGTGCCGGGCATCGGCGAGCACGACCGGGCGCGGCCGGCTCGCACCCGCACGCCAGTTCGCGGCCTCCACGACCATGTCGGCGAGGAACCCGCCGTCGGCCGGGGCGGCGGGCCGGATCGTGAACTCGGCCATGCGCGGAGGGTACGTGCGCGGTGTTACGACCGTGTTTCGGGCGGGCGGATGCCGCGGCATCCGCCCGCCGCCCGCGAACCGGTGCTACGCCTCGATGACGAGCGGCACGAGCATCGGGCGCCGGCGCAGGCGCCGGTTGACCCAGCTTCCGAGCGTGCGGCGCACGGTCTGCTGGAGGGCCCGCGGGTCGCGCACGCCGTGGTGCGCGGCATCCGCGAGCGCGGCGACGATCTTCGGCTTGACGTCCTCGAACACCGCGTCGTCCTCGGCGAACCCGCGCGCGTGGATCTCGGGGCCGACGATGACCTTGCCGGTGTTGGCGTCGACCACGATGATCACCGAGATGAAGCCCTCCTCCGAGAGGATGCGGCGGTCCTTGAGGTCGGCGTCGGTGATCTCGCCGACCGTCGAGCCGTCGACGTACACGAAGCCGAGGTCGAGCTGGCCGGCGACCGTCACCCTGCCGTCGCGCAGGTCGAGCACCGTGCCGTTCTCGCCGATGAAGGTGCGCTCGGCGGGGATGCCGGTGTCCTGGGCGAGGCGCGCGTTCGCGACCAGGTGGCGGTACTCGCCGTGGATCGGCACGACGTTGCGCGGCTGCAGGATGTTGTAGCAGTACAGCAGCTCGCCCGCGGCCGCGTGGCCCGAGACGTGCACCTTCGCGTTGCCCTTGTGGACGACGTTGGCGCCGAGCTTCGTGAGCCCGTCGATCACGCGGTACACCGCGTTCTCGTTGCCGGGGATGAGGCTCGACGCGAGGATGACGGTGTCGCCCTCGCCGACCTCGATCTGGTGGTCGCGGTTCGCCATGCGCGAGAGCACCGCCATCGGCTCGCCCTGCGATCCGGTCGACATGTAGACGATGCGGTCGTCGGGGATGTCGCCGGCCTTCTTGTAGTCGATGAGCACGCCCTCGGGCACGTCGAGGTAGCCGAGCTCGGCGGCGATCGTCATGTTGCGCACCATCGAGCGGCCGAGGAGGGCCACGCGACGTCCGTTCTGGTGTGCGGCGTGCAGCACCTGCTGCACGCGGTGCACGTGGCTCGAGAAGCTCGCGACGATCACGCGGCGCGGCGAGCGCGCGATGACCTCGTCGAGCACCGGCCCGATCGCGCGCTCGAGCGGCGTGAAGCCCGGCACGTCGGCGTTGGTCGAGTCGACCATGAACAGGTCGACGCCCTCCTCGCCGAGTCGCGCGAACTCGCGCAGGTCGGTGAGTCGGCCGTCGAGGGGCAGTTGGTCCATCTTGAAGTCGCCCGTGGCGAGCACGAGGCCGGCATCCGTCCGGATCGCCACGGCGAGCGCGTCGGGGATGGAGTGGTTGACCGCGATGAACTCGAGGTCGAACGGCCCGAGCTTCTCGCGCTGCCCCTCCTTCACGGTGAGGCTGTACGGCTGGATCCGGTGCTCCTTGAGCTTCGCCTCGACGAGGGCGAGCGTGAGCTGCGAGCCCACGAGCGGGATGTCGGCGCGGAGCTTCAGCAGGTACGGCACGGCGCCGATGTGGTCCTCATGGCCGTGCGTGAGCACCACGGCGACGACGTCGTCGAGGCGGTCGCGCAGGAACCCGAAGTCGGGCAGGATCAGGTCGACGCCGGGCTGGTGCTCCTCGGGGAAGAGCACGCCGCAGTCGACGATCAGCAGCTTGCCGTCGATCTCGAAGAGCGTCATGTTGCGGCCGACCTCGCCGAGGCCGCCGATCGGGATGACGCGGAGCGTGCCGGCTTCGAGCGGCGCGGGGTCGATGACTTCGTCGGGCATGTGCCCTCCTCACATTCACGGTGTTCAGTTCGGTGCGACCCTCGGGGCCGCGGATGTCTCGTGTCGGATGGCGCGCGCTCGGGCGCGCCGTGCGCCGGACGTCGTCAGCGCGTGGTGCCGGCCACCCTGGGCAGCGCGCCGCCGGCGGCGGCGTTACGGTCGGGGCGGAAGTTGTGGAAGTCCACGCCCGGGATGCCCTGTACGAGGTCGATCTCGTCCTCGATGAGCGCGGCCTCCCATTCCTCGGGGCCGACGAGCGGCAGGCGCACGCGCGGGCTGCCGATGCGGCCGAGGCCGTGGAGGATGTACTTCGCCGCGACCGTGCCGGGCACGTGGGTCATGACGGCGCGGACGAGCGGCTCGAGCCGCCGGTGCTCGGCCGTGGCGGACTTCAGGTCGCCGCGGTTCACGGCGTCGACGATGGCGCGGTACGGCGCGGGGGCGATGTTCGCGGTCACCCCGATGAGGCCGGTCGCACCGATCGCGAGGTGCGGCAGCACGTTGGCGTCGTCGCCCGAGAAGTACATGAGGTCGGTCTGGTTCAGGACGCGGCTGACCTCGCTGAAGTCGCCCTTCGCGTCCTTCACGGCGAGGATGTTCGGGTGCTTGGCGAGGCGCAGGATCGTCTCGTACCGGATCGGCACGCCCGTGCGGCCGGGGATGTCGTAGAGGATCACGGGCAGGTCGGTCGCGTCGGCGACCATGCGGAAGTGGGTGAGGATGCCGGCCTGGGTCGGCTTGTTGTAGTACGGGGTGACGATCATGATGCCGTCGGCGCCGACCGCCTCGCTCTTGCGGTAGAGCTCGATGGCGTGCGCGGTCTCGTTCGACCCTCCGCCCGTGATGATCCGGGCGCGTCCGGCCGCGACGTCCTTGCCGACCTCGACCAGCCGGATCTTCTCGGGGTCGGTGAGGGTCGACGTCTCGCCGGTCGTGCCGGTGACCACGATGCCGTCGGCGCCGGCGGCGATGACGTCGTCGATGTGCTTCTCGACGGCGGGCCAGTCGACCTCGCCGTCCGCCGTCATGGGCGTGACGAGCGCGACGAGCACCTGGCCGAACGGGTTCTCTGCAGTCACGCCCTACAGGCTATCGGCTCCCGCCCTCCCGGCCGATTCCGCGTCGGGACCGCCGCCCGGCGCCGTCGACCTGTGCGCGCCGAAGGAGATCTCGCGCGGCGCGCCGCCGCCGGACGGCGCGCCGAATGCGATCGCGTAGTCGAATCGGAGGGTGTCGAATCCGTGCGCCGCGGCGACGGCGTCGCGGACCGGGTCCCCGTGACGTAGCGACGCCCCGTCATGGTGCTGCCGGCGGATCACAGGAGGTCGGTCGTCAGAGCCACGCCGCCGAGGTCGACGCAGGCTCGCTGCAGCAGGCGGGAATCCGACACGGGCCGAGTCTCCGGCGACGGCCCGGCTCGCATCGCGCTGGCAGGCGACGACGGCGCGCGACGCGTCGTCGTCGTGGCCTGTGGAGGACGGGTCGGTCTGCACTGGGCGAAGGAGCATTCGGGCGGGTCGCCGGGCGGTCGGCGGCGTGCCCGCCGGATCCTCCTTCAGCAGGACGCGGGACCGGGGATCGGGCGACCGGTCGAGGCGCCCGGGTCGGGGCCCGGGATCAGCGTTCGTAGGTGCGGAATCGGTAGCGGGCGCCGCGGGACGACGTGCGCCATCCGTCGGCCGGGTCGGCGGCGACGAGCCGCCATTCGGGGCCGCGCGGGGGCGCGAACGTGTCGCCGTCGACGTCGAGGTCGAGCTCGGTGACGACCAGCCGGTCGGCGTCGCCGATGGTGCGGGCGAAGAGCTCGGCGCCGCCGATGACCCAGATCCAGTCGTCGGCGTCGGATGCCGCGAGCGCCAGGCCCTCCTCGACGGACCGGGCCCGGACGGCGCCCTCGGCGGTCCAGTCCGCCTGCCGTGTGATCACGATGTTCGCCCGCCCGGGCAGGGGTCGGAACCGCGTGGGCAGGGAGTCCCAGGTCCGCCGGCCCATGACCACCGGCTCGCCGTGCGTCGTGCGCTTGAAGTGCGCGAGATCCTCGGGGACGTGCCAGGGCATGCCGCCGCCGGCGCCGATGACGCCGCCGTGCGCCTCGGCCCACACGAGGCCGATCCGCGGACCGATCATACGGCGACGGCCGCGCGGATGGCGGGGTGGTGCTCGTAGCCGACGACCTCGAAGTCCTCGTACCGGTAGTCGTCGATCGAGTCGGGGCGGCGCGCGAGGCGAAGCATCGGGTACGGGAAGGGATCGCGCGACAGCTGCTCGCGGACCTGGTCGACGTGGTTGTCGTAGATGTGGCAGTCGCCCCCGGTCCAGACGAAGTCGCCGACCTCGAGCCCGGCCTGCTGCGCGACCAGGTGCGTGAGCAGCGCGTACGACGCGATGTTGAAGGGCACCCCGAGGAAGAGGTCGGCGCTCCGCTGGTACAGCTGGCACGACAGGCGGCCGTCGGCGACGTGGAACTGGAACAGCGCGTGGCACGGCGCGAGCGCCATGTCGGGGATGTCGGCGGGATTCCACGCCGAGACGATGAGGCGACGCGAGTCCGGGTTGGTCCGGATCTGCTCGATGACCTGCGCGATCTGGTCGACCCGCTCACCCGAGGGCGTCGGCCACGACCGCCACTGCACGCCGTAGACGGGGCCGAGCTCGCCCGCGGCATCCGCCCACTCGTCCCAGATCGTCACGCCGTGCTCCTGCAGCCAGCGCACGTTCGACTCGCCGCGCAGGAACCACAGCAGCTCGTACGCGATCGACTTGAAGTGCACGCGCTTGGTCGTGACGAGCGGGAAGCCCTGGGCGAGGTCGAAGCGGATCTGCCGGCCGAACACGCTGCGCGTGCCCGTCCCGGTCCGGTCGGACTTCGGCGTGCCGTGCTCGAGCACGTCGCGGAGCAGGTCTTCGTACGGGGTCGGGATCGCGCTGGCCACGGGCACAAGGCTACGCCCGGTGGGGCGGTCGGATGCCCGACGCGGCCGAGCCGGCTCGGGAACGCCCCGCCCTTCCCGTCACCCGGCGTCACACGCACGTGGGCGCGGCCGGCGGCCCGTAGCATCCTGCGCATGGATCCCGTGGCCGCGCTCGTCGCGGGCATCGGCCTGCCCGCGGCCGCGACGTTGCTCGGGCTCCTCCTCCGGTCGCGCGACGGTCGGGTCCGCGCGGCGCCCGCGCTGCCGTCCGCGGCGGGCGACGTCGCCGCGCTCGGGCTCCCCCCGGGCGCGCTCGGCGGCGACGTCACGCTCGTGCAGTTCTCGACCGCGTACTGCAGCCGCTGCCCCGGCACCGCACGCGCCCTCGGCGAACTCGCCCGCGCGTACGCCGCCGACGTGCGCCACGTCGAGGTCGACCTCACCGACGACGCGTCGCTCGCCGACCGCTTCGACGTCCGGCAGACCCCCACGGTGCTCGTGCTCGACTCGGCCGGCCGCACGGCGGGACGGATCGCGGGCGTTCCGCGCACCCACGAGCTCCGCACCCTCATCGACGACCTCACCCGGAGGAACCGTGTCCACCAGCACGCCTGAGTCGCGCAGCGCCGACCGGATCGCGGCACGCTCCGGCATCGACCCGCGCGGACCGCGGTTCGCCGCCGGCATCACGGCCGTCCTCCTGCTCGCGACGGTGGTGCTCGGGGCGGGAGGAGCGGATGCCGCGGCGCTCGTGCTCCTCGCCGGCCTCGCCGTGCTCTTCGCCTGGGGCGCGATCGCCGGCGTGGCGCGCCATCCGTTCGGCCTGCTGTTCCGTGCGGCCGTCCGACCGCGACTCGGGCCGCCCACCGGACTCGAGGACCCCCGACCGCCGACCTTCGCCCAGCTCATCGGCCTCGTGGTCACCGGCACCGGCGTCGTGCTCGGCGTCGCCGGCGTCCCGCTCGCGGTGCCGGTGGCCGCCGCCGTCGCGTTCGTCGCCGCGTTCCTCAACGCGGCGTTCGGGTACTGCCTCGGATGCCAGGTGTACCTGCTGCTCGTCCGGGCCCGCGTCATCCGACACGCCTGACGCGCGGGTCGCCGCCCCTGCCGCCCGCGGCATCCGCTCGATAGGCTGGAGCACCGGCTCGAGGAGGAGGACCCATTGGCACTGACGAGCGAATCGACCACGGTCTGGACGGGAACGCTGTTCGAGGGGTCGGGCACGACGCGCCTCGACTCGTCGAAGCTCGCCGAGTTCGACGTGAACTGGAAGGCCCGCGCCGAGGGCGAGGCCGGCACGACGAACCCCGAGGAGCTCCTCGCGGCCGCCCACTCGGCGTGCTTCTCGATGGCGTTCTCGCTCGCCCTCGTGCAGGCCGGCTACACGCCCGAGAGCATCCAGACCACGGCCGCGGTGACGTTCCAGCCCGGTGAGGGCGTGACGGGCAGCCACCTGCTCGTCAGCGCCCGCGTGCCCGGCATCGCCGAGGCCGAGTTCGAGCGCATCGCCGGCGACGCGAAGGCGAACTGCCCCATCTCGAAGGCGCTGGCCGGCACCACGATCACGATCGAAGCGGAGCTCGCGTAGCGGTGCGCGTCCTCGTCGCCGGCGCCTCCGGGTTCATCGGCTCCGCAGTCACCACCCGCCTCGTCGATGCGGGGCACGAGGTCGTGCGCCTGGTGCGGCGGCGTGCGGCGGGCGACGACGAGGTCACCTGGTCGCCGGCGTCGGGCATCATCGACTTCACCGTGATGGACCGCGTCGATGCGGTGCTGAACCTGTCCGGCGCGTCGCTCGCGCGGCTGCCCTGGACGCGGCGCTGGCGCGACGAGATCCTCGAGTCGCGCGTGGCCGCGACGCGCACCCTCGCCGACGCCATGCGGAAGGCGAAGCGACCCCCCGCCGTGTTCCTCAGCGGCTCGGCGGTGGGCGTGTACGGCGACCGCCCGGGCGAACTGCTCACCGAGCACTCGAGCCCGGGCGAGGGGTTCCTGGCCGACGTCGTCGGCCGCTGGGAGGCCGCGGCGCGCCTGGCGCCCGACGAGACGCGCACCGTCATGCTGCGCACCGGCATCGTCGTCGGGCGCGGCGGCGCGATGCAGCGCGTTCGCACCCTGACGACGTTCGGGGTCTCCGGTCGGCTCGGCACGGGCGGCCAGTACTGGCCCTGGATCGCGATCGACGACGAGGTCGGGGCGATCGTGCACCTGCTCGACTCGCAGGTGGCCGGTCCGGTGAACCTCGTCGGGCCCACGCCCGCGACGGCCGACCGCATCATGTCGGCCCTCGCCGAACGGATGCACCGCCCCTACGGGCTGCCGGTGCCCGAGCGGCTCCTCGAGCTGGGCCTCGGCAACGCCGCGGACGACCTGCTGCTGTCGAGCCAGAAGGTCCGGCCGCAGCGCCTCATCGACGACGGCTACCGATTCCGCCACGTGACGGTCGAGTCGGCCATCGACGCGATGCTCAACCTCGAGCACGCTCCAGCTCGATAGCGCGGCGCACGGCACGCCGGGCGCGCCGGCGGTCGCCCGCGGCGTCGTAGGCGAGGCCGAGGCGCAGCCACGCGCGCCACGACTCGGGCTCGGCCTCGACCGCGTCCCGGAACGCCGGGAACGCGTCATCCGCCGCGGCGCGCTCCGGACGTCCGCTCGGGCGGAGCGGCATGCCGAGGTCGAGCGCCCCCTCCGCCTCGAGCTGCCGGACGAGACGTTGCGAGTGCACGCCGAACTGCAGCTCGCGCCAGATCGCCCACGCGGCGAGGACCGGCAGCACGATGAGCGCCACGCCCATCGCCACGGCGATGGGCTCCCCGGTCCGGACCAACTGGACCGCGCGCCAGCCGACCAGCGCGAGATACAGCGCAAGCAGCACCGCCATGACGACGGCGCCGAGCTTCGCGCCGCTCATCGCGCGTCGGGCAGCTCGAGCCCGAGGAGGGCGTCGAGCCCGACGGTCACGCCCTCGGCGGTCGTCGCGCGGCGGAGGGCGAGCAGGATGCCGCTCTCGTACGCCGACGAGGAGACGGTCGAGTGCGCGATCGTGAGGGTCTCGCCGTCGCCGCCCAGCACCACGCGCTGCTCGGCGAGCAGTCCGTTCATCCGCAGGCTGTGCACCGGGATGCCGGACACGAGCTGGCCGCGGGCACGCTGGTCGGCGTGCGGGGCGGCCACGGGGCCGGCCTCGCCGCGCGCGCCGGCGATGAGCTCGGCGGTGCGGACGGCCGTGCCCGAGGGCGAGTCCACCTTCGCGGCGTGGTGCGCCTCGACGATCTCGATCGAGTCGAAATGCCGTGCCGCGAACGCCGCGAACGCCGAGCCGAGCACGCTGCCGATGGAGAAGTTCGGGACGAAGACGACCCCCGGCGCCTCGTCGTGGTCGCGGAGGCGCCGCTCGACCTCGGCGATGCGCTCGCTCGACCAGCCCGAGGTGCCCACGACGACTGCGGCACCGGCCTCGATGGCCGCCTCGACGATGCCCTGGCTCGCCGCCGGATGCGTCACGTCGAGGACCACGTCGGCGCCGTCGAGCTCGTCGAGACTCGAGGACGAGTCGAGTCCGGCGTGGAGCTCGAGGTCGTCGGCCTCCTCGATGAGCCGGAGCGCGAGCCGCCCCATCTTCCCGGTCGCTCCGGCCACCGCCACCCTGATCGTCACGTCGATCACCCTAGCAATCGCCGGGCCGCCGCCCTCCCGCGCGGGGCCCCGTCGTAGGCTGAGCGGATGCTGCGCTTCCGCGACGCCCCCGTGACCGACCCCGACGCGCACCGGCTGCTCGAGGCCTACTTCGCCGAGCGGGCCGCGGGCTTCCCGCCCGAGCAGGGCGTGTACCGCCCGACGTGGCCGGATGCGGCCGGGTTCACTCCCCCGGCCGGCGTCTTCCTCGTCGTCGAGGACGAGTCCGGCGTGCCCGTGGGCTGCGGCGGCGTCCGGCGGATCCCCGACGCCGACGACGGCACCGTCCGCTTCGAGGTGAAGCACCTCTGGCTCGCCCCAGCGGGTCGCGGACGCGGCGAGGGGCGACGGCTGCTCGCCGAGCTCGAACGCCGCGCGATCGCATTCGGCGCGGGCGAGCTCGTGCTCGACACGAATGCGAGCCTCGAGGCCGCGGGCGGACTGTACCGGTCGAGCGGCTACGCCGACATCGCGCCGTACAACGCGAACCCCAACGCGACCACCTGGTACGGCAAGCGGGTCTGAGTCCATCGGACACGCTGCGGCGGGAGGGGCGGGAGGGGCGGGCCGCTCCGGCCCGCGAGGCGCCTGCGGGCGCTCAGAGCGCGTACGGGTCGGGCAGGCCCGTGCGCAGCTCGGGGGGCAGGTGGGCGAGGTCGTTGTGCACGACGAGGCTCCACGGGCGGCCGGGCGCGCGCTGGGTGAGCACCGTCAGGCCGCAGTTGGCCTGGTTGATCGTGACCCATCGCCATTCCGGGGCGCCGAGCACCTCGCGCACGAACCAGCCGATCACGAAGTTGTGCGTGATGAGCAGGTCGTGCCGGTCCTCGCGATGCGAGCTGAGGAACTCGGCCCGCGCGTCGGACATCTGGGCCTGTCCGGCCTCGAAGTCGATCTCGGAGTACGACCCGAAGAACGGCGCGTAGGCGGTCGGCGTGTCGGGCCCGGGCCCCGACGGCACGCAGTCGAACAGCAGCGCGGACGGCTCGGGGTCCAGTGCGGGCAGCTTGCCCGCCATGATCTTCGCGGTCTCGGCGGCGCGTTGCAGCGGCGAGTGCCAGGTGTGGTCGAACGGGATGCCGCCGAGCCGCTCGGCGAGCAGCTCCGCCTGCCGGCGCCCGCGGGGCGACAGTGGTCCGTCGGGCATCCCGTGTTCGGCGTCGAGCTGCTCGCCGTGGCGGACGAGGTACAGGTGGTGGGGCACGTCGGGTCCTGGAGGGGTCGGGCGTCGCTCAGGCGACGTCGGGTCGGGCTACGGGCTGGTCGACGACCGACCGGAAGGCGTGCTCGTCGACGGGCCCGACCGCCACGAGCGACATCGGGCGCCCGGCGAGGTCGGCGGCGAGGGCCTGCACGTCCTCGGCCCTGACGAGCGCGACGCGGCGGAGGGCCTCGTCGAGGTCGGCGAACTCGCCGAGCGCCAGTTCGGCTCGGCCGAGACGCGACATCCGGGTGTCGGAGTCCTCGAGGGCGAGGGCGGACGCGCCGCCGAGGTAGCCCACCGCGCGCTCGAGCTCGTCGGAGGTGACGCCGTGGTGGGCGAGCCGCTCGAGCTCGGTGCGCATGAGCGCGGCGACCGTCGCGGCGTTCTTCGGCGCGCAACCGGCGTACATGCCGAAGACTCCCGCGTCCGAGTAGCCGGGTGCGAACGAGTAGACCGAGTACGCCAGCCCACGCCGTTCGCGGATCTGCTGGAACAGCCGCGACGACATGCCGGCGCCGAAGACCGTGTTGAGCACGCTGAGCACGGCGCGCCGCTCGTCGATGGCGACGAGGCCGGGCACGCCGAGCACGAGGTTCACCTGCTCGTTGGGCTTCTCGACGATGGTGAGGGCGCTCGTGCCGATCGGCGTCGCGGGTTCGACGCCCCGCCGCCCGACCGGGGCGCCCTCGTCGTCGAGCGGCCAGCCCGCTGCGCCGAGCGCCGTGCGGAGGTCGTCGACGACGCGGTCGTGGTCGACGGCGCCCGCGACGGTCACCACGAGGTCCTGGGGCCGGTAGTTCGCCCGGTAGTGCTCCCACACGGCGTCGCGCGTCGCGGCGGCGATCGCATCGGGGTCGCCGCCGATGGGCCTCGCGAGCGGATGCCGCCCGAGGACCGCCTCGAAGAAGCGCTCGCTCGCGACATCCGCCGGGTCGTCGCCGGCCATCGCGAGCTCTTCGAGGATGACGCGACGCTCGCTCTCGAACTCGTCGGGGTCGAGCAGCGACGAGGTGAACATGTCGGCGAGCACCTCGACCGCCATCGGCAGGTCGCGATCCTGCACCTTGGCGTAGTAGCAGGTGTACTCCTTGGCGGTGACCGCGTTGTGCTCGCCGCCCACGGCGTCGAAGGCGATGGCGATGTCGAGCGCCGTGCGCGACTGCGTGCCCTTGAACAGCAGGTGCTCGAGGAAGTGCGTCGAGCCGTAGGTCGCCGGATGGCCCGAATCCGAGGGGTGCTCGTCGCGTGAGCCCACGGCGACCCAGAAGCCGATCGTGGCGCTCCGGCTGCCGGGCACGCGTTCGCTGAGCACGCGGATGCCGGAGGGCAGGACCGAGCGGCGGACGAGGGTGTCGCCTGCGGCGCGGAACTCGAGCTCGGGCGTACCGAGGGGGAGGTCGACGGCGCCGTTCACGCCCTCCAGCCTAGGCCACGCACGCCTGCCGGAGGCGTCGGACGCGTTCAGGACGATGCGCGATCGAGCTCGACGAGCTCGGAGCGCGTGAGGACGAGGGAGGCGGCGCGCATGAGCGCGTCCACGTGCTCGGGCCGGTCCACGCCGACGACCGGCGCGGCGACGGCCGGCCGTGAGAGGAGCCACGCGATGGCGACGGCCGCCGGCTCGGCGGCGTGCTCGGCCGCGACCGCGTCGAGCACCCGCAGGACCCGCGACGTGCGCCGACCGAAGTCCCGGCCCCGCCGCTCGGCCCGGGCGAGCCGGCGAAGGTCGCCCGGACGACGCACGCCCCCGCCGAGGACGCCGCCGCCGAGCGCGGCACTCGGCAGCACGCCGAGCCCCTGCGCGCGGGCCACGAGCTCCGGCGCACCCTCGAAGGCGCGACGCTCGACGAGACTGTACCGCGTCGAGAGCACCTGGAACCGCGGCAGGCCGTCGGCGGCGAGCACCCGGGCCTCGATGAGCCGCTCCGGCGAGAACCCGGACGCGCCGATCGCGAGCACCTTGCCCGCGGCGATGAGCGCGTCGACGGCGCCCAGGCTCTCCTCGAGGGGCACGTCGGGGTCCTCGCCGTGGAAGGCGAGCAGGTCGATGCGATCGGTGCCGAGTCGCCGGAGCGAGGCATGCACCGCGTCGGTGATCGCGGGTCCGGCGGGCCCGCTGCGGTCGGGCCCCACGCGGGTCATGAGTCGCACGCGGTCGCGCGTGCCCCGCGAGCTGATCCACTCGCCCACGACGGCCTCGCCCTGCGCCCCGTCGGCGGTGCCGGCCGTGGCGACCAGGTCGCCGCCGAGGGCGGCGAAGCGGTCCAGGATGTCGGCGGCGGCGTCCGGGGATCGGCCGATCGCGGTCGCGCCGAGCCCGAGGGGGTGCACGTCGATCCCCGACTCGCCGAGCGCCACCCGGTACGGCACGGTGATCGGCCCCGAGAAGGTGTTCGTCTCGATCTCGGCCGTCGTCGGAGCCGCCGTGCCCACGGCGTCGGGGACGTCGATCTCGGCCGTCGCGGCGCGCGCGCCGTCGGGGCCCGGCTCGCCCCCGGCTCGCCGTGCTCGGTCGTCTGCGTGCTCCAGCGCCACGCGTCCTCCTCCCCAGGATCGCTTTCGACAGTAGGCGGCGTCCCGCCCGCGTCTGCGACGGATCCGGTGAAGCGTTACCGAAACGTTGGTGAACTCCGCGTTCCACCGCCCCGGGGACGTGTGTCCGCCACCCGCCTCGTCGGGTCGACCCCTATCGGCCGACCTTGCCGAGCAGTCCGGCGATCGGTGCGAGCACGGCGGGTCGGGCCGCGACCCAGGCGGCCGCGATGACGACGACGGAGGCGACGAAGATCCAGAACCCGAGCCAGTCGCCGGCGTCCCGCGCCGCGTACATGTGGTTGAGGTTCCGCAGCGCGCCGGTCAGGAGCACGAGGGTCACGTGCACCACGATGAACGCCACGAAGTACAGCATGACCGGGAAGTGCACGGCGCGCGCCCATTCGACGGGGTACATCCGGTTGAGGGTGGTGGCGTTCCTCGGCCACAACCCCGACATGCGCACGCCGGTCAGCGCGGCGAGCGGCGCGGCGATGAAGATCGTCACGAAGTAGGCGAGCACCTGGAGGCTGTTGTAGTTGACCCAGCCGTTCTCCAGCGGCCAGTCGAGCGAGAGGTACTGCAACCCGGCCGACACCGCATTGGGGATGACCTCCCAGGTCGTCGGCACGACGCGCATCCACTGGCCCGTCGCGAACAGGAGCACGACGAAGACCAGTCCGTTCGCGAACCACAGCACGTCCAGGGACTGGTGGAACCAGAGGGTGAGGCTGATCCTGCCCTGACCGCCCTTCGACCAGCGCGGCGTCCAGTACGCCGGTGGCCGCCGCTCGGTGCGCACCTGCAGGCCCGAGCGGATGATCAGCACGATCAGGAAGACATTGAAGAAGTGCTGCCATCCGAGCCAGGCCGGGAGCCCGACCGGCGCCCCCTCGGGCAGGGGCGTCTCGCCGGGGTAGGTCGCCAGGAAGTCCTGCATGACGTCGAGGCCGAGGAACCACCTCGTCAGCTGCACGACGATGGTCGCGGCCCCGATGATCGCGAGGACGCCGACGACGGAGGCGCCGACCCACTGCTTCCCGGTCAGCGGACCGAGGCGTCCCGGTTCCGACGGCGACGGGGCGCTCGGAGCCGGGGCCGACGCCGTCGCGGCGACCGGCTGCGCCGCCGGCACCGGCTCGGCCGGCACTGCGGGCACTGCAGGCAGTGCGCGCCCGGCGGGCTGGGCGGGCTCGGCGGGCTCGGCGGGCGCCGGCGTCGTCGCAGCGGTTGCGACGGGCGCGGGGGCGGCGGGCGCCGCGGGCGCGGGCTCGTCGGCGTGGACCGTCGCCGCGGTCGCCGACGCGGACGCCGGCTCGGCCGCCGCCGCGGGAGCACCCTCGACCGGAGCGGGCACCGAGGCCGGCGCCGGCGTCCCGGCGATCGGCGCGATCGGAGTCGGCCAGGGCTCTCCCCCGGCGACGCGCGGCAGTCCGCGGCGCAGTGCGATGCCCGTGCCGACCGCGGGGGCGGCAGCGGCCGCCGGCGCACTCGCGGCCTCCGGTCGCGGCGCGGCGGTCGGGGCGGCCGGCTCGAGGATGGGCTCCGCGGCGACCTCGGGCGGCGCCGCTGCGACCGGCGAGGCAGCCGCGGCCCCGCTCGGCACCGCGCCGCCGGGCCACGGCACGCCGCCCCGCACGCGCGGAAGCCCCGTCCGGAGCCGTCGGCCCGAGGCGGCGGCGGCAGGCGCGGGCGCGGCGGCCGGGGCGGTCGGGACGGTCGGAGCCGGGGCGGTGGGGGCCGATGCGGTGGCCGACACCGCAGCGCCGGCCGGCACCGTCGTCGAAGGGGTCGCGACCGGCGCACCGGCGGTCGGCGGAGCAGGCGCGGCCTCCGCAGTCGCTCCGACCGCGACGACGCGGCCGTTCGCCTCGCCGGCGGGCGGCCAGGGGTCACCGCCGCGTCGACGGGGCAGTCCCCTCCGCAGGTTCCCCGCAGCGACCACGGGTCAGCGCTTCCGCTCGGCGAGCGCGCTGATCAACTGCGGGACGATCGTGAACACGTCGCCGACGACGCCGAAGTCGGCGACGTCGAAGATCGGCGCGTCGGGGTCCTTGTTGACGGCGATGATGGTCTTGGCCGTCTGCATGCCGGCGCGGTGCTGGATCGCACCCGAGATCCCGAGGGCGATGTAGAGCTGGGGCGAGACAGACACGCCGGTCTGGCCGACCTGCTGGCTCGCGGGGACGTAGCCGGCGTCGACGGCCGCCCGCGACGCGCCCACGGCGGCGCCCAGGGCGTCGGCGAGCTCCTCCACGAGCGCGAACTTCTCGGCCGAGCCGAGCCCGCGACCGCCCGAGACGACCCGCTTCGCCCCTCGCAACTCGGGTCGACTCGACGTCTCGGTCACGGGCTCCACCGACTCGATCGTCGCCGACGCCGCGCCCGAGGCGGGAACCTCGAGCGACTCGAGTGCGACGGGCCGTGCGTCGGCTCGGGCATCGACGGCGCCCTGCCGCACCGTGACGACGAGCGGCCCGAAGGTCGCCGCGGAGTCGACGTTGTACGCGCCGCCGTACACGGCGTGGTGCGCGAGCACGCCCTCGTCGTCGCGCGAGACGCCGACGGCGTCCACGGCGAGGGCGGCGCCGGTGCGGGCCGCGAACCGGCCGGCGATGTCGCGCCCCTCGATCGAGTTCGAGACCAGCACCGCCTGCGGCGTCACGAGTGCCGCCGCGGCGGCGAGCGCGTCGACCTGCGGGATCGTGAGCTCGGACTGCGTCGAGGCCGTCTCGACGGCGAGCACCCGCTCGGCGCCGAGCGCGGCGGCCTGCTCGGCGAGGGCCTGCGCCCGGCCGGGCGCGGTGACCGCGAGCGCGACCGGCGTGCCGATCCGCGATGCGGCCCCGAGGAGGCCGGCGGCACTCGACGCGAGCTCGCCGGTCGGCGTCGCCTCGAGCAGGACGAGGATGGGGTCGGCGGTCTGGTCGCTCATCATCGTCCTCTCACACCAGCCGGTTCTCGATCAGGAACTCGGCGATCTTCGTGCCGCCGTCGCCCTCGTCGGTGATCTTGACGCCGGCCGTTCGCGGGGGCTTCTCGGCGACCGCGGTCATGATCGACCACGGCACCGAGAGGTCCTCGGGCTCGATCCCCAGGTCGGCGGCGCTCACCGTCTCGAACGGCTTCTTCTTCGCGGCCATGATGCCCTTGAAGTTCGGGAATCGGGCGTCGGGGAGCGCCTCGGTGATCGAGATGACGGCCGGCAGCGGCGCGCGCACGCGCATGGTGCCCCCGTCGACGTCGCGCGTCCCGGAGACCGTGCCGTCGGAGATCTCGACCGAGGCGAGGGCGGTCGCATGGGGCACCCCGAGCAGCTCCGCGAGCATGGCCGGGATCACGCCCCCGCTGCCGTCGGTGGAGAGGTTGCCCGTGATGACGAGGTCGAACCCGGCGCGGCGGATCGCGGCGGCGAGGGTGCGCGCGGTGAGGCCGAGGTCGGCGGCGGCGAGGCCCGGGTCGGCGATGTGCACGGCCGAGGCCGCCCCCATCGCGAGGCCCTTGCGGATCGTCGTCGCGGCGCGCTCGGGGGCCATGGACATGACGACCACCTCGGTGTCGGCGTGCGCGTCGGCATGCGCGAGGGCCACCTCGAGCGCCCGCTCGCCGATCTCGTCGAGCACCGCCTCGCTCGCGGCGCGATCGGCGATCCCCGTCTCGAGGTCGAGCTTGCGCTCCCCCCACGTGTCGGGGACCTCCTTCACGAGCACGATGATCTTCATCGGGCCTCCGTCCCTTCCTCGAACCGTGCTGGGGATGACGCGCGGCGGACGACCGCCTCGGCCTGCCGCAGCAGCGGCGCGTCGACCATCTGCCCGCGGAACGCGAACACGCCGTCGCGTTCGCGCATGGCGGCCTCGGCGAGGAGCGCCCGCGCCCACTCCAGCCGCTCCGGGCTCGGCGCGTACGCCGATCTGACGACCTCGACCTGGCCCGGGTGCACGCACGCCGTGGCCGCGAAGCCGAGCGCCGCTGCGTCCTCGGCCTCCGCCCGGAGCCCGTCCGCGTCGGCGAGGTCGAGGTGCACCGCGTCGATCGCGGCAACGCCGTGCGCCCCCGCCGCGAGCAGCACCTCGGACCTGGCGTGCCGCGCGACATCCCGGTATCGACCGTCCGGGTACCGGCTCGAGCCGCCGCCGAGCGAGGCGACGAGGTCCTCCGCACCCCACATGAGCGCGGACACGATCGGCACCGACGCGAGGTCGGCCGCGGCGAGCACGCCACGGGCGGTCTCGCACAGGGCGATCACGTCGAAGTCCTCGAGGCCGACGAGGTCGGCCGTGCCCTCGCACTTGGCGAGCATGACGGTGCGGTACGAGGTGCGCCGGAGCGCCACGAGGTCGTCGGCGAGATGCGGCGTCGACGCCGGGTTCACGCGCACGACGACCCGCGCGGGATCGAGCGGGTTCGCCACGAGCGACTCGCGCGCCGCCGACTTCGCGACCTCGGAAACGGCGTCCTCCAGGTCGAGGATCACGGCGTCGGCCCGCGCGAGGGCCTTGGCGTAGCGATCGGGCCGGTCGGCCGGGCAGAACAGCAGCGCGGGACCGAAGGGGAACGGGGGGTGCGTCATCCGCTCGCCTCGCCGTCCGTGCGCGACCGCCGTTCGCCCGCCTCGCGCGTCCAGACCAGCATCGTGCGCGACGCCGTCGCGACCACCTCGCCGTCCTGGTTGCGGGCGGTGTGCCCGAGCACCACGATGCCCTCTCCGGGACGCGACGACGACAGCCGCTTCGACTCGACGACGCTCTCGCCGTAGAGGGTGTCGCCCACGAACACCGGAGTGGGGAACGCGACCGCACCGAACCCGAGGTTGGCGACGAGCGTGCCCTGCGTGAGCTGCCCCACCGACTGGCCGACGAGGGTCGACAGCGTGAACAGCGAGTTCACGAGGACGCGGCCGAACGGCTGGCGCGCCGACCACGCCGCGTCGAGGTGGAGCGGCTGGGGGTTCATCGTGAGCGTGGTGAAGAGCACGTTGTCGGCGTCCGTCACCGTCCGGCCCGGACGATGCAGGTAGCGCACGCCCTCCTCGAACTCCTCGAACCAGAGCCCGCGCTGGACGACCTCGCGCATCGCGGCATCCGTCATGACGTTCCCTTCCACTCCGGCGGGCGAGTCGCCTAGCCGGCCAACCCGAGGTCGCGAGCGATGACCATGAGCTGCACCTCGTTCGTCCCCTCGCCGATCTCGAGGATCTTCGAGTCACGGTAGTGCCTGGCCACGGTCGTCTCGTTCATGAAGCCCATCCCGCCGAAGATCTGGGTCGCGTCCCGCGCGTTCAGCATGGCGGCGTCGCTCGAGACGAGCTTGGCGATCGCCGCCTCCTTCTTGAAGGGGAGCCCCGCGTCGGCGCGCCGTGCCGCGTCGTGCCAGGCGAGGCGTGCGGTGTGCACGCGGGCCTGCATCCCGGCGATGGTGAACGCGATGTACTGGTGGCTCGCGATCGGTACGCCGAAGACGTTGCGGGTCTTCGCGTAGGCCACGGCCTCGTCGAGGCAGCCCTGGGCCGCGCCCGTCGCGAGGGCGGCGATCGCGATGCGGCCCTCGTCGAGCGCCTGGAGGAAGTTGGCGAAGCCGCGTCCGCGTTCACCGAGCAGGTTGGCGGCCGGCACCCGGACGTCGTCGAAGGTCAGCGGGTGGGTGTCGGAGGCGCGCCATCCGGACTTGTCGTAGTCGGGCCCCACGGTGAACCCGGGCGTGCCGTTCGGCACGATGATCGTGGAGAGCTCCTTCGAGACGGAGCCGTCGGAGCGGGTCCGCTCCCCGGTCACCGCGGTGACCGTCACGAATCGCGTGATCGGCGTGCCCGAGTTGGTGATGAACTGCTTCGACCCGTTGACGACCCACTCGTCGCCGTCGAGCACCGCGGTCGTCCGGGTGGCGCCGGCGTCGGATCCCGCCTCGGGCTCGGTGAGCCCGAAGCCGGCGAGCGCGCGTCCGGCCACGAGATCGGGGAGGAACTCGGCCTTCTGCTCGTCGGTGCCGTGACGGTAGATCGGCATCGCGCCGAGCCCGACGCCCGCCTCGAGGGTGATCGCGATCGACTGGTCGACGCGGGCGAGCGCCTCGATCGCGAGGCACAGCGCCATGTAGTCGCCGCCCTGCCCTCCGACCTCCTCGGGGAACGGCAGGCCGAAGAGCCCGAGCTCGCCCATCTGGGCGACGACGTCCATCGACAGCTCGTGCGAGCGGTCGGCCTCGTAGGCCTGCGGGGCGACGACGGTGTCGGCGAACTCGCAGACCATGTCGTACAGCTGCTGTTCCTCGTCGGTCAGGTCGTGCATGGTGCTCCTCATTCCTGGTGGGATGCGTCGGGGCCGGCGGCGTCGTGGGCGCCGGACCGGGGTTCGTCGTCGGATGCCGCGTCGCCGGCCGCGCCGCGCTCGGCGGCGTGCTCGATGCGCGCGACGACCTGGTCGCGCGCGACCTGTTCGCCGACGGCCACGCGGATGCGGGCGATGCCGTCCGCAGTGGCCGTCACGCGGTGCTCCATCTTCATGGCTTCGATGGCGAGCACGGCCTGGCCGGCTTCGACCCGGTCGCCGTCGGCGACGAGGATCGTCGTGACGTTCCCGGGCATGGGCGCGCGGAGGTCGGGGTCGGCGCTTCCGCCGCGCTCGAGCAGCGCGAGGCGCGCCTCGAGTGCGACCCGACGATCGGGTCGCGCGAACGCCGCGGCGCGACCGTCGAGGTGCACCCAGACCGTGCCGTCACCGCCGGTCGCCGTGACGGCGCCCTCCGGGAGCCGGTCGGGCCCGCGCACCGTGCCGATGCGCCAGCCGCGCTCGCGGTGCCAGGCGTGCGCGGTGGAGGTCGCCGCACGTGCGTCGCGCTCGCGCGCGGTGCGTGCGACCGCGGCGAGCGGGTCGGCTGCGGCATCCGTCGTCTCGGGTTCGGGGAGCCGGTCGATGAGTCCGGTGTCGAGGTGCCCGGCCCGCACGTCGGGGTGGGCGAGCAGCCGGCGGAGGAACGCGACGTTCGACTCGACCCCGAGGAGGACGGTGCCGGCGAGCGCGGCGTCGAGCCGGTCGAGGGCCTCGGCGCGGTCGGCGCCGAACCCGATCACCTTGGCGATCATCGGGTCGTAGTCCGCGGTCACGTGCTGGCCCTCGCGGATGCCGGCGTCGACGCGGACGCCCTCGCCGGCCGGCGGTCGCCAGGCGAGCACCTCGCCCGTCGAGGGCAGGAAGCCGCGCTCGGGGCTCTCGGCGTACACACGCGCCTCGACGGCGTGCCCGGTGAGCCGCACGTCGGACTGGGCGAGCGCGAGCGGCTCGCCCGCCGCGATCCGGAGCTGCTGCTCGACGAGATCCACGCCCGTGACCAGCTCGGTCACCGGGTGCTCGACCTGCAGGCGCGTGTTCATCTCGATGAAGAAGAACTCGTCGGGCGCGGCATCCGACACGAGGAACTCGACGGTGCCCGCACCGAGGTACTGCACGCTGCGCGCGGCGTCGCAGGCGGCCTGCCCGATGCGCTCGCGGGTCGCGTCGTCGAGCAGCGGGGACGGCGCCTCCTCGACGACCTTCTGGTGGCGGCGCTGCAGCGAGCATTCGCGCTCGCCGAGGTGGAGGACGTGGCCGTGCGCGTCGGCGAGCACCTGCACCTCGATGTGCCGCGGCTGCGCGATGAACCGCTCGAGCAGGAGCGTGTCGTCGCCGAACGCGGCGCGCGCCACGCGACGCGCGGCGGGGAGCGCGTGCTCGAGTTCGGCCTGGTCGCGCGCCACCTGCATGCCCTTGCCGCCGCCGCCCGCCGACGGCTTCACGAGGATCGGGAAGCCGATGAGCGGGGCCGCGTCGAGCAGTTCGTCGTCGGTCGCGTCGGGCTCGCTGACGCCCGGCACGACGGGCACTCCCGACTCGGCGACATGCCGCTTGGCGCGGATCTTGTCGCCCATGACCTCGAGCGCGAGCGCGCCGGGACCGACGAAGACGATGCCCGCCTCGGCGCATGCGCGGCCGAACGCGGCGTTCTCGGAGAGGAAGCCGTAGCCCGGGTGGATCGCCTGCGCGCCCGTGTCGAGCGCCGCGCGCACGATGCGCGCGGGGTCGAGGTAGCTCTCGGATGCCGCGGCGGGGCCGATGCGCACGGCCTCGTCGGCGAGCGCGACGTGGGGCGCACCGGCGTCGGCGTCGGAGTACACGGCGATGGCGTGGATGCCCAGGCGCTTCAGGGTGCGGATGACGCGCACGGCGATCTCGCCGCGGTTGGCGACCAGCACGCGGTCGAACGGGCGGGTGGCGGAGGGGGACGGCTGCGTCATCCGGTCACATCCTGAACAGGCCGAAGCGGGGCTCGGGCAGCGGCGTGCGGCTCGCGAGCTCGAGGGCGAGGGCGAGCACCGTGCGCGTGTCGCCCGGGTCGATGATGCCGTCGTCCCACAGGCGCGACGTCGAGTGGTAGGGGCTGCCCTGCGCCTCGTACTGCGCGCGCACGGGCGCCTTGAAGGCGGCCTCGTCGTCGGCCGACCACTCCTCGCCGCGCACGGCCGACTGGTCGCGCTTGACGGTCGCGAGCACGGATGCCGCCTGCTCGCCGCCCATCACGGAGATGCGCGCGTTGGGCCACATCCAGAGGAAGCGCGGGGAGTAGGCGCGGCCGCACATCGAGTAGTTGCCCGCGCCGAACGACCCGCCGATCACGACGGTGAACTTCGGCACGCGGGTCGTCGCGACCGCGGTCACCATCTTCGCGCCGTGCTTGGCGATGCCGCCGGCCTCGGCGTCCCGGCCGACCATGAAGCCCGAGATGTTCTGCAGGAAGACCAGGGGGATGCCGCGCTGGTCGCACAGCTCGATGAAGTGCGCCCCCTTCATGGCCGACTCGCTGAAGAGGACGCCGTTGTTGGCGACGATGCCGACGGGGTGGCCGTCGATCCACGCGAAGCCCGTCACGAGCGTGTCGCCGTACTCGCGCTTGAACTCGTGGAACTCGCTGCCGTCGACGAGCCGGGCGATCACCTCGCGCACGTCGTAGGGCTGCTGCACGTCGACCGGCACGACCGACGTGAGCGTGCCGGGGTCGACCGCCGGTTCGCGCGGCTCGCGCACGGCCCACGCGCGGTCGGCGGGCTCGGGCAGCGTGCCGACGATGTCGCGCACGAGCTCGAGGGCGTGCTCGTCGTCCTCGGCGAGGTGGTCGGTCACGCCGGAGTGGCGGGAGTGCAGCTCGCCGCCGCCGAGTTCCTCGGGCGTCACGACCTCGCCGATGGCCGCCTTCACGAGCGGCGGTCCGCCGAGGAAGATCGTGCCCTGGTTGCGCACGATCACGGTCTCGTCGCTCATCGCGGGCACGTAGGCGCCGCCGGCCGTGCACGACCCCATGACGGCCGCGATCTGCGGGATTCGCCGCGCCGACAGGTTGGCCTGGTTGTAGAAGATGCGGCCGAAGTGGTCGCGGTCGGGGAACACCTCGTCCTGCTTGGGCAGGAAGGCGCCGCCGGAGTCGACCAGGTACACGCACGGAAGCGCGTTCTCGAGCGCGACCTCCTGCGCTCGAAGGTGCTTCTTGACCGTCATGGGGTAGTAGGTGCCGCCCTTGACGGTGGCGTCGTTGCAGACGACCATGACGGGCCGCCCGTGGACGAGCCCGACGCCGGCGATGACGCCAGCGGCGGGCGTGTCGTCGTCGTAGAGGTCCTCGGCGGCGAGGGGTGCGAGCTCGAGGAACGCGCTGCCCTCGTCGAGCAGCCGCTCGACCCGGTCGCGGGGCAGCAGCTTGCCGCGGGCGACGTGGCGGTCGCGGGATGCCTCGGGCCCGCCGAGCGCGGCCCTCGCGAGCTTGGCGCGCAACTCGTCGGCGAGCACCGCGTGCGCGTCGGCATTGGCGCGGGCGACGTCGGATGCCGCGTCGATCGCGCTCGTGAGGATGTGCATCCGCTCCTGCTCCGCCTCTCCGTCGTGGCGTGGACCGAGCGCTTCGGTGAACGCTCGCTAACCGGGATTCATGTTAGCGACCATTCACCGAGATCCGCAACACGACTCACGAGCCCGAGCGCCCGCGCTCCTCCCTGAGACCCGCCACGACGTGCTCGAGGCCGAACTCCCAGGCCCGCTCGACGTCGCCGCCGAGCCGGAAGGCGCCGGCGAGCTCCATGCTCGTGAAGCCGTGCATCCAGGCGGTGAGCGTGCGCGCCGCCTCGAGGGCGCGCTCGTCGCCGACGAGCCGGCGGGCGATGTCGAGCACCGCGCCGCTGCTCCGATCCAACGCGGGGCGGCCGGCGCGCTGCGCCTCCGGGAGCGGCCCGAAGACGAGCGCGTAGCCGTTCGGCCGCTCGTGGGCGAAGCGACGGGCCGCGGCGGCCAGCGCGCGGGCGGCCGAGGTCGCATCCTCCCCCGCGTCCTCGACTGCGGCGCCGACGTGCTCCGCGAGGTCGCGCGCGACGTCCTCCGCGACGACGCGGACGAGGTCGTCGCGGTCGCGGACGTGCTTGTACAGCGATGGCGCCCGGACGCCGAGCGAGGACGCGACCGCCTGCATGGTCAGTCCGTCGCGTCCGTCGCGCTCGAGCACCTCGCGGGCGGCGGCGCGCAGCGATTCCGGCGTGATCCTGGTGGGGGTGGGCACTGGTCCTCCTCGCGGTCGTCGACCTATGGCTATTGACAGTAGCCATCATAGCTACGTAGCATAGCCGACATGGAACTCACCACCGGACTCCGGCGCGTCGGCAACGAGATCGTCGCGGCCTATCTCTTCATCGACGACCGCGGGGTCACCGTCGTCGACGCGGGACTCCGCGGGCACTACCGGGACCTGCTCGCCGAGCTCGACGCCGCCGGACGGTCGCTCGACGACGTGCGCGCCGTGATCCTCACGCACGGGGACACCGACCACATCGGGTTCGCCGAGCGGCTCCGCCGCGAGCGCGGTGTCCCCGTCTACGTCCACGAGGCCGACGCGGCCCGCGCTCGGGGCGAGGCGAAGCCCGCTGCCACCTCGCTCGGGCGGGGTGTGCGCCTCGGGGCGCTCGCCCGGTTCTTCGGGTATGCGCTCCGCAAGGGCGGCGCGAAGACGGAGTACCTGACGCAACTCCGCACGGTCTCCGACGGCGATCGACTCGACCTGCCCGGCTCCCCCGCGGTGATCGGCCTGCCGGGGCACTCGCCCGGCAGCATCGCCGTCCACTCCCCCGGACTCGACGCGGTGTGCGTCGGTGATGCGCTCACGACGCGGCACGTGCTCACGGGTCGCCGCGGGCCGGCGCCGGCGCCGTTCACCGACGAGCCCGACGAGGCGCTCGACTCCCTGGCGCGTCTCGCCGCAACCGGGGCGACCTGGGTGCTGCCCGGTCACGGCACGCCGTGGAACGGCGGTGCGGCCGAGGCCGTGCGACTCGTGCGGGAGGCCGCTGCGGCATCCGCTCGCTGAGGTCGCACGCGCGCGGCACCCGCCGGGGCGGTGCGCGGCCGGTTGCCGCTCGCTCGCCGGTCGGTTAGTGTGCATTCACCGAATTCCCCCCGGAGGTGCACCCTGAGCGACACGCTCACCGACCGCGGCCGCGCCAAGGCCGACCGTCGCGTCGCGCTCCTCGAGGCCGCCGCGCGGCTGTTCGCCGACCGCGGGTACGCGGGCGTCACGCTCGAGGAACTGGGCCAGGCGGCGGGGGTCTCCGGACCGGCGGTCTACCGGCACTTCCCGGGCAAGGCGGCGGTGCTCGCCGCGATCCTCGCGGACGCCAGCCGCGGACTGCTCGACGGCGGGCGCCGCACCATCGCCGCGGCCGACGACCCGGCGCGCGCGCTGCGCGACCTCATCCGCTTCCACGTCGAGTTCGCGCTCGCGAACGCCGACGTGATCCGCGTGCAGGACCGCGACCTCGGCAGCCTCGAGGAGGCCGACGCCCACGAGGTCCGCCGCCTGCAGCGCGAGTACGTCGAACTGTGGGTGGGCGTGCTCGCCCGCCTGAGGCCCGATCGGGCCGAATCGGAGTTGCGGATCCGGGCTCACGCGGCCTTCGGGCTCATCAACTCCACCCCCCACAGCGCCCGCACCCATGGGCGCCGACCCGCGGACAAGGTGGTCCGCAGCATCCTGGAGGACATGGCATGGTCGAGCCTCACGTCGTGACCCTGCGCGCGACCCGCGCCGGCGACCGCGACGAGCTGTTCCGCATCCAACTCGACCCCGAGGCGAACCGCATGGCGGCGTTCACGGCGACCGATCCCACGGACCGCGCGGCGTACGATGCGCACGTCGCCCGGTTCTCGGCCCGCGACGACTACGACGCGCGGACCGTGCGCTGCGACGGCCGCGTCGTCGGCAGCGTCGCGCGCTGGATCGACGCCGAGACGGGCATGCCCGAGATCACGTACTGGATCGACCGCGAGCACTGGGGTCGGGGCATCGCGACGCGCGCGCTGCGCCTGTTCCTCGACACGCAGCCCCGACCCGTGCGCGCGCGGGCCGCGGCCGACAACGCGGCATCCGTCGCCGTGCTCCGCAAGCTCGGCTTCGTCGAGGTCGGTCGCGACCGCGACTGGGCCAACGCCCGCGGCGAGGAGATCGAGGAGATCGAGTTCGTCCTCCGGTGACCGGATGCCGCGTGGCGCGGCGTCGTCGTCAGCGGTCGCGGTAGAGCTCGAGGAGCGGGGCGGGGATGCGACCGCGGTCGGAGACCTGGTGGCCGTTGGCCCGCAGCCACTCGCGGGCGTCCTTCGTGTCGGCGCCGCCGCCGCCGCCGCCGGCGCGTCGGCGCGCGCCGCCGCTCGAGCGGTTCGACGAGGTGCGTCGTGCGGCGTCGATGAACGGCGCGAGCGCCGCCTCGAACTTCCCGGCATTCGCCGAGGAGAGGTCGATCGCATAGCCCTCGCCGTCGATGCTGAATGCGATGGTGCGGTCGGCTTCGGATCCGTCGAGGTCGTCGATGAGGGTCTCGACAATTCGCTTGGCCATGCTGCACGCCCTTTCTGCGGGATTCCCCGCTGAATTCGACAGTGGGACTGCTGTCGAATACGAAGCATATTCCGCCGCGAATTCCGACGGCGAATCCCGATGCGAATGTGGAGAATTCCGTACGGTCGGCGACGGAGGAATTCAGGCGCTCCGCGCCCCCTGCTCGCGTGCGATCTCCGCGATCCGCCTCGCGAGCGCCACGTCCCGGAGCGTGACGCTCCCGACGTCGTGCGACACGAGGTCGAATTCGATGCGTCCCCACCCGAGTGCGACATCCGGATGGTGATTCGCGGCATCGGCCTCGGTCGCCACCGCGTCGAGCAGTCGCACCGCACTCGAGAAATCCGTGGTGCGGAATTCGGCGGTCAGTCGCTCGCCGTCGTGTCGGAATCCCGTCCCGGCGATCTCGGCCGCGACGTCCTCGCGCGACAACGGCGTCCGCTCGTCCATGACCCCATCCTGCCCGTCCGGATTCCCGCGCGCACCACCCCGCCGGACGCGGATCGCCGGAATCCCGATGGCATTCCGGCGATCCGCGCCCGCGCGAGCGGACCCGCGGGTCAGGACATCGTCAGCGCGAGGCCCGGCTCCCGCAGGATGCGGCCCACGTCGGCGAGGAAGCGCGAGCCCTGCTCGCCGTCGACCAGGCGGTGGTCGAACGAGAGCGACAGCGTCATGACCTCGCGCAGCGCGATCTCGCCGCGATGCTCCCACGGCATGCGGCGGACCGCGCCCATCGCGAGGATCGCCGCCTCACCCGGGTTCAGGATCGGCGTCCCCGCGTCGATGCCGAACACGCCGATGTTCGTGATCGAGATCGTGCCGCCCGACAGGTCGGCGGGCGGCGTCCTGCCCGCGCGGGCGGTCTCGGCGAGCGCGGCGATCGCGTCGGCGAGCTCGATGAGCGTCATCCGCTCGGCGCCCTTGACGTTGGGCACCACGAGGCCGCGCTCGGTGGCCGCGGCGATGCCGAGGTTCACGTGGCCGAAGCGGACGATCTCCTGCGCCTCGTCGTCCCAGCGCGAGTTGACCTCGGGCGTGCGTCCCGCCGCGATGCAGAGGGCCTTCGCGACGACGGTGAGCGGCGTGACCTTGTGCCCGGCGTAGGCGCGATCCGCGCGGATGCCGGCGAGCAGCTCCATGGTCGCGGTCACGTCGACCGTGAGGAACTCGGTGACGTGCGGCGCCGTGAAGGCGCTGCGCACCATCGCGGCGGCGGTGTGCTTGCGCACGCCCCTGATCGGGATCCGCGTCTCGGACGGGGCGATCGCCGCCGGTGGCATGGTCGCCCGCGCGGTCGCGCCCGCGGTCGACGCGCGCGCGGGCGCGCCCACCGGGGTCCCGGATGCCGCGGCCTCGACGTCGGCGCGCGTGATGAGCCCGCGCTCGCCCGTCCCGACGACCTGCTCGAGGTCGATCCCGAGGTCGCGTGCGAGCTTGCGGACCGGCGGCGTCGAGCGGGGGCGCTCGGGACGCTCGTCGGCGTCGGGCAGGCCGTTCGCTCCGGCGTGCGCGGCGGTGTCGGGCTCGATGCGGTCGTGCTCGGGCGGAGCGGGGACGAGGTCGTCGCTCAGCGCGGCGGCCGCGCCGAGGCGTCGCGCGCGACGCTTGGGACCGCGCTCGGCGCCGGCGCCGTACCCCACGAGCGTCGGCTCGCGGACCTCGGCCGGCTCGGCCGGCGCCGCGGCCGGCACCGCCTGATCGGCAGCGGAGGCCGGCGCGGCGACGTCCGCGGTCGCCGTGCCATCCGGGGCACCGCCGACCGTGTCGCACGAGAACAGCTTCTCGCCCACGTTGACCGTCTCGCCCTCGGCCGCATGCAGCGCTGTGACGGTGCCCTCGAACGGCGAGGGCAGCTCGACGACGGCCTTGGCCGTCTCGACGTCGGCGATGATCTGGTTCAGCTCGACGTGGTCGCCGACCTTCACGCGCCAGGCGACGATCTCCGACTCGGTGAGTCCCTCGCCGAGGTCGGGAAGTGCGAAGTCGCGGATGCTCACGCCTCCACCCCCGACATGTCGGACAGGGAGTTGGGCCGGCCCATCGCCCGGTCGACGCCGTCGAGGATGCGGTCGAGATCGGGCAGGTGGTGCTGCTCGAGCTTCGCGGGCGGGTACGGGATGTCGTGCCCGGTGACCCGCACGGGCGCCGCCTCGAGGTACTCGAAGCAGCGCTCGGTCATGGACGCGGCGATCTCGGCGCCGACGCCGCCCTGCTCGCCGGCCTCGTGAGCGACGACGAGCCGGCCGGTGCGGCGGACGGAGGCCTCGATGGTGGAGTAGTCGACGGGCGCGAGCGAGCGGAGGTCGACGACCTCGATCGACACGCCCTCCTCGGCGGCGGCGGTCGCGGCGTCCCTCGCCGTCTGCACGAGCGCGCCGTACGTGACCAGCGTGACGTCGCGACCGGAGGCCACGACCGTGGCCACGCCCATGGGGCGCGCGTCGGCGAGGTTGGCGTCGAGGTCGACCTCGCCCTTGACGTGGTAGCGCCGTTTCGGCTCGAGGAAGACCACCGGGTCGTCGCTCGCGATCGCCTGGCGGATCATCACGTACGCGTCGGCGGGGTTCGAGCACGCGACGACCCGCAGGCCCGCGGTGTGCGTGAAGTACGCCTCGGGCGACTCGGAGTGGTGCTCGGCCGCTCCGATGCCGCCGCCGAACGGGATGCGGATCACCATGGGCATCTTCACGTTGCCGCGCGAGCGGTAGTGCAGCTTCGCGACCTGCGCGACGATCTGGTCGAACCCGGGGTAGACGAATCCGTCGAACTGGATCTCGACGACCGGGCGGAAGCCGCGGTACGCGAGTCCGACGGCCGTGCCGAGGATGCCCGCCTCGGAGAGCGGCGTGTCGACCACGCGCTCGGCGCCGAACTCCGCCTTCAGCCCGTCGGTGATGCGGAAGACGCCGCCGAGCGTGCCGATGTCCTCGCCCATGAGCACGACCGTGTCGTCGTCGGCGAGTGAACGGCGGAGGCCCTCGTTGATCGCCTTGCCGAGGGTCAGTGCGGTCATCGGGCGCCCTCCTCGTCGAACATCGCGAGGTAGCGCGCGTAGCGCGTCCTCTGCCGCTCGAGGTGGCTGTTCGGCTCGGCGTAGACGTGGTCGAACACGCTCATGGGCTCGGGGTCGGGGATGTTCGTGATCGCCGCGCGCAGGTCGGCCGCGGCCCGGTCGGCGGCGGCCTTCGCGTCGGCGTCGACGGCCGCCATGTCGGCGCCGGATGCGGCGAGCAGGGCGTGCAGGCGCGCGATGGGGTCGCGCTCGCGCCAGGCCGCGAGGTCGTCGTCGGTGCGGTAGCGCTTCGGGTCGTCGGCGGTGGTGTGCGGGCCCATGCGGTAGGTGACGGCCTCGATGAACGCCGGCCCCTCGCCGCGGCGGGCGCGATCGAGCGCCCAGCGCGTCACGGCGAGCACGGCGAGCACGTCGTTGCCGTCGACGCGGATGCCGGGCATGCCGAAGCCGTCGGCACGGCGCGCGAGCGGCTGCTTGGACTGCAGTCCCACCGGCTCGGAGATGGCCCAGCCGTTGTTCTGGCAGAAGAAGACCACGGGGGCGTCGAAGCTCGACGCGAAGACGAACGCCTCGTTGACGTCGCCCTCGCTCGTCGCACCGTCGCCGAAGTAGCTGATCGCGACGTGCTCGTCGCCCTGCCACTTGGCGCCCATGGCCCAGCCGACGGCGTGGAGCGACTGCGCGCCGATGATGATCTGCGGCACCGCCATGCGCTTCTCGTAGGGGTTCCAGCCGGATGACGCGGTGCCGCGCCAGACGCTCAGGAGCTCGACCGGCTGCACGCCGCGGAGCCACGCGACCGCGTGCTCGCGATAGCTCGAGAACACGAAGTCCTCGTCGTCGAGGGCGCGCGCGGATCCGATCTGGGCGGCCTCCTGGCCGGCCAGCGGCGGCCACAGGCCGAGCTCGCCCTGGCGCTGCAGCGCCGTGGCCTCGGTGTCGAGGCGGCGCACCACGACCATGTCGCGGTGGAGGTCGGCCAGCGCGTCGGTGTCGACGTCGGCGACCCACGGGTCGAAGTCGGGGTTCGCGTGTCGCGTGCCCGCCGGGTCGAGGAGCTGCACGAGGTCGCCGGGACGGGTCAGCAGCCCGGTGGCCTCTCGGTCGGAAGGGGTCATCGTCGAACCTCCGTGTCGGCTCGGCCGCCTTGTGGGCAGCGTCGCACCCGGCGCCGATGCCGGATACCCGCAGCGTACGACGATCTTGCAATCGGCTCAAGCAAGCACGGACGCGTTGCGCAGATTGCATGGTGCACGCCGGGGGCGGGGTGCTAACGTGTGGCGCTATGAACGGGTACGACGCGGTCGACCGCGCGCTGCTCAAGGCGCTCGCCGACGACCCGCGCGCGACCGCGGTGGCCCTCGCGGACCGGCTCAAGATGAGCCGCAACACGGTGCAGGCACGCATGGCGCGGCTCGAGGCATCCGGCGCGTTCCTGTCGTTCGAGCGGAGCATCGACCCGGCGCCGCTCGGGTATCCGCTCGAGGCGTTCGTCTCGGTGCACGCCAGGCAGAAGGTCCTCTCCGACGTGGTGCGCGAGCTCGCGCGCATCCCGGAGGTGATCCAGGCGCACGGGCTGTCGGGGCAGGTCGACCTGCTCGTCCGCGTCGTCTGCCGCGATGCGCACGACCTCTTCCGCATCGACGAGGAGATCCTCGCGATCGAGGGCGTCGAGCGCACCGAGACCTCGCTCGCGATGGGCGAGCTCATCCCGTACCGGCTCGCGCCGCTGCTCGGCCGTCCGGGGTGATGCGCGGTGCGCGTCGCGGTGCTCCGCTGCGAACGGCTCCCCCGCTTCGTGACGTGGGAGATCCCGGAGGTCGAGGCGCTGTTCGACGACGACCGGAGGCTGATCGCGGCCCTGCAGCGCCGGGGCGTCGACGCGGTGCCCGTCGCGTGGTCCGCTGACGTCGACTGGAGCGGGTTCGACCTCGCGGTGGTCCGCAGCACGTGGGACTACGTCGACCGGCTGCCCGAGTTCCTCGCTGCGCTCGAGCGCATCGAGCGCAGCGGATGCCGCGTGCGGAATCCGCTCGACGCGATCCGCTGGAACAGCGACAAGCGCTACCTCGACGACCTCGCTACCCGGCAGGTGCCCGTCGTCCCGACCGTCAGGGCTGCGGCGGCGGACGCGGACGCCGCCGTGCGCGCGGTCGAGGCGGCACGGTGGACCGAGCTCGTCGTCAAGCCCGCCGTCGGGGTCGGCGGCGGCGGCGTGACGCGAGTGCCCGCGACGCGTCTCGCGGCGCACCTGCGCGGCACCGAGGGCGACTCGCTCGTGCAGCCGTTCGTGCCGGACGTGGTCGGCGAGGGCGAGTTCTCGTACGTCGTGATCGGGGGCCAGGTGAGCCACGTGCTCCGGAAGCGGCCGGCGACGGGCGACTTCCGCGCCCACGGCATCTACGGCGGCACCGTCGAGGCGCACGAGCCGGCAGCGGCCGACCTCCGCGCCGTCCGCGAGCTCGCGGCACGGCTCCCCTTCGACCTGGACTACGCCCGGTTCGACCTCGTGCGACGCGAGGGGCGTCTCGCCGTGCTCGAGTTGGAGCTCATCGAGCCGATGCTCTATCTCGCCTCGGCCCCGGGAGCCGAGGAGCGGCTCGCGGCGGCGGTGACGGCACGCCCCGCCGGCCCGTGAGCGCTGTGCCGCCCGGTCCTGCGCACCACGCGGACATGCAACGGAAGTGATGCAAAGAAATCCTTGCAAACCTTTCTTTGCAGCGGTACCTTTGCAATATGGATGAGCACCCCGGCGACGAGATCGACGCCCAGCCGAGCAGCACGCAGCACCCGTTCGTCGACCACGTGCTGCCCACCAGCAGCCTGAAGAGCCTGGCGCACCCCCTCCGCGTCAGGATCTACGACGAGCTCTCCGCCTACGGCCCCCTCACCGCGAGCGGCCTGGCCGAGCGCCTCGGCGAGTCGAGCGGCGCGACGAGCTACCACCTCAGGCAGCTCGAGCGGGCCGGGCTCGTGCGCGAGGACGAGACCCGCGGAAAGGGCCGCGAGCGCTGGTGGGAGCGCCGCCCCGGGTCCGTCGCGATCCCCGACTCGCGGTCCCTGCCTCCTGGCAGTGCCGAGCGGCTCGCCGTACGTCTCGTCGAGGACGAGTGGAACCGGTCGCGCGAGCAGAACTACCACGAGTTCGTCGCCGAGGGTCATCAGGTGTTCGGCCCTGAGTGGCTCGACATCGCCACGTCCGACACGATCAACCTCCGGCTCACGCCCGAGCAGCTGCACTCGCTCGTGGCCGACATCGACACGGTGCTCGCGAGGTACATCTCGGCCTACAAGCGCACCCCCTCGCCGGGGTCGCGCCCCGTGCAGATCCACGTCAACGCGTTCCCGCTCGTCCGCGGCGAAACCACCGACGAGCATCCGAAGGAGTCCACGCCATGAACACCCTCACCCTCTCCCCCGCCGCCGGCCGCCCCGCGCAGTGGGCCGTGCGCGCCGGGCTCGCCCTCGCGCGCTGGGGCCGCCGCCGGGCGGCACGACGCACCGACCGCGACCGTCTGCTGCGACGCGCAGCCGGCCGCGCGGCCGCCGAGGCCGCGACCGCGGAGCGCGACCGCACCATCCGCTCGGCGACCTTCCCCTCGATGTAGCCGGCGAGATCGGCCACCCCGAGGCCGCCGAGACGACGGATGCCCGCCCCGACCGAGTCGGGGCGGGCATCCGCGTGGAACGAGGCGCTTACGCGTCGGCGCCCTCGGCGGGCTCGACGGGGTGCACCCGCTCGGTCTCGGTGACGGCCGAGTCGGCCTCGTCGGCGATGACCGGAGCGAGCGAGAGCTTGCCACGGTCGTCGATCTTGGTGATCTCGACGAGGATCTTCTGGCCGACGCCGAGGACGTCCTCGACGTTCTCGACGCGCTTGCCGCCGGCGAGCTTGCGGACCTCCGAGATGTGGAGGAGGCCGTCCTTGCCGGGCAGCAGCGAGACGAAGGCGCCGAACGCGGCGATCTTCACGACCGTGCCGAGGAACTGCTCGCCGATCTCGGGGTTCGTCGGGTTCGCGATCGCGTTGACCGCGGCCCGCGCCGCCTCGGCCGTCGGGCCGTCCGTGGCGCCGATGTAGACGGTGCCGTCGTCCTCGATGGAGATCTCGGCGCCCGTGTCGTCCTGGATGCCGTTGATCGTCTTGCCCTTGGGGCCGATGAGCTCGCCGATCTTGTCGACCGGGATCTGCACGCTGATGACGCGCGGCGCGGTGGGCGCCATCTCGTCGGGTCCGTCGATCGCGGCGTTCAGCACCTGGAGGATCGTGGTGCGCGCCTCCTTCGCCTGGGTCAGCGCGCCCGCGAGGACCGAGGCGGGGATGCCGTCGAGCTTCGTGTCGAGCTGGATCGCGGTGACGAACTCGGACGTGCCGGCGACCTTGAAGTCCATGTCGCCGAGTGCGTCCTCCGCACCGAGGATGTCGGTGAGCGCCGCGTAGCGGGTCTCGCCGTCGACGGTGTCGGAGATGAGGCCCATCGCGATGCCCGCGACCGGCGCCCTGAGCGGCACGCCCGCGTTCAGCAGCGACAGCGTGGACGCGCAGACCGAGCCCATCGAGGTCGAGCCGTTCGAGCCGAGCGCCTCGGAGACCTGGCGGATGGCGTAGGGGAACTCCTCGCGCGTGGGCAGCACGGGCGTGAGGGCGCGCTCGGCGAGCGCGCCGTGGCCGATCTCGCGGCGCTTGGGCGAACCCACACGGCCCGTCTCACCCGTCGAGTACGGCGGGAAGTTGTAGTTGTGCATGTAGCGCTTCTTGGTGACCGGGCTCAGCGAGTCGATCTGCTGCTCCATCTTGAGCATGTTCAGCGTGGTGACGCCCAGGATCTGGGTCTCGCCGCGCTGGAAGATGGCGGAGCCGTGCACGCGCGGGATGACCTGCACCTCGGCGTCGAGCGGGCGGATGTCGGCCAGGCCGCGGCCGTCGATGCGCACGCCCTCGGCGAGCACGCGCGAGCGCACGACGTGCTTGGTGACCGACTTGTAGGCGGCCGACACCTCGCCGTTGGCCGACTCGGGGAGTTCCCCGGCCTCGACCTTGGCGGCGACGGCCTCCTTGACGCGCGCCTTGAGCGCGTCGTCGGCGTCCTGGCGCTCGACCTTGCCGGCGATCTGGTAGATCCCCTTGAGCTCCTCGAGCGCGAGCTCCTCGACGGCGGCCTTCGTCGCGTCCTGGTAGGGCGGGAAGGTCGGGTAGTCGGCGGTGGGCTTCGCGGCGGTCTTCGCGACCTCCTGCTGCGCCTCGACGAGCTGCTTGATGAAGGGCTTCGAGGCCTCGATGCCCTGCGCGATGACGGTCTCGTCGGGCTTGACCGCGCCGGCCTGGATGAGGTTCCAGGCGTTGTCGGTCGCCTCGGCCTCGATCATCATGATCGCGACGTCCTGCGAGCCGTCGGCCTCGGTCACGACACGGCCGGCCACGACCATGCTGAAGACCGCGTCCTCGAGCTGCGAGTGCTTGGGGAAGCCGACCCACTGGCCGTCGATGAGGGCGACGCGCACGCCGCCGACCGGGCCGGAGAACGGCAGGCCGGACAGCTGCGTCGAGAGCGAGGCGCCGTTGATCGCGAGGACGTCGTAGAGCTCGTCGGGCTCGATGGCGAGCACGGTCACGACGACCTGGACCTCGTTGCGCAGGCCCTCGACGAACGAGGGGCGCAGCGGGCGGTCGATGAGACGGCAGGTCAGGATCGCCTCGGTGGAGGGACGGCCCTCGCGGCGGAAGAACGAGCCGGGGATGCGGCCCGCGGCGTACATGCGCTCCTCGACGTCGATCGTGAGCGGGAAGAAGTCGAAGTGCTCCTTCGGCTGCTTCGACACCGACGTGGCCGAGAGCAGCATGGTCTCGTCGTCGAGGTAGGCGACCGCCGAGCCCTGCGCCTGCTGCGCGAGTCGGCCGGTCTCGAAGCGGATGGTGCGGGTGCCGAACTTGCCGTTGTCGATGACGGTCTCGGCGAACGTGATTTCAGGACCTTCCAAGAGGTCTCTCTCCTTTGTTCGTACGTCGCGCACGCGGACGCGCGCGATGTGGACAAGGAGCAGGGAACAGGCAGATCTCAGCGGGTCGTCCGACCCGCCAGCGCTGGCCACCAGTAGAAGTCCACCAAGCTCTCGCTTGGTAAGCCACCACAGGGGACCAGCTTCCTGCCGGCCTGCTCCGTCGCGCGCCCATGGGAGGGCGCGAGCTCATGTTGATTTGAGCGGGTGCCGCACGGGCACCCTCGGCGAGCCTACCAGCCCGGCGTGTCGTGACCTAGCCGGGCCCGGCGGCGCGCGGTGCCCTGCCGCGGCATCCGCTCGGGAAACCCTCGCGGTGAGCGGCCGAGGCGCGCAAGATGGGCGGTGGGGGTCATCGTCCGGTGCGTCCCCGGAACGTTCGAGGAGGAACGCCATGTCATCCGTCGCACGCGTCACCACCATCACCGCGTTTTCCGAGACGAGCTTCGACGACGCCGTCGCCGTCGGCATCGCCCGCTCGGCCCAGACGCTCCGGAACGTCAAGGGCGCATGGGTCAAGGAGCAGAAGGTGAAGGTCGACGGCGACCGGATCATCGAGTGGTCGGTGACCCTCGAGGTCACCTTCGTGCTCGACGACTGACCCGCCCCGCCCGCGTCGGCGACGCACGGGCGGGAGGCCCTCGCCTCCCGCCCGTGCGCGCGCGCCGCCGGGGCTACTCCCCGGCGAGCCCGCCCAGCAGGTGTCCCATCGGCCGGTCGAGCGAGAACGGGTCGTTGACGCGCTCGCTCCGGTCGGTGCGCTCGACCAGTTCGGCGAACTCGCGAGCGCCGCGGAAGATCCGCTCGGGAAGCGACCGGACGCCGTCCCCGCCGCCCCAGTCGCCCGTCGCCGCGAACACGCCCGTCGTGACCGGGATGGCGTGGAGGTAGGTGAACAGCGGCCGGATGGCGTAGTCGATCGCGAGCGAGTGCCGGGGCGTGCCACCGGTCGCGCCGATCAGCACGGGCAGGTCCGTGAGCGCCTGCGGGTCGAGCACGTCGATGAACGACTTGAACAGGCCCGCGTAGCTCGTGGAGAAGATCGGCGTCACCGCGATGAGGCCGTCGGCCGAGGCGAGCTGCTCGAGCACCTCCTCGAGCTTCGGCGGCGCGAAGCCCGTGAGCAGGTGGTTCGTGATGTCGTGCGCGAGGTCGCGCAGCTCGACGGTGCGGACCTCGGCCTCCACGCCGCGCTCCCGGAGGACGCCGACGGCGTCGCCGGCCAGGCGGTCGGCGAGCTGCCTGGTCGAACTCGGCGTGCTGAGGCCCGACGAGACGACCATGATGCGCTTGGCGGTCATCGCGCACCCGCCGTCCGGGTCGCGGCCAGCCCGAAGGCGGCGCCCTGCGCCGCCGCGGCGGGCGCGGCGTCCTGGTAGGGCGAGCCGGCGGTCAGGTTGTCGCCGCGATTGGCCCGGGGGGTCGCCTGGCGGGGGGCGCCGTCACCGTACTTCGCCTTCACGAGCGACGCGTGGGTGGGCGCGTCGGGCACGTCGGCCGGGCGGTCCTTCGCGAATTCGCGGCGCAGGACCGGCACGACCTCCTCGCCCAGCAGGTCGAGCTGCTCGAGCACCGTCTTGAGCGGCAGGCCGGCGTGGTCGATGAGCCACAGCTGGCGCTGGTAGTCGCCGACGTAGTCGCGGAAGCCGAGCGTGCGGTCGATGACCTCCTGCGGGCTGCCGACCGTGAGCGGGGTCTGCTGCGTGAAGTCCTCCATGCTCGGGCCGTGTCCGTAGACCGGCGCGTTGTCGAAGTACGGGCGGAACTCGTCGACGGCGTCCTGCGAGTTCCTCCGCATGAACACCTGCCCGCCGAGGCCCACGATCGCCTGCGCGGCGGTGCCGTGGCCGTGGTGCTCGAAGCGCTGGCGGTACAGCGCGATCATGCGCTGGGTGTGCGAGGCGGGCCAGAAGATGTGGTTGGCGAAGAAGCCGTCGCCGTAGAACGCGGCCTGCTCGGCGATCTCGGGGGTGCGGATCGAGCCGTGCCAGACGAACGGCGGGACGCCGTCGAGGGGTCGCGGGGTCGAGGTGAAGCCCTGCAGCGGCGTGCGGAACTGGCCGGACCAGTCGACGACGTCCTCCCGCCAGAGGCGGTGCAGCAGTTCGTAGCTCTCGATGGCGATCGGCAGGCCCTGGCGGATGTCCTTGCCGAACCACGGGTACACGGGGCCGGTGTTGCCGCGGCCGATCATGAGGTCGGCGCGACCGCCCGACACGTGCTGCAGCATCGCGTAGTCCTCGGCGAGCTTCACGGGATCGTTGGTCGTGATCAGCGTCGTGGCGGTCGAGAGCTGCAGGGTGGAGGTCTGACCGGCGATGTAGGCCAGCGTCGTCGTCGGGGAGGAGGACCAGAACGGCGGGTTGTGGTGCTCGCCGAGCGCGAAGACGTCGAGCCCGACCTCCTCGGCGTGCTTGGCGATCGTCAGCGTGGCCTGGATCCGCTCCGCCTCGCTCGGCGTGCGGCCCGTGGTCGGGTCCTGGGTGATATCGCTGACGGTGAAGATTCCGAACTGCATGTTCCTCGCCCTCCTGGGCCGATCCGGTTTTGCATACATTCGCATGCAATGATGGCCAACGGATGCCGCCCCTCCACTATTCCCGACCTCGGCCGTGGTCACGAGAGGCCGAGCACGGCCTCCGCGGCGTCGCACAGGGCCAGCCCGTAGCCGCGACCGTGGCCGGCGGCATGCACGGCGAGCGGATGGAGCTGGTGCAGCGGGACGCGCTCGCGCCATCCGTCTCGCAGCGGCGCCGCGCGATCGTACGTGGTCAGGATGTCGGCCAGGAAGGGACAGCCGAACAGCTGGAGCATGGCCAGGTCGGTCTCCCGGTGGCCGCCGTGGGCGGCGGGGTCGATGAGCACGACGTCGTCGGGCGACCACAGGACGTTGCCGTTCCAGAGGTCGCCGTGGAGGCGCGCGGGCGGCTCGTCGTCGTCGAACGCTCCCGAGGCGATCAGCTCGGCCGCCCGGCGCACGAGGCCGGACTCGGCCGCCGTGAGGCTGCCCGCGCCCTCGGCGATCGGGAGGAAGGGCAGCACGCGGTCGCGCGCGTAGAAGGCGCCCCAAGTCGACTCGCGGGCCGAGGGCATGGGCCGCCGCCCGATGAACAGCGGGCCGCTCCACCCGTCGGGTCGCGCACCGAACGCGGCCGCCCCGGCGGCGTGCGTGCGCGCGAGGTCCCGTCCGAACGCCGCGGCGGCGGAGCGGTCGGGCCGGCCCTCAGGGATGCGTTCGAGCTCGATCCGTCCGGGGCCGACGGCCGCGACCTGCGCGACCCGCACGCCGCGGGCGGCGGCGAGCCAGCCGAGTCCGGCGGCCTCCGCCTCGAAGAACCCGGCAGGTGCATCCTCGCGGCGCTTGACGATCGTCTGCACGCGTTCAGTCTGGCGCACGTGCGGGGGCCCGCCGCTCTCGCGACGGGCCCCCTGGGTGGTTCGGGCAGACCGGATCAGTCGAGCTCGGTGGGCTCGTGGTCGTGGTCGTGCTCGAGTCCGCCGCCCTGCGGCTGGTTGACCGTGCCCTCGGGGCCGGCCGGCACCGGCAGTGAGAACCCGGCGGGAACCGGCTCGCCGGCGACGCCGTTCACGGCCTCGGTCGTGTACGAGAAGGCCAGCACCGCCGCCGCGATCGCGTCGATGTTGACGTCGAACGCGTGCATGTTCAGGTTGTCGATGTCATCGCACGCCTGGTGGTAGCACGGGTCGTACGACGCACCCGCGGTGCCGCCCCAGATCGCCGCCTGCTCCTCGGTCTTCGGCACCTCGGCGCCGGTGAAGAGGCCGCCCGAGGGGATGCCCACGCGGATGAAGGCGTCGTAGTCGCTGCGACCGCTGAACTGCGCGTCGTCGTAGGGCTCGCCGGCCCACGTGTAGTAGCTCTCGAAGAAGTCCTCGATCTGCACCGAGCCCTCGGGGATCGGCACGCCGGCCGGCGCGTCCCATCCGGACTCGTCACCGTCGTACACCATGAAGATGTAGTTCGGCGAGGCGACCATGTCGAAGTTCAGGTACAGCGCGATGCGGTCCCGCTCCTCCTGGCTGAGCTCGGCGACGTACTCCTCCGAGCCGATCAGGCCGGACTCCTCGGCGCCCCACCATGCGAGGCGGATGGTGTTCTCCGGCTCGAGCTTCGAGATCTGCTGCGCGAGCTCGAGCAGCGAGGCCGACCCGCTGCCGTTGTCGTTGATGCCGGCACCGGCCTGGACCGAGTCGAGGTGCGCGCCCGCCATCACGACGTTGTCGTCGTTCACGCCGGTCTTCTCGGCGATGACGTTCTTCTGCGGACGGGATACGGGCTCGGGCACCATCACGCGAGCCGTCGAGTTCTGCTGCGCGAGTGCGACGCCCTGCTGGAAGCTGGCACCGACCACCGGGATGTCGACGATGTCGGTGCCGCCGAGGGTACCGACGATCAGGTTGTTGCGGTCGGCGGCGGTGGAGTCGCCCGCGTTGAAGAGGATCACTGCGGAGGCCCCGGCCGCCTCGGCGTTCAGCGCCTTGATCGAGAAGTTGCAGGAGCCGCGCTGGACGAGGGCGATGTTGCCGGCCGGGAAGCCGACGAAGTCCGCCGCGTCGCATCCGCTCGTGTTGGTGTTCGGCGTCGTGAGCTGCACGTCGACCGCCGTCACCGCGCCGGTGACGTCGCCGTAGCCCGTGCCGGTGAAGGGCCCGGTCGGGTAGGTGGCGTTGACCGGCGTGAGCTGCTGCAGGGTCGACGGTCCGACGTAGATGTACGGGAACTCGTCGATCGTGACGCTCCACCCGGCGGCCTCGAGCGTGTCGACCACGTAGTCGACGCTCGCCTCGTAGCCCTCGGTGCCGGCGGCGCGGTTGCCGCCGAACTCGTCGGCGATCGCCTGGAACGCCTCCTGGTGCTCCATCGCACCTTCGGCGCTGACGCACGACAGCAGCTTGTCCATCGTGTTGTTGTTCCTGGTGTCGCACACCTTCGCAGGGGGTGCGGCCAGGGCGGCGCCCGCAGGCACCAGCGCGAGTGCTCCGACCACGGATGTCGCGGTCGCGAGCACCGTGGCGCGGCGGGAAAGCCTTGCAGATCGGTACATCGTCTCTCCTTCTCGGGGGACGTCCTCGTCGACGACCCTCCGCCGCGACCCTATGTCGCAGGAGACGGGAAGAAACAGTCTTGACATTCCCTCGAGTCCCCCGTATGGGCGGCACCCGTCCGGGCGACTCGTCAGTCGGTCGGCCCGGTGATCAGGCCGGTGCGTCGCCCCGATCGGCGTCGAGGGCGTCGGGCAGCCCGCTGAGGTCGAGCTCGACCCGGAACGGCCGCGCCGCACCCTCGATCCGGGCCGGCACGCGGGCGTACCGACCGGTCTGCGCGAGCGCATCGAGCCGGTCGCGCCACGTGGCGTCCGACGCCTCCCCGACGAAGCCCGCGTGGCGCGGCCGCCCGTCGCCCACGAGCTGCACGCCGATCCGGTGCCGCGGCGACAGCCACCGCCGGGCGCGGGGCACGAGCACGGCCTGCTGTTCCGGCCCGCCGTGGAGCCGGGCGAGCTCGATGGCGGCCTGGTGCCGTTCCGCGTCCGCCACGGAGACGACGGTGCGCACCTCGCGGCCCGCCGACGGGGCGTCGACGACGTCCAGCCCCTCGAGGTCCGACAGGTCGCCCATCGTGTCCGGGTTGCGCGTGCGCCGCTCCCGGACGAGCAGGCTCACGAGCCAGATGCCCGAGAGCAGGATCGCCGCCACGAGTGCGACGAACGCGGGCCCGGACTCCGGTCGGATGACGCCGGTGAGGACGAGCAGCACGAGGAGGACCAAGTAGGGCAGGGGCTCCCAGCGGAGCGGGTGGACGTAGCGGGGCGCGGGCACCACGACAGGCTACCCGCGGGCCGGCGCGCCGCCGGCCGCGCATCCGTCATCGCAGGGCGTCGAGCCGGGAACCGATCTCGTCGAGCACGGCCTCGCTGCCGGCGTACAGCCCGTGCTCCCGCGGTCGATGGGCGACGACATCGGTGAAGCCCAGCTCGCGCGCGCGGCCCACCGCGTCCTCGAACGCGTCGACGCTCGCCATCGAGTACCGCGCGTCGTCGTCGAGCGACAGCACGCGGTCGAGGTCGCCCGGGTCGCGCCCCTCGGCGGCGCAGGCCTCGTCGAGTCGGGCCGCGAGCTCGGCGACGCCCGCCCACCACGCGGCATCCGTCTCGGCCTGCGGCCCCGTCGTCACCCACCCGGAGCCGAACCGCGCGGCCAGCCGCATCGACCGCGGCCCGTTCGCAGCCATGAGGAACGGCATGCGCGGGGCCTGGGCCGGCTCGCCGACCATGCGCGCCGCATCGGCCGAGAAGTGGTCGCCCCAGTACGAGATGCCCTCGCCCGATCCGCGCTCGAACCGGAGGAGCAGGTCGAGCGCCTCGGTGAACTCGCGGAACCGGTCGTATCGCTCCCGCGCGGTCAGCTCGCCCTGGCCGAGCACGCGCGCGTCGAAGCCCGTGCCGCCCGAGCCGAGGCCCAGGACGACGCGCCCTCCGGCGATCTGGTCGAGGGTGGCCACGTCCTTCGCGAACGGAACCGGGTGGCGGTAGTTCGGGCTCGCGACGAAGGTGCCCAGGCGGATGCGCTCGGTGACCGTGGCGGCAGCCGTGAGCGTCG
This sequence comes from Agromyces sp. CCNWLW213, assembly GCF_037199545.1. Lineage (NCBI taxonomy): Bacteria > Bacillati > Actinomycetota > Actinomycetes > Micrococcales > Microbacteriaceae > Agromyces > Agromyces sp. CCNWLW213. The sequence continues at coordinate 63,683 of NZ_JBBBDX010000007.1, read as the reverse complement.
GGATGGTCGCATGCCACCGCTCCCCTGCGAGCCCGCGCCACGACAGGTGGTCGTAGGTCCACGCGTGGTCGAAGCCGAGCCGCTCGGCGTCACGCCAGAGCCGGGCCGCCGCGGGCCACTCGTACTGGGGCAGGATGACGAGTCCGAAGCGCATGGCCGAAGCCTACGCGGGCTCGCCGACGCGGGTGCCGCGGCGGTCGGCGGGCGGATCCGCCGGGGTTCCCTCGGTCACCGGGACGAGGTCGAGGTCGAGCGCGACCGGGGCGACGTCGCGCTCGCGCTCCATGCGGACGAGCACGATGCCGCCGAGGATCAGCACGCCGCCGAGCACCTGCACCGGGCCGAGGGCCTCGCCGAGGAGGATCCAGCCGACGATGCCGGCGAACACGACCTCGGACAGGCCGAGGAAGGACGACAGGCGCGATCCGAGCATGCGGATGGCCGCGAGGCCCGCCGAGTACGCGAAGGCCGTCGACACCGCGCCCACCGTGAGCAGCGGCACCCACCACGGCGCCGTGCCGCCGAGGAACGCCACGTCGGTGAACGTCGCCTCCATGGGCATGAGGCCGACGAGTCCGGCCAGCGCGAGCGCGACCGCTCCGACGACGAAGCCCGCGGCGATGAGCGCGACCGGAGGGAGCTGCTCCGTGGCCCGCTCCCCCATCGCGTAGTAGACGCAGACGCCGATCATGGCGATCGCCGCGAAGACGAGGCCCAGGACGTCGAGGTCGCCGCCGCCCGGGCCGATCACGAGCACGAGGCCCGCGATCGCGAGCACCGACCCGCCGAGCACGATGAGCTGCGGCATCCGCCGGGTGCGGACCCAGGCGAACAGCACGAGCGCGATCGGGGCGAGGTACTCGATCAGGAGCGTCATCGAGACGGGGATCCGCTCGAGCGAGGCGTAGAACGCGACCTGCACGGCCGCGACGGCGACGAGGCCGTAGAGCAGGACGGTCCAGCGCGCCCGCCACAGCGGCCGCAGGTCGAATCGGAGCGCGATGAGCGCCGGGACGGCGAGGAGCGCGGCGGCGATCGAGATGCGGGCGAGCACGGCCGCGCCGGGCGACCAGCCGCTCTCGAGGAGCGGCTTGACGAACACGCCGCCGGCGCCGAACGCGAGCCCCGCGCCGAGCCCGAGCGCGATGCCGACGATCCCCCGTGATGCCCGCACGAGCCCCTCCTCCACACGTTCCCGCATTTCGTCCCCGTCAGGACCGAACGACGTTATGCTCGTGACGGTACTCGACAGGGAGTCAGGAGTCAAATGATTTTCACCGCTGACACGACGGCGGCCCTGGGCTTCATGGCGGCGGTGGCCGACACGGTGCCGGGCGCGTCCGAATCGGGAGAGGACGAACTCGCCACGGCGGCCCGGCTCCGCGCGCTCCTCGACGAGTGGGGGTTCTCCGGGCGACGCGACGGCGACCGCCGCGAGCTCGACGAGGTGCGAGCCGTGCGGACTCGCCTCCGGGACCTGTGGACGCTCGAGCGCGACGCCATGGTCGACGCCGTGAACGCCATCCTCGAGGAGACCAATGCGACGCCGCGCCTCATGCGGCACGACGACCTCGACTGGCACATCCACGCCGTCTCGCAGGAGTCGCCCCTCGCGGAGCGCATGCTCGTCGAGGGCGCCATGGCGCTCGTCGACGTCATCCGCGCCGACGAGACCCGACGGCTCGCGCGCTGCGACGCCGACGACTGCACCGGCGTGTTCGTCGACCTGTCGAAGAACGCCTCGCGGCGCTACTGCAGCACGCGCTGCGGCAACCGGATGGCCGCACGCGCCCACCGCGCCCGGGCATGAGGATGCCGCGGGCAACCCCATGCCCGCGGCATCCGCTCAGTGCCCGCCCGGCCGATCAGGTCGTCTGGCCGGCGTGCTCCCCCTCGGCGATCTCCTCGATCGCCTTGGCGATGAACGCGGGCAGGTCGTCGGGATCGCGACTCGACACGAGGCCCTGGTCGACGACGACCTCCTCGTCGACCCAGTCGGCGCCCGCGTTGCGGAGGTCGGTCCGGAGCGACGGGTACGACGTGATGGTGCGGCCTCGGACCACGTCGGCCTCCACCAGGATCCACGCGCCGTGGCAGATCACGGCGACCGGCTTGTGCTGCGCGAAGAAGCCGCGGGCGAAGGCGACCGACGCCTCGTCCATGCGCAGGTGGTCGGCGTTCACGACGCCGCCGGGCAGCACGAGCGCGTCGTACACATCGGCCGAGGCGTGCGTCACCAGGTGGTCGACCTCGAACTCGTCGCCCTGATCGACGTGGTGCATCCCTCGCACGGTGCCCTCCTTCGGCGACACCAGGTCCACGTCGGCGCCGGCGGTCTCGATGGCCTCCCACGGCTCGGTGAACTCGACCTGCTCGAACCCGTCGGTCACGAGGAACGCGACCTTCCTGCCATCGAGTCGTTCGGCCATGCGACTCCCCCTTCGTCGTCATCGGACCCGCCCGACGCTACGGGGACCGGCAGGGCCGCTCAACGGGTTGACAGCCGGTCAGGACCCGAGCCCGGCCTCCCTCGCGGTGACGATCGCCGCCGCCCGCGAGTCCACCCCGAGCTTGGCGAAGATGCTCGACACGTAGTTGCGCACCGTCTTGTCGGACAGGAACAGCCGGCGGGCGATGTCGGCGTTCGAGGCCCCCTCCGCGATGAGGCCGAGGACCTCGCGCTCGCGGTCGGACAGGCCCGGGAACGGGACCGCCGAAGCGCCGGCGGCGGCCCTGCCCGTGAAGAACGAGCGCAGGCGACGCGCCACCTCCGGTCCGTAGACCGCCTGTCCCGCCGCCACGGACGCGAGGGCCCGGCCGATCTCCTCCTGTCCCGCTCCCTTCAGCAGGTAGCCGACCGCACCCGCCTGCACTGCGGCGAACACCGCCTGGTCGTCATCGACCATGGTGAGCACCACGACCTTCGCCTCGGGCATGAGATCCACCAGGCGCCGGGTCGCCTCGACACCGCTGACGCCGGGCATCTGCAGGTCCATGAGCACGAGGTCGGGCCCGTGCTCGACGACCGCCGTGACCCCGCCCTCGCCGTCCGCCGCCTCCGCCACGACCTCCACGCCGAGGTCCTCGAGCAGGGTCCGAAGGCCCTGCCGGAAGATCGGATGGTCGTCCACGATGACGACCCGGAGCCCGGCGACCGGGGCGGTCATGCCGCCTCCCCACCGGACGGCACGGGCTCCCGCGTGACCGGCAGGTGGGCGCGCACGAGCGTGCCGCGCTCCGACGGCTCGACGGCGCACCATCCGCCGAGCTCCGCCGCACGCTCGCGCATCGAGGCGAGGCCGACGCCCGGAGCAGCGCCGGGGCGCATGCCCGATCCGTCGTCCTGGATGCGGACCTCGAGGGCGTCGGGGGTCGCGCGCAGCCGCACGTCGATGGCGCCGGCGTCCGCATGCCGCACCGCGTTCGTCATCGCCTCCGTGGCGATCCGGAAGGCGGCGACCTCGACGAGGGCGGGCAGGCCGTCGAGCAGCCCCTCCGCCTCGATCGTCACCCGCGGACCCCCCTCGGCGGCGGCGAGGCCGGTGGCGCGCAGCGCGCCGACGAGCCCGAGGTCGTCGAGCGCCGGCGGCCGAAGACCCTGCACGAGCCGACGGACGTCCTCGACGGCGGCTCGGGCCTGCGCTCCGGTGCGCACGGCGAGTTCGCCGGCGCGGTCGGCGTCGCCCCGCGAGAGCGCCGACCGGACCACGTCGAGCCCCATGACGAGGCCCGCCAGCTGCGGGCCCAGGCCGTCGTGGAGGTCGCGGCGCAGCCTGCGCCGCTCGTCCTCGCGCGCCGCGAGCAGCCGCCGATGCGAGTCCTCGAGGTCACCCGAGAGCCGGAGGGCGTAGGCGGCCGACGCGAGCGGCCCCGCGAGCGCCTGCAGGACCCGGGTGTCGGCGGCGTCCATCGCGGTCGATCGCGCGTCGCGTGGCGCGGCGAGCAGCTCGCCGACCTGGCGACCGTGCAGCTCGAGCGGGATGACGGCCGGCGCCTCGGTGAGCTCGCCCGACTGCTCGCGGACCTCCCCGCCGCTCGGAAGCGGCACGACGAGGCCGACGCCCGGGAGCCGCAGTCCGGCGCGCACCTGCGCCGCCGCACGGGAGAGCGCCTCGCGCGGCGAGTCCGCCTCCCGTAGGGTCCGGTCGAGGTCGCGCAGGAGCGCATACGGGTCGCCGCGCAACCCGTGGAAGAGCCGGTCGACGAACCGCTGGAGCCGGATGCGCGCGGGGTGGAAGGCGAGCGCCACGGCGAAGGCCGCGACGAACGGCACGATGCCCTCGGACGTGCCGACGAGCGCACCCACCCAGGCGACGAGCGCGGCGTAGGCGATCGCGGCGCCGGCCAGCAGAAGGGCGATGACGACGGTGCGGTTGACAAGGAGGTCGAGGTCGTAGAGCCGGTAGCGGAGGGTCGCCACGGCGATGCCGACGGGGATGAGCAGCACGACCGCGTTGGCCCATGGCGAGGGCGCGACCAGGATCACCACGACCACGAGCGCGACGGCGTAGCCGAACCAGCCCACCTGGCGGCGCTCGATCCCGTCGGCACGCACGACGCGCACCACGACCGATGCGAGCGAGACCGCGACGAGCACCAGGACGCCGGGCTGCAGGGCCCCGACGACCGGCTCGAGCACCGCGGCGAGCGCGGGCACTGCGAACGGATTGTCGATCCCCTCGAAGAAGCCGATCGGTCCGGGCGCGACCATGAACGACAGGATCCCGATGCACCCTGCGACGGCGGTGGCCCAGAGCGGCACGCGCCACCAGCGGCCCGGCAGCGGTCGGCCGTCGGGCACGACCTGCGGCAGCACCGTCGAGACGAGCAACCACGACGGCAGCCAGGCCCACCCCGTCACCCACGCGGTCACGAGGGCGAGCTCGGAGCCCGGCGGCAACGGTGCCGTCGCATCGCCGCCCAGGACGAAGGCGGTCCACGAGACCGACGCCGCGTAGATCGCCGAGGTGACGCCGATGGCGAGCAGCAGCCCGCCGATGCGGTGACCGCGCTTGGTACCGGCGAGCAGCGCACCGGTCACCGAGAAGGAGATCGCCACGGCGATCTCGGGCGTGCCCGCGATCTCGTCGAGGTAGTCCAGGCCGCTCACGAGCGGCAGTGCCACGGCGACCGCGGCGAGCGCCACGGCGACCGCGGCGAGGAGCCGGGCCGCCATGACGGCGACCCGGCCCTGCTGACGTCTCGCGGCCACGAGCCCACTGTAGGCGCGGCGGGCGAAGCGTGTCAGGCGTGCTTCCACGCCCGGGCCCCGTCCCGCACGACGTGGACGGCCAGGCCGACCGCGCCGGCGAGGTACAGCCAGTGCGGGTCGATCGGACCGACCGCGCCGATCGTGAAGTCGAGGACGATGAAGAGCAGCCAGGCCGCCGGGATCCAGCGAGGCACGCCGGCGCCCTTCACGAGCAGCCCGACGGTGAGCACCACCATGCCGAGCACGGTGCCGGCCATGAACGGCATCGCGAACACGATGCCGAGCAGCGGCACGGACTCGAGGCCCTGCATCCAGGTCGCGGCGGCGAGGCCGTCGGCACCCGACTGGAGGGCGATCACCTGCAGGAGCTGGGAGATCTGGATCCCGAGGAACCCCCACATGCCGAGCACGAGCAGGGACCCCGCGATCCGCCCGGTGCGACGGGCGCGGCGCGCGAGCAGGTGCGCCGCGGCGACGAATCCCAGTGCCATGAACGGGATCGCGATCGTGCCCGCGAGTGACATCGCGGTGACGAGGCCGCCGCGCTCGGCGGCGAGGGCGGCCTGTTCGGCGATGGTCTCGGGCCGGCCGCCGAGCACCTGGGTGAGGACGGCCTGGAGGGTGTTGCCGACGGCGCCGAGGACGAGCGTGGCGGCGGCGAGGCCGGCGCCGAACGGGACGGTGCGGCGGACCGGAGGCGTGGCCGTGTCGACGGCCGGGGTGGTGAGCGTGGTCATGGTTCTCCTGGTTCGTGTGGTCTGCGGCGGAACTCCGCCGGCAGACCCCACGCTCCCGCACCGGATGTCCCGGGCGATTGGGAGCGGAGTCCCGACATCGGGTGGGACATGCGATGCGCGCGCCCCGCGGACATGACGAAGGCCCCCGGCGGGCTCGTGGAGCCGGCGGGGGGCCTTCGCAAGAAGTTGGCGGTGTCGTCGAGAGCCGCGCGGGAATGCGCTTAGCGGCGCAGCCCGAGACGCTCGATCAGCGAGCGGTAGCGGTTGATGTCGACGTCGGCGAGATAGCCGAGCAGACGACGACGCTGACCCACGAGGAGCAGCAGGCCACGACGCGAGTGGTGGTCGTGCTTGTGCTCCTTGAGGTGCTCGGTGAGGTCCTTGATCCGCTTGGTGAGGATCGCGATCTGGACCTCGGGGGATCCAGTGTCACCGGGGTGCGTCGCGTACTCTTCGATGATCGCCTTCTTGGTGTCTGCATCCAGAGCCATAGATGGGATCCCCTTCCTCTTCGTTGCGCGCTGCCCGGGGCCTTGTGCCTGGGCTCTCTTCATGCGCGGCCGATTCACGGCAACCTCAAGAGTCTAGCAGAGCGGATGCCGCGGTCCGGCCGCGGCCGGCGGCTCGCGGCACCGTGGCCGGGCCGGGCCATCCGGGTTAGCCTACGACCGGGCGAGCGGCATGGCGATCGACGAGGACGGACGTTCGGAGCTCGAGGAGCTCGACGAACTGGAGGCGCGGGTGTACTCCCGCGCCGGAGCCGACGAGCCGCGCGTGGAACGCGTCGACCCGGTCACGGGGCGGTCGATCTCCGTCACCGAGAGCGAGTGGCGGCTCCTGCAGGTACGACGCGCGCGCGTCGGCGCGACCGGAGCGCGGGAGCGGATCGAGCCGCCCGGCGGGGACGCCGGCGTCGCCGAGGGCCGTGCCGCCGGACGCCCAGCCGGGCGAGCCGCCGGGAACGAGGCGGCGCCCGACCCGCCGGGCGCCGCCCGCCCGCGCCCGCGGCCGGGCCGAGTGACCGCCGGGGTCGCGGGAATGCTCCTCGGCGGCGCGATCGTGGCCGGATGGGCGGTCCTCGCCGAGCCCGGCCCGCGCGGGGCGACCGTCGAGGCGGTGATCACGCCGACCGTCGCCCCCGAGCTGGCCGAGGCGGACGGCCTGCCCGCCGGTGACGCGTACGCGGTGTTCCGCGACTTCGGCCTTCGGGGCGGGACGCTTCCGGCGGGACTCGACCAGTTCTTCCCCGCCGAGCAGGTGGCGCGCCTGCTCCGGCAGTCGGGCCCGATCCGGGGCGCCGACGTGTACGCCGCCGTCTCCCGCAACTCGCTGGCCTGCCTCATCGTGCGCCTCGACCCGAACGGCATCGTCGCCAACTGCCGTTCGGTCGAACGCGTGCGCAGCGGCGGCATGACCCTCCGCGCGGCGATCCCGTCGGAGATCGGATCGGGTCGCGATCCGGACGGCGACGGCGTGGCGGGGGACGCGACCCGGACGGACCTGCTGGAGGTGCGGTGGCGCACGGACGGCACCTTCCTCGTCGTGCGCAATCCGGATTGACCGCATCGCTCCTTGCCGACCCGCAGCTCCGGGCGTAGCGTGCGCGGTATCGGCGAGGAAGCGAGCACGACCATGACACGGCCGGATCCCGTACCGGATCGAGGCGGCGAGCTCCGGAGCCGGCTCGAGGAGTGCGCTTCGTGAGGGCGTCGTGGCGTTCGCGATGAAGCGCGTGTACGACGCGCCCGAGCCGGCCGACGGCGTCCGCGTGCTGGTCGACCGGCTGTGGCCGCGCGGCGTCTCGAAGGAGCGCGCCGAGCTCGACGAGTGGGCGAAGGACGTCGCGCCATCGCCGGGACTGCGCACCGAATGGCACCGCCATCGCGACCGGTTCGACGAGTTCGCGGCGCGCTACCGCGAGGAGCTCGACGCGAACCCGGCGACGGAGGCACTGCTCGAGACCGGCCGCGCGCACGAGCGCGTCACCCTCGTGTACGGCGCGCGCGACGAGCAGGTGAACCACGTCGCGGTGCTGCTCGAGTGGCTCGCTGCGCACGGGGCGTCGGTCGCGCGGTGAGCGCAGGAGCGGCCGACGACCGGGACGGCGTGGCGCGAGGCCACGGCCGGAATCCCGGAGCCGGCTCAGCCCGACGAGCGGTCGACGGCGACGGCGGTCCGCCTCGGGCCCTCACCGCCGCGGTCCTCGCGCTCCTCGCGGTCGTGCTCGCGGGATGGGCGGTCGTCGTGATCGGCGAGACCACCGCCCGCGCCCTCGCATCGGCCGAACCGGTCCGGGTCGCGGTGGTCGACGAGCGCGTCGAGGAGCGCCTCGTCGCCGACCGCCGCGGCAGCACGCGCGCGCCGTTCCGCGTCGTGACGGTCGAACTCCCGGAGGGCGGCCGAGCGGAACTGCGCAGCGAAGGACTCGCGGTCGGTTCCACCGTCACCGTCTACCGCAGCGACGGAGGCGCGTTGTCCGAGTTCCCGCCGGCACGGCCCGGGCTGCTCGAGTGGGGCCTCTCGGCGGCCGTCGCCGCCGCCGCCGTCGTGGTCGGGATCGGCGCGGTGCGGTCCGCGTCGCGTCGCCGCGCCCCGCCCCGACCGGGCGCCCCGGCGTGACGTCGCTGGCGACATCCGGCCGCGGTCAGCCGGCGACCCCGCCCGGCACGAACGGGAAGATCGCGGGCCACCCGTTGTGCGCGTACACGATCACCATGAACACGACCGCGTCGAAGATGAGGTGCACGACGAGCACGTAGGTGAGGGACTTGGTGAGCTTGAACGTGTAGCCCTGGATGAGCGCGAACGGGATGGTGAGCAGCGGTCCCCACGCCTGGTAGCCGAGCTCCCACAGGAACGACACGAACACGATCGCCTGCAGGATGTTCGCCTGCCACGTCGTGAAGTGCCGGCGAAGCAGCGCGAACACGGTGCAGATGAAGAACAGCTCGTCCCACGTGCCGACCGCGTTCACTCCGACGAAGAGGCGGGCGATGGCGTCCGGCTCGACGACCGTCGGCCAGTTCGCGTAGACGCCCGAGGTGATGAAGTAGAACGGCAGGATGAGCCATCCGGCGAACGTCACGCCGATGAGGTAGAGCCACTGGGTGCGGGTCCACCTGCGGCCGGTGCGCCAGGGGAACCGGATGACGCGATCGCCGTAGACGTACCGCGAGACGACGTACGGCACCGCGACGGCGCCGCCCAGGACGACGGCGAAGCGCACCATGTTCCAGTACGAGATGTCGGCCTCGAGCGGCATCGTCGAGATGATCACCTGGCCGATGGCGATGAGCAGCAGGTCGGCCGCGAGCCGCTCGGTCCGGCCCGAGCGGTCGACGAGCCACGCGATCACGAGCCCGGCCGCGAGGAGCGCGTAGCCCGGCAGCTTCAGCTGGAAGCCGAACAGGCTGATCGCCGCGGCGCACACCAGGAACGCGGGCACCAACCCGATCGGGTGCGTGCGCACGTCGGCGATGGCGGGGGCGGTCGCGGTCACGTGACCAGCCTGCCATGCCGCGGCACGGGCGCCCGGGACTCGCAGGCGACTCGCGGCCCGGCGGGCGCGATGCTGTCGGCGGCGCATGCGAGCATCGAGCCATGACCCGGATGCCGCCGACCCCCGTCCCGCGCGATGCCGGCTCCCGCGCGGGCATCGTGCCGCCGTGGCTCCTGCTGCGCGTCGCCGAGGCGACCGATCGCTTCGACATCGCCGCCGAGGCCGCACGACGCTCGCTGCGCCACGACGCGCCCCTGCGCGAGCTGCGTGCCGAGGGCGGGCATCCGCCGTTCGCGATGCCGCCCGCGCACGACCAGCGGCCGTCGCTCCGTCCCGGCGCCGAGCCGCAGCCCGACCGGCGCATCTCCGACGCGGGTGGCGCCCAGACCCTGCCCGGCCGGCTCGTGCGCCGCGAGGGCGACCCCGGCACGGGCGACGTGGCGGTCGACCAGGCCTACGACGGCCTCGGCGAGACGTACCGGCTGTTCCAGCGCGTGTTCGGTCGTGACGCGATCGACGGCGCGGGGTCGCCGCTCGAGGCGACCGTGCACTTCGGCGATCGCTACGACAACGCCTTCTGGGACGGCGAGCGGATGGTGTTCGGCGACGGCGACGGCGAGGTGTTCCGCGGGTTCACCCAGTCGCTCAGCGTGATCGGGCACGAGCTGGCCCACGGCGTCACCGAGGCGACCGCGCGCCTGCGCTACCGCGACCAGTCCGGCGCCCTCAACGAGCACGTGTCCGACGTGTTCGGCGCGCTCGTCGAGCAGTACGCCATGGGCCAGGATGCGGGCGCTGCGAGCTGGCTGATCGGCGAGGGCGTCTTCACCGACCTCGTCGAGGGGCGGGCGCTGCGCTCGATGATCGAACCGGGCACCGCCTACGACGACGACGTGCTCGGCCGCGACCCGCAGCCGTCGCACCTCCGCGACTACATCGAGACCACCGACGACAACGGCGGGGTGCACCTGAACTCCGGCATCCCGAACCGCGCGTTCGCCCTCGCCGCGGTCGAGCTCGGCGGCTTCGCGTGGGAGCACGCGGGGCGCGTCTGGTACGACACGCTCACCGGCGGGTCGCTCCGTCCCGACGACGGCTTCGCGGTGTTCGCGGGCGCCACGAACGCGGCGGCGCGCGCCCGGTTCGGCGTCGGCTCGCGCGAGGCGCGGGCCGTGGCGGGCGGATGGCGCGCCGTGGGGCTCGATCCCGAGTAGGCCGCGACGTCCCGCGAGCCGCGGAGTACCATCGGCCACATGGAGGTCGAGGTCATCCGCAGCGGGGGCATCGCCGGGCTGCGCCTCACGTGGACCGTGCACGTCGAGGACCAGCCGGACCCCGAGGAATGGGAGCTGCTGCTCGAGCGCCTCCCTTGGGGCGAGACCCCGCCCGCGCCGCCCGAACCCGACCGGTACCAGTACCGGATCCGGTGCGAGCCGCATGAGGCCACGCTCGCCGAGCGCCAGGTGACGGGGCCGTGGCGCGACCTCGTCGAGCGCGTGCGCGATCGCGCGGAGCCGCAGCGGGGCAGGCCCCCCACGCGCGACGCCTGACGGCCGTGGCGTCGGGGCGCCGCCGTCAGGTGCGCGCCGGATCAGGTCGAGCGGAGCTCGCCGCGAACGATCGAGTCCCCGGAGTGCGCCGGATCGCCGTCGACCGGTTCGGCCGACACGTCGACGAGCGTGAACTCGTCGAGGTCGATGCCCTCGGGCACCGTGAATCGTCCGTTCGCGCCTTCGAGCAGGCCGAGGCTCACGAGCCCGGAGGCGTCGGACCGGATGAGCCAGACCTCGCGCACCTCACCCGCGGGAACCGTCGCATCGAGGTCGACGACGACCGTCCGCGTGCCGTCGACCTCCTCGACCGTGGCCGAGCCGACCGCGTCGTCCCAGCCGGGGAACGAGTCGAGTTCGGCGCTCGCGAGCACGACCGCCGGGTCGGGCTCGGCCGGACCGGAGCCGGCGGCGCCGAGCAGCCAGCCGAGGCCCACGCCGGCGAGGATGCCGCCCGCGGCCGCGGCGACCGTGATCGGCAGCCACGCGCTGCGGCGCCGCGTGCCGTCCGGACCGTCCGAGGCGAGCGACGGCCGGCGGGACCGGCGGCGTCGCGGGACGTGGTCGGAGCGTTCCGCCGGCGCGGCGGACGTGGAGCGCGCGGGCGCCTCCGCCACGGCGACGCGGGTGCGGCCCGCGGTCGGGTCGGCGGCGAGCTCGGGCGCGAGCCCCAGCTCGGAGTGGATCGCCGCCCAGACCGATGACGGCGGCGCTTCGAACGCGTCGTCGGGCGTCCCCCGCCCGAAGGCGACGGTCCGGACGAGCGTGTCGTATTCCGCGAGGCAGTCCGGGCAGCCGTCGAGGTGGGCTCGGACGGCTGCGTCGGGCTCGCGCCCGTCGAGGGCGAGCACGGCGAGCTCCTCAGGCTCGATGTGGTCCATCATCCACCTCCCATCGCTTGCGCAGCCGGGCGAGGCTGCGTCGGACATGGCTCTTCACGGTTCCGATCGGCAGGCCGAGGGTCTCGGCGATCTGCGAGTGGCTGAGCTCGTCGTAGAACGCGAGCTGCATCACGCGGCGCGGCACGGGCTCGAGGCGCTCGAGTTCCTCGGCCACCATGACGCGTTCGGCGAGGTCGTCGTCGACCGCGCGGGGGGCGGTCGACGCCTCGGCGACGAGGGACTCCTCCAGGCGTCGGGAGCGGGCCCTCGCCTCGTGGGCGTCGGCGATGCGGTGCTTGGCGATGCCGACGATCCACGCGCTCAGCGTGGACCGGGAGGCGTCGAAGGTGCGGCGTCCGCGCCACGCCGAGATGTAGACCTGCTGCGTGACGTCCTCGGCGTCGGTCCGGTCGCCCAGCGAGCGGAGCGCCAGCCGGAACACCAGCGGCGACCAGCGTGCGTACGCCTCACGGAGGGCGCGCTCGTCGCCGGCCGCGAACTCGTCGGCGAGCGCCCGGTCGTCGAGCGTGTCGAAGGCGGTCGCGCTCACGATGCGGCGTTCACCCCTTCTGCGGATCGGGAGGAGCCGGGCGTCGGCGGCGGCGCGCGGCGGCGCCGCGATGGTGGGGTGCGGCGTCGACATCAGCATATCCATCCTCCCTTCCACCTCGGCGGGTTGCGTCCGACCTCAGCGGGGCGTGGCGGTCACCACGAGGTTGCTGCGATAGGTACGGGTCTCGTAGTCGAACTCCCCGCCGCACGTCACGAGCGTCAGCCGCGGCGCGCCCGAGCGGTCGAACGCCGCGTCCCAGTCGACGACGCCCTTCTCGATGACCTCCAGCGAATCGACCCCGAACGAGTGGCGCGTGCCCGCGGCATCCGTCACGATCACGAGCGTGCCCGGCTGCGCGTCGCGCAGCTTCGCGAACGGCAGCACCCGGTACTCGAGCGAGTCCACGTGCGCGGCGATCACGGTCGACCCGGCCTCGCTCGCCGGTGCCGGGCCCCACTGGTACCAGGCGGCGATCGCCGGGTCGTCGAACAGGCCCATGTTGCCCTGCGCGTCGAGCCCGACCGGCTCGATCGCCATGTCGATCCCGAGGGCGGGGACCTCGATCCGCGTGGGCGCCGGCGGCGTCGCGCGACGCTGGTCCTCGAGCGAGGCGGACTGCCGCGGCACCTCGGGGACGCTCGCGGGCGGCGCGGCCGCCGCGGGCGACGACGCGGCCGTGTCCTCGCTCGGCGCCGCCGTGCCCGGCGCGGCGCCGCCCTCCGACGGCGCCGCGACGCACCCGGCCAGCAGGCCGACCACGGCGGAGGCCGCGACCAGGGACCCGAACACCCCGGTCGCGACCTCCTTCCCCGTCATGCGGATCAGCGCTCCGCCTTCACGAGGGCCTTGCGGGCCACGCCCGCGGCGAGCGCGACCGCCGCGAGGAGCGCGAGGCCGGCGGCGGCCCAGATGCCGAACTGCTGCTCGGGCGAGTTGGTCGCCACGAGGCCGGCGGACCCGGCCGGGACGCCGTCGGGGCTCGAGTGCATGCCCGTGATGGTCTGCACGGCGAGGTCGAGGTTCTCGTCCTCGAGGCTGCCCCAGGCGTAGACGATCGTCAGCGTGCCCTCGGCGACGTCGACGGGCGCCGGCCCGATGACCGGGTCGGTCGTGCCGGCGGCGGCGACGGAGGCCTCCACGGTGCCGGCCGGCAGGTCGAGCGTCTGCTCGCGCGGGTTCTCGAGGCCCGAGATGACGGCCGAGCCGCCGGCGAGGACGTCGACGGCCGGTGCCGCGGCGACGTGGCGGACCGTGAGACGGCCCTCGCCCGCGGCGATGTCGGAGACGTCGTTCGTGAACAGGTTGGCGGCCGGCGCGCCCTCGGCGTCGAGGTGGGCCACGGCGGTGTAGTTGCCGCCGGCCTCGAGCGGCAGGTCGATCGGGCCGAGCACCGGCTCGGACGCATCGGTCGAGTCGGGCGCGGCGAGGACCACCGAGTAGGTGCCGGCCGGGAGCTCCAGCGGCCCGGCGAGGTCGCCCGGCTGGAAGTCGTCGAGCGTGAGCTCGTCGTTGACGTACACGTCCACCGGCGTGTCGGGGATGCCGTGGAGCACCGACAGCATCGCGTTGTCCTCGGCAGCGGTGGCCGGTGCGACGGCGCCGAACGCGACGAGCGCTCCGGCACCGATGCCGGCGATGAGGATCTTCTTCATGATTCCCTCCAGATCAGCCCCGCGGGGCGGAGCGGCAAGTTTGCCTTCACCACCTACTTCCGGCCCGCACCCGGGATCGGATGCACCTGCATGGAGATTTCCCGCGTCGACATGACGAAGGCCGGCGGACCCGAGGGTCCGCCGGCCTGTGGGGTCGTCCGGAACGGCTCAGCTCACGCCGAGCAGGTCGATCACGAAGATCAGGGTCTTGCCCGAGAGCTGGTGGCCGCCGCCCGCGGGGCCGTACGCCTTCTGCGGGGGCACGATGAGCTTGCGACGACCGCCGACCTTCATGCCGGGGATGCCCTCCTGCCATCCGGCGATGAGCGCCTGCAGCGGGAAGTTGATGGACTGCCCACGGCTCCACGAGGAGTCGAACTCCTCGCCCGAGTCGTACTCGACGCCGAGGTAGTGCACGTCGACCGTCGAGCCGGGCGCGGCCTCGGGGCCGTCGCCCACGACGATGTCCTCGATCACCAGGTCGTCGGGGGCCGGGCCCTGCGGGGCGTCGACCTCGGGCTTGCTGTTCGTATCAGTCATCCCCCCATCCAAACGGATGCCGCGGGCCGGTTCAATCCGGGACGCGCGTCCACACGGGTCTTGTGCTGACGGCGAACATCTTGCAGTCTGAAGCCCTCAAGGACTCGTCGCCCCGTCGAGATGTCGGCATTGCCACATCCACGGGGTGACGAGTTCTTCCGTTCCGCTACCCCTCCATGAGGCGCGAGCGGATCAGGAAGCGGACGCCCTCGGGCGCCTCGAGCGAGAAGCCGCTCCCCCGTCCGGGAACGACGTCGACCGTCAGGTGCGTGTGCCGCCAGTACGCGAACTGCTCCACCGACATCCAGAACGGCACGATCCGACCCGAGCCGAGGTCGAGCTCGCCGAGCAGCACGTCGGCCGCGCTGGTGGCGAACTCGCCTGCGGGGTAGCACATGGGCGCGCTGCCGTCGCAGCATCCGCCCGACTGGTGGAACATCAGCGGGCCGTGCTCCGCCCACAGCGTCGCGAGCAGGACGCTCGCCGCGGGCGTGAGCTCCACCCGCGGCGAGACGTCGCCCTCGATCGTGATGGACGCGACCACGCGGCCGGCCAGCTCGTCGATCGACATGGCGTGCACCGTCCGGATCAGAAGAACCCGAGCGGGTTCTCGCTGTAGCTGACGAGGAGGTTCTTCGTCTGCTGGTAGTGGTCGAGCGCCTGCTTGTTGTTCTCGCGGCCGATGCCCGAGGACTTGTAACCGCCGAAGGCCGCCCCCGCCGGGTAGGCGTGGTAGTTGTTCACCCACACCCGGCCGGCCTGGATGTCGCGGCCTGCACGGTACGCCTCGTTGCCGTTGCGGCTCCAGACGCCCGCGCCGAGGCCGTAGAGCGTGTCGTTGGCGATGCGGATGGCGTCGTCGTAGTCCTCGAAGCTCGTGACGGCGACGACCGGGCCGAAGATCTCCTCCTGGAAGAGGCGCATCCGGTTCTCGCCCTCGAAGATCGTCGGCGCGACGTAGTAGCCCTCGCTGAGGTCGCCGCCGAGGTCGACGCGCTCGCCGCCGAGCAGGAGCTTCGCGCCCTCCTTCTTGCCGATGTCGATGTAGCTCAGGATCTTCTCGAGCTGGTCGTTCGACGCCTGCGCGCCGACCTGCGTCTCGGTGTCGAGCGGGTTGCCCTGACGCGCCAGCCTGGTGCGCTCGATCGCGTCGTCGAGGAACGTGTCGTAGATCGACTTCTGGATGAGGGACCGGCTCGGGCAGGTGCACACCTCGCCCTGGTTGAACGCGAACAGGCTGAAGCCCTCGAGCGCCTTGTCGTAGAACGGGTCGCGGCGGTCGGCGACGGACTCGAACACGATGTTGGGGCTCTTGCCGCCGAGCTCCACGGTCGACGGGATGATGTTCGCCGACGCGTACTGCAGGATGAGGCGCCCCGTCGTGGTCTCGCCCGTGAACGCGATCTTGCGGATCCGGTTCGAGGAGGCGAGCGGCTTGCCGGCCTCGACGCCGAAGCCGTTCACCACGTTGAGCACGCCGGGGGGCAGCAGGTCGGCGATGAGTTCGACGAGCACGAGGATCGACACGGGCGTCTGCTCGGCGGGCTTCAGCACGACGGCGTTGCCCGCGGCGAGCGCCGGCGCGAGCTTCCACGTGGCCATGAGCAGCGGGAAGTTCCACGGGATGATCTGCCCGACCACGCCGAGCGGCTCGTCGAAGTGGTACGCGACCGTGTCCTCGTCGAGCTGGGTGAAGCTGCCCTCCTGCGCGCGGATCAGGCTCGCGAAGTACCGGAAGTGGTCGCTCGCGAGCGGGAGATCCGCGTTGAGCGGCTCGCGGATCGACTTGCCGTTGTCCCATGTCTCGGCGACGGCGAGCAGCTCGCGGTTGGCGTCGATGCGGTCGGCGATGGCGTTCAGGATGCCGGCGCGGTGCGCGGCGCTCGTGCGGCCCCAGGCGGGTGCGGCCCGGTGCGCGGCGTCGAGCGCCGCCTCGATGTCGGCGGCCGTGCCGCGGGCGACCTCGGTGAACGGCCTTCCGTTCACCGGCGAGATGTCCTCGAAGTAGGCGCCGCCGGCGGGCCTCACCCACTCGCCGCCGATGAAGTGCTCGTAGCGCGGCTTGAACTCGATCAGTGCGCCGGCGGTGCCGGGCGCGGCGTACACGGTCATCGTGTCTCCTCGTGACGTCGTCGTCATGCCCTCGGAGTGGGGCGGTCGCCACGGTAGGCGCGTCCGCGTTGCGCCCCGGTTGCCCCGGGGTTGCAACCGCGTTGCATCGCCCGTGCCGGTCGAGGCGCCGCCCCCGGGCGTCTGGGGAAAGGTGGTCAGCGCATGGCGACGTCGATGCGCTCGAGGTGCGCCACGACCGTGGCACGCCGCGGCGAGCGCGGCGGGAGGAGTTCGAGGCACGCGCGCCAGAGCTCGACGTCGTACCGGTGCTCGTCGCGTTCGGCGAGTTCGAGCAGCAGCTCGGGCGGGGCGTCGGCGAGCATCGACTCGCGCAGCCGGCCCGCGAGCTCCTCGCGCAGCTCGACGATGCCCGGGGCGGACGACGACGGCAGGACGGGACCCGGGTACCGCTCGAGGGCCTTGCGCAGGGCGCCCTGCCCGACGAGCTTCGCCACGCGCGCGGCGTCGAGGTCGAGCTCGCGGCCGAGCCGGTACGGGCGGGACTCGAGGGGCGGCTCGCCCGCCGCCTCGAGCACGCGCCGGAGCCTCGCGATCTCGGCGCGGAGCGTCACCGGCGACGGGTCGCCCTCGTAGACGAGGGACGCGAGCCGTTCGGCGCCGAGGCCGCGGGGGTTCCAGGCGAGGAGCGCGAGGATCTCGGCGTGCCGCGGGCTGAGCTCGTGGTCGCCCAGGCGCGCACGCCGCTCGCCCAGCACGGTGAGCGGCGTGCGCACGGGCGCCGGCACCGCGCGCATGCGCGAGCGGCGGATCGTGGCGTGCACCGCGCTCTCGAGGCGCGCGATGCGCAGCTCGGCCTCGACGGCGGCGACCGTGGCGGAGACGAGCGAGAGCGTGTGCGGCGCGACGGCGAGGTCGGTGCCCGTGATGTCGATCACGCCGAGGAGCGCCCCCGTCGCGGGATCGTGGACGGGTGCCGCGGTGCAGCTCCACGGGTGGACGATGCGGTTGTAGTGCTCGGCGCCGCGGATCTGGACCGCCCGGTCCAGCTGCAGCGCGGTGCCCGGGGCGCTCGTTCCGATGCTCGATTCCGACCAGTCGGCGCCCGCGACGAAGAGCATGTCCTCCGCGCGCCGGCGCAGGTGCGGGTCGCCCTCGACCCACAGCAGTCGCCCCTGCGCGTCGCCGACCGCGACGACGAGCCCCGCGTCGTCGGCGCCCTCGACGAGCAGCCGGCGGATCACCGGCATGACCGGGGCGAGGGCGTGCGCGGCGCGGTACTCGCGGAACGCGTCGTCGTCGAGGTCGATCGTCGGCAGGGCACGGTCGGGGTCGATCGCACCGCGGATCGCGCGCTCCCACGAGGCCCGGACGACCGGTCGCAGGCTGAGCGGCACGACCCCCGTGGCGATCGCGTCCTCCTGCGCGCGCAGCAGCCGATCGCGAAGGTCGCGCGTCTCGCGCTCCTTCGGGTCGTGGCCTGGGCTGCGCACGCCGACTCCGATCGCCGTCGATTCCGGATGCGGACAGCATAGACCGCCGGGCCGCACGCTGACCCGACCGTCCGCAGCAGGCGACCTCAGGCGGAGATGGCGTTCCGATCACGGGTGACCGCGTCGAGCAGCACGCGCTCGTCCTCGAGACGGCGAACGTCGCCGCGTCCGGACACGAGCGCCTGGCGCGTGAACGCCAGCCGGGTGGCGTCCGCGATGAACCGCTGGACCTGCGCCGTGCGCGGCGGGCGCTGCGCGCGAGCCCACGCGAGGGCCGCCCGGCGTCCCGACGGCGTCGAGAGGCCGTCGACCTCGTCGGGACTGAACCACCCGGCGGCGGCGTACTCCGCGAGGCGCGAGCGGGTGATGCGCTGCTCCTCGCGGCGGAGCAGCAGCGTGACGATGATCGCGCCGACGAAGATCGGCACCTGCACCGTGAAGTAGAGCGCGAGCGCGTCGGCGAACGCGAGCGAGCCGTTCCAGAACGCGTGCAGCAGGACGGCGGCGACGAGTCCCAGGAGGAACCATCCGATGACGCCCCGCCCCCCGCGGCGCGCGGCGATGCCGATCGCGATGCCCGTGCAGGCCGTGAACAGCACGTGGGCGAACGGCGAGAAGATGCCGCGCACGACGAACGTCGCCCCGAGTTCGCCCGCGCCGCCCTCGATGAGCGCGGCGCCGAAGTAGAGGATGTTCTCGGTGAACGCGAAGCCCGCGGCCACCGTGGCCGCGTAGACCAGGCCGTCGACGGGTCCGTCGAAGTGCGACTTCGAGAACGCGTAGAGCAGGAGCACGCCCACGCCCTTCGCGAGCTCCTCGACGATCGGCGCCTGCACCACGGCCTGCATGGTCGCGTCGGCCGCGGCGCCTGCGGGGCTCGCGACGGCCACGAACAGCTGGACGCCGAGGTCGACGACCAGCGCGATCGCGACCGACACGGCCGCGCCCCACAGGAACGCGAACCACAGCGCCCAGCGGGGCTCCGGCTCCCAGCGGTCGACCCAGCGCACCGCGAGGAGCACGATCGCGAGCGGCACGAGCGCGACGAGCGTGCCGACGACGAGCACCGAGATGCCGAACGAGACCGCGAGGTACGCGAACACGAGCAGCCCGGCGAGCACGGCGATCGCGCTCAGCACGACGATCCCGGCGCCCGCGCCCGCGCCCCGGCGCGGCGGCGCCGCGGGCGGCCAGACGTGGAGGTGCGGTTGCGGTCCGGGCGCTGGCGTCGGCGTGAGGTTCACGCGGGCAGCCTACCGACCGGCGGTCGGCTCGGGCTCGAACATCACGGCGGGATTGAGGATGCCGGCCGGGTCGAAGACGTGCTTGATCCGGCGCTGGAGCTCGACCGAGGCGTCCCCGAGCTCCTCCGCGAGCCAGCGCCGCTTCAGCAGCCCCACCCCGTGCTCCCCCGTGAGCGTGCCGCCGAGGCGCACGGCCGCACGGAACATCTCGTCGGCGGCCGCCCAGACGTGGTCGGGCACGTCGTCGCCCTCGAAGACGAAGTTGGGGTGGAGGTTGCCGTCGCCCGCGTGCGCGAGCGTGGGGATCTCGACGCCGTACCGCTCCCCCACCTCCGCGATGGCACGGAACATCTCGGGCAGGCGCGAGCGCGGGACCGCGACGTCCTCGATCAGCACGCGCCCGCGCGATGCGAGCGCGGGGTGCATGGCGCGCCGGATGCCGAGGAGGCGCTCGCCGGTCGCGGCATCCGTCGATCGCGTCACGCGGCCGCCCGCCTCGGCGAACACGCGTGCGATGACGTCGGCCTCGGCCGCGGCGTCACCCGCGTCGGTCTGCGCGAGCAGGAACGCCTCCCCCGGCGCGAGGCCGGCGACCGGGGTGCCCGCGAGCGCGTCCGGGCCGAGGTGCTCGGCGACCCGCGCCAAGCCGACCGGGTCGATGAGCTCGAGGAGCGCGGGCCGGATGCGGGCCGCGCCGACACCCGCCGCGGCCGCGCCCGCCGCCTCGACGTCGGGGAACGCCGCCGCCACCGTGTGGGTCTCGCCCACGACGACCGGGCGGAGCCGCACGGTCGCCTCGACGATGACCCCCAGGGTGCCCTCCGAACCGGTGAGGAGTGCGGTGAGGTCGTATCCCGTCACGCCCTTCACGGTGCGGTGGCCCGTGCGCAGCAGCGTGCCGTCGGCCAGCACGACGGCGAGTCCGAGCACGCTCTCGCGGGTCACGCCGTACTTCGCGCACAGCAGCCCGCCCGCGTTCGTCGCGATGTTCCCGCCGATCGACGAGATCGCCCGGCTCGCCGGGTCGGGCGCGTACCAGAGCCCTCGCTCGCGCGCGGCCCGGTCGAGGTCGCCGTTCAGCACGCCCGCCTCGACGACCGCGAGCTCGTCGACGTCGTCGATCTCGAGGATCCGGTCCATGCCGGTGAGGTCGAGGACGATGGCGCCGCGGCTGGCGATCGCCCCGCCGGCGAGGCCGGTGCCCGCGCCGCGGGGCACGACCGGGGTGCCGGTCTCGGTCGCGAGGCGCATCACCGCCTGCACGTCCTCGACGGATGCCGCGCGCACGACCGCGAGCGCCCGGTGCTCGCTCACCCAGCCCGAGCGGTCCTCGCGGACGGCGTCGAGGGCGGGCCCGTCCACGAGGACGGCGTCGCCGAGCGCGGCGGTGAGGCGGGAGCGGACGTCGTCGTGCATGCCGCCAGCGTACCCACCGCCGTCATGTCCGATTCCCGCTACCCGAGGTCCCCGAGCCATGCGAGCCTTGAGGGGTGATGAGCCCGACCGCCGCTCCCGTCCGACCGCGCCGGACCGACCCGCTCGCCGATCCGGCCTTCGCCGAGCGCTACCGGGCGATGCTCGCGCGCGACGCGCGGTTCGACGGCCAGTTCATCACGGGCGTGCACTCGACCGGCATCTACTGCCGCCCGAGCTGCCCGGCCGTGCCGCCGAAGCCCGCGAACGTGACCTTCTACCGCACGGCGGCCGCGGCCCACGAGGCCGGCCTCCGCGCGTGCAAGCGGTGCCTGCCCGACGCCGTGCCCGGCTCGCCCGAGTGGGACCTCGACGACGACCTCGCGGCCCGCGCCATGCGGCTGATCGCCGACGGCGTCGTCGAGCGCGACGGCGTCCCGGGGCTCGCCGCTCGGCTCGGCTACACGCCGCGGCACCTCACGCGCGTCCTGTCCGCCGAGCTCGGGGCCGGGCCGCTCGCGCTCGCCCGAGCGCACCGCGCGCAGACCGCGCGCGCGCTGCTCGTCTCGACCTCGATGCCGGTCGCCGACGTGGCGTTCGCGTCGGGATTCGGCAGCATCCGCCAGTTCAACGACACCGTCCGCGCGGTCTACGAGCGCAGCCCGCTCGAGCTCCGGGCGTCCGGCGCCCGGTCGGCGGATGCCGCGAGCGCGCCCGCCGCCGCCGACGCCGGCGTGGTGCGCCTCCACCTGCCCGCACGTCCGCCGTTCGACGCCGCGGGCGTCTTCGCCTGGCTCGCCGCGCGCGCGGTCGACGGCGTCGAGGTCGCGGGCGCCGACCGCTTCGAGCGCACCCTCGCGCTCCCGTGCGGCCCCGCCGTCATCCGGTTGGGGCCCGCCCGGAGCGGCGCCGGAATCGAGGTCGAGGCCCGGCTCGCCGCGCTCGCGGACCTCGCGCCGCTCGTGGCGCGCGTCCGCCGGCTCTTCGACCTCGACGCCGACGCCGTCGCGATCGACGAGGCCCTCTCGGCCGATCCCGTCCTCGCACCCTCGGTCGCCGCGGTGCCCGGCATCCGGATGCCCGGCGCGCTCGACGCGCACGAGCTCGTGGTGCGCGCCCTCATCGGGCAGCAGGTCTCGGTGGCGTCGGCCCGGACCGCGCTCGGCCGGCTCGCGGAGGCCCTCGGCGAGCCCGTGGACGCCGTGCTGCCCGGGTCCGCGGCGCCGACCGGCGACGGCCTGCGGCGCCTGTTCCCCGCGCCCGCCGCCATCGCCGCCGACGGCGCGTCGGTGCTGCGCGGGCCCGCGGCCCGCATCCGCACGATCGTCGACGTCTGCGCGCGCCTCGCCTCGGGCGACCTGGTCGTGGCGCCCGAGCGCGAACGGCACGAGCTCCGCGCCGACCTGCTAGCCGTCCCGGGCATCGGGCCGTGGACGGCGGGCTACCTCGCGATGCGCGTCACGCGCGAGCCCGACGAGCTGCTCGTGTCCGACCTGGCGCTCCGGAACGGCGCCGCCCGGTTGGGCCTGTCCGCCGACCCCCGCGCGCTCGCTGCGCACGGGGCGGCGTGGGCGCCGTGGCGCAGCTACGCCTCGATGCACCTCTGGCGCGCCGCGGCATCCGCCTGACGTTTGTCGACGTGGCGGAGCATCCGGCGCGGGTCGTTGTACATCCCGCACAGCCCCGGGGGCGGGCCGGTGGATAGTCTGGGGTGGTGAAGTTCGCGCACCTCCGAGTCGACGGCCAGCCCACCCCCCGACTCGCGACGGTGATCGCCGACCGCGCGCTCTTCCTCGACGACCTCCTGGCCGACGCGCCCCGCGACCTGCAGGACCTGATCGAGCGCGGTCCCGACGCGCTGGCCGAGGTGCGCGCCGCCGTCGACGCGGCGGTGGCCGGCGGCGCGCCGACGACGCCCGTGTCCGAGCTCCGCCATGCGTCCGCCGTGCTCCGTCCGGCACAGGTGCTCGCGATCGGCGCGAACTACGCCGCGCACGCCTCCGAGCTGAAGCTCCGCTCCGAGTCGGCGATGACGATCTTCTCCCTCTGGCCCAATTCGCTGAGCGGGCACGGCCAGACCACCGAATGGGCCGGCGACGTCGCGACGCAGGTCGACTACGAGGCCGAGCTCGGCGTCATCATCGGCTCGCCCGCGAAGGACGTCTCCCCCGTCGACGCGCTCGACCACGTCTGGGGCTACACGGTCGTGAACGACATCACGGCCCGCGACATCCAGTTCAGCGAGGCGCAGTGGTCGCGCTGCAAGTCGTTCGACGGCTTCACGCCCACGGGCCCGGTGGTCGTCACCGCCGACGAGATCGCCGACCCGCAGGACCTCTGGCTCACCACGAACCTCGACGGGCACATCCTCCAGGACGCGTCGACCAACGAGATGGTGCGCAGCGTCGCCGAGATCATCTCGTACCTGTCGCGGACCGCCACGCTGCCGCCCGGCACGCTCATCTCGACGGGCAGCCCCGGCGGAGCCGGCTACAGCCGCACTCCGCAGGTCTTCCTCAGGGACGGCTCGACCGTGACCGTGAGCATCGAGGGCATCGGGTCGCTCACCACGCACTGCCGCGTGGTCTGACGGCCCGCGCACCCCGCGACGAGGGCGGATGCCGCGGCATCCGCCCCGCTCGCCCGCCGCGCGGTCGGCTCAGTCGCTCGGCTCGCCCTTGCGGTCGACGGCCGGGATCACGTCGGTGATCGGGTGCACGCCCGAGAGCCGCGAGGGCGAGAGCTGGCGGGTGACGTCCTCGCGGGTCATGAGCCCCGACTCGACCACCAGGTCGGCGACCGGCCGCCCGGTCGCGAGCGCCTGCTTGGCGAGCTTCGCCGCCTCGGCGTATCCGATGAACGGGATGAGCGCGGTGATGACGCCCACGCTCGAGGCGACCTGCGCCTCGAGGCGCTCGGTGTTCGCGGTGATGCCGTCGACGCAGTTGACGCGCAGGGTCCAGCACGCCTGGCGCATCCAGGTGATGGACTGCAGCAGCGAGTGCGCGATGACCGGCTCGAACGCGTTGAGCTGCAGCTGGCCGTTCTCGGCGGCCATCATGACCGTGACGTCCGCACCCGCGACCGCGTACGCGACCTGGCTGACCGCCTCGGGGATGACGGGATTCACCTTGCCGGGCATGATGCTCGACCCGGCCTGCTTGGGCGGGAGGTTGATCTCGGCCAGGCCCGCCTGCGGGCCCGAGGAGAGCAGCCGCAGGTCGTTGCAGATCTTCGAGAGCTTGATGGCGCTGCGCTTGAGCGCGCTCGAGAACGTCATGAACACGCCCGTGTCGCTCGTCGCCTCGACCAGGTCGGGCGCCGTCTCGAGGTGCTGCCCGGTGATCTCGCTGAGGTGCCGCACGACGGATGCCGCGTAGCCGGGGTCGGCCGTGATGCCGGTCCCGATCGCGGTCGCGCCGAGGTTCACCTCGGAGAGCAGCTTGATCGTCTCGCGGAGCCGCGCGATGTCCTCGCCGAGGGTCGTGGCGAAGCTGTGGAACTCCTGCCCGAGGGTCATGGGCACCGCGTCCTGCAGCTGCGTCCGGCCGACCTTCAGCACGTCGTGGAACTCGCGCCCCTTGCGGCCGAAGGAGATGCGCAGCTGGTCGAGCTGGACGAGCATCGTCGTCAGCGAGGCCGTCATCGCGAGCTTGAGCGCCGTCGGGTAGGTGTCGTTGGTCGACTGGCTGCGGTTGACGTCGTCGATGGGGTGGAGCACGTCGTACCGGGCCTTGGCGTAGCCGGCGATCTCGAGCGCGACGTTGGCGATGACCTCGTTCGCGTTCATGTTCGTCGACGTGCCGGCGCCGCCCTGGATGACGCCCACGACGAACTGGTCGTGGAACTCGCCGTCGATGATGCGCTGGCAGGCCTCCTCGATCCAGGCCTGCTTCTGAGGGTCGAGCGCGCCGAGCTCCTTGTTGGCGCGTGCGGCCGCCTGCTTGACCTGGGCGAGCGCGACGATCAGTTCCGGGTACACCGAGATCGGGCGCTTCGAGATCGGGAAGTTCTCGAGCGCGCGCATCGTGTGCACGCCCCAGTACGCGTCGGCCGGCACCTCGACGGGGCCGAGCGAGTCGGTCTCGGTGCGGGTCGGGCCGAGGTGGTTCGCGGTGATCGCCGGGTCCTCGGCGGACTCGCTGACGGCGGTCGGGTGGGATGGTCGGATCGTCGACACGTGTGGCTCCATCGCCTCGTCGGGTGCGCGGGGTGACCGCGCCGGGTTCTGCGTCGAGCCTACCGGCGGGCCTCGCGGCGCCGTTCGCAGCCGCCCGATGCTTCCGTGCGTCCGCACGCGGGGCGCGCAGTTTTCCTGCGCGGGTGCACCGAACACGTCGACGCCCCGGCCGCCACCGGTGCGACGCGCGGCTCGTCACGCGCCGAGGCGGCGGGACGCCCCCACGTCCCGCCGCCTCGTCCGATCGCCGACGCCGGCCGGTCAGCCGTTCGGCTCCCGGGCCGATCCCTCGGCCTGCGCACGCGCGCCGTCGTCGACGCCGTCCATGGCGAGGATCTCCTCCTCGACGCGTCCGCCGTAGCCCTCCGCCTGCGGATCGCCGTGCAGGCCGCCCGACACCGCGTACTCCTCCTCGGGCGAGAGCACGAGGTGGTTGCGGCCGTAGACGCCGAACCCGATGAGCATGACCGCGTACACCACGGCGATGGCGATGATCGCGGGGACGAACGTCGGGTTCAGCAGGAAGCCGACGAAGATGAGCCCCGAGATCGCGGCCGCCGTGATCGCGCCCGGGACGCCCCACGGGCTGCGGTACGGGCGGTTGATGTTCGGGTGCTTGCGGCGGAGGATGACGAACGCGACCATCTGCAGGAGGTACGCGAGCACCGCGCCCCACACCGCGATGTTCAGCACGATCGCGCCGGCGACCGCCCCCGCGCCCTCGGCGTCGACCCGGGCGAGCAGGTCCAGCACCAGCAGCGCGACGAAGCCGATCACCGCGCCCGCGACGAGCGCGACCCACGGCGTCCGGCGCTTGCCGGTGAGCGACAGGAACTTGGGGTAGTACCCGGCGCGCGACAGCGAGTACATGTTGCGCCCGTAGGCGAACATGATCCCCTGCAGCGATGCGAGCAGGCCGATCAGCGCGAAGAGGGCGAGCACCGCCGCGAGGCCGTCGCCGACGATCGCGCGGAAGCCGTCGAGCAGCGGCTCGCCCGCCGTGCCGGTCGCCTCGGCGCCGACGACGCCGGTGTTGAGGAACAGCACCAGGAGACCGGTCACGATGAGCGTGGCGCGCGCGATGATCCCCGCGCGGGGGATGTCGCGGACCGGGTCGTGCGACTCCTCGGCCGCGAGGGGCAGTTCCTCGATGCCGAGGAAGAACCACATCGCGAACGGCAGCGCGAACAGGATCGGCAGGACGCCGTGCGGCAGGAACGCGCTCTGGCCCGGGTCGGGCTCGATGTCGAAGAGGTTGTCCCACGAGAACTGCCCGGAGAACAGCGCCATGACCGAGAAGACCAGCAGGATGCCGATCGAGATGATCGAGACCACGATCGCGAACTTGAACGAGATGTTCGCCCCGGCCGCGTTGATGCCGATGAACACGGCGTAGAGGATGATCCACCAGATCCATCCGGCCATCGAGAAGCCGAGCAGCTCGCTCGTGATCGCGTCGGCGTAGGACGCCGAGAAGAAGACGATCACCGCGGTGGTCGCGACGTACTCGATGGTCTCGGCCAGGCCCGTGACGAACCCGCCCCAGGGGCCCATCGCGGCGCGCGAGAAGGAGTAGGCGCCGCCCGTGTGCGGCATGGCCGACGCCATCTCGCCGATGGAGAAGATCAGGCCGTAGTACATGACCACGAGGATCGCGAACGCGATCAGCATCCCGCCGAAGCCGGCGAAGTCGATGCCGAAGTTCCATCCGGAGAAGTCGCCGGAGATGACCGCCGCGACCGCGAGGCCCCAGAGGCCCCACACTCCCGCGGCTCGGGTGAGTCGGCGTTTCTCGAAGTATCCCCGGTCGGCGGTCGTGTAGGTCACGCCCGAGACCTTGAGGGTGTCTTTCGCCATGTGGCGCTCTCCTGTCCGTCATCGCGCGGGCCTCTGGGGGCGGGCGCGGGGTGCGATGCTGTGCGCCACATGATAGGGCCGCAATGGTCGCCCGTACAGACCTTTTTCGGGCGGCATCGCCTTCACACTTCCGTCGCTATGGGCCAGGGCTGGCTAGGCACCGGTGACGCGGCGTGGTGTAATGGGCGACGAACCCGACCATTCCCACGCGAGGAGGCGCCGAAGTGGCGGCACCCACCGGATACCTCACGCTCGACGGGCTCCGCTCGGCGGTCGCCGACGGGCACGTCGACACCGTGATCGTCGCCTTCACCGACATGCAGGGCCGGCTCGTCGGCAAGCGCGCGTCGGCCCGGCTCTTCCTCGAGGAGGTCGCCCTGCACGGCGCCGAGGCGTGCAACTACCTCCTCGCCGTCGACGTCGAGATGAACACCGTCGACGGCTACGAGATGTCCAGCTGGGAGCGCGGCTACGGCGACATGGCGCTCGTGCCCGACCTCACGACCCTCCGCATGGCGCCGTGGCTCGAAGCCACCGCGCTCGTGACCGCCGACCTGCAGTGGCTCGACGGGCGGCCGGTCGAGGCGTCGCCCCGCCGCATCCTGCAGCGCCAGCTCGAGCGGCTCGCCGAGCGCGGCCTCACGGCCCACGTCGGCACCGAGCTCGAGTTCATCGTGTTCGACGACTCGTACCGGGACGCCTGGCGCAAGGGCTACCGCGACCTCACGCCCGCGAGCGACTACAACATCGACTACGCGCTGCTCGCGTCGACGCGCATGGAGCCCCTGCTCCGCGACATCCGCAACGCGATGGACGGCGCCGGCATGTACTGCGAGGGCGTCAAGGGCGAGTGCAATCTCGGCCAGCAGGAGATCGCGTTCCGCTACACCGACGCGCTCGGCACGTGCGACAACCACTCGATCTACAAGAACGGCGCCAAGGAGATCGCCGACCGCCACGGCAAGGCGCTGACGTTCATGGCGAAGTTCAACGAGCGCGAGGGCAACAGCTGCCACATCCACATCTCGCTGCGCAGCGACTCCGGCGAGGCGGTGTTCGCCGATCCGGCCGACGAGCGAGGCATGTCGACGATGTTCAAGCACTTCCTCGGCGGGCAGATCGCGGCGATGCGCGAGCTCACCCTGTTCTCGGCACCGAACATCAACTCGTACAAGCGCTACGTCGCCGGCAGCTTCGCCCCGACGGCGATCGCCTGGGGCCTCGACAACCGCACGTGCGCGCTGCGCGTCGTCGGCCACGGCCACGGCATGCGCGTCGAGAACCGCGTACCCGGCGGCGACGTCAACCAGTACCTCGCGGTCGCGGCGCTGATCGCCGCGGGCCTGCACGGCATGGACCACGGACTCGACCCCGGCGACGTGTTCGTCGGCAACGCCTACGAGAGCGACGTCGCGCGCGTGCCGGCGACCCTGCGCGAGTCGGCCGACCTGTTCGCCGGCTCGGCCATCGCCCGCGAGGCGTTCGGCGACGAGGTCGTCGAGCACTACCTCAACAACGCGCGCGTCGAGCTCGCCGCCTACGACGCCGCCGTCACCGACTGGGAGCGGGTCCGTGGGTTCGAGCGCTTCTGAGCCGCGCGACGGCGCGCCGCTGATCGGCGTCACCACCTACCTCGAGCGATCGCAGACCGGCGTCTGGGACCTGCCCGCCTCCTTCCTGCCGAAGGCGTACCTCGACGCGGTGACGGACGCGGGCGGGATCGCCGTGCTGCTGCCGCCGCAGCCGGTCACGCCCGAGATCGCCCGGCGCGTGCTCGGCGCCGTCGACGGCCTCATCGTGTCGGGCGGCGCCGACGTCGACCCCCACCGCTACGGACAGGCGCCGCACGAGCGCACCGGCGCGCCGCGGACGGACCGCGACGCGTGGGAGGACGCCCTGCTCACGGCCGCCGTCGAGGACGACGTGCCGTTCCTCGGCATCTGCCGCGGGGCCCAGATGCTCAACGTCGCCCTCGGCGGGACGCTCGTGCAGCACCTGCCCGACGTGGTGGGTCACGAGGAGTACCAGCCTGCCCCGGCCGTGTTCGGGGGCAAGCGCGTCACCGTCGAGCGCGGGAGCCGGCTGGACGCCATCCTCGGCGAGGTCGACGAGCCCCGCGGCGAGATCGACGTGCACGTCTACCACCACCAGGCGATCGACCGCGTGGCCGACGGGCTCACCGTGACCGCCCGCACCGACGAGGGCGTCATCGAGGCGGTCGAGGTCGACGGCGCCGCGTTCGCCGTCGCGGTGCAGTGGCATCCGGAGGAGAACGCCGCGGACCGGCGCCTGTTCGCCGGCCTGGTCGATGCGGCGCGCGCGCACCGAGCCGCCCGTGCGGCACCCGCCCCTCGGAAGGAGTCCGCATGACGCACACCATCGTCAACCCCGCCGACGAGACCGTCGTGACCACCGTCGAGGCGGCCACGGTCGACGAGGCGGATGCCGCGATCGCCGACGCCGCCCGCGCGCAGCGGGCGTGGGCCCGCGTCGCGCCCGCGGACCGCGCGCGCGTGCTGCGGCGATTCGCCGACGCGGTCGACGGCGCCGTCGAGGAGCTCGCCGACCTCGAGGTGCGCAACTCCGGCCATCCCGTGGGGCAGGCCCGGTGGGAGGCCGGCCACGTGCGCGACGTGCTCGAGTACTACGCCGCGGCGCCCGAGCGCATGTCGGGCCGCCAGATCCCCGTCGCGGGAGGCCTCGACGTCACGTTCCACGAGCCGCTCGGCGTCGTCGGGGTCATCACCCCGTGGAACTTCCCCATGACGATCGCCTCGTGGGGCTTCGCCCCCGCACTCGCGGCGGGCAACGCGGTCGTCCTGAAGCCCGCCGAGTGGACCCCGCTGACGAGCCTGCGGCTCGCCGAGCTCGCCCTCGAGGCGGGCCTGCCGGAGGGCCTGTTCCAGGTGGTCCCGGGCAAGGGCTCGGTCGTCGGCGAGCGCTTCGTCACGAACGAGACCGTGCGCAAGGTCGTCTTCACGGGCTCCACCGAGGTCGGCAAGCGCCTCATGGCCGGCTGCGCCGACCAGGTGAAGCGCGTGACGCTCGAGCTCGGCGGCAAGAGCGCGAACGTGGTCTTCGCCGACGCGGACCTCGAGCGGGCCGCCGCGACCGCGCCCTACGGGGTCTTCGAGAACGCCGGCCAGGACTGCTGCGCCCGCAGCCGCATCCTCGTCGAGCGCTCGGCCTACGACCGGTTCATGGAACTGCTCGAGCCCGCGGTCAGGGGCGTGAAGGTCGGCGATCCCGCCGACGAGTCCACCGAGATGGGACCCCTCGTCGCGCGCGCCCACCTCGATCGCGTGGCCTCGTTCGTGCCGGATGACGCGGACGTCGCCTTCCGCGGCGCGGCGCCCGGCGGTCCCGGGTTCTGGTTCGCCCCCACGGTGCTCACCCCGGCGCGCGACTCGCGCGCGGCGCGCGAGGAGATCTTCGGCCCGGTCGTCTCGGTCTTCCCCTTCGACGACGAGGCCGACGCGATCTCGTTCGCGAACGCGAGCGAGTACGGCCTGTCGGGGTCGATCTGGACCCGGGACCTCAGCCGCGGCATCCGCGTCGCGCGCGCGATCGAGTCGGGCAACCTGTCGGTCAACTCGCACTCGTCCGTGCGGTACGCCACCCCGTTCGGCGGGTTCAAGCAGTCCGGACTCGGCCGCGAGCTCGGTCCCGACGCGCCGCTGGCCTTCACCGAGACCAAGAACGTCTTCTTCGCCGTCGACCAGCCGGCGGTCGAGTAGCGCGCGCCGCGCACCGACCCACCAACCCAAGGAGCACCATGGCAGACCTCTCCCGCATCGACCTCACGCAGCGGCTCGCCGGCCGCGTCGCCGTGATCACGGGCGGCGCATCGGGCATCGGCCTCGCGACCGCGAAGCGGCTCGCCGCCGAGGGCGCGAAGGTCGTGGTCGGCGATCTCGACGCCGTGGCCGGCGAGGCCGCGGCATCCGCCGTCGACGGCCTGTTCGTACAGGTCGACGTCACCGACGAGCAGCAGGTCGACCACCTCTTCGACGAGGCGGCGCGCGCCTTCGGCTCCGTCGACATCGCGTTCAACAACGCGGGCATCTCGCCTCCCGACGACGACTCCATCGAGACCACCGAGCTGCCGGCCTGGCAGAAGGTGCAGGACGTGAACCTCAAGTCGGTCTACCTCTGCTCGCGCGCGGCGCTCCGGCACATGGTCGCGCAGGGCCGCGGGTCGATCATCAACACCGCGTCGTTCGTCGCCGTGCTCGGCTCGGCGACGTCCCAGATCTCGTACACCGCCTCGAAGGGCGGCGTGCTCGCGATGAGCCGCGAGCTCGGCGTGCAGTTCGCCCGCCAGGGCATCCGCGTGAACGCCCTCTGCCCGGGGCCCGTGAACACGCCGCTCCTGCGGGAGCTGTTCGCGAAGGACCCGGAGCGGGCCCAGCGCCGCCTCGTGCACGTGCCCGTCGGCCGCTTCGCCGAGCCCGAGGAGCTCGCCGCGGCCGTCGCGTTCCTCGCGAGCGACGACTCCTCGTTCATCACGGGTTCGACGTTCCTCGTCGACGGCGGCATCAGCTCCGCCTACGTCACGCCGCTCTAGGCTCGGATCATGACCACGGGTGCGGGCGAGCGGCGGGCGGCGGCGGATGCCGCGGCGAGCCCGCCCGCACCCGAGCCCGCCGAGCTCCTGAGCGCGGGCCTCCTGCTGACCCCGGCGCGCCCGGCGAACGCGTTCGAGGAGACGGTGCAGCGCCTGCTGCAGTCGATCCGGCTCGGGCTCATCGCACCGGGCGAGCGCCTCCCGCCCGAACGCGAGCTGGCCGGAACCCTCGAGGTCAGCCGCGACACGTTGCGCGAGGCGATCGGCTCGCTCTCCGACGCCGGGTGGGTGGTCTCGCGCCGCGGTCGCTACGGCGGCACGTTCGTCGCCGACCCGCTGCCGGCCCACACGACGCCGCACTCCCCCGCGCCGCCGAGCGAGCCCGACGCGCTCGCCGCCGAACTCGAGGACACGCTCGCCATGCGGGCCGTCATCGAGGTGGGCGCCGCCCGGCGCGCGGCGGAGCGCCCGCTCGCCGCCTCCGATCGCGAGCGGCTGTGGCAGGCGTACCAGGACTGCCACGACGCCGGCCCCGAGCACTACCGGGTGGCCGACTCCCGCTTCCACCTGCTGATCGCCGAGCTGCTCGGCGCGCCGAGCGTCATCCCGCTCATGGCCGACGTGCGCATGCGGGTCAACGCGTTCCTCGACGGCATCCCCCTGCTCACGCCCAACATCGCGCACTCCGACGAGCAGCATCGCACCATCGTCGAGGCGATCCTCCGCGGCTCGGGGGACGACGCGGCCCGCGCCATGGGCGAGCACCTCGACGGCACCGAGGCGCTCCTGCGGGGCTTCTACGGCTGACCTCAGGCCACCGCGGCGACCTCGAACAGCCGCCACCGGTCGGGCACGCCCTTGAGCGCGTGCTCGCCACGGTCCTCGAACCGGATGGGCGAACCGACGACGAGGTCCTTGACCGTCCCGGAGACGAGCACCCGGCCGGTCTCCGCCAGGGCCATCACGCGCGCCGCGATGTGCACGGCGATGCCCGCGACGTCGCCGTCGTGGAGCTCGACCTCGCCGCTGTGCAGCCCCGCGCG
The DNA here is from genome assembly GCF_037199545.1 of Agromyces sp. CCNWLW213. NCBI lineage: Bacteria > Bacillati > Actinomycetota > Actinomycetes > Micrococcales > Microbacteriaceae > Agromyces > Agromyces sp. CCNWLW213. Next base: position 31,192 of record NZ_JBBBDX010000007.1, on the reverse strand, counting down.
GATCTCGATGCCGAGCGTGCGCACCGCGGCGGCGATCTCGGCGGCGCAGCGGACCGCCCGGGCGGGACCGTCGAAGATCGCGAGGAACCCGTCTCCCGTGGTCGCGATCTCGCGGCCCCGGTACCGGTCCAGCTGGGCCCGGACGAGCGCGTCGTGCGCGCCCTTCAGGTCGAGCCAGCGCCGATCGCCCAGGCGGGCGGCCGCGTCGGTCGAGCCCACGATGTCGGTGAAGAGCACGGTGGCGAGCACGCGGTCGTCGGCCGGCTCGGCGCGGTCCCCGGTGAGGAACTCCTCGATGCGGTCGAGGACGGGGTCGGCGTCGACGAACGGGGGGTACCAGTCGGCTCCGGGGAGCTCGACGTAGGACGCCCCGGGGATGTGCTCGGCGAGGTAGCGGCCCATCGCCGCGCGGTAGTGGCGGTTGCCCGCGCGGTGCAGGACGAGCGTCGGGACGGTGATGCTCGTGAGCACCGAGCGCACGTCGAGGTGGAGCACCCAGCGGTAGATGCGCGTCGCGGTCGCCGGCGAGGCGGACAGGCGCATGTACCGGCCGGCCCAGCGCTGCATCTGTGGATCGTCGGCCACGCCGGGCGCCGAGAGCGGCAGCACGACGTCGCCGCGGCCCCATCCGCGGAGCCACTCGACGAGGAGCTTCTCGGAGGTGTCCTCGGGCATGCCGATCGGGTAGTCCTCGGCCCGGAGCATCCTCGCGAACGTGTTCACGAGCACCAGGGCCCTGGTCCGCCGGGGGTAGGTGGCCGCGAACATCATCGCCATGGGCCCGCCCTCGGCGTCGCCCAGCAGCGCCGCGCCCTCGGAGCCGACGGCGTCGAGCACGGCCCGCGCGTCGTCCATCCAGTGCTCGAGGGTCGGCAACGCGTTCAGGGGCACCGGGTCGGACAGGCCGGCCCCGCGCTTGTCGAAGCAGATGACCCGCGCGAAGCGCGACAGCCGGTCGAGGTACCGGGCCATGGACGGGTGCTCGGCGATCACCTCGATGTTGCTCGCCCAGTTGCCGATGACGAGGAGGTCCCGCGGGCCCTCGCCGAAGACGCGGTAGGCGACGTACCCGTCCTCGGTCGCCGCGTATCCGGGCTCGTCGGGCCGAGCCGCCCGGATCGGCCGCCCGCGCTCCGCCATGGCCACCCCTCCGACGGCCAGACTACGCCCGTGCCCTCGCGGGCGCCGTCCGCGGACGCCCCGACGCCCCGGTCGGGCGGACCGGGGCGTCGGCGGGCGCGGTGCGGATCAGACGAACGCGAGCGGGACGAACGGGAGGAGGAAGAGCCCGAAGGCCGCCGCGGCCAGACCGGCGACCAGGGCCCCGGCGAGCATCACGGCGTTGAGGGCGACGCCCCAGATCGCCATCGTGCGCGCCGAGGGCTCGCGCTTGAGGGCGAGGATGCCGAGGACGAGGCCCGCGACCGGGACGACGAACGTGAAGCCCGCCACGATCGACACGAGGCCGAGCACGAGGCTCGAGATCGCGAAGCCGCGCTGCTCCTCGGCGGAGCCGGACGGAGCGGGAACGGCGGCGGAGTCCGCCGAGGGCGGCGGAAGCTGCGCGGCCGGCACGGCGTACTGCGGGGCGGCCGCCTGCGGGACGGCGGGGTCGGTCATGGGATCGGTAGCGGTGGTCATCGCGGGGTTCTCCTGTTCGAGCGGATGCCTCCACGCTACGGACGCCGCCCGAGGCCCGGTATGGGGCGAACCCCCGTATCCACGGGGGTGCTGACGCGACGACGGCGCCACCGGGAGCCTCCATGCAGCGCCTCGCCACGACGATCGCCGGCTTCTTCGGCGGCTCGGGCACGACCACGCACGGCGAGAAGATCGGCGTCCTGGACGGCGGATGCCGCGGGTCGGACCCGCGGCATCCGCCGTGCTCGTCGATGCGTGCGCTACCCGGCGATGAGCGACTCGACCGGACCGCGCGCGAAGTAGACCACGAAGCCGAGGGCCACCACCCACAGCAGGGGGCTGATCTCGCGGGCCTTGCCCGACAGCGCGCGCACGACGACCCAGCTGATGAAGCCCGCCCCGATGCCGTTCGCGATCGAGTACGTCAGGGGCATGACCGTGACGGTGAGGAAGACCGGCAGCAGGACGCTGAAGTCCGACAGGTCGATCCCGCGGATCTGCGACATCATGAGCGCGCCCACGATGACCAGGGCGGCGGCGGCCACCTCGGACGGGACGACCGAGGTCAGCGGCGTCAGGAACATCGCGAGCAGGAACAGCACGCCGGTGACGAGGTTGGCCAGGCCCGTACGCGCGCCCTCGCCGATCCCGGACCCGGACTCGATGAAGACGGTGTTCGACGAGCTCGAGGTGTAGCCACCGGCGACGGCGCCGACTCCCTCGACGATGAGCGCCGACCGGAGCCGGGGGAAGTCGCCCTTCCCGTCCGCGAGGCCCGCCTCCTTCGACAGCCCCGTCATGGTGCCGAGCGCGTCGAAGAAGTTCGTGAACACGAGCGTGAAGACGAGCATGAGCGCGGCGAGCACGCCGATCCGCTCGAAGCTGCCGAAGCTCACCTGGCCGACGAGCGACAGGTCGGGCAGGCTCACCCACTGCGCGGGCAGCTCGGGCACCGACAGGCCCCAGCCCTGCGGGTTCACCTCGCCGTCGGCGCCGACCTTGGGGCCGAGGTCGAGGACGGCCTCGAGCACGAGCGCGAGCACCGTGCCCGAGAGCAGGCCGATGAGGATGCCGCCCTTCACCCGCCGTGCGACGAGCACGCCCGTCACGAGCAGCGTGAGCACGAACACGATCGTCGGGACGGTCGAGACGGAGCCGTCGACGCCCAGGCCCACGGGGGGCGAGGCGGCGCCCGTCGCCGTGACGAAGCCCGCGTCGACGAAGCCGATGAAGGCGATGAACAGGCCGATGCCGACCGTGATCGCGAGCTTCAGCTGCATGGGGACGGCGTCGAAGATGAGCCGGCGCAGCCCGGTCGCCGCGAGCAGCACGATCACCAGGCCGTTGATCAGCACGAGGCCCATGGCCTCGGGCCAGGTGACCTGCCCGACCACCGACACGGCGAGGAAGGAGTTGATGCCGAGCCCCGCGGCGAACGCGAACGGCAGCCGTGCCACCACGCCGAAGAGGATCGTCATGACGCCCGCGGTCAGGCCCGTGACGGCGGCCACCTGGGCGAAGCCGAGGGTGCCGCCGGAGACGTCGGTGCCGCTCGACAGGATGATCGGGTTGAGGATGACGATGTAGGCCATCGTGACGAACGTCACGATGCCGCCCCGCACCTCGGCGGAGATGCTCGAGCCGCGCTCGGTGATCTCGAAGTAGCGGTCCAGCAGGCCGCCGCGGGTCTTCGGATCGGGCTCGGGTCGCTGGTTCGTCTCGGTCGCGGTCATGTGGTCCCCGGGTCGGGAGGCGCGGCGTGCGGCGCCTCGGCTGCGGTCCGCTCGGGCGAGCGGGGGTCGGAGCGGGACGACGGCGGCCCGGACGTGGTGCGGCGGCCTCAGCCGCCCGTGCCGTGCAACGCCGGCACGATCAGGTAGATTCCGAACAGCACGGCGAAGCCGCTCAGCCCGAAGCATACCCACGCCGCGACCACGGCGGCGCGCTTCTGGGCCTCGGTGAGCGGGCTCTTGCGCGCCGCCTTCTCGGCGCGCTTCGCGGCCTTCGCCGCCTCCTCGGGCGTGATGACGGTGATGGCGTCGGTGAACGCCGCCGGCGCCACGACCGGGGTTCGGCCGCCCACGGTGAGCAGGCGCAGGCCGAGCGCGTACAGGCTGACGACCACGCCGGCGCCCACGAGCGAGGCGACGAGGACGATGACGAAGGCGATCCAGTCGATCACTTGGCCACCTTCTTGGGCTTGGGGTCGCGCTTGATCTTCACGGCACGACCCGAGTCGGCGACCTCGCTCAGCACGTTGCGGTGCGACACCTCGTCGCGGCGGGACCAGAGGAAGATGCCGCCGATCACCGCGGCGGCGCCGAAGGCCGCGATGAGCACGCCCCCGACGCCCGTCTGCGCGATGAGGGCCGCGAGCGCGCCCACACCGCCCGCAGCGGGGAGCGTCAGCAGCCAGCCGACTCCGATGCGGCCGGCCGTGCGCCAGCGCACCGTCGAGCCGCGGCGGCCGAGGCCCGAGCCGATCACCGAGCCCGACGCGACCTGGGTGGTCGACAGCGCGAAGCCGAGGTGGCTCGACGCGAGGATCGTCGCCGCCGTCGAGGTCTCGGCCGCGAAGCCCTGCGCGGGCTTGACGTCGGTGAGGCCGGTGCCGAGCGTCTTGATGATGCGCCATCCGCCCATGTAGGTGCCGAGGGCGATCGCGATGGCGCACGTGACCACGACCCAGGTCTCGGGACCCGAGCCGACCGGCTGCAGGCCCACGGAGATGAGGGTCAGCGTGATGACGCCCATCGTCTTCTGCGCGTCGTTCGTGCCGTGCGCGAGCGCGACGAGCGAGCTCGAGAAGACCTGGGCGTGACGGAACCCGTCGCGCCCGTCGGGCTTGCCGTCGTGCCGGCGCGTGATGGCATAGGCGAGCTTCGTGGCGGTGAAGGCGACCAGCCCTGCGGTGAGCGGGGCGAGCAGGGCGGGGAGGATGATCTTCGACATCACGACGCCGCCGTCGATGGCCTGGACGCCGAAGCCCACGAGCGCCGCACCGATGAGGCCGCCGAACAGCGCGTGGCTCGACGACGAGGGCAGGCCGAGCAGCCAGGTGATCATGTTCCACGTGATCGCGCCGATGAGCCCCGCGAAGATGAGCTCGGGCGTGATGAAGACGCCGTCCTCGCCCTCCCGGATGAGGCCGCCGGAGATGGTCTTCGCCACCTCGGTCGACAGGAACGCGCCGATGAGGTTCAGCACCGCGGCGAGCGCGACCGCGACCTTGGGGCGAAGCGCGCCCGTGGCGATGGGCGTGGCCATCGCGTTCGCGGTGTCGTGGAACCCGTTCGTGAAGTCGAAGAAGAGCGCCAGTGCGATGACCAGCACGACGATGAGAGTGAGATCCACCGGCGTCTTTCCGTGAGATCGGGTGAGGGATTCTCCTGCTGTTCATGCAGGCCGGGTTGCGGATGTCGGCGAGCGCCGAGCCCCGATGATCCTACGCGACGTGATCGCGCTGATCCACCACGCTCGCGAGGTCCTCCCCGAACACGAACGTGCGACGCACCCGGCCGCCCGCGAGCACGCCGGGCAGCCAGTGCCTCGCGTCGTCCCACATCTCGTCGAGCGGCACCCGATCGAGGTCGAACCACTCCGGATCGAGTTCGTCGGATGCCGCGGGGACGCCCGTGAACGAGCGCGCGACGAACACGCTCGACTCCTGGCTCCACGCCTCGCGGTGCGGGAACAGGTAGGTCAGGAGCCCGCGGGCGTCGAGGTCGCCGGCTCGGACGGTGACGCCGGACTCCTCGTGGACCTCGCGCACGGCGGCCTCGACGGCGGACTCGCCCGGCTCCAGCTTGCCGCCGAGCCCGACGAAGTAGCCGCGTCCGAGCCCGTGCTTCTTGCGCCCGAGCAGCACCTGCGTGCGCCCGTCCGACTCGCGCAGCAGGTAGCACACGCAGACCTGCGGCAGCGGCATCCGGGGCTCGGGCATCGCGTCAGCCGAAGAGGATCCGAGCCTCGTCGTAGCGCGACTGCGGCACGAGGTTGAGCCCGCCCGTCGCCTCGGCGATCGTGACGCGCGCGATGTCGGTGCCGCGCAGGGTGACCATGCTGCCCCACGCGCGGTCGACGGCCGCGTCGACGGCGGCCATGCCGAGCCGGGTCGCGAGCACGCGGTCGTACGCCGACGGGGCCCCGCCGCGCTGGATGTGGCCGAGGACCGTGTGGCGCGACTCGATGCCCGTGCGCTCCTCGATCATCGGCGCGAGCTTCTCGGCGATCCCGCCGAGCCGCGGCCGGTTGAACGCGTCGAGCCCGAGGTGGGAGTGCGCCTCGTCCATGGTGTCGAGCTTGAAGCCCTCGGCCACCACGATGAGCGGTGCGCGCCCGCGCTCGCGGACCGAGTCGACGTAGTGGCAGATCTCGTCGATGCCCATGGGCTGCTCGGGGATGAGGATCGCGTGGGCGCCGCCGGCCATGCCCGAGTGCAGGGCGATCCAGCCCACGTGCCGCCCCATGACCTCGAGGACCATGCAGCGGTTGTGCGATTCGGCCGTGGTGCGCAGCCGGTCGATCGCCTCGGTGGCGATCTCGACGGCCGTGTCGAAGCCGAACGAGTAGTCGGTCGCGGCCAGGTCGTTGTCGATGGTCTTCGGCACCCCGATGACGGGAAGGCCGCCCTCGTCGACGAGCCGGCGCGCGGCCGTCAGCGTGCCCTCGCCGCCGATCGCGACGATGGCGTCGATGCCCTCCTCGTCGAGCATGCGGCGGATGTTCTCGGGGCCGCCCTGCTCGCCCTCGAAGGGGTTGGTGCGGCTCGAGCCGAGGATCGTGCCGCCCTGCTTCGAGAGGCCGCGCACGTCGTGACGCGTGATGGGGATGATGTCGCGCTCGACGACGCCCTTCCATCCCCAGCGGAAGCCCACGAACTCGGCGTCGTGCGAGATGACGCCCTTCAACACGGCTCCGCGGATGACCGCGTTGAGGCCGGGGCAGTCGCCGCCGCTCGTGAGAATGCCGATCTTCATGCCTGGTTGACTCCTCGTGAGGTGGACGTTCGCGGGGGGCCGCATCATCGAGGCGCGAACGACGAGGAGTCTAGTCCGGCGCGCGGCGTCCGTCCGTCCCGATGAGCGGACGCACGCCGCGACGCCGGCCTAGAGGGCGCCGTCCAGCGCCTGGCGGAGCAGGTGCTGGAGCGCGTCGAGCTGCACCGAGTCCGCCGAGCCGGGCTCCACGTCGAGGCCGTCGAGGGCGCGGAGTGCGAGCCCCTGCTTCTGGTCGATCAGCTCGGCGATGCGCGCGTCGACGGTGTGCGCCGCGATGATGCGCCATGCCGTGACCGGCTCGTCCTGGCCGATGCGGTGCACGCGGTCGATCGCCTGCGTCTGCTCGGCCGCGGTCCAGCTGAGCTCGGCGAGCACGACGTTCGATGCCGACTGCAGGTTGACGCCGACGCCGGCGGCCGTGAGCGAGCACACCGCGACCGACACGCCGGGGTCGGAGTTGAACGCGTCGATCGCCTGCTGGCGGGCGATCGCGGACTGGTCGCCGCGGATCGACACCGTGCGCAGCTCGCGGGCCGCGAACGCCGCCTCGGCCTGGTCCATGACGTCGATGTGCTTGGCGAAGAACACGACCTTGCCGGCGGAGCGGGCCAGCTGCGCCGCGTAGTCGGCCGCGAGGCCCGCCTTGGCCTGGCCGATGCGACGCACCATCGTGAAGACGTTCTCGCCGGACTTGGCCGACTTCGACTCCTCGAGCTCGGACAGCGCGACCGCGCGGATGAACTGGTCGCGCTCGAGCTCGTCGAGGTCGCCCACGCGGAGCTTGCGGGACTCGACGAGGGCGCGGAACCGGGTGGCGAGCCGGTGCCCGAGCTCGCGCTCGGCGGCGCGGATCGACCGGCCGATCTCGTCGTCGAGCTCGACGGGGAGGTCGGCGATGCGCTTCTCGGGGAGGTCGGCGGCCACGTCGACCTTGCGGCGGCGCACGATGCCGAGGTCGATGACGATGCGACGCGCCTCGGCGTAGAAGCCCTGGTCGGCGGGGGTGAGCCCGGTCTCCTCGAGCTTGCCGAGGAGCTCCGGCGACGGCCGGTCGCCCTCGATCCAGCCGAGGAACTGCCAGATCGCCCGGAAGTCGTCGACGTCGTTGATGAGCGGGGTGCCCGTCAGCGCGAGGAGCAGCGGGTCGCCGCCCGGGGTGTTGCGGCGGATGCGCTCGGCGAGCGCGAGCACGTTCCGCGAGCGCTGCGACTGCAGGTTCTTGATGAAGTGCGCCTCGTCGACGACCATGCCGCGGAAGCCGAGGGTCGAGAGCCAGGCCATGTGCCGGTCGAGCACGTCGTAGTTCACGACGATGACGTCGGCGAAGGCGTCGACCCCGTCGCCGTCGCCGTGGATGACGGTCGCCCGGCGGTGCGGGGTCCACCGCTCGACCTCGCGGGCCCAGTTCATCTTCACGACGTTCGGCACGACGGCCAGCAGCGGGTAGGCGCCGGCGACCGATGCCGCGAGGACCGACTGCGCGGTCTTGCCGAGTCCGGGCTCGTCGGCGAGCAGGAACCGCCGGTGGCCCCGCCGGGCCCCCTCGATGAAGCGCGCCTGGTGGGGCATGAGCTCGAGGCCGCGCGGCGCGAGCCGGTCGATGCGCGGCGGCTCGGGGAGGTCCATGGATGCCGCCTGGCCTCCGGACCCCGACTCGAACGACTTGAACAGGGGGCCGAGCAGCTCCCAGTTCGCGAGGCGCCGCACCGGCACGACCGGCCGCGGCGGGGGCGCGAGATCGGGGGCGAGGAACGGGCTCGCCAGCTGTCGGGCCTTGACGGAACGCGGGATGACCTGGTTCTCGGCGAGCTCCGGCCGCGGCTCGGGCTCGCGGACGATGATCAGCTCGTCCTCGCTGAGCTCGGCGCCCGACTCGAGCAGCCAGTCGCGGCGGAACCGCTGCGCGACCGTCGAGATCGAGGCATCCGGTTCGAGGAGCGTGATGAGGCTCGTGTCGCGCGCCGCGGTCTTCGCGAGGATCTGCGCGATGCCGTCGAGTCGCTTCAGGAGCTCGGCCCGCGCGGCGTCGCCGAGCTCGGCGTCGCCCTTCACCCGGGCCCGCTCCTCGCGCATGAGGAGCGCGATCACCTGGAACTTGGTCCGGTTGGTGGGGCCCAGCTTGTTCTTCTGGGCCTTCTGCTCGACCTCGCGCACCTTGCGCGCGAGGATCGGGATGATGGGCGCGTCGTCGTCACGCGAACGCGTGCGCTGCCGCTGCCTCGTCTGGGCCAATGGTCCTCCCCTGTCTGGGCCCGATGCGAACGGGCTCCCCCACCACCGGGCGCGGTGGCCGGCACCGCCGGACGGGCTCGATCGTCGAGGCCGTCGTCGCGGTGCGCCGAATCCGGGAGCCGAGCATGGCGGGGCGAGTTCCCCCAGCCGTCGGACCGAAGAACGGATTCGTCGGGCGCCTCGCACATTCTACGCGCCGTTGCGGGCTTCGCGCCAATGGCGCCCGTCAGGCCCCTCGCCGCGCCCTCGCGGATTCCGCTGGTCGGCGAGCCCGGCGAGCGCCGCCCGACCCCGGTCCGGCATGGCCGCAGCCGACGACGCGGCGCCGCGCCTCCGGAGCGGCGCCCGGCCCTGTCGCGGTCGGCATGCGGAGGCTAGGCTCGCAGCATGGACGAGTCGACCCGGTTCGGCGAGGGCATCGCCGACGATCACGAATTCGAGGTCGCACAGGACGGCGAGATCCCGGCCGAGGCCGAGCTCGAGTCCGGGGTCGCCGCCGCCGACGCCGACGAGCGCCCGGTCGGCGACGACGCGGACGACGACCTCGTCGGCATCGACGAGGAACGCCGCGTGCCGTTGCCCGACGAGCCGGGCACCGCCGACGACGAGGACTGAGTCGCCGGCGCGGCGCGCTCAGACCCCGCCGCCGCCTCCGCCGCCGCCGCCTCCGCCGCTCGAGCCGCCGCCCCCCGAACCGCTCGAGGACGAACTCGACGACGAACCCGACCAGCTCGAGCTGGACGCGCTCGAGAACGAGCTCACGCTCGCCGCGAACACCGCGGGGTTGAATCCGCTTCGGCCCGAGTACCACCCGGGCTCCCGGCCCCGCTCCGCGTAGAGCGCCGCGAGCTCGTCGCTCCACTCGCGCTCCTGGCCGAAGAGCACCGCATAGGGCAGGAGCCGCTCGGTGATCCGCAGCACCGCGTCCGGGTCGGGGTCGACGGATGCCGCCCCCGCCGGCCCGCCGAGCGCCACGCGCTCCGCCCCGGTCGGGCTCTGCAGCATCCGCAGCCGGTCGGCCTCGGCGAGCCGGATGTACAGCCGGAGCCCCTCGAGGTGGTCGTGCAGCTCGCGGCCGCGCTCGGTGAGCGGACGCACGGTCGCGACGATCCACACCGTCGCCAGCGCGGCGAGGGACGCGCCGACGATGGGCAGCCACGGCCACGCCCCGCCCATGCTCGCGTCGAGCGCGACGATCCCGAGGACCACCGCGAGCGTCGCCGCGACGATCGCGAGGAGCGCCAGGAGCACGCGCAGGCCCCCGTCCGGCCGGCGACGCAGCCCCTCCCGGGCGACGCGGGAGTGCACCTGCCGGCGCAGGTTCATGAGCTTCGTGCCCAGGGCGGTGTCGCTGGACTTCAGGTCGCGGCGGGCGCCGGGACGGGCTCCCCCGCCGAAGAGGGCCGACAGGACGCGTCCGGCGTCGCGGTCGGCGCCGTCGACGGGACCGATGAGCTCGACGGCGTACTTCTTCCGGGCCGTCTCGACGACCCTGACCCGACCGTCGACGGCCTCCGCGAGGATCGTCGCGGTGATGCCCTTGCCCGGCGCGCCCACGAGGTCGGCGGACTCCATGAGCGAGGCGCCCGCGGGCGGCTCGTACTGGGCGACGACGATGCCGCGGCCGGGGTGGTCGCGCCAGCGCGTGGCCCGGAAGATCCCGGCGAGGATGGCGACCGTGAGCGCGGTGAGCGCCGAGGCGGCGGAGCCCATCGCCGCCGGCGACGACGTGAACCGCTCGTCGCGCGGCTCGAAGGTGCCGGGCTCGAAGCCGACGGCGATGGTCAGGTTCTGGTAGGGGTCCAGCGCGGACGCCTGCGCCCTCACGACCCCGTCCTCCGCGCGCAGGTCGTCGCAGGGCGTCGACGAGCCCTCGTACCCGCGGTAGCACGCGGCGTCGCCCGTGACCGCGTCGACGAGCCCGGATCCGAGGCGGAGCTCGGCACGGACGATCCCGAACGGCTGCGCCCACCCGGTGCCGTTGACGTCCCAGTAGAACTCCTGGACCTCGACGTCGTCGGGCTCGAAGGTGACGTTGCGCTGGTGGTAGGCGATGACGTACGTCTGCTCGCCGTGCACGAAGTCGTCGGCGGCGATGGTGACGAGCTCGAAGGCGCCGTCCTCGCTGCGCTCCGTCTCGAACCCGCGCGGCTCGCCGTCGCCGTCGGTCACCGAGACCACGCGGACGTCGGTCGGGTGCCCGTCGTACGTGCGCGGGATGGCACGGCGGATGCCGCGGTTCTGGTCGTACTCGGGGAACACCGCCACGAGGGTCTCGGTCGTGAGCAGCTCGGATCTCCGCTCGGCGTCGCGACCGAGCTCGTACACGGCGTCGAACCTCGCGAACGTGAAGTCGTCGACGTCGGCGGGGACGGCCTGCACGGGCGGCACGGGGACGGGCGCAGCGAGCGCGCCCGCGGCGAGCGCGCCGGACGCGGCGGGCAGTGCCGACGCCGTCGCGGCGACCGCCGAGCCCGAGGCCGCGAGCGCTCCGGCGAGCGCCGCGACGCCGATGAGGCGACGAAGCCCGCGGGTGCCGGAGCCCATGGCGACCATGCCCTCACGCTAGCGAACCGGCCCGCCCCGCGTCATCCGCCCGCGCCGACCGCGCCGCCGTGCCCGGATACGGACGGGGGTATCCCGGGCGGGGCGTATCCTGTGAGCGTGATCGACGACATCAAGAAGCGCGCCCTCCACCGCACGAAGATCATCGAGGGCCAGCTGCGCGGCATCGAGAAGATGATCGAGAACGAGGACTACTGCGTCGACATCATCACGCTGTCGCTCGCGGTGCAGAAGTCGCTCGGATCGCTGAACAAGCTCCTGGTCGAGAACCACCTCCGCACGCATGTCTCGCACATGTACGAGGAGGGCGGCGACCGGCGCGAGGAGGCCGTGGCCGAGCTCGTGCGCATCTTCGAGCTCTCCAACAACCGGGCCTGACCCATGGCGCGGATCGAGCTGGTCGTCGGCGACCTGACGCTCGAGCGCGTCGACGCGATCGTGAACGCGGCGAACTCGTCGCTGCTGGGCGGCGGCGGGGTCGACGGGGCGATCCATCGTGCCGGAGGCCCGGAGATCCTCGCCGAGTGCCGAGCGCTGCGCGCCTCGACCCTTCCCGACGGCCTGCCGGTCGGTGAGGCGGTCGCCACGACCGCCGGCCGGCTCGCGGCGACGTGGGTCGTGCACACGGTGGGCCCGGTCTGGCCCGGTCCAGGCGCGGAGGCGGGGCGGCGCCGGCGCCGGCTCGAGGCCTCCTTCCGCAACTCGCTCGGCCTCGCGGCACGGCTCGGCGCGGCATCCGTCGCACTGCCCGCGGTGTCGGCGGGCGTGTACGGCTGGCCGGCCCACGACGTCGCCGAGGTCGCGCTCGCCACCGCCGACGCGGCCGGCGCGTCGCGGGAGGCTCCGGGGCTCGTGCGGTTCGTGCTGTTCTCGCCGGCGATGCATGCCGAGTTCGCCGCGGCCGCCGACCGTCTCGGCGTCGCGGCGATCGCCGCCGACTGACGACGGCGGCGGTGCGTCCGGTCATGTGCCCGGTGCCGTCGCGGCGATCCACTCGTCCAGGTCGCTCGGCTGGTCGGTGATGATGCCGTCGACGCCGAGCGCGCGCACCTGCGCCCACGTGTCCTGCGTGTTCAGCGTGTAGCAGAGCACCGCGATGCCCGCGGAATGGGCCGCGTCGACGGCCTCGGGCGCCGCGGTGACGGATGCCGCGGTGGTGCCGAAGCCGATGACGCCGAGCCGCTCGGCGAGCGGGACGGGATCGGCCGGCAGCTCGCGGATGAGCATGATCCGGGGCGTCGTCGGCGAGATCCGCTGGATGGACTGCAGCGTCTCGATGCTGAAGCTCTGGAGGACCACGCGGTCCCGCAGCCGGTGCCGTTCGACGAGGTCGATGACGCGACGGACCTCGTCCGGCGACCACGCCGCCTTGAGCTCGACGAGTGCCCTCGCGCCGTCGCGTTCGGCGAGCGCGACGAGGAACGCGTCGAGGGTCGGGATCCGCTCGCCGGCGAAGTCGTCGCCGTACCACCGGCCCACGTCGATCCGGCGCAGTTCGGCGAGCGTGCGGTCCTCGACCCGGCCGTCCCGTCCGGCGACGCGCTCGAGGTCGGTGTCGTGGAAGAGCACCGGGACGCCGTCGCGCGTGAGGCGGACGTCGGTCTCGACGTACGCGAGCTCGTCCATCGCGAGCTCGAGCGCGGGCATGGTGTTCTCGGGCGCGAGCGAGCGGTCGCCGCGGTGGCCGATGATCGCCGCGGCCTCGCCCGGCTGGCGCAGCGCGCCGAACACGTCGATGGCGTAGACGTCGGCGGGGATCGCGGCCGTCCACAGGAGCGAGGCGGTCGCGGCGACGCCGGCTGCCGCGAGGGCGATCCGCACGGCCGGTCGGGGCGGCCGGAGTGCGCGGCGCGGCCGGCCTCGGCGGGCGCGGCCGGCCGCCGGTCGAGGGTCATCAGGGGTGCGGGGGGCGGGTACGGCCTCGTCGGGGGCCGTGCGGGGGGCGTGGGGCACGGGATTCGGACCTTCCTCGGCCTCGCGCCTCCTTGCGCGCGCCGTGCAGGTCACTCTAGCAACGCCGTTACCGTTTCGTTATCTTTCGCCCGCTCGAACGCGGTGGGTCGCCACGACGGCGCGCGGCCGGGTGCGCGCCGCCGACGCCGCCTCGAGGGCGATGCGGTTCGCCATGCCGGCGAACACCACGCCGTGGATCGGCACGATCGACCACCAGTAGAGGCGTCCCGCGAGCCCCTTCGGAAAGAACACCGCACGCTGGCGGTAGACCGAGCCGCGACCGTCCGGCTCAGCCGACATCTCGAGCCAGGCCCGGCCCGGAACCCGCATCTCCGCGCGGAGCCGGAGGAACCGCGGCCGCTCGATCGCCTCGACCCGCCAGAAGTCGACCGCGTCGCCCGGGTAGAGGGTGTCCGGGTCGCGCCGGCCGCGACGGAGCCCCACGCCGCCGAACAGCTTGTCGATCCATCCGCGGATCGCCCAGGCCAGGGGGAAGGAGTACCACCCGTTCTCACCGCCGACGCCCTCGATGACCGACCACAGCGCCTCGACCGGCGCGTCGGCGCGACGCTCGCGGCGATCGACGTAGACGGTGTAGCCGGCCCAGTCCGGGTCGCTCGGCAGCGGGTCGCTCGGCGCGCCCTCGACCTCGGCGTTGCGCCAGCTCGTCTCGACCTCGCCCGAGCGCTCCTTCTCGAGCGCGAGGCGGACCGAGCGCCGGTAGCCGACGAGGCCCTCCGGCGGGGGCGGGATGACGGCGTCGATGTCGTGCTCGCGCATGACGCAGTCGAACTGCAGCGACTCGATGATCGGCACCGCGAGGCGCCTGGGGATCGGCGTCACGAGGTTCACCCACTGGCCGGCGAGCCACGGGGTCAGCACGGGCAGCGCCGCGATCGGGCGCTGCCGCAGCCCGGCCTCGACCGCGTACCCGTTCATGAGCTGCCCGTAGCGCAGCACGTCGGGCCCGCCGATGTCGAAGGCGCGGTTCACGTCCGGCGCCAGCTCGGCGGCCCGGATCAGGTAGTGCAGCACGTCGCGGACCGCGATGGGTTGGATGAAGTTGCGCACCCAGCGGGGCGCGGGCATGTACGGCAGCACCTCGGTGAGGTGACGGATCATCTCGAACGACGTCGAGCCCGAGCCGATGATGACGCCGGCCTGCAGCACGACGGTCGGCACGCCGGACTCGAGCAGGATCTCCCCCACCCGGACGCGCGAGCGCAGGTGACGCGAGAGCTTCCCCCCGACGGGATGCAGTCCGCCGAGGTACACGATCCGGCGCACGCCGGCCGCCCGTGCCGCGTTCGCGACGTTCCGCGCGATGCCCAGCTCGGTCGCCTCGAAATCGCCGCGGCCGCCCATCGAGTGCACGAGGTAGTAGACGACGTCGATGTCGCGCACCGCGCGGTCGACGGCCGCGGCGTCCGTCAGGTCGCCGTCGACGAGGTCGACGTCGGCGGCCCAGGGCACGTCGCGGAGCCGCTCGGGCCGCCGCACGACGGCGCGAACCTCGTGCCCCGCCTCGATGAGCCTCGGCACGAGTCGGCCGCCGATGTAGCCGGTCGCCCCGGTCACCAGGATGCGCATGGCCCGACCCTAGCCCGCGAGGTGCGGGCGGGGGCCGGGCCGCCGCTGTGAATCCCCCGAGGGCACCGGACGGGCGCCCGGCGCTACCGCAGGCTCTTGGTGTGCCAGACCGTCTTCGTCTCGGTGAACGCGGCGATGCGGTCGAGCGTCGGCGCCGCGGCATCCGGGCCCTGCTCGGGTCGGAGCACGCGCTTCAGCGTGTCGGCGGCGGCGATCTCGAGGTCGATCCAGTCGAGGTCGCCCGCCCCCACGAGGTCGATCGCGTTGACGTCGGCGTGGCTCGCGAGCCACGGCGCGATCTCGGCGGGCGATCCCGTGAGGACGTTCACGACGCCCTTCGGCACGTCGCTCGTCGCGAGCACCTCGGCGAGCGTGATCGCCGAGAGCGGGAACCGCTCGCTGGCCACCACGACCACCGCGTTGCCGGCGACGAGCGCCGGCGCCACCGCGGAGACGAGGCCGACGAGCGAGGAGTCCTGCGGTGCCACGATCGCCACGACGCCGGTCGGCTCGGGCACCGAGATGTTGAAGTACGGGCCCGCCACCGGGTTGGCGTTGCCCGCGACCTGCGCGAACTTGTCGGCCCAGCCGGCGTACCACACCCAGCGGTCGATGGCCTCGTCGACCTGCGCGGCCGCCTGGGCGCGCGTCGCGCCCTCGGCGTCCTCGATCTCGGCGACGAACTGCGCACGACGGCCCTCGAGGAGCTCGGCGATGCGGTAGAGCACCTGGCCGCGGTTGTACGCGGTGGCGCCCGCCCAGCCGCCCACGGCGCCGCGCGCGGCGACGACCGCGTCGCGGGCGTCCTTGCGCGAGGCCTTCGCGGCGTTGGCGAGGAACGCGCCATCGGCCCTCGCGACCTCGTAGGTGCGGCCGGACTCGCTGCGCGGGAACCCGCCGCCGATGAACAGCTTGTAGGTCTTGGGCACGGCGAGGCGGCTCACTTCGCGGCTCCCTTCTTCTTGGCGCGTGCTGATCGAGGAGCCCGCTTCGCGGGCGTCTCGAGATCGGGCGTCGACGATGATCCGGCGGCCTCGAGACGACGCTGCGCAGCGCCGCGGCCGACCGAGGTCGCCGTCGCAGGCGAGAGGTACGCCCCGAGCCCGTGCCGGCCGCCCTCTCGGCCGTAGCCCGACTCCTTGTAGCCGCCGAACGGGCTGGCCGGGTCGAAGCGGTTGAAGGTGTTGGCCCACACCACGCCGGCGCGCAGCTGGTCGGCGACGGCGAGGATGCGGCTGCCCTTGTCGGTCCAGATGCCGGCCGACAGTCCGTAGGGCGTGTTGTTCGCCTTGGCGATGGCCTCCTGCGGCGTGCGGAACGTGAGCACCGACAGCACCGGCCCGAAGACCTCCTCGCGCGCGATGCGGTTCGACGTCTGCACGTTGGTGAAGATCGTCGGCGCGTACCAGAACCCGTTCTCGGGGATCTCGCACGGGGCGCTCCAGCGCTCGGCGCCCTCGTCGACGCCCGCGTCCGACAGCTCCGTGATGCGCGCGAGCTGCTCGGCCGAGTTGACGGCGCCGATGTCGGTGTTCTTGTCGAGCGGGTCCCCGAGGCGCAGCGTCGACAGGCGGCTCTTCAGGCGCTCGACGACCTCGTCGTGGATGGATTCCTGCACGAGCAGTCGCGACCCGGCGCAGCACACGTGCCCCTGGTTGAAGAAGATGCCGTTGACGATGCCCTCGATGGCCTGGTCGATGGGCGCGTCGTCGAAGACGATGTTCGCGGCCTTGCCGCCGAGCTCGAGCGTGACCTTCTTCGACGTGCCCGCGACCTGCTTCGCGATCGCGCGGCCGACGGCGGTCGAACCGGTGAAGGCGACCTTGTCGACGCCGTCGTGCGCGACGAGCGCGGCGCCGGTGTCGCCCGCGCCCGTCACGATGTTGACGACGCCCGGCGGCAGGTCGGCCTGCTGGACGATCTCGGCGAAGAGCAGCGCGGTGAGCGGCGTCGTCTCGGCGGGCTTCAGCACGACGGTGTTGCCGGCGGCGAGCGCCGGGGCGATCTTCCACGCGAGCATGAGCAGCGGGAAGTTCCACGGGATCACCTGCGCGGCGACGCCGAGGGCGCGGGGGTTCGCGCCGAGTCCGGCGTGGTCGAGCTTGTCGGCCCAGCCGGCGTAGTAGAAGAACCATGCCGCCACGAGCGGCACGTCGACGTCGCGCGACTCCTTGATCGGCTTGCCGTTGTCGAGCGACTCGGCCACGGCGAGCTCGCGAGCCCGTTCCTGCACGAGCCGGGCGATGCGGAAGAGGTACTTGCCGCGGTCGCGGCCCGACATGCGCGACCAGGTGCGGTCGTAGGCCCGCCGGGCGGCGGCCACCGCGTCGTCGACGTCGGCGGCGTTCGCGTTCGCGATCGTCGCGATCCGCTCCTCGCTCGCGGGCGAGATGGTCTGGAACGGCGTGCCGCGGCCGTCGACGAACTCGCCGTCGATGAAGAGGCCGTACTGGTCCCGGAGCGAGAGGATCGCCCGTGACTCGGGTGCGGGGGCGTATTCGAGGAAGCTCATGATGCGGTGCTCTCGTCTCAGTCGATGGTCACGTAGTCGGGGCCGGAGTAGTGACCGGTCGCCAGCTTCTGGCGCTGCAGGAGCACGTCGTTGAGCAGGCTCGACGCGCCGAAGCGGAACAGGTGCGGCTGCAGCCATTCCTCGCCGACCGTCTCGGCGACGGTCACGAGGTACTTGATCGCGTCCTTCGACGCGCGGATGCCGCCCGCGGGCTTCACGCCGATGCGCTGCCCGGTCATGAGGTGCCAGTCGCGCACGACCTCGAGCATGAGGAGCGTCACCGGCAGCGTCGCGGCCGGCTGCACCTTGCCCGTGGAGGTCTTGATGAAGTCGCCGCCCGCGAGGATCGACAGCCACGACGCGCGGCGCACGTTGTCGTACGTCACGAGCTCGCCGGTCTCGAGGATGACCTTGAGCGAGGCGCTCGTGCCGTCGGGGCGGCGGCAGGCCTCCTTGGCGGCCGCGATCTGGTCGAAGACGAGCCCGTAGCGGCCCGCGAGGAACGCCCCGCGGTCGATGACCATGTCGATCTCGTCGGCGCCGTGCGCGACGGCCTCCGCGGTGTCGGCGAGCTTGATCTCGAGCGACGACCGGCCGGACGGGAAGGCGGTCGCGACCGCCGCGACCGCGATGCGGCCGTCGTCGGGGTCGCCGTGCAGGGGGCCCAGCGCATCGACGGCGTACGGGACCATGTCGCCGTACACGCACACCGCCGCGACGCGCGGGGTCGTGGCATCCGCCGGGTCGGGGTTGACGGCCTTCGCGACGAGCGAGCGGACCTTGCCCGGCGTGTCGGCGCCCTCGAGGGTCGTGAGGTCGACCAGCGAGATGATGCGATCGAGCGCCCACTGCTTCGACGTGGTCTTGATGGAGCGCGTGCCGAGGGCGGCGGCGCGCTGCTCGAGGCCGACGGCGTCGACGCCCGCGATGCCGTGGAGGTACCGGCGGAGAGTGGCGTCGTCGGGCTCGCCGCCGAGCACGGCGAGCGCGCGCTCCCGGGCGGTGACCAGTGAGGTGCCTGACATGTGTTCCTGGCTTTCGATCGTGACGGATGCCGCGGGCGGCTCAGCCGTCGAGGAGGTGGAGGGCGGTCGCCTCGTCGGTGACGAGCACCGAGCAGAGGCCTGAGCGGACGACCGCGTCGGCGACCGGGTGCTTCGAGCGCCCGGCGATGACGGCGATGCGGAGCCGGCCCTCGCGGAGCTCGTCGAGCGTGAGGCCGACGGTCCGCGCGTCGAGCGCGGGGTCGACGATGTTGCCGTCGGCGTCGATGTAGCGGCCGACGACGTCGCCGACGGCGCCCTTCTGCACGAGCAGGTCGACGTCGGCGTCGGTGAGGTAGCCGCTCTCGATGTGCACCGACGTGTGGTCGGCCGGGCCGGCGCTGAACAGGTACGCGTCGGCGGAGCGGGCGAGTTCGATGACCCCGGCGACGACGCGGTCGGACTCGATGGCCTGCTTGGTCGCGAGGTGCTCGAGGATGGCGGGACTCGGCAGCAGCGTGGCGTTGCCGCCGCCCTTCTGCGCGATCGCCACGGCGGTGGCCGCGGCGGTGCCCGCGCGGCGGTTGAGGCTCACGCCGCCGTTGATCTGCACGACGTTGACCCCCGTCGCCCAGCCGTTGCGGAGGTGCTGCGAGACCTCGAACAGCGTGCGGCCCCAGCTGACCCCGAGCGTGCGCGGCACCGGGCGGAGGGCGGTGAGGTAGTCGGCGGCGGCCTGGGCGGTGCGCGACTGCAGCTCGTCCGGGGAGTTGACGCCCGCGGAGGAGACCACGATCGCGTCGTCGAGGCCGCGTTCCTCGCGGAGCCGGCGCTCGATCGGGAGGCGGCGAGCGCGCGGGTGGAGGATCTCGATGCGGATGAACCCGCGCTGCTTGGCCTGGGCGAGCAGTCGCCCCACCTTCCAGCGCGTGAGCCGGAGCGCCTGACCGATCTCGTCCTGCGTCTTGTTCTCTTCGTAGTAGAGCTCCGCCGCGCGGATCGAGAGGAGTTCGTCGGTCTCGTCCATTCGTCTCCTTCCGCCGCCATCCAGCGTAGGCTCGGCCTGCGCGGACGGCAACATGCGCGGGTGGTTCTGCTCATATGAGCAGGTGCCCTCGGATGGGGCGCCCGTATGCTGGCCGTATGACGGCACCGGTGGCGCTCGCGGTCGACTTCGGCGGCACCAAGGTCGAGGCCGCGCTCGTCGATGGCTCGGGTGCGCTGCTGCCGGCATCCCGCGCGCGCCGTCCGACCGGTGCCGACGCGACGTCCGACGCGCTCGACCGGGCCGTCGCCTCGGCGGTCCGCCACGCCCTCGCGGCGCTCCCCGACGGAGCCCCCCTCACCGGCGCCGGCGTCGGCTGCGCGGGGCCCGTCGACCTCGCGGCGGGCACCGTCTCGCCGCTCAACGTCCCCGCCTGGCGGCGGCATCCGCTCGTCGACCGCGTCTCGGCCCTCGTGCCGGGCGTCCCGGTCACGCTCGGGATCGACGGGCTCTGCATCGCCGTGGCCGAGCACTGGGTGGGCGCCGGACGCGGGACCCGCAACCTGCTCGGCATGGTCGTCTCGACGGGCGTCGGCGGCGGGCTGGTCCTCGACGGACGACCCGCGCCGGGCCCGACGGGCAACGCCGGGCACATCGGCCACGTCGAGGTCGGCGGCGCCGACGACGCGTGCGCATGCGGCGGGCGTGGCTGCCTCGAGGCCGTGGCCTCCGGCCCGAGCACCGTGCGGTGGGCTCGCGCCCACGGCTTCGCCGGGGCCACGGGCGAGGACCTGGCCCGGGCCCACGCCGCGGGCGATCGCGTCGCCGCCGCCGCCGTGGAGCGCGCCGGGACGGCGATCGGCCGGGCCATCGCGTCCGCCGCCAACCTCGCCGACCTCGACATGGCGGCCGTCGGAGGCGGGTTCTCGCGGGTCTCGCCGGCCCTGCTCGACGCGGCGCGCACGGCGCTCTCGGCGCGGACCGAGTTCGACTTCGTCCGCCGGACCCGGATCGTGCCCTCGGCGCTGTCGGACGAGGGACCGCTGATCGGCGCCGCCGCCCTGGTGCATCGGCCGGGAGCGCACGCCTGACGGCGGACCCGGCGGGGACCGGGATGGTCCGCGGACCTCGGGCGAACCCCGCGGGCTGGGGCTCAGACCCGCTCGTCCTCGAAGTACCGGGGCCGCGCGACCACCGCACCGCCGATCACCGCCGGCAGGGCCGAGGCGAGCAGGACGACGAGCGGAACCGTCCATCCCCCCGTCGCGTCATGGAGGAGGCCGACGGCGAGCGGTCCGATCGCGACGGCGACGTAGCCCACCGACTGCACGAATCCGCTCAGTGCGACCGAGCCGGCGTGGGTGCGCGTGCGCAGGTTGATCAGCACGAGGGCGAGGGGGAAGAACAGGGGCCCGATCCCAACGAGGGCGACCCAGAGCCACGTGGCCGTCGCCGGCGCCGCGATGAGTCCGACGTACCCCAGCACGATGCCCCCGGCGCCGATCGCGACGAGGATCCGCACCGCGCCCTTCCGGGCGGCGAGGACGGGAACGGCGAGCGCCGCGGGGAGGCCCATCGCCGCGAAGAGCGACAGCAGCGCGCCCGCCTCGAGCGGCGAGGACCCCGCCGTCTCCTGCAGGATGAGCGGCAGCCAGGCGAACAGGGCGTAGGCGTTGAACCCCGACACCGCGAACACGGCCGCCAGCGCCCACGCGAGCGGCGAGCGGAACGCGTGCCGGAGCAGGCCGGGCTCCGCCTCCTCCGGGAGCTCCGCGGGGATCTCGCGGCGCGGGTGGACGAGCAGCGCCACCCACGGCACGAGCGAGGCCAGCGCGAGCACCGCCCAGAGGCCGAGCGAGACGCGCCAGCCCGCGGCATCCGCCACGGGCACGGCGACCAGCGGCGGCAGGAACGTGCTCACCGACATCGCCGTCACGTAGACGGTCGTGACCAGGCCGATGCGGTCCGGGAAGTAGCGCTTCACGAGCGGGGGCAGCAGGACGTTGCCGACGCCGATCGCGGCGAACGTCGCCGTGCTCGCCGCGAGCAGCAGGCCGGCGGACGGCGCAAGCCCCCGACCGGCGAGGCCGAGCGCGAGCGCGCCGAGCGAGACGACCAGCGTCGCCTCGAGGCCGAACCGTCGCGCGAGCACCGGCGTGACGATGCCGAACAGCGCGTAGCAGAGGGGCGGGAGCATGCCGAGGAAGCCGACGGCGAGGGCCGTCAACGGGATCTCGCGCTCGATCTGGACGAGGACGGGCGAGAGCGAGGCGACCGCGGTGCGGAGGTTGAACGCGACCGCGACGATGCCGACGAGCGCCAGGGTGCGCCCCGCCCACAGCGGTCGAGGGGCGGCGTTCGTCACCCGCCGAGTCTAGGCTGGACGCGTGGCCGACTTCTCGCGCTACCTCCCGCTGAGCCGGCGTCCCGACGTCGACGAGTCCGGCGTGACCGCCGATCGTCGCAGCGAGACCGCCGAGGTGCTGACCGCCCTCGCCGAGGTGTTGCGCGCGGCCGGCGGCGACGCGTGGGCGGCGACCACGGGCCGGCCGGGCTGGCAGGTCGCCGACGTGGCGTCCGAGCTCGTCGAGGACTTCGGGCGCTCGCGCACCCGGCGGGCGCTCGACGCCGCGGGCCGGATCGCGCGGGGCGCCGAGGCGCGTCGACTCGCCGAGCTCACGCGCCTGCCCGGCCCCGCCGCGGCGGCGGACCGCATCGCGCTGCGGGCGGGGGCCGTCCTCGAGCGGCCGAAGCCCACGAGCATCGTCGAGCTCGACGACGCCGTGGTCGCGGCGCTCCTCATCGGCGACGCGATCGGCGCGGTGGTGCCGCTCTCACCGCGTGCCTCGGGCGCCGTCGCCCTCCGTCGCGCCGCCGCCGCTCCCACCGAGATCCGCGCGGTCATCGCCGGGCACCGGTTGCGCGCGACGGACGCCGGCTGGGAGTTCGGCCACGGCGCGCCGCTCGTCGACACGGCGGCGGGCCTGCTCCGCTTCCTCACCGGCATCGGCGCCGTCGCTCCGCACCCGCCGCGGGCCGACGAGGCGCCGCCGGCCGACGCCCGGGACTGACCGCGGCACCCCGCGTCGTCGCCCCGGCGATCCCTCAGGCCACGAGCTCCCGCACGCGCGCGACGTCGCGGCCCATCTGCGCGATGAGGGCGTCGATGCCGTCGAACTTCTCCATGCCGCGGACGCGGTGCGCGAACTCGACGCCCACGACGTGATCGTAGAGGTCGAGGTCGCGGTCGAGCACGTACGCCTCGACCTGCTTCTGCGGCACCCCCTCGAACGTCGGGTTGTTGCCGACCGAGATCGCCGCCGGATAGCGCACTCCCCCGTCGACGAGCCAGCCGGCGTACACGCCGTCGCCCGGGATGAACCCCTCGGCGTCGGGCGCGAGGTTCGCGGTCGGGTAGCCGAGTTCGCGTCCGCGCTTGAAGCCGTGCACGACGAGGCCGCTCATCGTCGGCACGTGGCCGAGCAGCTCGGCAGCATGCTCGACCTCGCCGGCCTCGAGCAGCTCGCGGATCCAGGTCGAGGAGACGCGGCGTCCGCCCTCGGGCACCACGTCGTCGACGACGACCACGTCGAAGCCGAGTTCCTCGCCCTGGCGGCGGAGCATCCCGACGTCGCCCTCGTTGCCGCGCCCGTAGCGGAAGTCGTGGCCCACGAGCAGGACGCGCGCGCCGAGCGCCTCGACGAGGTAGCGGCGCACGAACTCGTCGGCGGAGTTGCCGGCGAGCTCGGCGTCGTAGTGCAGCAGCAGCGTCGCATCGAGGCCCGTGGTGGCCAGCAGCTGCAGCTTCTGCCGCGTGCTGATGAGCTGCGGCGGGCAGCGGTCGGGCGCGTGGAACGCCGCGGGGTGGCGGTCGAACGTGATCGCGACGGCCTCGAGGCGACGCTCCCCGGCGATCTCGCGGAGCTTCGCGATGACCGCACGGTGGCCCTGGTGCACGCCGTCGAACTTGCCGATCGTCACGGCCGAGGGCCCGAATCCGTGCGGGATGGCGTCGAGCCCGTCGAACGTCCTCACGAGCGGTCCTCGGCCGCGCTCCGGGGGGCCGCCGATCCCGCGGAGGCGGCCTGCTCCGCGGGATCCCGCTGCGGCGGATGCGTGGCGAGCCACCACATGCCGAGGGGCGGGAGCACGAGCGGGACGAACAGGTACCCCATGCCGAAGTTCGACCACACGGTCGCGTCGGGGAAGAGCTCCGGCCGGATCACGCTGAGCGCCCCGACCACGATCACGCCGGTGAACTCGAATACGATCGTCGCCCACGCCACCCGGTACCACGCCGGCGTGGGACGCACGAGGGCGATGGTCGCGACGATGTAGACCACGGCCGCGAGCGCGGACAGCGCGTACGCGAGCGGGGCCTCGTCGAACCGCTGGACGATCTGCGTGAAGCTGCGTCCCGTCGCGGCGAGCGCGAGCACGGCGTAGACGGCCACGAGAACGCGGCCGATGCCGCTCATGCGGCCCGGCGTCGCGGCGGGCTCGGGTTCGATGCGTGCGTCGCTCATGTCCGACGATTCTCCCAGACCGCGCATCACGCCTGCTGCACGGTCCAGATCTGCAGCATCCGGTACACCATGACGGCGACGGCGAGCGCGGCCACGCCGCACACGACGGTCGCCCAGCGGCCGCGCTCGAGCAGCGCCCAGAACGCCGCCGCGGGCGGCAGCAGCAGCGCGCTCACGAGGTAGACCCAGAACTCGAGCAGGCTGCCGGTCGGCGGGTTGCCCGCGCCCGGCGCGACGACGGCGACGACGACCTGCACGACGAGGAGCAGCTCGACGAGTGCGAGCACGCCGAGGACGAGGTCGTTCGGCACGCGCTTCGCGAGCCCCAGCACGACGCACAGCAGACCGCCGACCACGGCGACGGCGACCTGGACGTAGGCGAACCACTCGATCATGCGCCCTCCTCGGCGGGGAACCCGGTGACGACCTTGAGCTGGGGGCCGCGGCGCTCGACGATGGCGACGAGCACGTCGCCGGGTCCGATCGCGGCGGCGGGGCCCGCGGCCACCTCGGCCGGCGCGTCGATGCGCTTGCCGTGGCGGAGGTCGCGGACGTCGTCGGCGTCGACGGTCACGACGGGGAGCACGCGCCGGGCGGCGTCGGCGGGCGAGAGGCGCCGGGCGGCGACGTCGAAGCCCTCGAGCGGGCCGGCCTCGACGACGTCGAACCGGCCGATCCGGGTGCGGCGCAGCGCCGTGAGGTGCCCGCCGATCCCGAGCGCGGTCCCGAGGTCGCGCGCGAGGGCGCGCACGTACGTGCCCGACGAGCACGCCACGCGCACGTCGAGGTCGAGGCATCCCTCGCCCCTGCGGAGGTCGAGCAGCTCGAACGCCGAGACGGTCACCGTCCGGGCCTTCAGCTCGACCTGCTCGCCGTCGCGCACGCGCTGGTAGGCGCGCCGGCCGTCGACCTTCACGGCGCTGACGGCGCTCGGCACCTGCTCGATCACGCCCGTCTGCGCGGCCATGGCCTCGGCGACGGCCTCGGCGGTGACGGCCGCGACGGCCGCGTCGGATGCCGCGTCGAGTGCGTCGCCCTCGGCGTCGTCGGTGGTCGTGCCCCATCCGAGCCGCACGGTCGCGCGGTACTCCTTGTCGAGTCCGACGAGGTGGTGCAGGAGGCGCGTGGCGGAATCGACGCCGAGGACGAGCAGCCCGGTGGCCATGGGGTCGAGGGTCCCGGCGTGGCCGACCTTGCGCGTGCCGGCGAGCCGGCGGATGCGGGCGACCACGTCGTGGCTGGTCATCCCCTGCGGCTTGTCGACGAGGAGGATGCCGCTGTTCACGCGGTACAGGCTAACAGCGCGGGCGGATGCCGCCGGCCGTGCGTCCTACGCTGGACCGGTGAGGATCGGGATCATCGGCGCGGGCGCGCTCGGCGGGACGTTCGCGGCGCTGCTCGCACGCGCCGGACACGACGTCGAGGTCGCCGCGCGGGGCGCGGGCCTGGAGGCGATCCGCGCGGGCGGCATCCGCCTGTCGGGCGGCTACGGCGAGGTGCACGCGCACCCCGCCGCGGGCGAGCGGCTGACGACGCGGCCCGACCTCGTGCTCGTCTGCACGAAGGCGCAGGACGCCGAGGCGGCCCTCGTCGCGAACGCCAGGACGATCGACGGGGTCAGGGTCGTCGTCGTGCAGAACGGACTCGACGGCGTCACGACTGCCGAGCGGGTCCTGCCCCGCTCGACGTGCCTCGGCATGCTCTCGATCATCGCCGCCAACTACACCGAGCCGGGCGCGGTCCGGGTGACCACGACGGCGGCGAGCTACCTCGGCCGCGGCGACGGCGAGCCCGACGCCGAGGCGCGGCGCGCGGCGGCCGTCCTCTCCGAGGCGGCGCCGGTCGTGGCGATCGGGAACTTCCGCGGCGCCCAGTGGACCAAGCTCGTCGTCAACATGCTGAACGCCGTGCCCGCGATCGTCGGCCGGAGCGTGCAGGACGTGGTCGACGACCCGGCGCTGCGCCGCGTGGTCGCCGCATCGATGCGCGAGACCGTGCGGGTCGGGATGGCCCGTGGCATCCGCTTCGGGTCGCTGCAGGGGCTGGGCGACCGCCGGCTGAGGGCCTTCGCGCGGCTGCCGCTCCGCGTGGGGCAGCTGCTGCCGTGGTCGATGCGCGTGCGCATGGGCGACGTGCCCAACCTCGGCTCGACCCAGCAGAGCCTGCGTCGGGGCCAGCCCACCGAGATCGACTTCCTGAACGGCGCGGTCGTGCGCGAGGCCACGGCCGCGGGCCTCGATGCGCCCGTGAACCGGGCGCTCGTCGAGCTCGTGCACGAGGTCGAGCGGCAGGGCGCCCCGCTGCCGGCTGCGCGGGTGACCGCCGTGCTCGCCGCTACGCGCCGGACCCGCCGGACCCGCCGAGGCGGGGCCGCGCGGGGTCGCTGAGGTCGACCACGAACTGCGCGTGCTCGCGGGGGTCGGACTCGGCGTAGGCGATCGCGTCGGCCGGGTCGACCGGGTCGCCGTCGACCGCGATCCGCACGTCCCACAGGTCGCGGAGGCGGCGGCGGAGCAGGAACCGCCCGTCGAGCACGAGGAACGCGTCGGCGGGCCCCGTCCGCCACTTCGGCTCGACCCACGCGTCGCGCACGAGGTCGAAGTTGCTCGTGACGAAGGCGGTCGAGCCGGCCAGGCGGAACGGGTCGACGAGCGTGCGCCGCAGCGCCGACTCGTCGACGCCGTAGCCGAAGTAGCGCTCGGGCGTATCGGGGCCGTACTCGGCCTGCGCCTCGCGCGACCGGTGGAAGTCCTCGACGCTCGCGCGGAACACCGCGAGGTCGCGCTCGCGCAGCACGTCGGCGAGGTCGTCGCCGAGGGCGGTCTTGCCGCTGCGCACGGGGCCGTCGATCGCGACGATGACGCGCCCGCGGCCCGTGTGCGCGAGGAACCCGTCGGCGACCCGGCGGAGGAACGCGACGCGCGGGGTCGTGACGAGCTCCATGCTCCGAGCGTAGCCCGGCGCGTCGCACGGCCCGAATAGGCTGGGCGGATGCCGCACCCCGCCGTCACCGACGTCGACGACCGCGACGGCGGCCGTCTCGCGGCCGCGGTGATCGAGTGGTTCGCGCACGCCGCCCGACCGTTGCCGTGGCGCGCGGCCGACGTGTCGCCCTGGGCCGTGCTCGTGAGCGAGTTCATGCTGCAGCAGACGCAGGTCGGCCGCGTGCAGCCCCGCTGGGAGGCGTGGGTCGCGCGGTGGCCGACGCCCGCCGCGCTCGCCGCGGAACCGCCCGCGGAGGCGGTTCGCGCCTGGGACCGCCTCGGCTACCCGCGACGTGCGCTGTGGCTGCACCGCGCCGCGACCGAGATCGTCGAGCGGCACGGCGGCGAGGTGCCCCGCGACCTCGACGCCCTGCTGGCGCTGCAGGGCATCGGCCCCTACACGGCGCGCGCGATCGCGGCCTTCGCGTTCGGCGACCGGCACCCGGTCGTCGACACCAACACGCGGCGGGTCATCGCACGCGCCGTCGAGGGTCGGGCCGAGGCGGGTCCCCCGGCGACCGCGCGCGACCTGGCGGCCATGGAGCGGCTGCTGCCCGTCGACCGCGAGGCGGCCCACCGGTTCAACGCGGGCGCCATGGAACTCGGCGCGACGGTGTGCACGGCGCGTGCGCCGCAGTGCGACGCGTGCCCGATCGTCGACCGGTGCGCCTGGCGGGCCGCCGGGTATCCCGCCTACGACGGACCGCGCCGCACCCGGCAGGCGCGGTTCGAGGGCAGCGATCGCGAGGCACGGGGCCTCGTGATGCGCGAGCTCCGGGCCGCGCACCGCCCGGTCCCCGCCGACGACCTGGCCCGGGTGCTCCCCGACGATCCCGAACGGTTCCGCCGCGCGCTCGGCGGCCTCGTCGCCGACGGACTCGCCGTCGCCTCGCCCGACGGGTATGCGCTCCCGCACGCCTGATCCGGCGGGCCGCCCGCTGCGGCATCCGCTCAGTCGCCGAGCCGGACCAGCCGGTGCGCCTCGACGGGCGCATCGCGCCCCGCCACCTGCAGCGCGCCGAGCGGCTCGGTGACCGCGGCATCGCCCAGGCGCTCCCGCGTCGCCGCGGCGATCGCCACGCCGCCCACCGGCGCGCGGTGCTCGATGCGCGAGGCGACGTTCACGGTGTCGCCGATGACCGTGTAGGTGCGCCCGCCACCCGTGCCGAGGATGCCGACGTTCGCCGTGCCGGAGTTGACGCCCACCCGGAACCGCGGCCAGTCCGGGTGCGCGGCCGCCACCGCGCCCGTCGCCTCCTGCAGCGCGAGTGCGGCGCCCGCCGCCCGGTGCGCGTGCGAGGCGGATTCGTCGGGATCCGCCTCGAACACCGCCATGACGGCGTCGCCGATGAGCCGGTCCACTCGTCCGCCGAAGCGCTCGACGAGCGGTGGGATCGCGTCGGAGAAGTACGTGTTGAGCATCGCGGTGACCTCGGCGGGTTCATGCGACTCGGAGAAGTGCGTGAACCCAGCGAGGTCGGCGAAGAGCACCGACACGTCGCGCTCGCCCGCGGCCGTGTCGTGCGTGTAGAGGCCCGCCCACCGCTCCTCGCGCCACGATCGCTGCGCGGCGACCGCGATGATCACGAACGCGGCGAGCATGAGCACGTGCCACTCCCACCACGAGAGATGCCAGTTGCGGCCGAGCGCGACGGCGATCTCGGCCTCGGCGAGCAGCGTGAACGCCGCCGCGAATGCGAGGGGCAGCGGCGAGGCGGCGTGCCGTGGCATCCGGAGGTAGCGGATCACCGCGAAGCCGTAGAGCACGAGTCCGACCACGGCGAGCACGGCGAACGGGACGGCCATGCGCTCGGGCGGCGCGGCGGCGTCGAGGGGCCCGAGTCGCAGCAGCGACACGGCCGCCCACGCAAGCATGAGCGCGACGAGCCCGCCGACGAGCCACGGTGCGAGGCGCACGACCCTGGCGCCGTGCGCACCGTCGAGGTCGAGGCTCGACCACGCCGCGAAGACCGAGGCCACCGTGAGCCCGACCGGCGTCGCGAGCGCGAACCCCGTGTTCGAGCCCTCCAGCAGCACTCCCGGCGTGGCGAGCGCGTGAAGGGCGAGGAAGCCCGCCGCGGCGAGGAAGGACAGCGACACCAGGACGAGCCGGGCGTCCCGTCGGAGCCGCGCCGCCGATCCCACCGCCCACGCGAGCGCGGCGTTGATGGACCCTGCGGCGAGCACCAGCCAGAAGTGCGCGGGCTGGTGCTCCCACTGCAGGTCGAGCGCGGGACGCGCGACGAGCAGCCAGAGCCCGAGGAGCGGCACGGCGAGGATCGCCGCGATGAGCGCGACCCGGCCCGGGGACGGCGGCGAGGCCACCGGCCCGGTGCCGGGAGCGATGCGCGTCATCCGGCCGCGCTCTGCTCCTCGCGGGCGCGGATCTCCGCGAGGTGCTTGTGCACCGACGAGACCACGACCGAACCCTCTCCGACCGCCGAGGCGACCCGCTTCACGGAGCCGCGGCGGGCGTCGCCCACCGCGAAGACGCCCGGCAGGCTGGTCTCGTGGGCCGCCGGCTCCCGCTCGAGCGGCCACGCTCGAGGTCCGCCCTGCGCGACCAGGTCCGCCCCCGTGAGCACGTACCCCCAGCGGTCGCGCAGCACCTCGGGTGGCAGCCACCCCGTGCGGGGAGCGGCCCCGATGAGCACGAACAGCCCGCCGCACGCCTCCTCGGTCTCGGCGCCCGTGTCGCGATCGCGCACGATGATGTGCTCGAGTCCGCCGTCGCGGCCCCCGCCGCCGACGACCTCGGCGCGCGTACGCACGGTGACCCCCTGCGCGGTCAGCTGGTCGATGAGGTATTGCGACATGCTGTCGGCGAGCGACGAGCCCCGCACGAGCAGCGTGACGGAGACGGCGTATCGCGCCAGGTGCAGCGCCGCCTGGCCGGCCGAGTTGCCGCCCCCCACCACGAAGACGGGCTTCCCGGCCATGCCCTGGGCCTCGACCGCGGAGGCGCCGTAGTAGACGCCGGCGCCGACCAGGTCCCCCTCGAGCTCGGGCACCCCCAGGCGCCGATAGGACACTCCGGTCGCGAGCACGACGCTGCGGCTGCGGACCGCGAGGTCGGGTGCGATGTGGACGACGTACTCGTCGCCCTCCTGTCCGAGTCCCACCACCTCGCGCGCGTGCGCGAAGCGCGCCCCGAACACCCAGGCCTGCTGGTAGGCGCGCTGCGCGAGCTCGGAGCCCGAGATGCCCCGCGAGAAGCCGAGGTAGTTGCGGATGAGCGAACTCGATCCCGCCTGTCCGCCGATCGACTCGCGTTCCACGACGAGCACGTCGAGCCCCTCGGACGCGGCGTAGACGGCGGCGGCGAGACCGGCGGGCCCGGCGCCCACCACGACGACGTCGGCCGTCCGGTCGACGTCGACCGACGTGTCGAGGCCGTACGCGGCGGCCAGCTCGGCGTTGCCGGGATCGACGAACGCGCGGCCGTCGAGCATGACCACCACGGGCACCTCGGGCACGTCGTGGATCCCGGCGACCTCGAGTCGCTCCCGCGCGAGCGGATCGGAGGGCCGGAGCCAGTCGTGCGGCACGCCGCCGCGTGCGAGCAGGCTCCGCAGCTCGTGCGTGCGCGCGAGCCCGGCGCGGCCGATGACGGTGACCTCGCGGGGTCGCAGTCCGATCGAGCGCTCCCACTCGAGCAGGAACTCCGTGATGGTCCGATGGAAGTACTCGTCGGGCGTGTGCCACGGCCGGATCACGTAGTACTCGAGCTCCCCCGCGGCCATGAGCCGCAGGATCTCCTCGCGCACGACCGGGTCGCCCCACTGGCCCCATTCGATGAGGCGTCCGCGCCGGACGTCGGGGAACCAGGACCTCGCGACGGCGAACACGCTCCGTCCGCCCACGTCGCCCGCGCGATCGGCGAGGATCAGCGCGAGCTGGCTGCCGGCCGCCACGAGCTGGCCGATGCGCACCGCCGCCACCTCGTCGTCGGGCGCCTCGTCGATGCGGTAGTCGGCCGCGTATCGACGGCGCAGCTCGGCCACGATCGCCTCACGCACGACGGCGTCGGACGCGACGACGAGGATGACGGGCGATGCCGCAGCCGACATGCGTGCCTCCTCGCTCCTCGGACAGCTGATCGGGGGCAGTGTATCGCCGAGGCCTGCGCGACCGACAGAGGCGAGGGGGGGGGGGGGGGGGGGGGGAGGGGGGGGGGGGGGGAGGGGGGGGGGGGGGGGGGGGGGGGGGGGGGGGGGGGGG
>NZ_JBBBDX010000006.1:150643-233449 GCF_037199545.1 Agromyces sp. CCNWLW213 | reverse complement strand
AACAAGGGACGCTGAAACTCCTGAACCGCGAGGAACTGACCCACCCGCGACCGCCATACCCTCCCCCCCCCCTCCTCCCCCCCCCCCCCCCCCCCCCCCCCCGCGCGAGTCGCCAGGAATCGACCTGAGATCGCGGCGTTGGAGCGGTTCTCGGCGACTCGCGGATGAGGGGGGTGCGGGGAGGCGGGGGGTGCGGGGAGGCGGGGGGTGCCGGGAGGCAGCGGCGACGCGAACGCGGAACCGCCCCGCCGGGTGTCGCCGGCGGGGCGGTTCGCATGCACCGGGTCCGCGCGCTGGACAGCACGGCCCGGGCGGTCTCAGTCGGCCGAGGCGCGCGCGAGCACCTCGCCGCGGAAGAACGCGGGGCGCTTGATCGCCTGCCAGACCATGATGACCACGCCCGTGAGCAGCACGACCATGCCGAGGATGAACACGAGGCCGACGCCGCCGATCTGGGAGCCCGAGCCGTAGTCCGGGTCCATGCTGTCGACGAGGGTCGTGAAGAACAGCACCGACAGGATGACGCCGCCCACGAGCGGGAACAGCAGCGTGAAGAAGAACTCGCGCACCGAGCGGAACCACGTCCTGCGGAAGAACCACACCGCGGCGAACGCCGTGATGCCGTAGTAGAAGCAGATCATCATGCCGAGCGTGGTGATCGTGTCCCACAGCACGTTCTCGCTGACGAAGCGCATGACCGCGTAGAAGACGGATGCCACGACCGCGGACACGATCGTCGCGTACCCCGGCGTGAAGAACCGCGGGCTCACCTGGGCGAACTTCTTCGGCAGCGCCCCGTAGTGGCCCATCGCGAGGAGCGTGCGGGCGGGCGACACGAACGTCGACTGCAGGCTCGACGCGGAGCTGGTCAGCACCGCGAGCGAGACGAGCACCGCGAGCGGTCCGAGCACGGGGCCCGCGAGCGCGAAGAACACGTTGTCCTGGATGTCGGGGTTGCCGAGGCCGAACTCGCCGTCGCCCACGCCCGCGAACGAGATGAGCGAGACCGAGATGAGCAGGTACAGCGCGACGATGATGACGACCGTGAGGGTGGCGGCACGGCCCGGGGTCGTCTCGGCGCCCTTGGTCTCCTCGTTCATCGTGAGAGTGACGTCCCAGCCCCAGAAGATGAAGATCGACAGCGACAGGCCGGCGGCGAGCGCGCTGAAGTCGCTCACCGCGAACGGGTTGAACCAGCTGAGCTCGATCGGCGTCGCGTCGAACGCGTTGCCGTTGGCGACCTCGATGAGCGCCGCACCCGAGAAGATCACGAGCACGAGCACCTGGAAGCCGACCAGCCAGTACTGCAGCTTCTGCGTCGTCTGCATGTCGCGGTACGAGACCCAGGTGGCCCCCAGCATGAACAGGAGGCACACGACTACGTTCACGAACGGGTTGGCGGCGATGTCCGCGATCTCCGGGTTGCCCGCGACCTGCGAGATCAGCAGGAACAGGAAGTCGACCGCGATGCCCGCGAGGTTCGAGAGCACCAGGATGGTGGCGGCGATGAGGCCCCAGCCGGCCATCCAGCCGATCCACGGGCCGAACGCGCGGGTCGCCCACGTGAACGACGTGCCCGAGTCGGGCATGCGGCGGTTGAGCTCGCGGTAGCCGAACGCGACGAGCAGCATCGGGATGAAGCCGAGCAGGATGATCGCGGGCACCTGCGTGCCGACCTCGGACACGGTGGGCCCGAGCGCGGCGGTCAGCGTGTAGGCGGGCGCGATGCACGAGATGCCGATGACGATCGCGCCGATGAGGCCGACCGATCCGGCCGACAGGCCCTTCTTGCTGATGCCGTGGTCGGCGGAGTCGACCGCGCGGGTCGCCTCGGTGAGCGGAGCGTCGGAGGGATTGCGTTGCGTCATTGCACGGTCTTTCAGGAGGTACGGGTGGTGCGCGGCACCACGATCATGGGCACCGGGAGTTCGCGCAGCATCTTCGCCGCGGTCGAGCCCAGGAACAGGTGGCGCGGCGCCGCGAGGCGGCTCGAGCCGACGAGCACGAGCTCGCCCGAGTGCCAGTCGAGCGCGCGCACGGCGTCCTCGATGGAGTCGCCGGTCGCCGTCTCGACGGTCGCCTCGACGCCGTCGGGCAGGGCCTGGCGGGCCTCGTCGAGGACTTCCTCGGCGTGGACGGTGCTCGTCAGCGTGACGAGTTCCGGGTCGAGGCCGTGGGGCAGGTCGATCGGCACGAGCGAGACCAGGCGCAGCGGCGCCTTCGTCGCCCGCGCGAGCACGACGCCCGCGTCGAGCAGCGCGTCGGCGCCCGGACGGGTGCCCACGCACGCGGTGATGCGCGTGACGCCCTGCGCCGCCGCGACCTCGCGCGACCCGGCCGGGGCGATCACGACGGGCACGTCGGACGAGTGCAGCAGTTCGTTCGCGACCGACCCGATGCGCGAGCGGCCGAGCAGCCCGCCTCCGGCGGCGCCGACCACGATGAGCGACGCGCCGAACTCGTGCGCGGCGGCGACGAGGCCCTCGGCGTACGACTCGGCGTAGCGGATGTGCAGCTTCGACGCGACATCCGACCCCAGGTGCCTCGACGCCTCGGCGAGCCACTCGCGCGACTGCTCGCGGAGGTACCGCTCGTAGCCGGCGTCCGCAGGCACGAGGCTGTTGCGCGCCTCGGACGGCAGGATCATCACGACCTCGAGCACCGCCTCGGCTGCGGTCGCGACGCGGTTCGCGAGGGCGAGCGCGTCGGCGCCGGCCTCGTTGGCCGTGTATCCGACGACGATGGTCACGTCGCTCATGCGAGCTCCTCCAGGATCTGCGCCGCGACGAGGCGGCCCATGCGGATGGCGCCGTCGACGTGCTGGTAGCCCTTGCCCGCCATGTCGGAGCACGCGAAGCGGATGGGCCCGACGGGCGTGCGGAGGTCGGCGCCGTAGCGCGCGAGGCCGCCCATGTCGAAGCTCGCCGCGTACGCGCCGCGGGTCCACTCCTCGGAGCCCCAGTCGGACTCGTAGTAGACGACCGGGTGCTTGGCCTGCTCGCCGTAGTAGTGCGACATCGACTCGAGGATGCGCGCCTTGCGCTCGTCGGCCGAGAGCTTGAACACGCCGTCGGCGGCCTCGTCGGCGACGAACCCGACGAGGGTTCCGCGCGGGTCGTCGTGGTTGGAGTTGTCGTACGCCTCGTGCACGAGCTCCCACGGGCTGAACGCGGTGCCGGACAGGCCCTGCTCGCGCCAGAACGGGGTCTCGTACACCGCGTGCACCTTGATGACGAAGCCCATCGAGAGGTGCTGGTGCAGCTGGTGCTGGCGGCGCGGCAGCGGCGGCTCGTACGAGATGCGGTTCACGAGGATCGGCGGCACGGCGAGCACGATCTCGCGCGCGTGCACCTCGAGCTCGTCGGTCACGGCGACGACCGCGGCCTGCCCCGGCGCGGCATCCGACTGCCACCGGATGGTGCGCACGGGCTGGTTCAGGCGCACCCGCTCGCCCAGGCGCTCGGCGAGGCCGATGGGCACGAGCTGGAGGCCGCCGACGACGCGGCGGTCGAGGATGAAGTCGGCGTCCACGAGGTTCGAGAACGAGCCCGCGGAGGCCGCCATGAGCAGGGCCTGCAGCGCCGAGAACGCGTGCGCGGGCTTGGTGAGCATGGCGCCGGCGATGAACATGCCGACGTTCTCGCGTGCCTCCTCGTCGTCGGTCTGGGTCTCGAGCCAGTGCGCGAACGAGATCTCGTCGAGCTCCTTCGCGCGCGGGTGCGCCCACGGCTGCTCGGGGTCGATCTCGGCGACGAGCGCGTCGAGCTTCTCGATGAGCGTCAGGATCTCCTGCTCGGTCGCCGGGGGCACCGGGAAGATGTCGCCCTCGAACTTCTTCAGCTCGCCGGTCGGCCCGATGTAGACGTTGACGCCCTCGCGGTAGCGCGGGTACGTCTCGAGGCCGAGCTCGTCGAGCGTCTCGATCAGGGCGTCCTGGTCGGGTGAGACCCATTGGCCGCCGACCTCGAGCATGGCGCCGTCGATGACGTCGGTGTGCAGGCGGCCGCCGACGCGGTCGCGCGCCTCGAGCACGACGACGTCGCGTCCTGCCCTGACGAGCTCCGTCGCGGCCGTGAGGCCCGCGGCGCCCGCGCCGACGATGACGACGTCGGTGTCGATCCGTTGCATGGTGGTTCCTTCGTTGCGGGGGTGCATGGGTGAGCGGATGCCGCGGTGGATTCGCCGCGCGGCATCCGCTCGACCGGCGCTAGGCCGGGATCAGGGTGTACTTGGTGTCGAGGAACTCGTGGATGCCCTCGAAGCCGCCCTCGCGGCCGATGCCCGACTGCTTGACGCCGCCGAACGGGGCCGCCGCGTTGGACACGAGGCCCGTGTTGAGGCCCATCATGCCGGTGTCGAGGCGGTCGATCATGCGGTGGCCGCGGGCGAGGTCCTGCGTGAAGACGTACGAGATCAGGCCGTACTCGGTGGCGTTCGCGAGACGCACAGCCTCGTCCTCGTCCGAGAAGGTGGTGATGCCGAGCACCGGCCCGAAGATCTCCTCGCGGAGCAGGCGCGCGTCGGCCGAGACGTCGCCGAGCACGGTGGGCGCGTAGAACGAGCCGGTGCCGTCGATCGGCGAGCCGCCGGCGAGCACCGTCGCGCCCTTCGAGACCGCGTCGGTCACGAGCTCGTGGGTCGACGCGACCGCGTCGTCGTCGATGAGCGGGCCGATGTGCACGCCGTCATCGGTGCCGCGGCCGACGTTCATGCCGGAGACCCGCTCGGTGACGCGGCGCGCGAACTCGGCCGCGACCGACTCGTGGACGATGAAGCGGTTCGCGGCCGTGCACGCCTGGCCGATGTTGCGGAACTTCGCGACGAGCGCGCCCTCCACGGCCTTGTCGAGGTCGGCGTCCTCGAACACGACGAACGGCGCGTTGCCGCCGAGCTCCATGGAGGTGCGGAGGATGCCCTGCGCCGACTGCTCGATGAGCTTGCGGCCGACCTCGGTCGAGCCCGTGAACGAGAGCTTGCGCAGGCGCGGGTCGGCGATGATCGGGCCGGAGACCTTCGACGAGCTCGTCGTGGTGACGACGTTCACGACGCCCTTCGGCAGCCCGACCTCCTCGAGCAGCTGCACGAACGCGATGGTCGTGAGCGGCGTGAGCGCGGCGGGCTTGACGACGACGGTGCAGCCCGCGGCGAGTGCCGGGGCGATCTTGCGGGTCGCCATCGCGAGCGGGAAGTTCCACGGCGTGATGAAGTACGACGGGCCCACCGGGCGCTGCGCGACCACGATGCGGCCGGTGCCCTCGGGGTTCCAGCCGTAGCGGCCGGTGATGCGCACGGCCTCCTCGCTGAACCAGCGGAGGAACTCGCCGCCGTAGTTGACCTCGCCGCGCGCCTCGGCGAGCGGCTTGCCCATCTCGAGGGTCATGAGGAGGGCGAACTCCTCGCGACGCTCCATCAGCCGGTCGAACGCGCGGCGGAGGATCTCGCCGCGCTCCCGCGGCGCGGTGGCGGCCCACGCGTCCTGCGCGGCGACGGCCGCGTCCAGCGCGCGGATGCCGTCGGCGGGCGACGCGTCGGCGATGGCCTTGATGACCTCGCCCGTGGCCGGGTCGCGGACCTCGAAGGTCCTGCCGCCCTCGGCTTCGACCCACTCGCCGCCGATGAAGAGGCCGTCGGCGACGCGGTCGAGGAGCGCGGATTCCTGCGTTGCAGTGGTCATGCGTTGGATGTCCGTTCCAGTCGTGCGCGGATCTCGCGCGATCACGGGTAGAGGCCGCGGATGCGGTGCGCCTCGGCGACGCGCTCGACGGCGAGCGCCGTGGCGGCGGTGCGGAGCGAGAGGTCGCGGGCCTCGGCGTAGCCGAGGACGTGACGCCAGGCGTTCAGCATCCGCTCCTCCAGTCTGCTCTCGACCTCGTCGGCACGCCACCAGTACGCCTGGTTGGCCTGCACCCACTCGAAGTACGAGACGATGACACCGCCCGCGTTGGCGAGGATGTCGGGGACGACGAGCACGCCGCGCTCGCGCAGGATCGCGTCGGCGGCGGGGGTCGTGGGACCGTTGGCGCCCTCGACGATCACGCGGGCGAGCACGTCGCGGGCGTTGGCCTCGTTGAGCACGCCCTCGACGGCGGCGGGGACGAGCAGGTCGACGTCCTGCGTCAGCACGGCGTCGCGGTCGAGCTCGTCGGCGCCGGCGAAGCCGACGACGGAGCCGGAGGCGCGCACGTGGTCGAGCAGCGCCTCGATGTCGAGGCCGCGGTCGTTGCGCACCGCGCCGTACTGGTCGCTCACCGCGGTGACGCGCACGCCGGCCTCGGCGAGGAACCGCGCGGCATCCGCACCGACCTTGCCGAAGCCCTGCACGGCCGCGGTCGAGCGCGACGGCTCGAGTCCGGCGTGGCGGAGCGCGGCGAGCGCGATGTGGGTCACGCCGCGCGAGGTGGCCGACGCACGGCCGAGCGAGCCGCCGAGCGAGATCGGCTTGCCGGTGACGATGCCGGGCACCGTGTAGCCCGAGTTCACCGAGTAGGTGTCCATGATCCAGGCCATGGTCTGCTCGTCGGTGCCGATGTCGGGCGCGGGGATGTCGCGCTCCGGGCCGATGATCGGGAGGATCTCGCTCGTGTAGCGGCGCGTGACGCGCTCGAGCTCGGCCGTGGAGTGCTCGCGCGGGTCGATCGCGAGCCCGCCCTTCGCGCCGCCGTACGGCACGTCGAGCAGGGCGCACTTCCACGTCATCCACATCGCGAGCGCGCGCACCTCGTCGAGGTTCACGTTCGGCGCGTAGCGGAGGCCGCCCTTCGCGGGGCCGCGCGAGAAGTTGTGCTGCACGCGGTAGCCCAGGTACAGGCGGCTCTCGCCCGAGTCCATGCGCAGCGGCACGGCCACGCTGAGCTCGCGGCGCGGGGTCGCGAGCATCTGGTGAAGTCCGTCGCCGTAGCCGAGCAGCGCCACGGCCTCGGCGAGCTGGGAGCGCGCGTCGGCCAGGGGCGTCGCCTCGGCTGCCACCGAGGGGGCGGGTCGGGTGACGGATGCCGCGGCATCCGTCGGCGACATCGTCGGCGCCGTCACGGGGTTCATGCCTGCTTCAGCCCCTCGGCGATGACGTCGAGGCCCTCGACGAGCAGCTCGTCGCTGATCGTGAGCGGCGGCAGGAACCGGATGACGTTGCCGTAGGTGCCGCACGTGAGCACGAGCACGCCGTTGGCGTGGGCGTACGCGGCGAGCTTGCCGGTGAGCGCGGCGTCGGGGGCGCCGGTCGCGGGGTCGACGAGTTCGATGGCGACCATGGCGCCGCGGCCGCGGACGTCGCCGATGCGGGCGTCGGCGGTGCGGAGCGCGTTGAGGCGGCCGATGAGCACGGCGCCGATCTGCTGCGCGCGCTCGATGAGGCCCTCCTGCTCGTACGACTCGATCGCGGCGAGCGCGGCGGCGCACGCGAGCGGGTTGCCGCCGTAGGTGCCGCCGAGGCCGCCGGCGTGGGCGGAGTCCATGATGTCGGCGCGGCCGGTGACGGCCGAGAGCGGCAGGCCGCCGGCGATGCCCTTCGCCGTCACGACGAGGTCGGGGACGATGCCCTCGTGCTCGCTCGCGAACCAGGCGCCCGTGCGGCCGAAGCCGGTCTGCACCTCGTCGGCGATGAAGACGACGTCGTTCTCGTTCGCCCACGTCACGAGTGCGGGCAGGAAGCCGGGGGCGGGAACGATGAAGCCGCCCTCGCCCTGGATGGGCTCGATGATGATCGCGGCGAGGTTGTTCGCCCCGATCTGCTTCTCGATCTGCGTGATCGCGCGCGCCGCGGCCTCGGCGCCGGAGAGGCCGTTGTCGCGGTACGGGTAGCTGAGCGGGGCGCGGTACACCTCGGGCGCGAACGGGCCGAAGCCGTCCTTGTAGGGGATGTTCTTCGCGGTGAGCCCCATGGTCAGGTTGGTGCGGCCGTGGTAGGCGTGGTCGAACGCGACGACGGCCGCCTTCTTCGTGAAGCGGCGCGCGATCTTGACGGCGTTCTCGACGGCCTCGGCGCCCGAGTTGAAGAGGGCCGAGCGCTTCTCGTGGTCGCCGGGGGTGAGCTCGTTGAGCTTCTCGGCCACGGCGACGTAGTTGTCGTACGGCGCGACGGTGAAGCACGTGTGCGTGAACGCGTTGAGCTGCGCGGTGACGGCCTCGACGACGCGCGGGTTCGCGTTGCCGACGCCCGTGACCGCGATGCCCGAGCCGAGGTCGATGATGGAATTGCCGTCGGCGTCGACGACGACGCCCCCGCCGGCCGCGACGACCGAGACGGGGATGGTGGTGCCGACGCCCTTGGCGACGGCGGCGGCCTTGCGGCTCATGAGCTCCTGCGAGCGCGGGCCGGGGATGCTGGTGACGAGGCGGCGCTCCTGCGGGAGGGCGGGGCCGCCGACGACGGTGGCCGTGGATTCGACGAGGGTCATGGGTGCTCCGATGCGGTGACGACGGTGGCGGTGTCGGGCCATGGTAGGCAGCGCCGATCGGATGCCACCCCCGCCCCGATGTACACTCGGACCCAGTGTTCTCGACGCGGCGTACACCGAGGAGGTCCCGTGAAGCCCACCGTGCGCACGCTGCTGGAGCGCGGCGACCTGGCACTCACCCTGATGGCGGATGAATCGCGCCTGCCCGACGGCGCGCTCGACGCGCCCGTGCCGTGGGTGCACAGCTCCGACCTCGAGGATCCGGCGCCGTTCCTCGAACCGGGCCAGGTGCTCCTCACGACCGGCACGCAGTTCGGGCCGGACACCGGGCACGACGACCCAGACCTCTTCGAGGCCTACGTGGCCCGCCTCGCGGGCGCGGGACTCGCCGCCCTCGGCTTCGGCGCCGAGGTGGTGCGCTCGGGTGCGCCGGTCGCGCTCGTCGAGGCGTGCGGCCGCCACGGCCTGCCGCTGTTCGAGGTGCCCTACCGCGTGCCGTTCATCCGCATCGCGCGCACGATCGCCGACCTCAACGCGGCCGACGCGAACGCGCGGCAGGCGTGGGCCCTGCAGGCGCAGCGCGCGATCTCGCTCGCGGCGCTCCGCCCCGACGGGCTCGGGGCCACGCTCAGCGAGTTGAGCCAGCGGCTCGGCACGTGGGTCGGGCTCGTGGATGCCGCGGGGGCGCTCGATCGCGAGGCGCCGGAGGGCGGCCTCGGCCAGCCCGCGCTCGGCGAGGTCGTGGGCGAGGCCCGCTCGATGCTGCGTCGGGGCCAGCGCGCGAGCCGCACGCTCGAAGCGGGCGCCTCGGTGGCGCGGCCGCAGCGGATGACGCTGCAGACGCTCGGCGCCGGCGGCGCGCTGCGCGGCGTGCTCGCGATCGGGGAATCCCCCGAGCTCGACCAGGCCGGGCGCGAGGTCGTGACCTCGGTGATCGCGCTCGCCGGCCTCGCGCTCGAGCAGAACCGCGACCTCGACCGCGCCCGGGGGCACCTGCGGTCCGGGCTCCTGCGCTCGATGCTCGCCGGCGACGTGCACCTCGCGAGCGAGGTGTCCGCGGAGATGTGGGGGCCGCTCCCGGCCGACCCGGTGCGGGTCGCGGTCTCGGACCTGCCCACCGAGCACATCGATCGTGTCGCCGAGTTCCTCGAGCTGCGCGTCGACGAGCGCGACGGACGCCTCTTCTTCGGGCGCGACGGCGAGGCGGTCGTGCTCGTCATGGAGGACGCGGACAGCGGCGTGGCCGACGAGCTCGCGACCGAGTACGACGTGCCCGTCGGCGTCTCGGACGCGGCATCCGTCACGCGTCTCGCCTCGCTGCACGAGCAGGCGCGGCGCGCGCTCGATCGCGCCCGCGAGACCGGGCCGGGCGTGACGATGTTCGACGACATCAGCCGTCAGGGCGTCCTCGCCTTCCTCGCCCGGACGGACGCCCGCGCCGTCGCGCGCGCGACCCTGGAGCCGCTCATCCGGCACGACGAGGAGAACGGCACGGCACTGCTCGAGACGACGCGGTCGTGGCTCGCGCACGGGGGCCAGTTCGACGCGACGGCGCAGGAGCTCGGCGTCCACCGCCATACCGTGCGCAGCCGCATCGCGCTCGCCGAGAAGCTGCTCGGCCGCGACCTGTCGGGGTTCCACGCGCGAGCCGACCTGTGGGCGGCGCTGCTCGCGACCGACTGAAGCCCGCACGCGTCGCCGGCCCCGGAGGAGATCGCCCGCCGCGGAGGTGCGGATCCCGGGTCCGCACCTCCCCCGCGTTCGACGTCCTCCCTTCCGGCGGGCGGCGCCGCGGCGTACCGTGGAACGAGGACGGTTCTCGCGACAGGGGGGTTCCCGATGCAGGCGACGGTCGGCGATCGACTGGTCATCCACGGCAAGCAGGTGGGCAGCGGCGAGCGGCACGGCGAGGTGCTCGAGGTGCGCGGCGCCGACGGTGCACCGCCGTACGTGGTGCGGTTCGACGACGGGCACGAGGCGCTGCTCTACCCCGGTGCCGATTGCGAACTCGAGCACGCCCAGGGCCACGCCGCGAACTGACGAGGGACGGCGGTGTCGACACGCCGCGGCATCCGATGACGCCCGCAGCGCAACCCGTGGGGCCGACGGACGCCGCACGATAGCGTGGAACGCATGCTCTTCCACTCGTACGCGGCGATCGGCGACAGCTTCACCGAGGGCGTGGGTGACGAGTTGCCCGACGGCACGGTGCGCGGCTGGGCCGACTTCGTCGCCCTCGGGCTCGCGAAGGAGGCCGCCCCCGAACCGGTGCGCTACGCGAACTTCGCGATCCGCGGCCGCAAGCTCGGCCCCATCGTCGACGAGCAGCTCGAGGCGGCCATCGCGCTGAAGCCCGAGGTGATCAGCTTCAACGGCGGCGGAAACGACATGCTCCGACCGCGCATGCCCGAGGAGCACGTGGCGCAGCGGTTCCGCCAGGCGGTGCATCGCATCCGCGACGAGGGCATCCACGTGCTCATGCTGAGCGGGGCGAACCCGACCGAGCACCTCCCGCTCGGGCGGGTGTTCGATGCGCGCGGCGCTCGCCTGACACAGGCCCTGTACGACCTCGCGTCGCTCGACGGCGTGACGTTCGTCGACAACTTCGCCGACCGGGGACTCCGCGACATCCGCTACTGGTCGGCCGACAAACTGCATCTGAACTCGCTTGGTCACGCCCGCGTCGCGTCGAACGTCCTCACCGCCCTCGGGGTGCCGGTGCCCGAGGAGTGGGGCGTCGCCGAGGTGGCGGCCGCCCCGCCCGGCCCGAAGAGCCGGAACACGGCCGTGTACTACCGCGAGTACGTGCTCCCGTGGATCGGGCGGCGTCTCACGGGACGCTCGTCGGGCGACGGGCGCAGCGCGAAGCGACCGCGACTCGAGCCGGTCGCGCTCGACGCCGAGTAGGCCTCGGAACGGGCGCCTCGCGTGCGGCCCGGCCGCCGGGCGGGCTCAGCCGGCGCGCACGCCCTCGACGAACGCCCGCGTGCGGCGGGCCAGGCCGTCGATGCGCGACCACGCGTGCGAGCCGTTCCGCACCTCGGCGGGCGCGAGCGGCGCATGGAGCCGCACGTTCTCCTGGCACGACAGGTCGCTGCACAGGTAGGTGCCGACCGTGTCGCCGTTTCGGCCCGCCTCGCCGGCCCGCCGTGCCGAGAACATCGTCACCTGGTTGGCCGGCTGCTGCGTGTGGCAGAGGTTGCACATGCTCGCCCGGAACCGCGAGGCGGGCGGGTCGGCGGCGCGCAGCACGATGCCAACGGGCTCGTCGTCGATGAGCGTCACGAGGTAGCCCCGTCGGCTCGCCTTGCGGTCGCGCCAGGCGAGCGCGTCGACGTGCTCCCAGTCGACGAGCAGGTACTCGAGCGGCAGTTCGAGCTCGTCGAGTTCCCGATCGGTCGCGTTCACGAACGACGACCGGAGCTCGTCCTCGCTGAGCGGACGCATTCCGACCCCCTTCGACCCGAACCAGTGTAGGCGCGTCGCCGGATGCCGCCACCCGATGGCGGGCGGCGGGCGAGCGGTCCTCAGCCGAGCGCCGGCCGCGGCCGGTCGTCGTGCCGCGGACACCAGCCGGCCGGCGTGCGGTCGTACGCGTGCGCCGGTCCGGCGACGACCAGGCGGGCGAGCGCGTCGAGGAACCGGTCGACGTCGTCGGACGTCGATCCTGCGCCGATGCTCGCCCGCAGGCCGTTGGCCCGCGTCGCGATGCGGTCGAAGAAGGGGTGCGCGCAGAACCGGCCGGCTCGCACCGAGATGCCGTGCTCGGCGGCGAGGGCCGCGGCGACGAGGCCCACGGACCCTCGCTCGAGCTCGACGGTGGCGATGCCGAGCCGGTCGTCGACGTCGGCGAAGCCGCGCAGCACGCGGACTCCGGGGATCGCGGCGAGCCCGTCCTGCAGACGGGCGGTCAGCATCTCCTCGTGGGCGCGGCGGGCGGGCTCGCCGAGCCGCTCGAGTTCGCCGAGGGCGCTCGCGATCGCCGCGATGCCGACGACGTTCGGCGTGCCGGCCTCGTGGCGCTCGGGCCCGTGCTTCCACGACGCCGCATCGACGGCGACCGATTCGACGGCGCCGCCGCCCGCGAGGTGGGCCGGGGCGGCGTCGAGCCAGTCCCCGCGCCCGACGAGGGCGCCCGCGCCGAACGGCGCGTACGCCTTGTGCCCCGAGAACGCGAGGTAGTCGATGCCGGATGCCGCGAGGTCGACCCGCCGGTGCGGCAGCAGCTGCGCGGCATCCACCGCCAGGCGGGCGCCGTGGTCATGGGCGAGCGATGCGAGCGGCTCCACCGGCAGCACCTCGCCGGTGAGGTTCGATGCACCCGTGATCGACAGCAGCGCCGCCGGCCGGCGTCGGAGCTCCGCGGCGAGCGCGTCGAGCGTCGCCGCCAGGGTCGGCTGCGCCACCACGACGCGCCGGCCGCGCCGCGCCCACGGGAGCAGGTTGGCGTGGTGCTCGAGGTCGAGCACCACGGTCTCGCCGGGCACCGCCGACGCGAGGAGGTTGAGCGCCTCGGTGGTGTTGCGCGTGACCACGACGTGGTCGTCGATCCGTGCGCCGACGTGACGCGCGATCGCGACGCGCGCGTCGTCGACGATCGCCGTGGACGCCTGCGAGAGGTAGCCGGTTCCGCGGTGCACGCTCGCGTAGAACGGCAGGACGCGGGCCACGTGCTCGGCGACGACCGAGAACGCGGGGGCGGATGCCGCGACGTCGAGGTTCACGTGGCGCGTGCGCCCGCCGCCGAGGACCGGCACCTCGAGGTCCGCGCCGACCAGGTCGGCGAGGGGCGCGGTCGCGGTCGCGGCGAGCGTTCCCGTGCGCTCCGCGGTGCTCGTGCTCGACATGCCGCCTCCCTCCCGTCGCCGGCGATGCGCCCGACGCTACGGATGCCGCGGCATCCGTCTCAAGGCCCGCCGTCACGGCGCGACACGGCACGACACGCGACGCAACACGGTCCCCCGGAGCGCACCTCGATGCAAGCCCCGTTTCGCGCGGCCGCGGGGCCGTACCATGAGAGCACCGCGCCGATCGGCGCAGCACCCCGACCGAGGAGCACCTCACGACGTGACGACGACCGAGCCCGCCGAGCCCCGCCGCGACCGCATGCCCCAGACCGGCGACGCGTTCCGTCGCCGTCGTCCCGACCCGGATCCGGGCCTGCGGCTGAGCGATGTGCCCGAACTCGTGCTCGTCTCCCCCGACGCCACCCACGCGCGCTTCGATCGCGACGACGTCGTGGTCCGGAAGGGCCAGTACGCGCTGCGCAACGGGCACATCACCCCGCAGGAGTCGATGGTCGAGGACCTGTGCGCCGTGGCGTCCGCCCTCGACGTCGCAGGGATCGACTACCTGCTGGTGCGCCGCGACGGCGGTCGCCC
Organism: Agromyces sp. CCNWLW213; assembly: GCF_037199545.1. NCBI lineage: Bacteria > Bacillati > Actinomycetota > Actinomycetes > Micrococcales > Microbacteriaceae > Agromyces > Agromyces sp. CCNWLW213. The sequence goes on along the minus strand of NZ_JBBBDX010000006.1, from coordinate 219,675 downwards.
GGTGATCGCCGTCGACCGCGCCGAGCGCAAGGCGGTCGTGCGCGCGCTCGTCACGGCGTTCGCCGACGAGCCGTTCTACGCCGCGACGCTCATCCCCGAGAAGTCGGCCGGCGACCGGCACGTGCTCGTGGCCGACGGCTCGCTGTCGTCGCACCGCAAGCCCCGGGCGGTCCGCCTGTACCGCCCGCGCGTCGAGCCGGTCGGCCGGCTCCGGTACGGCGCCGAGACGGCCGTGCAGCTCGAGTTCTGGCGGTTCGGCGAGGACGTCATCGAGGCGCCCGTCGAGAACGCGCTCATGCGCCGCACCCTCCCCCGCAGCGAGGCCGTCGAGGAGACCGTGCACCTCCACGGCCGCGACTGGCGCACGCTCGAGCACATGTGGGCCCCGCTCGCGAGCGACGTCGACTTCGAGATCGACATGGTGTTCTCGTGGGTCGACGGATCCGACGTCGAGTTCCTCCGCGAGCGCGCGCGCCGCATGCAGACCTACGTCGTCGGCGAGGGCGACGACTCCGAGGCCCGCTACCGCCAGATCGACGAGCTGAAGTACGCGCTCCGCTCGGTGCACCTGTTCGCGCCGTGGGTGCGCCGCATCTTCATCTGCACCGACTCGCGCCCGCCCGCCTGGCTCGCGAAGCATCCCAAGGTCACCGTCGTGCGTGCCGAGGAGATGTTCGCCGACCCGTCGGTGCTGCCCACCTACAACTCCCACGCCGTCGAGAGCCAGCTGCACCGCATCCCGGGCATCGCCGAGCACTTCCTCTACTCCAACGACGACATGTTCTTCGGGCGCCCCCTCTCGCCCGACCTGTTCTTCTCGCCCGGCGGCGTCACGAAGTTCGTCGAGGCCGGCACGCGCATCGGGCTCGGCGACTCCGACCCCAGCCGCTCGGGCTTCGAGAATGCGGCACGCGTCAACCGCCGGCTGCTCCGGGAGCGCTACGGCAAGGTCACGACGCGGCACCTCGAGCACTGCGCCGCACCGCTGCGCAAGAGCGTCATGGCCGAGCTCGAGCAGGAGTTCGCGGAGGAGTTCCGTCGCACGGCCGCGAGCCGGTTCCGCTCGGCGACCGACATCTCGGTGACGAACTCGCTGTACCACTACTACGCGCTGCTCACCGGCCGCGCCGTCGTGCAGACGGATGCGAAGGTCAAGTACGTCGAGACGACCCTGAAGCGCGCGCTGCCCGCGATGAAGCGCCTGCTGAAGCGCCGCGACATGGACATGTTCTGCCTGAACGACGGCAGCTTCCCCGAGATCTCGGTCGAGGAGCGCACCGAGGCGGTCATCGACTTCCTCGAGCGGTACTTCCCGTTCCCGGCGCCGTGGGAGAAGGGCGCGACGGATGCCGCGGACGCGATCGTCGCGGCGAGCGCACCGTCGATCGCGGTCCGCGCCGACGACCCCGCCGCCTGATCCGGCGCCGTCTCGCGCGGGCTACGCGAGCACGGGGATGGGCCGCGTGAACGGCGGCTCCTCCTCGCGCGGCGGCGGCGGCGCGGCCTCCGCGATCTCGATGCCCGCCGTCGCGAGGCGCCGCCGGGTCTCGTCGGCGTCGACCCAGTCGAGCGCGGGAGTCTCGCCGAGCGGGACGACGGAGTGGAGGATCGTGCCGGGGTACACGTGCACGAGGTTGAACGCGCGTGCGCCGTCACGTCCGCGGGTCCCGCCGACGGGCACGGTCAGGTCCTGCGTGTAGCAGCTCGCGGACGCCACCGACACGGGCACGCCCGCGAACACGGCGGTCGACGAGTAGTGCAGGTGCCCGGCGATGATCGAGCGGATGTCGCTGCCCGCGACGACCTCGGCGAGTGCCCCCTGGTCGCGCAGCTCGACGGACGCGGCGAGGTCGAGCACGCTCGGGATCGGCGGGTGGTGCATCGCGAGGATGGTGCCGTCCGGCGCCGGGATCGACAGCTCCTCGGCGAGCCAGTCGAGCTGGTCGCCCGACAGCTCGCCGTGGTGGGAGCCCGGGACGCTGGTGTCGAGCGTGATGACGCGAAGGCCGTTCACGTCGTCCACGCGGTCGACCGGTCGCTGCCCGCCGACGACGTCGCCGAGGAGCGCGCGGCGGAAGGCGTCGCGGTCGTCGTGGTTGCCCATGACCCAGATGACGCGCGATCCGAGCCGCGCCGCGGCCGGCTCGACGATCCGGCGGATGAGGTCGTACGCCTCCGACTCGCCGCGGTCGGCGAGGTCGCCCGTGAAGACGATCGCGTCGGGCCGGCCGCCCGACGCCTCGAACTGCTCGAACAGCTCGCGCAGGTACCGGTCGGCCTCGACCCGATCGTAGAGCCGGCGTCCGCCTCCGAGCAGGTGCGTGTCGCTGATGTGCAGGAGGAAGTGGGACGGGCGGGGGTACTCGGCCTTGCGGCTGCTCACGGTGACTCCGTCTCGTTTCCGATCGTCCGGGTCGGTTCGAAGCTAGCGCAGCACGCGCGCCCGAACGATCAGTGAATGCGGAGTGTGACGAACCTGAACGGCGAGCGTCGCCACGCCCGATCCGCCGATGTCAAGGCCCTCCCCCGGGACTCGGCGGCCCCGCAGACTCGGAGTCGGGATGCTCGTCATCCCTGGCAGGCCGGCCGGCATGCTGAAGACCGTTCCCGTCCCCCGGGAGCCTCGCCGCCGGCCTGCCGCCCCCACTCCGCGACGCGCCTCCGCGCCGATCAGCCCGGAGCCGGCCGGGTCAGCCCTTCGTCTTGTCGGGCCGGTTCGCGGCGCCGGGCGAGTTGCCGGAGTTGCCGGGCGCGTCCTCCTCGGGCTCCGGGGTGGGCTCGACCGGCGCCGGCGTCGGCTCGGACCCGCTCGGCGGCTCGCTCGTGCCTGGCTCGGCCGGCACGGGCGTCGCCGTGGGGATCGGCGTCGGCTCGGGGGTCGGCGTCGTCGTGGTCGGGGCCGGCGTCGGCATGGTGAAGTCCGACCCCGGGCGGGGCCGGGCGCCGTCGTCGACGGTCTCGGTCCCCTCGGCGGCCGGGGGCGGGCCGGGCGACGCGATCATGGCCGCGGTACTGGCGAGCGCCGCCGCGGAGACGACCAGCGATCCGCCGATGAGCACGATCCCGCGGTGCGCCGAGACCCACGGCACGAGCGGGCCGGCGCGGAACGCTCCGATCGCCGCGCGGCCCCGCTCTCGCACGCGGCCGAGCGCCGCGAGCGCCGCGGAAGCCGCCCGGTCGAGGAGTCCGGCGGGTCCGGAAGGAGGCGCGGCATGGCGGCCGCGCCGCTCACCCGCCGATCCCGCCCTCGGCTCGTCCATTGCCTCGTCCACCACGTCCCTCAGTGCGATTGCCGGATGCAGCCTACCTTCCGAAGCGGCGTGATGCCTCCCGAACGGGGTACATGCGCCGGTCACCCCGCCCGGCGGGCCTTTCGGCCCGAGGTGCGCCATCCGCTCGCTCGTAGCGTCGAGGGGACCCTGGGAGGTGTGGCATGCGTCCGATCGAGGTCCGGGACCTGAGGAAGGCGTACGGAGACGTGCAGGCCGTGGACGGGGTGTCCTTCGAGATCGAGCGTGGCGAGGTGTTCGCGCTCCTCGGACCGAACGGGGCGGGCAAGACCACCGTGGTCGAGACGATCGAGGGCCACCGCACGGCGGACTCGGGCGAGGTCCGCGTGCTCGGCCACGACCCGGCCCGGCGCGAGCGGGCGCTGCGCGAGCGGATCGGCATCGTGCTGCAGGAGGCCGGGTTCGACGAGGACGCGACGGTCGTCGAGCTCGTCCGCCTGCACCGCGACCTCTACCCGCGGCGCCTCGATGCCGATGCGGTGATCGAGCTCGTCGGCCTGACCGCCAAGCGGTCGGCGCGCGTGCGGACCCTCTCGGGCGGCCAGCGGCGGCGGCTCGATCTCGCGCTCGGCCTCGTCGGCGACCCCGAGGTGCTCTTCCTCGACGAACCGACCGTCGGCTTCGACCCCGAGGCGCGCCGGCAGGCGTGGTCGATCATCCGCGACCTGCGCGCGAACGGGACGACGGTGCTGCTCACCACGCACTACCTGGACGAAGCGCAGCACCTCGCCGACCGGGTCGCCGTGGTCGTCGCGGGCCGGCTGGTCGCGCTCGGCACGCCGGAGGCGCTCGCCGCCCGCGGTCGCGCGACGGTCATCGAGTTCCGGTCGGTCGACGCGGTGGACGCCGGCGGCGCGGAGGGTGGAGCGGGCGGCGCGGGCGGCGGCCTGCACCGGGTGCTCGGCGACACCGCCGCGGTCGAGCGCGACGGCGCCCTCTGGCGGGTCACGACGGATGATGCGACGGCCGCGCTCCACGCGATGACCGGCTGGTCGCTCGACCGGCAGGTCGCGCTCGACGGCATCGAGGTCCGCCGTCCGACCCTCGAGGACGCGTACCTGGAGCTGGTCGGCGAGCGGGCCGTGCGCGCCGGGACGGACGAGGCGGTGCCTGCGTGACCGTCGAGGCCGCGGCATCCGGCACCCGAGGGCTGCCGCCGGTCGAGGAGGCCGGTCGGCCGGCCCCCGCGGGCCTGCTCGTCCACCGGGGCGCGCACGTGCTCCGCTCGCTGTGGCGCGCCCGGACGGCGTTCGTGTTCACGTTCGGCCTGCCCCTGGTCTGGCTCGTGCTCGTCGGGATCGTCGCCGGCAACGAGGTCGTCGACCCGACGACCGACCTGCGTGTGATGCAGTTCGCGACGCCCACGGCCCTCGCCATGGGCTGCCTCTTCGCGACGCTCCCGTCGGTCGCCATCGGGGTCGCCCTCGACCGCGAGTCGCTCGTCCTGAAGCGGCTGCGCGGCACGCCCCTGCCCTCGTGGGCGTACGTCGCGTCGCAGGTCGCGGCGGTGACCGCGCTCGCCGTCGCGGCGATCGCCGTCCTGCTCGCCGTCGCGATCCTCGCGTACGGCGTGACCGTGCCCGCTGAGGCCGTGCCCTCCCTCGTGGTGACCATCCTCCTCGCGCTGCTCTCCTTCAGCGCGCTCGGCATCGCCATCGCCACGCTCGCCCCGTCGGCTCGCGCGACCGAGGCCATCTCGATCGGGCTCGTGGTCGTGCTGTCGTTCATCTCGGGCGTGTTCATCATCGGGGGCGAGCTGCCCGCCTGGCTCGGCGACCTCGCCTGGGCGCTGCCGCTCAAGCCGTTCGTCGTCTCGCTCCAGGACCTCTTCAACCCCTCTGACGACCTGCCGCCCTGGAACCTCGGACATCTCGCGCTCATCGCCGCGTGGGGCGCGGCCGGGGCGATCGTGGCAGCCGTCGCGTTCCGGTGGGAGCCGCACGCGCGCCGGCGACGCGGCGGCGCCGCGCCCGGCGCCCGGACGGGATCGGATGCCGCGGACCGCCCCGCGAGGGCGGCGGTCGGTGCGACGTCGGCGACGGCCGTGCTGGATCGCGCGCGGACCGGACGCCCCACCGAGCTCGGCCGGACCATGGGCCAGGTCGGCGCGGCGCTCAGATCCACCCTCCGGCGACCCGGCGACCTCTTCTTCGCCGTCGCCGTGCCGCTCGCGCTGGTCTGGCTGCTCGTGACGCTGCAGGGCGGCGGCGAGCGCGACGGGATCCCCATCGTCACCTCGACGGCCGCCGCGATGTGCGCCTGGGGGGTCGCGGTGGTGGCGTTCATGACGACGGCCGAGTGGGTCGCCGGATCCGCGGAGCGCGGGCTGCTGAAGCGCTGGCGCGGCACGCCCCTCTCGATCGCCGAGATCGGGACCGGACGCGCCGTGGCCGCCGTGGTCGTCGGCTGGGTGATCGCCGCTGCGATGCTGCTGCTCGGGGCGGCGGCGTTCGGGCTGCGCACGACCGCCGGCGGCGTCGCGCTCGGGGCCGTCGTCGTCGTGCTCGGCGTCGCGGCGCTCGCCGCGTGCGGCGTGCTCCTCGCGACGGCGGTGCCCGACGCGCGGGCGGCCGGGGCGGTCTCGCTCCTGCTCCTGTTCGTCGTGGCGTTCTTCTCCGACGTGTTCCTCGTCGGCGGGCCGGACTGGATGCGCAGCGTCGGCGCCGTCTTCCCGCTCGCCCACCTGCGGACGGCGCTCCTCGAGGCGTGGCGACCGGACGGCCCGATGGTCGCCTGGGGCTCGATCGCGATGCTCGTCGCGTGGGCCGTCGGCGCCGCCTCCGCGACGTGGATGGTGCAGCGCGTGCGCGGGGCGAGCTGGACGGCGGCCGGTCGCCGGCCGCGCTCAGGCCGCTGACGCGGCCGCGGTCGCGAGGTCGGGGACGACCACGACGGCGCCGGCCAGGTTCATCAGGAGGTCCGAGTTGGTCCTCCCGAGCGGCAGGAATCCCCGCCCGCGGACCACGCGCCGGCCGGTGACCGTGAGGACCGCGCGGCGGGAGACGCCGATCAGCGCGCCCGAGGCGGGATCGGCGGTGCTGCGCACCTCGATCGGGACGTCCGGGTGTTCGGCGGCGGCCACCGATGCGGCACGCTCCGCGGGAGCCGGGCGCGCCTCGTCGCCGTCCGAGTGCACGATCACGAGCATCTCGCCGAGGCGCCTCGCCTCGCGTGCCGCGAACCGGACGGCGTCGTCGCTCTCCGTGCCCCCGGACACGCCGACGGCGACGCCCGTGCGGCCGCGCCACGACGTGACGGGGACCACCACGGTGGGCGTCGTCGTGACCGCCGCGAGCTGCAGGCTCCGGGAGCCGAGCGCATGACCGTGGAAGTACCCGACCTTGTGCGTCCCGACGGCGACGAGATCCGCCTCGCGGGCCGCCTCGGCGAGAACGAGCATCGGACTGCCGACCACGACCTGCGCGCTGACGGCGAGTCCGGGCGCGAGCCCGTGCACGAACGACTGCTCCCGTTCGCTCCCCTGCTCGGCGGCGCTCCGCAGCTCTGCCAGCGCGGGCCCGCCGACCGACCCCCATCCGTCGTCGACGACCGTCACGAGCACGAGGTCGTCGCCCGTGCCGCGCGCCCGATCGATGGCCCAGGTGAGGGCTGCCCGACTCGCCACGCTTCCGTCGGCACCGACCACGATCGTCATGCGAACAGCATCCGATGCGGCCGCTCGGCGAGCGGGGCCTTTGGTCCCTCAGCACGGCGCGGCGGGTCGCGAGGGCCGGGGTACGGCGGCGGAAAGCGGGTGCTACAGTGGCGGCACGTACCACCGGGGTATTGGAGTGGGAGCGACGGAGACCTCGCATTTGTCGTTTCCTGAGGGTCCGCGAGTGGAGCTCGATCGGGCGCTCAGAGACCTCGTCGAGCGCGCCGACGAGGTCATGCGCACGCAGGGCCGCCTCCGCGCCCTGCTCAACGCCACCCAGGCCGTGGTCGAGCAGATCGAGCTGTCCGAGGTGCTGCGGCGCATCGTCGAGGCCGCGCTGGAACTCGTCGACGCCGAGTACGGGGCGCTCGGCGTGCTCGCACCGCAGGGCGGGCTCGAGGAGTTCATCCACGTCGGCATGCCCGACGACATCGTGCACCGCATCGGCCACCTGCCCGAGGGCCGCGGGCTGCTCGGCGCCCTCATCGACCATCCCGACCCGATCCGCCTCCACGAGATCGGCGACGACCCGCGCTCGGTGGGCTTCCCGGCGGAGCACCCGCCCATGCACAGCTTCCTCGGCGTGCCCGTGCGCGTGCGCGACGAGGTGTTCGGCAACCTCTACCTCACGAACCGGTCCGACGGCGACTTCTCCGAGGAGGACGTCGAGCTGATCGCGGCCCTCGCCGCCGCGGCGGGCGTCGCGATCGACAACGCCCGCCGGTTCGCCGAGGCGCAGATGCGCGAGGCGTGGGCCGCGGCCTCCGCCCAGGTCGCCGCCGCCCTGCTCACCTCGTCGGGCGATGCCGCCGCCGCCCTCATCGCCGACGAACTGGCCACCCGCGGTGCCGCCGACCGGGTCTCGGTCGTCGTGCGGGGCGACGAGCCCGGCTCGGTGCGCGTGCTCGAGGCGCGCGGCGTCGACTGCGACGCGCTGTCCGGCACCGAGATCGCGCCGGGGCGCACGCTCGCGGCCGTCACGCTCGAGGGCGGCGGGACCCGGGCGACCGCCGGAGGGCGACGGGACGCCGGCGGCGAGGCGCTGGCACTCCACGACGACGGCGTCGACGGCCCGGTGCTGTTCGTGGCCCTGCGGAAGTCCGGCACGCCCAGCGCGGTGATCGCGGCCGGCCGCCGCCCGGGCGCCCCGCACTTCACGCCCGCCGAGCTGCGCATCGCGGAGGACCTCGCGGAGCGGGTCTCGCTCGCGCACGAGCTCGCCGAGGCGCGCGACGCGCAGCAGCGCTCGCTGCTGCTCGAGGACCGCGCCCGCATCGCCCGCGACCTGCACGACCACGTCGTCCAGCAGCTCTACGGCGCCGGACTCGACCTGCAGGCGGTGGCCTCGCTGTCCCCCGGGCCCGCGGGAGACCGCATCGAGGCCGCCGTCGAGACCCTCGACGCGACGATCGCGCAGATCCGCACGATCGTGTTCGCGCTGACGCCCCGGGCGGAGGGCGTGCCCACGCTGCGGCACCGGGTCCTCGACCTCGCGGGGGCCGCGTCGCGCCATCTGCGCCAGCCCGTGTCGGTGTCCTTCCAGGGCCCCGTCGACCTGATCTCGGAGGGGTGGCTGTCGGACGAGCTCGCCGCGTCGGTGCGCGAGCTGCTCTCGAACGCCGTGAAGCACGCCGACGCGCGGTCCGTCGGGCTCACGGTGGCGGCCTCCGACGACGAGATCGCGGCCGAGGTGGTCGACGACGGCCACGGCATCGGCGATCCGATCCGGCGCAGCGGGCTCGACAACCTGCGAACGCGCGCGGAGCGGCTCGGCGGCGCATTCGAGGTCGACAGCGGCCCGCACGGCACGCGCGCCCGATGGTGGGTGCCGGTCGAGGCCGAGCGCGTGCCCGTGATCCCCTCATGAGTGGAGTGCCATGACCCGCGTCTTCCTCGTCGACGACCACGAGATCGTGCGTCGCGGCGTCGCCGAACTGCTCGAGCGCGAGCCCGACCTCGTCATCGTCGGCGAGGCCGACAGCGTGGCGCACGCGCTCCCCCGCATCGAGGCGACGTCGCCGGACGTCGCGCTGCTCGACATGCGCCTGCCCGACGGCGACGGCATCGACCTGTGCCGCGAGATCCGCTCGCGGCATCCGGAGATCGCGTGCCTGATCCTCACGGCGTACGACGACGACGCGGCCGCGATGTCGGCCGTGCTCGCGGGGGCGGCCGGATACGTGCTCAAGAACGTGCGCGGCTCGACCATCGTCGACGACGTGCGCGCGGTCGCGGCCGGTCGCTCGCTCATCGACGCGAAGCTCACGGCACACGTCTCGCGGCACGCCCACCGCGAGGATCACGACGATCCGCGCTACGCGGCGCTCAACCTGCGCGAACGCCAGGTGCTCGCGCTCATCGCCGACGGCATGACCAACCGGCAGATCGGCGAGCACCTCGGGCTGGCCGAGAAGACCGTGAAGAACTACGTCTCCGGCCTGCTGTCGAAGCTGGGGTTCGAGCGGCGCACCCAGGCTGCGATCTACCAGATGGAACGACGCGCACACGAGCAGTCCTGACCTTCGGCGGCGATGCGTCCGGGCCGGGAATGCATCCGGCGGACCGCGGGTTATACTTGTTGCTACAAGTAATCGCCCCGACAGGAGAACCCGATGACCGGCCCCACCGACGAGCGCGTCCTCGACCCCGCCACCTCGATGGGTGCCGTGACCCTCCGGGTCGGCGACCTCGAGGGCATGACCACGTACTACGCGAACGCCTTCGCGATGGAACCCCTCGAGGAGCGCACGCGCGACCGCGAGGTCCACCGCGTGCTCGGGCGGGGCGCCACGCCCCTCGTCCGGCTCGTGCACACCCCCGACCTGCCCGCGGTCGACCCGCGCCAGCCGGGCCTGTTCCACACGGCGTTCCTGTTCGACGACAAGCCGAGCCTCGCTGCGACCGTGCTGCGCGCCGCGCAGGACCCCCGCAGCCGGTTCGTCGGCTCGAGCGACCACCTGGTCAGCGAGGCGTTCTACTTCACCGACCCCGAAGGCAACGGCGTCGAGCTCTACACCGACCGCGACCGCAGCACGTGGATCCACGACGGCGAGCAGATCCGGATGGCGACGGAGTACCTCGACCCGAACGACTACCTGCGCCGGCACCTGACGCAGGCGGCCGTCGACGCCGGTCCCTCGTTGGCCGGCAGGGTCGGCCACGTGCACCTGCAGGTCGGCGACCTGGTGGACGCGCGCGGCTTCTACGTCGACGCGATCGGCTTCGAGGCGACCCAGACCGGGTATCCCGGCGCGGTCTTCGCCTCGGCGGGCGGGTACCACCACCACATCGCCATGAACACGTGGAACAGCCGAGGCGCCGGGCCGCGCGCCGCGAGCCTCGGGCTCGGCGACGTCTCCGTGACGGTTCCGGGACGCGACGACCTCGACGCGCTCGCCGCACGCCTGCGCGGCCGCGGACTGCAGTTCGCCGACGACGGGCGCGCCATCAGGGTCGACGACCCGTGGGGCACGCAGGTCACGGTCGCCCTCCCCGACGTCTCGACCGACGAGCTGCTCGCCCGATGACCGCGCTGCTCGACGTGCGCTCCGACGACCTGCGCACTGCGGATGCCGCGGCGCCGCGGGTCGCCGTGCTGCTCCTGCACGGCTACGGCTCGAACGAGCGCGACCTCGCCGGCCTCGTGCCGATGCTCGGGCTCGACCTGCCGTGGGCGTCGCTGCGCGCGCCGCTCCCCGCCGGGCCGGGTGCGGCCTGGTTCGAGATCACGACCCCGGGCAGCCCCGACGCGCAGCCCGTCGAGGCCGCGACGGCGGCCGTCTGGGACTGGGTCGACGAGCACCTGGATGCCGCGACCCGCGTCGTGCCGATCGGCTTCTCGCAGGGCGGGCTCATGGCCTCGCAGCTCCTTCGCACCCGGCCCGACCGCGTGATCGCGCCGGTCGTCCTGGGCGGTTTCGTGCTCGGCTCGGCCCAGCCGGCCGACGCCGCGCTCGCGGCCTCGCGTCCACCGGCGTTCTGGGGCCGCGGAGCCGAGGACCGGGTCATCGCGGCGCACGCCGTCGCGCGGACCGCCGAGTGGCTGCCCCGCCACACGACGCTCGTCGAGCGGGTCTACCCCGGCCTGGCGCACGGGATCAGCCCCGGCGAGCTCGCCGACGTCCGCGCCTTCCTGGCCGCCCACCTCCCGCCGGGCGAGTAGGACGCCGGGCGCCACCCCGAACGTCGGCGGTCGCCCCTACGCTGCCGTCATGGCCATGGATGCCGCGGCATGCACCGCGGTCGACGAGCACGGCGCCTGCGCGGCTCCGGCCGAGCCGGGCGCGCCGGTCTCGCTGTGCACGACGCACCTCCTCGCCGCGTACGACTGGGTGACCCGCGCCGAGGGGGTGTCCGACGTGCTGCCCGGAGCGTGCCTCGTGTGCGGCTCCCGCGTGGGCGTGCGATATCCCTCGGGCTGGATCTGCGCGGTGTGCGAGTGGCGGCTCGGCGAGGTGCCCGACGTCGAGGTGCTGCCCGCGCGCGTCGACGTCGTCTACTACGTCCGCTGGCGCGATCGGGTCAAGATCGGCACGTCGTCGAACCCCCGGCAGCGTCTCGCGGTGATCCCGCACGACGAGGTGCTCGCGTTCGAGCGCGGCGGGCGCCTCCTCGAGCAGCGTCGGCACGCCGAGTTCGCGGCATCCCGCTACCCCGGCCGCGAGTGGTTCGCGCTCGACGAGGCGATCGCCGCCCACGTGGCCGAGCTGGCGGCGGGCGTCGACGACCCGTGGCAGCGCTACGACCGGTGGCGCAGCGAGGAGCTGGCGAGGCGCGCGTGACGGACGAGCCCGCGGCGCCCGCCCGCGTCGAGCGTCAGCCCCGGTGCCGCGGCTTGCGGAACGGCTTCTCGTCGCCGGGCGACGACGCCTCGCCCCGCTCGTCGTCGCGCGGGCGCCGGTAGGGCCGGTCGCCGTCGCGCGGGCGGCGCTTGGGCCCCGTGTCCGGGCGCAGCTCGATCAGCCGGCCCGAGATGCGCGTGCCCGAGAGCCGGTCGAAGACCTCGCCGGGCAGGTCGGAGGGCAGCTCGACGAGCGAGAAGTCGGGCCGGATCTGGATCGCCCCGAAGTCGTCGCGCTGGAGCCCGCCCTCGTTCGCGAGGGCGCCCACGATCTGGCGGGGCTCGACGCGCTGGCGCTTGCCCACGGCGATGCGGTACATCGTCATGGGCTTCGCACCGGGGCGCGGGCGCCGCTCGGGGCGGTCTCCGCGGTCGAACCGGTCGCCGCGGTCGAACCGGTCTCCCTGCTCGCGGCGCTCCCCGCGGTCGAAGCGCTCGCGCGCCGGCCGCTCGGGCTCGGGCTCGAGCAGCAGCGGGGCGTCGCCCTGCGCGACCACGGCGAGCGCCGCCGCGACATCCGTCTCGGGGACGTCGTGGTTGCGCACGTAGTGGGCGATGATGTCGCGGAAGCCGTCGATGCGGTCGGTCTGGCCGAGCGCCGCCGTGATGCGGTCGTCGAACCGGGCGAGGCGGGTCTCGTTCACCTCGTCGACGCTCGGCAGCTGCATCTGCGTGATGGGCTGCTTGGTCGCCTTCTCGATGCGGGCGAGCAGTCCGCGCTCGCGCGGCGTGACGAAGCTGATCGCGTCGCCCGTCCGGCCGGCCCGGCCCGTGCGGCCGATGCGGTGCACGTACGGCTCGCTGTCGGTGGGGATGTCGAAGTTCACGACGTGGCTGATGCGCTCGACGTCGAGGCCGCGCGCCGCGACATCCGTCGCGACCAGGATGTCGAGCTTGCCCGACTTGAGCTGGTTCACGGTGCGCTCGCGCTGCGCCTGCGCGATGTCGCCGTTGATCGCCGCGGCCTCGTAGCCGCGCGCGCGGAGCTTCTCGGCGAGGGTCTCGGTCTCGTTCTTCGTGCGGACGAAGACGATCATGCCCTCGAAGTTCTCGACCTCGAGGATGCGCGTGAGCGCGTCGACCTTCTGCGCGTACGACACGACGAGGTAGCGCTGGGTGATGTTCGCCGAGGTCTGCGTCTTGGTCTTGACCGTGATCTCCTCGGGGTCGTGCAGGTACTGCTGCGACATCCGGCGGATCGTGGCGGGCATGGTCGCCGAGAACAGCGCGACCTGCTTGTCGTCGGGGGTGTCGGCGAGGATCGTCTCGACGTCCTCGGCGAAGCCCATCTTGAGCATCTCGTCGGCCTCGTCGAGCACGAGGTACTTGAGCTCCGACAGGTCGAGCGTGCCCTTCTCGAGGTGGTCCATGATGCGGCCGGGCGTGCCGACGATGATGTGGACGCCGCGCCGCAGCGCCGACAGCTGCACCCCGTAGCCCTGGCCGCCGTAGACCGGCAGGATGTGCACGCCGCGGAGGTGCGCGGCGTAGCGCTCGAACGCCTCGCACACCTGCAGCGCGAGCTCTCGGGTGGGGGCGAGCACGAGCGCCTGCGGGGTCTTCTGCGACACGTCGAGGCGCGCGAGGACGGGCAGCGCGAACGCCGCGGTCTTGCCGGTGCCGGTCTGGGCGAGGCCGACGACGTCGCGGCCGGCGAGCAGGGTGGGGATGGTCGCGGCCTGGATCGCGGACGGCGTCTCGTAGCCGACGTCGTCCAGCGCCTTGAGGACCGCACCCTCGAGCCCGAGGTCGGAGAAGGTGATCGCGGCGGGCTCCTCGGGAGCCGCGGCCTCGACGGGGGAATCCACGGAAGTCACGCTTCAGGGTAGTCCGTCCGCCTGAACGGCGCCCGGGTGCCCGCACTGCAGCCTGCCGCGCGGATGCCGCGGGGGCCGTCGAGGCGCCAAGTGTGCGCCTTCGCCTCGCGGGCCGCAAGGGGTGGCCGCACCCGTTGCGGTCGGGGAGGGTGGGGGATTCGTGACACGAGGAGGAAAGACATGCTGACACTCACACCGACGGCGAGCACCGTCGTCAAGGAGATCGTCGACCGCAGTGGTGCCCCTGCCGGGGCCGGCCTCCGCATCGACACCGAGGATGCCGCCGGCACCCAGTTCGGCGTCGCCATCGCGCCGGCGCCCGAGGAATCGGACGCCGTCGTCGAGCAGTCGGGAGCGCGCGTCTATCTCACGCGCGGCGCCGCGAAGGCACTCGACGACAAGACCCTGGACGCCCATGTGGCCGAGGACGGGCGCGTGGCGTTCGACCTCCTCCCGCAGCGGGGCTGATCCGGCCTGAGACGGCGCCCCGGTGGACTGCCCCGGGTCGTCGGGCGTCGGATCGCATGACGAGCGCTCCGGACTCCGGTCCGGGGCGTTCGTCGTGTCCGTCCGCGGGCGCGCCGCGGCGGGCGGCTCAGGTCCAGGGGCGCGCGCTCCGGGCGGCCCAGTACGACGGCGGGTCCTCGGCGAGCGCGGCGAGCGCCGCGGCATCCGCGGTCGTCGTCGCCCTCGCCGAGGCGAGGTTCGCATCCAACTGGTCGGGCGTGACGGCGCCCGAGAGGACGACGTCGGCCCAGGGCTGGGCGCGGGCGGCGGCGATGGCGACCGCGTCCAGCGGGTCGCCGAGGGCTGCAGCGAACGCTTCGGCTGCGCCACCGTCGCCGGTCGGCGTGAGCCGCCCGTTCGCGAGGGCCTCCTTCACGACCACGAGCCAGCCCGAGTCGTGTGCGCGCGCGAGCGCGGGGCCCGCCGACGGCTCGAGCAGGTTCCAGGTGGCCTGCACCGCCGTGAAGGGCGAGCCGGGCAGGGTCCGGGCGGCATCGAGCGCCTCACCCTGACGCGGTCCGCTCGTGGAGACGCCCACCCGGATGCCGGAGGCCGCGAGTCCGCGGAGCCGCCCGAGCAGTTCGCGGTCGGCGAGCGCGGGGCTGTCCGGCGTGAGCGAGTGCACGAGGTACACGTCGGGCGCGCCGCCCAGCGCGGCGAGGGTCTCCGGCCACTGGCGCTCCAGCATGGCGAGCGAGTGCTCCTTGCGCTCGTGCACGTCGGCGTCCATGCGCCATCCGCCCACGTAGTCGTAGCCCCACTTCGACTCGACGGTGAGCTCGGCGCGCCGCCCGGGGTGGGCGGCGAGCCACGACCCGAGGAACTCTTCGGCTCTGCCGTACGATCGCGCCGCGTCGATGAAGCGGATGCCGCGGGCCCACGCCGCGTCGAGCATCGCGTGCGCGCGGCCGCGCATCGCCTCGACGCCGCGGTCGGAGCCCAGGTCGTCGTCGCGCCCCGCCGTGATGTAGGCGGGGCGGCCGAGCGCGGCGAGGCCGAGCCCGATCGGGGTGAGGGGCGCGCCATCCGTCACCCTCAGCAGCGTAGCCGCCCGGCTCCTCGGCGCCGGCCCCGCTCGCGCTCGTCGGCCTGTGGCCGCCGTGCGCCGGCCTCGAAGATCGAGGCGACCGTCGCACCGGCTGCCGGCCGCAGCCGCCGCGTCGATGCCGTGAGTTTCGCAGGAACCTTCGCGCCCGGGCCCGATGGGGCGTACATTGCGTTATATCGCGAGTTCGACCGGCGCCCTCGTGGTGTCGGACCTCCGCTCGCGAGCGGCCTTGGGGAACATGGAGGTGGTCGCATGGAGGTCCTGCTCTGGATCCTCGTCGCATTCGCGGCGATGGCGGTGGCATCCGTCGTCATCGTGGTCCTCGTGGTGCGATCCGTGATCCGGCGCATCCGCCGGAGCCGGGCGCTCGCGGGCCGCGCACTCCGGACGCGCGCACGGTTCACCACGGGACCCCGCGGCCAGGTGCTCCGCCTCCGGGTCCGGCTCGCCGACGCACTCGCCAGCGAACAGGCGGCGGTCGACCTGGCGGGCCAGGGCGCAGGGCCGCGCGGCGACCTCGAACGGCTCCACCGGCGGATCGCCCAGGAGGGCGACGCCCTCGACCGCCAGTTGCGCTTCATGGAGAGCGAGACCGACGCCACCGCCCTCGCGCAGGACCTCCCGGTCGCCGAGCGCCGCGTCGACCAGCTCGCCGCGCTCGTCCGACGCGTCCGGTCCGCCGTGGGCTCGCAGCTCGACGGCCTCACCGACGACAGCCTCGCCGCCCTCCGCGCCGACGTCGACCGCGAGGTGGCCGCGCTGCACGCGGGAGTGCAGGAGCTGCGCCTCCTCAACACGCAGGACGGCATCGGCGCGTCGGCGTCCGATGCGTCCACGCGACGCCTGAACCGCTCCAGATAGGGGACCACGACCATGAGCAACTCGTCGCGCATGCGGGACATCTTCCGCAGCAAGACCTCACGTGCACTCGACCGCATCGAGGACCCCCGGGAGATGCTCGACGACAGCTACGACCAGCAGGTCAAGCTGCTGCAGCAGGTGCGGCAGGCGCTCGCCGAGGTCGCGACCGCGAAGAAGCGCATCGACCTGCAGGGCCAGGAGCTCGGCGCCCGCTACCAGCGGCTCGCCGGCCAGGCCCAGGAGGCGCTCGACGGCGGCCGGGAGGACCTCGCCCGTGCCGCGCTGGAACGGCGTGCGCTCATCGAGCGGCAGGTGGCGAACCTGCAGCAGCAGTACGTCGGCATGCAGCGCCAGACCGACCAGCTGCAGGAACGCGAGCGGCAGCTCTCGGAGCAGGTGGCGGCGTTCCGCATCGAGAAGGAGGCCATCAAGGCCACCTACTCGGCGTCCGAGGCGCAGGTGCGGGCCAACGAGGCGGTCGCCGGTCTCGGGACGAGCATGCACGACGTGGGAACGAGCCTCGAGCGCGCACGCGACCGGGTGGCGCAGATGCAGGCGCGGGCGCAGGCCACCGACGAGATGCTCGCGAGCGGAGCGCTGAAGGACCTCACCGCACCGGCGGATGCCGACATCGAGCGACAGCTCGCCTCGATGCAGGCCTCGTCGGAGATCGACCGGCAGCTCGAGGCGATGAAGGGCTCGCGCGCCCCGACCGGCGCCGGTGCCGGCGCCGGGCGCGCCGACGACGCGGGCGAGTGGCTGAGCATCGGGCAGGGACCCACGGGCTCCTGACCGACCGGCGCGGCCGGCCCTCACGACGCCGGTGAACCGTCGCGCCGACCGCCGTCGGCCAGGCCCACGTACATGGAGTCGTGGAGCTCGACGATGTGCTCGTACGCGATGCGGCTCGCGAGCGCGGCGTCCGCCGCCGCGAGGGCGTCGACCAGCCGGGCGTGCTCCTCGTTCGACTCGCGCAGGTCGTCGAGGCGATACGGGATGAAGTAGGCGTACAGCTCGTGCGACAGCCGCTGGTGCAGGATGGCCGCGGCCTCCACGCCGGCGAGGCCGGCGACGCGGTCGTGGAACTCGGCGTCGAGCTCCCGGTATCCCGCCCAGTCGGGCACGCTCCGCATGCGGTCGACCAGCTCCGAGAGGATCGCCAGCTGCTCCGGCGGGCAGGACTGCGCGGCGAGCCCGGCGAGTCCGGCCTCGACCACGGCCCGCTGGTCGATCAGGGCGTGCACGTGGTGCGCGTCCTCGCGGTAGGCGTCGATCTCGGGCACGTCCTGCACGAGCGGCTCGTCGACGATGAACGTCCCGCCGTTGTTCCCGCGCCGGCGGGTCACGAAGCCGTCGTCGGCGAGGGTCCGATAGGCCCGCCGCACCGACATCTCGCTCACGTCGAACGCCCGCGCCGTCTTCTCCGGTGACGGGAGCCGCTGCCCGGGCGCGAGCATCCCCAGTTCGACCGCGAGCAGGATGCGCGCCCGAACCGTGTCCACCGCGCCGGAGCGCCGGATCGCACCGAGCGGAGCCGACGAGAGATCCATGTCGGTCTCCTTCCGGCGCTCGGCGCGCTCCGGCGCGTTGGCGGATGCCGCGCGGCTCACGTCTCAGCCGCGGTCGGCCGCGGTGGCCTCCACGACCTCGTCGTGCTCCGGGGCGTCGAGCGGGAACCGCCTGCCCAGCAGGATGCCGACGACGAACGCGACGGCCGTGAGGAGTGCGAGCACGATGCTGACGCCCACGCTCCCACCGGTGGTGAGGGTGGAGTTCGACCGCGCGAGCCACATGGCGATGAGGTGGCCGGCGACGGTCTTCGGCATGCTTCGGTGCGCAGGCGGTCGGCGCGGATCATCGCTCCGGTACGTACAGCTCGGGCCTGCGGTCCGCGAGGTACGGGTTGGCCGCTCGTGCGCGGCGCGTGGCCTCGGGATCGATCGTGGCGATCATGAGGCCCGATTCGTCGGTCCCGCCGAGACGGGCGAGGGTCTCGCCGTCCGGCCCGACGATGCTGCTGAGGCCGACGTACCGCAGCTCGCCCTCCGAGCCGCTGCGATCGACGTAGGCCACGTGGATCTGGTTCTCCCAGGCGCGGACCGGGATGAGCCGCTCGGCGATGTGGCCGAACGGCTCCATCTGCGCCGTGGGGACGATGACCGCGTCGACGTCGGCGAGTGCCGCCGACCTGACCGTCTCCGGGAACTCGACGTCGTAGCAGATGAGGACGGAGAGGCGCACCCCGTCGAGTTCGACGGGTGCGGGCAGGCGATCGCCCGCTTCGAAGAGCGCGCGATCGAGCGCGCCGAAGAGATAGGTCTTCCGGTACCTCAGGAGTTCGGCGCCGTGCTCGTCGACGAGCACGACCGAATTGGCGATGCCGCCGCCGGGCAGTCGCTCGGGGAGCCCTGCGGCGATGGCGATGCGCTCGGAGACCGCGATGGCGGCGACCCGGTCGACCAGGTCGTCGGCGACGAGGGGGGCGAGTCGGTCGCCGATGTTGTAGCCCGTCACGAACATCTCGGGGGTGACGAGCAGGCGGGCGCCCCGCGCGGACGCCTCGCGCGCGGCATCCGCGATGATGGCGAGGTTCGCGTCGACATCGGCCTCGACGCCCGCGTGCTGCAGGCCGGCGATGGTCAGGCTCATATGGGCTCCTCGATCGTCACGTCATCGAAACAGATCGAAGTGACACTAATGGGTTCAACCCGCTTCCGGAACGTCTCGGGTCGGACGGAGTCCGGCCGGCCGACATCCGGTTGCCGGATGCCACAAGCACGACACGGCTTCAGCCGAGCCGCGTCGTCGATCGCGACGAATGTCGGCACCGCCCCTCCACCGCGCGGTTACAGTCCGAACATGACTGATTTCCGTCCACCGGTCGCCGACCTCGCGTATGCACTGAAGCACGTCGTGGGGTACGAGCAGATCGCAGAGCTCCCGGGCTTCGAGCACGCCGACTCCGACACCGTCACCGAGATCCTCGAGGAGGTCGGCGCCTTCATGGCCGAGGTCGTCGCCCCCACCAACCGCGCCGGCGACGTCGAGGGCGCCCGCCTCAACGCCGACGGCACCGTCACGACGCCGACCGGCTTCGTCGAGGCCTACGCCGCGTACGTCGACGCCGGCTGGGGATCGGTGCCGCTGCCCGAGGAATTCGGCGGCGGCGCGTTCCCTCGCACCATCGGGCTCGCCATCCAGGAACTCATGATGGAGGCCAACATGGCCTTCTCCCTCGCCCCGCTGCTCACGCAGGGCGCGATCGAGGCGCTCCTCCACTACGGCAGCGACGAGCAGAAGCAGGCCTGGCTGCCCAAGATGGTCAGCGGCGAGTGGACCGGAACCATGAACCTGACCGAGCCGCACGCGGGATCCGACGTGGGTGCGCTGACCACGAAGGCCGTGAAGCGGCCCGACGGCACCTACGGCATCACGGGCCAGAAGATCTACATCACCTTCGGCGACCACGACCTGAGCGAGCAGATCGTGCACCTCGTGCTGGCCCGCACGCCCGGAGCCCCCGCCGGAACCAAGGGCATCTCGTGCTTCATCGTGCCGAAGTTCCGCATGAACGAGGACGGCTCGCTGGGCGAGCGCAACGGCGTGCACACGGTGGGCGTCGAGCACAAGATGGGCATCCACGGATCGCCCACGTGCGTGCTGTCGTACGAGGACGCGACGGGCTACCTCATCGGCGACGAGCACCTCGGCATGCGCATCATGTTCGTGATGATGAACAGCGCACGCCTGTCGGTGGGTACGCAGGGCCTCGCCGTCGCGGAGCGCGCCTACCAGCAGTCGCTCGACTTCGCGAAGGAGCGCATCCAGGGCCGCGCGCCCGGCGCGACGCAGGACTCCCCCATCATCGACTTCCCCGACGTGCGCCGCATGCTCATGACGCAGAAGTCGTACATCGCCGCGCTCCGCCGCATGATGCTCCTGAACGCCGCGTACGTCGACATCTCCACCCACCACCCGGATGCCGCGACCCGGGCCCGCGCCGACGAGATCGTGGGTCTGCTCACGCCCATCTGCAAGGCGTTCGGCACCGACCTCGGCAACGAGCTGACCTCGCTCGCGCTGCAGATCCACGGCGGCATGGGCTTCATCGAGGAGACCGGCGTCGCCCAGCACTACCGCGACGTGCGCATCGCCGCGATCTACGAGGGCACGAACGGCATCCAGGCCGCCGACCTCGTGGGCCGCAAGCTCGGGGTGCGCGGCGGCGCCTCGTTCCTCGAGTTCATCGCGACCATGCGCGAGCTCGACGGCGATCTGGCGGCCGCGGGCGACGACTTCGCCTCCATCCGCGACCAGCTGACCACGGGTCTCGACGTGCTCGAGCAGACGACCGGGTGGATGCTGCGCACGGGCGCCTCCGACCCGACCTCGGTGCTCGCGGGATCCAGCCCGTACCTGCGCATCTGGGGGCTCGTCGTCGGCGGCTGGCTGCTCGCGAAGTCCGCGCTCGCGGCTCGCGGGCTCAACGGCGACACCGTGGCGGCGGCGCAGCTGCCGCTGGCCCGGTTCTACGCCGAGCAGCTGCTGCCCGCGGCATCCGGGCTCGTCGGCGCCGCCACCGCCGGATCGCGCGACCTGTACGCGCTCGACGCCGACGCGCTCGGCGACGTGGTACGGCGCACCGCGCGCGTCTGACGCATCGCCGTCCCACCTTCCGGGGGCCGCGCCGATCGGCGCGGCCCCCGGAGTCGTTCTCGGGCCCGCGAGACGCAGCGACCGGGCGACCGTCGAGTCACCGCAGGGACGAGAAAAACCCCCGGGTGAGCCGGGGGTTCTGCGGTAGCGAGGGCGGGACTCGAACCCGCGACACCACGATTATGAGCCGTGTGCTCTAACCACCTGAGCTACCCCGCCGCAAGGCGCCCCGGACGAGTCCGGAGGAACCAGAGCCCCGAGTCAGGATTGAACTGACGACCCCTTCCTTACCATGGAAGTGCTCTACCACTGAGCTATCGGGGCACTGCCGCTCTCGCGGCAACCACACGAGGATATCACCTCGCGGGGCATGCATTAAATCGTGCGTCACACGGCCGAGCCGACCCCGGAGGACACCGCGACGGCGCCGAACAGCGCCACGAGGAACAGCACGTACGCGGCGATCCCGAGGATCCACAGCGCGCTGATCACGTACCCCGAGATCAGCCCCGTGAGCGCCGCCGCGTCGCCCTGCTCCCGTCGCTCGCGAAGCTGTCGACGCGCGATGTGCCCGAGGACGATCGCGGGAACGGAGGTCAGCAGGCCGAACATCACGCCCCCGAGGCCGAGGCCGAGGCTGACCCAGGCGAGTACGTTCTGCGGTGCCGGCGCCGCAGGCCAGCCCGGGGTCGCCGCATATCCCGGGTGAGCGGACGAGCCACGCACCGGGGCACCGTACGCCGCCGCCTCGACGGGCGCAGCGGGAATCGGCGGCGCCGGAAGCGGCATCGTCGCGGACAGGGGTACGGGCTGGGGCGCGGGGGCGTCCATGTGACTCCATCGGGTCGAGGGGTGTGGGCCGAGCGCCATGCTATCGGCGCAGACGACGGATGCCGCGTCGCGGGACGTCCGCGCGCGGCATCCGTTCGACCGGGTCAGCCGGTCACTTCACCGCGCCGGCCGTGAGGCCGCCGACGATGTACTTCTGCAGGTAGAGGAACAGCAGCACGACCGGGAGCGCCGCGATCACGGCGCCCGCCGAGAACGCCGCCCAGTCGGCGTAGCGCGGGTTCGACACGAGCTTGACGAGGCCCACGGCGAGGGTCTGCTTCTCGGTGTCGATGAGGATGACCGACGCGACCACGTACTCGTTCACCGAGAAGATGAACGACAGCAGCGCGACGACCGCGAGGATCGGCGCGACGAGGCGCAGGATGATCGTGAAGAAGATGCGCGCGTGGCCCGCGCCGTCGATCTTCGCCGCCTCGTCGATCGACGCCGGGATCGTGTTGAAGAAGCCGTACATCAGGTAGGTGTTCACGCCGAGCGCGCCGCCCAGGTACACCATGATCAGGCCGATGTGGGTGTTCAGGCCGATCGCCGGGAACCAGTCGCTGATGGCGGTCATCACGAGGAAGATCGCGACGACGGCGAGCATCTGCGGGAACATCTGGATGACCACGATCGCGATCAGCCCGAACCGGCGACCCGTGAACCGCATGCGCGAGAACGAGTACGCCGCGAGCGCCCCGAGGAACACCGTGAGCAGCGCGGTGACGCCGGCGATCAGGATCGTGTTGCCGAACCAGGTCGTGAACGGCACCTGCGGGTTCGTGAGGATGCGCGCGTAGGCGTCGAGCCCGATCTCGGAGAAGAGCGCGTTCGAGCCGGTGAGCGTTCCGTCGGGGTTCAGCGACGACGAGATGACGAACACGATCGGGAAGAGCGCGAACGCGACCATGACGAGGCCGACCAGGTGGCGCCATCCGGTCGCCTTGAACCAACGGCCGAAGCTGAAGGGGCGCTTGGGTTGGACCGGCCGGCCGTGGTCGGGGTGCTCGACCGGCTTCGGGCCGGGGACGACCAGGGTCTCACCGAGCAGACCGGCCTGCGTGCCGGGAACCGCCTGCTGATCGGCCATCAGTTGATCTCCTCGAGCGACTTGGTGCGGCGGAAGGCGATGATCGAGATCACCGCGACCACGATGAAGATGATGATCGAGTACGCCGACGCGAGGCCGTAATCGCGCGTCTGGCCGGTGAACGCGACCTTGTAGACCATCGAGATCAGGATGTCGGTGAAGCCGACCGGGATCGGGGCGCCGGTGTCGCGCGGCCCGCCGTTCGTGAGCATGTAGATCACGTTGAAGTTGTTGAAGTTGAACGCGAACGACGCGATGAGCAGCGGGGCGACGCTCACGAGCAGCAGCGGCAGCTTGATGAGGCGGAAGACGTTCCACGAGCTCGCGCCGTCGACGGTCGCGGCCTCCTGCACGTCCTCGGGGATCGACTGCAGCGCGCCCAGGCACACGAGGAACATGTACGGGAAGCCCAGCCAGAGGTTCACGATGAGCACGGAGATCTTCGCGACGAACGGGTCGGTGAGCCAGGGCACGGAGGCCCCGCCGAGGAGCACCTGGTTGATGAACCCGAAGCTCTCGTTCATCATGCCGGCCCACACCAGCGCCGACAGGAACGACGGGATCGCGTACGGGAGGATCATCGCGATGCGGTACGCCTTCCGGCCGCGCATCCGCATGTCGTTGAACGTGATCGCCAGGAAGAGCCCGAGGAAGAACGTCGACGCGACCGAGATGAGCGCGAACGCGAAGGTCCACAGCGTGACGTACACGAGCGGGCCCGCCAGGCGCGGGTCGGTGACCGCCCGGATGAAGTTGTCGAACCCGACGACGATCTGCCAGCCGGGCCGCAGCTCCTCGCCGTCCTCGGCGACGAACGCGCCCGTGCCTTCGTCGGTGTAGACCGTGCCGGTGGTCTGGTCCGTCATCGTGCCGGCGGCCTCGTCGTACACGAGGTTCGACGTGTAGAGGTAGCCGTTCGAGCCGTCGGGCGTGCGCAGCGCGCCGTCGTTCGGGTCCTCCGATGCGGGGACCGCGAGCTCGGTGATCTCGTCGGTGCGGGCGATGACCTCGCTGAAGCTCAGCGTGGTCCAGCCCTCGACGGCGACCGCCTTGCCGTTCTCGAGCTCGGCGTCGACCTCGGCGAGGGGCTGCTCCATGGTGCCGAGCTGCACGTCGCCGTCGGGATCGGTGACGAGGAGGCCGAGCGTGCCGAGCTGGTCGACGACCGTGACCTGATAGGTCGGCGAGTCGGGCACGCGCTCGAGCGAGGAGGCCATGAGCGAGCTGACGGCCTGCTCCTTGGAGCCGTTGTGGCCGGTGCCGTAGTTCGTGAAGGCGACGTACCCCGTGTAGAGGAGCACGAACACCTGGAAGAGCGAGAGGAAGATGATGCCCGGCGTGAGGTACTTCGCCGGGAGGCGGCGGCGCGAGAAGTAGATGTAGTTGACGATGGCGGTGACGGCGACGATGACGCCGAGCACGAGCCATTCGCGCTGCATCGCGAGGATGAAGACCGCGTAGACCGCGATCGCGTCCACGAGGCCCATCAGCACGAGCTTGACGATGAACGACTTCATGCCGCCGGATGCCGCGTCGGCCATGGCCGCCGCTTGGCGCTGCCGTCTCGTCGGCTTCTTGGTGGCCTCGGCGTCGGCCTTGACGTCCTCGTCGATCATGCTGCCCATCCTGCTCGGTCCTGGTGGTGGAACGGGAGTACTCCGGGCCGGATGTCACGTGACATCCGACCCGGAGCGCTCAGTCGTTACTTGGCGTCGATCGCAGCCTGGACGTCGGCGGCGAGCTTCTCCCACGTCGCGACCGGGTCCTCGCCGTTGATGATCGAGGCCTCGGCGATGCCCCAGTACTGCCACACCGAACCCATGGCGGGGATGGCGGGCATCGGGACGGCCTCGGCACCGACGGCCGCGAAGCCCTCGATGATCGGGTCGCTCGAGGCGGTCTCGGCAGCGGACGACAGCGCGGGCAGGATGTTGCCGGCCTCGAACAGGTCGAGCTGGACCTCTTCGGTGCCGATGTAGTTCACCAGGAAGTCGTTCGCGGCGACCTTGTTGTCGGACTCCGAGCTCACGAAGAAGCCCTTGACGCCGGCGAACGGCGAGGCGGGGTCACCCGTGGGGCTGGGGATCGTGTCGATCGCGACGTTCAGGCCGGCGTCGGTCGCGGCGCCGACGTTCCACGGACCGGTCAGCCAGAAGGCCGCGGTGCCGTCGAGGAACGCCTGCTTGGCGATGTCACCGTCGATGTCGGTGTTGAAGTTGCCGGCGCCGCTCTTTCCCTGGCTGCCGAGCCAGTTCGCGAACTCGATGCCGCCCTCGTTGCCGAGCTGGAGGTCGGTCGGGTCGTAGCCCTCGTCGTTGGTGCCGAACACCGGGGCGCCGAACGCCGTCTGGAACGGGTAGAGGTGGTAGGGGTTGCCCTCGGCGCCCTGCTCGACGACGAACGGCTTGTCGAGGCCGGCGGCCTTGCCCTTGGCGATCATGTCGTCGAAGCTCGTCGCGGCCTCGGGGACGAGGTCGGCGTTGCGGAGGATCGCGATGTTCTCGACCGCGTAGGGGAGCATGTAGACGGTGCCCTCGTAGGTCGCGGCGTTGATCGCCACATCGAGGTAGTCGCCGGCGGAGTCGCCGAGCTCGAGGGGCGCGACGACGCCGTTGGTCGAGAGCTCGCCCAGCCAGTCGTGCGCGCCCATGGTGATGTCGGGGCCCTCGCCGGTCGGGACCTGCTGGATGAAGTCGTCCTTGATCGTGGCGACGTCCTTGCCGACGATCTCGACCTCGACGCCGGTCTCCTCGGCGTAGGCGTCGGCCGCAGGCTGCACCGCGTCGACGCGCTCGGCGTCGACCCAGACGGTCAGCGTGCCGCCCTCGGCGGACGCGCCGTTCTCGCCGTTGTCGGCGTCGCCGCTCGCGCAGCTCGCGAGCCCCAGGGTCGCGACGACGGCGACGGCGCCGGCCGCGAACAGCTTCTTGTTCACCCGCATTGGTGTGTGCCCTTCTCAGTGTGCGTGAGATCGGCGCCTTCGCCTGGTGACCTGCGCACCGTGCTCGAAAGGCCGTTCTTCCGTTTGGATGTTGCTCGCAGCGTGATTGCAAGCGGTTTCAGGTATACCCTGTCATCGCCGCATTGACAACTCGGCGTTACCTGATCGATACCGCTTACACAGGAAAGCGGTCGCGGCTCGACTCTGCAAACGCTTTCAGATTGACCTAGGATCTTCCCTCATGACTTCCGAATGGTGGCGCACCGCCGCGATCTACCAGATCTACCCCCGGTCGTTCGCCGACGCGAACGGCGACGGCATGGGCGACCTCGCCGGCATCCGCTCCCGCCTGCCCGAGCTGGCCGACCTCGGCGTGGACGCGATCTGGCTCTCGCCGTTCTACGCCTCGCCGCAGAAGGATGCCGGCTACGACGTCGCCGACTACTGCGACGTCGACCCGCTGTTCGGCACGCTCGCCGACTTCGACGACATGCTGGCCGAGGCGCACCGGCTCGGACTCAAGGTCATCGTCGACCTCGTGCCGAACCACTCCTCCGACCGCCACGTGTGGTTCCAGCAGGCGCTCGCCTCCGCGCCCGGCAGTCCCGAGCGCGGCCGGTACATCTTCCGCGAGGGCAAGGGCGAGCACGGCGAGCTCCCCCCGAACAACTGGCAGTCCGTGTTCGGAGGGTCCATGTGGACCCGGGTCACCGAGGCCGACGGCTCCCCCGGCCAGTGGTACCTCCACATCTTCGACAGCTCGCAGCCCGACTTCGACTGGACCAACGAGGAGGTCCGCGAGGAGTTCCGCCGCACGCTCCGCTTCTGGCTCGACCGCGGCGTCGACGGATTCCGGGTCGACGTCGCCCATGGCCTCATCAAGGCCGACGGGCTGCCGGACTACACCCCGCCGGCCGACGCCGGCTCGATGGGCGGCAACGCGCACGGCCTCGAGGCCGGCGTGCCGCTCGAGCCCGAGATCCACGACGAGGGCGACGGCGCCCCGTACTGGGGCCAGGACGGCGTCCACGAGGTCTACCGCGACTGGCGCGTGCTGCTCGACTCCTACCCCGGCGAGCGGATCCTCGCCGCCGAGGCCTGGGTCGACCCGCTCACGCGCGTCGCGAAGTGGGTCCGCCCCGACGAGATGCACCAGGCGTTCAACTTCGCGTACCTCGAGACGCCGTGGGACGCACCCGCGCTCCGCAGCGTCATCGACCACTCGATCGAGACCTTCGGCGCCGTCGGGGCCCCCTCGACCTGGGTGCTCTCCAACCACGACGTGATCCGGCACGCGTCGCGTCTCGCGCTGCAGGCCGACAGCCTGCAGGGCCACGGCATCGGTCCGAAGAGCGCCGGCCTGCCCGACCCCGTCGTCGGCCTGCGCCGCGCTCGCGCCGCGACATCCGTGATGCTCGCGCTGCCGGGCTCGGCCTACATCTACCAGGGCGAGGAGCTCGGCCTCCCCGAGGCGATCCACCTGCCCGACGAGGCCCGCCAGGACCCGACGTGGTTCCGCACGAACGGCGAGCGCTACGGCCGTGACGGATGCCGCGTGCCCATCCCGTGGGAGGCGGGCGCCCCGTCGTACGGCTTCGGGCCGACGGATGCCGCGTGGCTGCCGCAGCCCGCCGAATGGGCCGAGCTCGCGCGCGACCGCCAGCGCGACGTGCCCGGCTCGACGCTCGAGCTGTACCGCACGGCGCTGCGCCTGCGTCGTTCCGACTCGCTCGCGACGGGCTCCGTCGAGTGGCTCGACGGGTTCGCCGACGACGTCCTGGCGTTCCGCAACGGATCGGTCGTCGTCATCGGCAACACCGGCTCCGTGCCGGTCGCGCTGCCCGCCGGCGAGGTGCTGCTCGCGAGCGGCGACGTCTCCGGCGGCGAACTGCCCGCCGACACGACGGTCTGGCTGCGGGGCTAGCGCCCGACCGTGCCGAAGGGGGCGGATGCCGCGGCATCCGCCCCCTTCGCCGTGCCCGGGCGAGCACCGTCATCTCGCGTTCGCAGGACCACGGCGTCCATGAGTCACTTCCGACCGGCGAAGGCGGTGGCATCCTGCGAACTGCCGACCGCGTCGATCGGCAGGACCCGGCGTCGTCCCTGGTTCGCAGGAGCCCGGTGCCCGTGCGCCCCGCGGGCCGGCCGAGCGGCGTCTCGTCCTGCGAAATCAACAGGCGCGGCCAGCCTCGGGGAGGGCGTCCGGCTCACTCCGCTCGGATCCTGCGCGCCAGCGAGAGCGACGCCGACCGCTCATGGTGCCGGGACCGGCCGCCCCACCGGTGCTCGCCGCGCTCGATGAGGGCGAGGATGCCGCGCCGCACCTCCGCCCAGTCCTGCATCACCATCGAGAAGCTGAGCCGCAGCACCAGGTAGCCGCGTTGGACCAGCTCGAAGTCGCGCCGCCGGTCCGCCTCGAACTCCAGGCCGGTGTGGAAGCCCGCGCCGTCGATCTCGATGACCAGCCGGTCCCCCACGAGCACGTCGACGCGTCCGACGCCGATGATCGGGACCTGGGTGCGGTGCCGGACGCGACGTCCGCGAAGGAGCAGTCGCACGATGGTCTCGGTGCCCGACTGGCATCCGCGATCGGCGAGGTCGACGATCGGCCGGAGCGCCGGACCGAGCCGCCGCCGGAGGTCGGCGAGCCCGTCGTCGTCGAGCTCCCCGAGGTTGAGCGCCGAGTCGACCGCGACGTGGGCATCGAGCCTCGAGGCACAGCGGGCGTACTCGGCGAGGGCGAGCGGCAGCGGATCCCGCGCCTGCGGGAGACCCGGCTCGGTGCGATAGTGCACGCAGACGCCGTGCGCGGACCGGTCGAGCCTGGCCCGCACCTCGCCCGGTCGAACCGGTTCGGGCGACCACAGCCGGCCCGCGGTCTGCGGGACGCGCACGTGGAGCAGGGGGTCCGCGCGGCGCATCCAGATGCCGGCGAGGCGGAGCACGGAGGCGCCCGTCAGGCTGCCGCCGACGCGCACGGCGCGCACCACATCGGCCGGCGCGTCCGTCGTGGCGAACCACCTGGTGCGCACCGGCACGATCTCGCCCGCGCGACGGGCCGCGCCCACACGCGCCCGGGCGATGCCGAGCTCATCGAGCCGGCGGTACGGGAGCGCGCCGCCATGGGCGCGGATCACCTCGGCGACGCTGCGCTCCGCTGTCTCGGCCACCTGACGAGTGTGCCCGTCGGGCGCGGTCCCGCTCGGATGCCTGTGGACAAGCCGTCGAAGCGGCGGCGGTGCGGTGGTTCGCAGGATGACGCCTGGCTGAGCTCTCCGCACACGCCCGTATCGCGCCCTCTCCTGCGAAGTCCGGCCGACCCGGCATCACCGCCCGGCCGGTTCGCAGGATGTCGCGCGGGAGGGGACTTCGGACGCCGTCGAGCCGCCCGTGGTCCTGCGAACTCGGCGCGGCCGACCGCGGATCGCAGCAGGCACGCAGGCAGGCCGCCCGGGCGGCGGGCGCGAGAGGGCGGGCGCGGGCGCGAGAGGGCGGGCGCGGGCGCGAGAGGGCGGGCGCGGGCGGCAGGCCCGCGGCATCCGTCAGTTCGTGTTGGCCCAGAGCCACTCGAGGGGGTCGACGTGCGTGCCGCCGACGCCGCCGATGCGGATCTCGAAGTGCAGGTGCGGGCCCGTCGACATGCCCGTGTTGCCCGTGTTGCCGACGACGTCGCCGACCTCGACGGTGTCGCCGACCTCGAAGCGGCGCGTGCCGTACTGCATGTGCGCGTAGACGCTCGTGACGGTCTCGCCGTCGATGACGTGGTCGATCATGGTGACCGCGCCGAGCGAGCCGCCCGCGTCGGTCGAGACCGACACGACCCCGTCGGCGATCGACTGGATCTCGGCGCCGTCGCCGGGGTTGAAGTCCTGGCCGCGGTGGTTCGACGAGCAGCCGGCGCAGTTGCGGTAGCCGAATCGGTCGCCGATGTGCACGCCGACCGCGAAGGGCCACTGGATGGTGCCGAGCGGGTTGTTCGTGAACGTCGCCTCGGGCCGGATGCCGGCCGCACGGGCGTACTCCTCGATCGTCTGCGCCTGGTAGTCCTCGCGGCCGATCGCCGCGGCGGCCGCATCGCCCGTGATCTCGACGCGCTGGCCGTCGATCGTCACCGTCGTGGTCTCGCCGAGTGCCATGGCCTGCACGTCGGCGGGCGAGAGCAGCGAGAGCGAGGGCACGGATGTCGCGACCGCGAGCAGCGCGACGAAGCCCATCGCAACAGAACTCGCGACGCGCGTCGTGATCGCGCGTCGCAGGGTTCGGCGGGGCGCGGGTCGGGCCGCGGCCGCCGGGGCGGCGGCGGGGCGGCGAACCGGAGCGGGGCGGGGCACGCGGCCGGCCGGCGCGACGTCGACGCCGGGCGCGTCCTGGGAGCGGCCGTTGCCGTTGGAGCGCGGCGCGGGCCGGTCGAAGGGTCCCGGACGGTCGGCGGGTCGGCGCTCGGGAGCCGTCGGCCGGTCGGCGACCGGTCGACGGCGGTCGTCGGGTGCGGTCGCGTCGTCGCGTCGGTCGAACGGGCGGGCCGGCTCGGTTCCCTGAGCGTGAGCCGCGCCATCCGTCGGGCGCCGCCGATCGGCGCCCGGATGAGCCGGACGCGCGTCGACCGGTCGTTCGCCGCGAACCGGACCCGAGACCGGGTGCTCGCCCGCGGTGCGGCGTTCGCGCGGCGGCTCGACGTCGAACTCGCGGAACTCGAGGCCGGCCGGCGCCAGGCCGGTGTTGGCCGCCGCGGCGAGCACCGCCGAGAGGTCGTCGGTGGAGTCCGCGCGGAGGTCGCGCGGCCGCTCGGATCGAGGGCCGGACGGGCGGGCGGGACCATGCGGAGCACCGGCAGGAATCACCCGCGGCGCCTGCGGCTGCAGCGGGCGCATGGACGCGGGGCGCTCGGCGATCGGCCGCTGAAGCGGGTGCGGCTCGGCACCGGCGCGGTTCGGCGCTCGCCGGGCCTCGGGAGCATCGGACGCGGTGGGGGCGCCTGCCGGGCGGTGCGCAAGCGGGCCGCCCGGGTGCTGGGCGGCGGGAATCCCGGATCCGCGGACGGCACCCGGCGGACGCTCGGTCTGCGGCCGGGGCGGCGCCTGCTCGCGGAAGCGCGCGTCGCGCTCGCGGTCGTCGAACGGATGCGACGCGGCGAGCTCCGGCTGAGGGGTGGGCGCAGCACGACGCCCGCTCCGCGGCGGCGCCGACCCAGCCGGGGCGCCGGGATCGCGGACGGGACCTCGCGACTCGTGCCGGGACGGACGGACGGGGCCGGACTGCTCCGCAGAGGCTCGGGGCCCACGCGGTTCGGACGACGGCGGCGCCGACGGGGCGGCGTGCGCGAGCTCGCCGCTCAGGGTGGCGGCGTCTCGACGCAGCCGCCGCGGCGCCGACTCGCCGGCGGCGGGCGAGGAGGCCCCCGCCGACGGGGATGCAGCGCGGCGCGATGACGGAGAAGACGACGCCGACGGCACGGATGCCGATGGCACCGACACCGGCGCACCGGACGCGTCGGCAGCCGGCTCGCGCCGGTCGCGCGGACGCAGCGGCCCCGTGACATCCGCTCGCCCAGTCGCGGGGCTCGGCACGGAACGCGACACCGGCTCGGCGCGGCCCGGGAGGAACGACTCGAACGACATGCCCCCGGAGACGCCGACGGCCGAGTCCGTGCCGGCCCCAGGGCCGGCCGGCTCGGCCGGAGTGGCGGAGCGGTCCCGCAATTCGCGACGGGTCAGGGGTCGCTCAGGCCGCGAATGGACCTGAGTGCCTGGCGTGGAACCGTCGGGCACGAGGGGGGACTCGGGCACGTGGGGGGACTTTCGGCTCGGAATCGGGGGACCGTTCTCCGTGCGACGACCGAGGTCGAGGTCACGGATCGATAAAGCGTAACCGGTCGGTCGCCGCTTCGCCATGTCGACGTGAGATGGTGTGTCGCCTCGCCACGGCACTGTGGAGAACGCACGACGCCGGATCAGTCGGCCGGCACGCCCGCATCGCGCAGCAGTGCGGCGAGCTCGTCGAACACCGACGGCGCCGCCGCGACCAGGAGCCGGTCGCTCTCGCGTCCGCCGTCCGGGCCACCCACCCACCCGCCCGCCTCGCGCACGATCAGGGACCCGGCGGCGTGGTCCCAGGGGTTGAGCCCCTGCTCGTAGAACGCGTCGAGCCGGCCCGCCGCGACGGCGCCGAGGTCGAGCGCGGCCGAGCCGATGCGGCGGATGTCGCGGACGCGAGGCAGCACGTGCAGCAACGCCGCCGCCTGGCTTCGTCGCCGCTCCACGGAGTACCCGAACCCGGTGCCGACGAGCGCCTGCGGCAGCGCGACCTCGGTGTTGACGTGCAGCTCGCGATCGCCGAGGTGCGCCCCGCCGCCCGCGGACGCCGCGAACACCTCGCCCGACACGGGATTCACGACGACCCCGGCGATCGCGTTCCAGTGCTCGGGATCGGGCGGCCCGTCGACGACGGCGATGCTCACCGACCACGCCGGGATGTCGTAGAGGAGGTTCACCGTGCCGTCGATGGGGTCGACGACCCAGTTCAGGCCGCTCGTGCCGACGTGCGCGTCGTCCTCCTCGCCGAAGATCCCGTCGTCGGGCCGGGCCTCGAGGATCATCGAGCGGATCCGCGCCTCGGTGTCGCGATCCACCGCGGTGACGACGTCGGTCGGCGTCGACTTCGTCGCCTCCACCGCGATGCCCCGGCGACGTTCCTCGAGGGCGGTCTCGGCGACGGCGAGCGCGATGCGTCGAGCGGTGGCGAGCAGGTCTGCGGATGCCGCGTGGCCGGCGTCGGGCGTCATGCCCCCACGCTACGCCCCGGCGCGGCATCCGCTCGGCTGGTGACGCCCGCGACGACGGGGCGTCGCCCGGTCGGCATGACCCCGCAGACGACGAAAGCCCCGGTGGACCGGGGCTTCGTGCGGGTGGCGAGTGAGGGATTCGAACCCCCGAAGGCTATGCCAGCTGATTTACAGTCAGATCCCTTTGGCCGCTTGGGTAACTCGCCGTACACCCGACCACGTTCCTCACGCGACCGGGGGCCACACAAGGATACCCATGGGGCGGCGTGTCGAGAAATCGAGGCGGGCGGATGCCGCCGGGCCCGCGTCGAGCGGGCGCCCGCCGTTGCGCGACGGCCGCCGCGCGGCATCCGCTTCAGAGGTGGATCGGCATCGTGTCGTTCGGCCCGAGCTCGTCGCGGCGGCCGTCGCGGTACTCGTCGGGGCCGTCGCCGCGGCCCGACGCGGGCTGGCGGAAGACCCCCTCGGGCGGCGTGGGCAGCGTGCGGGTCGTCGTCCGGACGGGGCCGCGGAGGCCGGCGCGCGCGATGACGCGCTGGATCGTGAGGTCGCGCTCGTTGGGGGCGCCGACGTACCGGATCTCCTTGAGTCCCTGCGTCTGCGCCGCGGACTCGAACACGAAGTGGCCGAAGCCGAACAGCCGGCCCACCACGGGCCGGTGCACCGAGATGTCGAGGATTCGGGCGAGCGGCATCGTCGCGATGTTCTGCGTGAGGATGCCGTGCACGCGGAACACGCGCATGTTCGTGATCACGAACCGGTCCATCTGCGCCTGGAGGATGCGCCAGAGCCCCCACCCGGCGAGCACGAGGGCACCGAGGGCCGGCACCCACCACGCCTGCGGCGGCACCCAGAACGCCATGATGAGCAGGGGCACCGCGGCCACGAGCAGCAGGACGGGCTTGACGATCGCGGCCCAGTGCTTCGCGACCTCGTCGACGATCACCTCGCCCTCGTCGGCGATGAGGAACCGCTCGACCCGCGGGTCGAACAGGCTGCGCGCGTTCGGGGTCATGGGCGACATCCGTTCGCGGCTACCCCGCGGCGAGCGAGGTGAAGAACCGTCCCACCGCCTCGACGCCGCCCCAGACGGCGGCGACCGCGCCCTGCACGGCGCCCGCGGCGTCCTCGGGGCGGGTGATCATGTAGAACAGGGCGAACACGACGACGAGACCCACGGCGATGCGCTTGACCCACTTCACGCGACTTCCCTTTCGTTGTGTCCCGGTGGGCAAGCCTGTCCCCCCGAATGGACCAGCCCTGAACCCTGCTTTCCTACCCCAGTACGCGGGTCAGGGCAATCCGCCACTCCGCGCGACGATAGGATCGGGTGCCGCCGGCCTGCATCCCGGGCAGTCCGCGGCGGGCGAGGAGCGATGGCCGGCATCGAGGAAGTGGCGAAGCTCGCGGGGGTCTCCACCGCGACCGTCTCGCGTGCCCTGAGCGGCCGCGGCCACGTCTCCCCCACGTCGAAGGCGAAGGTCGAGGAGGCCGCGGCGGTCCTCGGCTACGTCGTGTCGTCGAACGCCTCGAGCCTCGCGTCGGGTCGCACGCGCAACATCGGCGTGGTGATCCCGTTCCTGAACCGATGGTTCTTCTCGTCGGTGCTCGAGGGCGCCCAGCAGGCGCTGCTGCGCCGCGGCTACGACCTCACGCTCTACAACCTGTCGGGCGACGGGCGGGAGCGCTCGAGCGTGTTCGAGCACTTCCTCCTGCGGCAGCGGGTCGACGCCGTGATCGCGGTGTCGCTCGAGCTCACCGAGCACGAGGTCGAGCGCCTGCACGACCTGGGCAAGCCGCTCGTCGGCGTCGGCGGTCCGATCCCGGGCGTCCGCACGCTCACGATCGACGACGCCGCGGTGGCGCGGCTCGCGACCGAGCACCTCATCGGGCTCGGCCACCGGCGTATCGCGCACATCGGCGGCGACCTCGAGTTCGACCTCGACTTCCACCTGCCCACCAACCGCCGGCTCGGGTACGAGGCGGCCCTGCGCGACGCGGGCGTCGAGCCCGACCCGACCCTGTTCGCACCGGCCGACTTCACGATCCGCGGCGGCTACCACGCGGCGAAGCAGCTGCTCGGCCGGCCGCACGACCGGCCCACGGCGATCTTCGCGGCCTCCGACGAGATGGCGATCGGATGCATCCTCGCCGCGCGCGATCTCGGCATGTCGGTCCCGCGCGACGTCTCGATCGTCGGCATCGACGACTACGACCTCTCCGACTTCTTCGGCCTCTCCACGGTGGCGCAGTTCCCGCGCGGCCAGGGCGAGAAGGCCGTCGAGATCCTGATGGAGCAGCTCGAGCCGGGTCCGGATGCCGCGCCCGGCGCCTCGATGACGCAGCTGCCCTTCGAACTGCGTGTGCGCTCGTCGACCGCGACCCCGCCCGAGGCCTGACCCTCGCCGCGCCGCCCGCATCGCCCGCTCGCGCTCGCCCGCTCGC
Organism: Agromyces sp. CCNWLW213; assembly: GCF_037199545.1. Lineage (NCBI taxonomy): Bacteria > Bacillati > Actinomycetota > Actinomycetes > Micrococcales > Microbacteriaceae > Agromyces > Agromyces sp. CCNWLW213. Next base: position 184,913 of record NZ_JBBBDX010000006.1, on the reverse strand, counting down.
ACTCGCCCGCTCGCACTCGAGCGCCGTTTCTGCGATGGAGTGCGGCACCTGACAGGCCTCCATCGCGCAAACGGGACTCCATCGATCACGACCGCGTGAACAGGCGAACGGGACGGCGGGTGACGGGCAGGCCGACCTGTGCCAGACGGGCGCGGATCGGTTCGCGCTGCCACATCTCGGCCCAGTCCCAACGGGCGAAGCCGGCGACCTGCAGTCGGATCGCATCTTCGCGCGCCTTCTCGGCGAGGACGGCGTCGACCGTGGCGGCGACCCCGTCGCCGAGGTACTTGCCTCGCCCATCGGCCTCGGCGCCGATCCCGTACTCGGGCCAGAAGAAGTCGAGGTAGGCACTGCGACCGGACGCATCGAGCACGAGTCGGTGCTGGAGGACGGGAGGCGGGAACCCGAACTCCTCGATGACCACGCGGCTCACCGTCTCGAGCGGGGTCTCGGCGCCGACGGCGGCTCGCTCGAGCACCGCCTCGACCCGACGGCTGCCGTGGTAGGGCAGGAGACGTTCGTGCTCCGCCCGGAGCGCGTCGAGCGACGTGAGCGGGGCGGGTGCGCCACGGCCGCGAGACCGGCTCAACGCGGCATCCGTCGCCACCAGCGCGACGACGAGCGGGGCGTGCCGCGCCAACTGGACCAGGGTGAACTCGAGCGTCGTGGTCATGAGCCCCGCCGTGAGGGTCGTCGGAACGTCAGCCGTGCGGGCCACCGAGATGACGTCTCCGCGGCGGCTGCCGTTGCCGTCGCGCGAGAGCACGTGGAGGTGTCGCGGCCACGACCCGACGATCCGCAGGCCCGCGAGCGCGACCGCCGAGTACGAGGTGAAGACGGGCGCGCGGCGGGTCAGCGCGCATGCCCTGACGGAGGCCAGGTATCGCGCCGCGTCGAGCTCCGAGCCCGTTGTCCCGGCGGTGGCGCACGGGCGCATGAAGACGCCGCGCCGCACCCGCTGCAGTTCGCCGCTCCCGACCGCCGCGTACAGCTCGGCCTCTCGCCCGGCGGCCCGGATGTCGCGGGCGAGAACGAATCCGTCGGGGGTCTCGGGGAATGCGCGATCCATGCCCTGAGGGTGCCCGCGGATGACGCCGCGCCCGCGCTTTCGCGCCGAACCTGTGCGGCGACGGCGCTCCGGTCCGACTGTGCCGGACCAGTGCGGCCGTCCCCGCGCCGGTCGCCTTCGAGTCCCGCTCCCGGGATGGAGTACGGCTTCCTACCGATCTCCATCCCAGAAACGGCACTCCATTGTGGGCGCTTGGCGCGGGGGGCGGGGGCGCGCGCGGGCGGGCGACGCTCAGGCGGGGAGGCGCAGGCGGGCGAGCGCGCCCTGGATCGCGACGGCGGCGGCACCGCGCGCCCAGGGGTCGAAGCCGGCGTCGTCGACGTGGACGAGGACGTCCGACGCCTCCGGGTCGCGGTCGGCGGCGAGCGCGGCGAGCGCCGCGTCGCCGGCGACGGTCCACAGCCCGACGCCCTCGCCCGAGAGCACGATCTCGTCGACCATGGCGAGGTTGGCGATGTACGCCATCATGCGGCCGAGCGCGCGCCCCGCGGCATCCGTCACCGAGGCGGCGAGCGGATGGCGCGCCGCCGCGAGTTCGAGCACCTCGTCGTAGTGCACCTCGCGTGCGAGCGCGATGCCGACCTGCGCGCAGATGCTCGGGATGGAGAGCATCGCGGTCGAGCACCCGCGGTGGCCGTCCATGCAGAGCGGACCGCTCGGGTCGAGCGGCAGGTGGCCGCCGAGGCCGAGGCCCGTGTCGCGCGTGGTGACGACGCGGTCGTGCATGACGAGCCCGTAGCCGACGCCCGCGCCGACGGTCACGACGGCGAACGCGTCGCGCCCACGCGCGGGGCCGAACCACTGCTCGGCGGTCGTGAGGGCCGTGACGTCGTTCTCGACGTCGACCGGCACGCCGAGTCGCGCCTCGAGCCGGCCGGCGAGGTCGATGTCGCGCCAGCCGAGGAACGGCGCGCGGGTCACGACGCGCTGGTCGGCGACGTTGCCGCCGATGCTCACGCCGACGCCGGCGAGCCGGGCGCTCTCGGCTCCCCCGTCCCCCGCAGCGGCGCGCAGGTCGCGGACGAGATCGGCGATGACGTCGACGACGGCCTCGGGATCGTGTTCGGGCAGGGGCCGCTCCTCGCGCGCGAGCGCGGTGGCGCGAAGGTCGGCGAGGACGGCGTGCGCGGCGTCGCCGCTCAGCTTGATGCCGACGAACCGGCGCGCCTCGGGACGCACGTCGAGCGGGCGCGCGGGCCGTCCGGTGGCACCCTGCACGAGGTCGGGCGCCTCGACGAAGAGGCCGCGGTCGAGGAACGGCTTCGACAGGCGCGTGAGGCTGGCCGGCGACAGGCCGAGTCGGCGACCGAGCTCGGCGCGCGAGATCGGGCCATGGATGAGCACCTGGCGGGCGAGCTCGCGCGCCGAGTTCCCCAGTTCGACGTGGGTCATCCGGCGCCTCCTCGCGTGATTCGTTCCATCTTGACATGAACGGCAGCGCGCGAACGTGATCAGCGCGGTCGTCGGACCCGGATTGACAGCCGGTTATTTCTGAAATAGAAAGAACACCATGCAGCGCGGCACCGACCCCATCCATCTCCGCAACGGCGGCACCAGCGTGGTGCTCGACCCCGGGGCCGGTGCCCTCCCGGCGATCGTGCACTGGGGGCCCGACCTCGGCGACGTGCGCCCCGACGACCTCGCGGCGATGGCCCTCGCGGCGATCCCGCAGCGGGTCTCGGGCGGACTCGACGTGCCCGCGCCGCTCACGCTCGTCCCCCAGGAGTCCTCGGGGTGGCTCGGCACGCCCGGCCTCGCAGGGCACCGCGGCGGCCGGTTCTTCTCCACCCGCCTCGCGACGGTGGGCATCGAGTCGGATGCCGCCTCCGCCACCGTCACGGCGCGCGACGACGCCGCCGGCCTCGAGGCGACGATCGAGCTCGAGGTCACCGGGTCTGGCCTGTTCCGCCAGCGCATCACGCTCCGCAACCTGAGCGCGGAGCCCTACGAGGTCGTCTCCCTCTCCCCCGTGTTCCCCGTGCCCGCGACGGCCGGCGAACTCCTCGACACGACCGGCCGGCACCTGCGCGAGCGCTCGCCCCAGCGGCACGACTTCACGATCGGCACGCACGTGCGCGAGAGCCGTCGCGGGCGACCGGGCGCCGACGCGAGCCTCGTCCTCGCCGCCGGTCGCCCAGGGTTCGGATTCGAACGCGGCCTCGTCCACGCGGTCCACACCGCCTGGAGCGGCAACCACCGCCTGCTCGCCGAGCGGCTCCCGACGGGCGAGGCGCTCCTCACCGCCGGCGAACTTCTGGCGCCGGGCGAACTCGCGCTCGCCGAGGGCGAGGCGTACGCCACACCGTGGGCGATCGGCTCGTGGGGCGACGGCCTCACCGAGCTGTCCGCGCGGTTCCACCGCGGACTGCGGGCGCGTCCGCAGCATCCGCGCCGCCCTCGCCCGGTCACCCTCAACACGTGGGAGGCCGTCTACTTCGACCACGACCGCGCCAAGCTCGAGGAGCTCGCGCGGCGCGCGGCATCCGTCGGCGTCGAGCGCTTCGTGCTCGATGACGGATGGTTCCTCGGCCGTCGCGACGACACCGCCGGCCTCGGCGACTGGTGGGTCGACCGGACCGTGTGGCCCGACGGGCTCGGCCCGCTCATCGAGACCGTCACGTCGCTCGGGATGGAGTTCGGCCTGTGGGTCGAGCCCGAGATGGTGAACCTCGACTCCGAGCTCGCCCGCACGCATCCCGACTGGATCCTCCGCGGCCGCGACGAGCTGCCCATGCCCGCACGCCAGCAGTACGTGCTCGACCTCTCGAACCCCGACGCGTGGCAGTACCTGCTCGAGCGGCTCGACGCGCTGCTCGCCGAGTACGACATCGCGTACCTCAAGTGGGACCACAACCGCGACCTGCTCGAGGCCGGCGCCGCGAGCTCCGGGCGACCGCGCGTGCACGAGAACGTGCAGGCGCTCTACCGCCTGCTCGCCGCGCTCAAGCGCCGTCACCCCGGTCTCGAGATCGAGTCGTGCGCGTCGGGCGGTGCGCGCGTCGACCTCGGCATCCTCGAGCACACCGACCGCATCTGGACCTCGGACACGCTCGACCCCGTCGAGCGCCTGCAGATCCAGCGCTACACGAGCCTCGTCGTGCCGACCGAGATGATGGGCGCGCACCTCACGAGCCCGAAGGTGCACTCGACCCGCCGGTCGGCGAGCCTCGACCTCAGCGCGGGCGTGGCGCTCTTCGGCCACTTCGGCATCGAGTGGGACCTCACCAAGCTCGACGACGCCGGCCTCGGCCGGGTGCGGAAGTGGGTCGAACTCCACAAGCGGTACCGCGAGCTCATCCACACGGGCGCGCTCGTGCACGGCGACACGCGCGACGACACGACCGACGTGCGCGGCGTGGTCGCGGGCGACGCGGCATCCGCGCTGTTCACGTTCACGCAGGTGACCACCAGCGTGACCCACCCGCCCGGCCGGTTCACCCTGCCGGGCCTGGACCCCGACCGGCGGTACGCCGTGCGGATCATCGCCGGAAACGTCGACAAGGGGCCCGGCCAGTCGACGCTCCCGTGGGCCGAGCAGCCGATCACGCTGACCGGCCGGCAACTGGGCATCGTGGGGCTGCAGGCTCCCGTGCTCTTCCCCGGGCAGCTCGTGCTGCTCGAACTCACCTCCGCCTGATCCCGACACCGCACGACCGCGGCACCGCACGACCGAAGCACCGCACGGCCCCACCACCGCACGACCCACCACCCGAGAGGAACCGCACCGCATGACCACCGCCCGCCCGTCGACCTTCGACGCCGGAACCGTGCTCTCCGCCGACCCCGACTGGTGGCGCCAGGCTGCCGTGTACCAGATCTACCCGCGCAGCTTCGCCGACGCGAACGGCGACGGCATCGGCGACCTGCGCGGGATCACCTCGCGCATCCCGTACCTCGTGGAGCTCGGCATCGATGCGGTGTGGCTCTCGCCGTTCTACCCGTCGGCGCTCGCGGACGGCGGCTACGACGTCGACGACTACCGCGACGTCGACCCGAAGCTCGGCACGCTCGCCGACTTCGACGAGATGATCGCGGCGCTCCACGCCGCCGGCATCCGGCTCATCGCCGACATCGTGCCGAACCACTCGTCGAACCGGCACGAGTGGTTCCGCGAGGCGCTGGCATCGCCTCGGGGCTCCGCAGCACGCGACCGCTACATCTTCCGAGACGGCGAGGGTCCGGATGGCACGCAGCCGCCGAGCGACTGGCAGTCGATCTTCGGCGGCTCGGCGTGGGAGCCGGTCGGCGACGGGCAGTTCTACCTGCACCTCTTCGCGCCCGAGCAGCCCGACCTGAACTGGGCCGACCGCGAGGTGCGCGACGACTTCCTCCGCACCATCCGCTTCTGGTCCGACCGCGGCGTCGACGGATTCCGCGTCGACGTCGCGCACGCGCTCGCGAAGGACCTCACGTACCCCCTCCGCTCGCACGCCGAGCTCGAGGCGACGAAGCTCGCGACCGACGGCTCGCACCCGCTGTGGGACCGCGAGGAGCTCGACGAGATCTACGCCGAGTGGCGCGCGGTGTTCGACGAGTACGACCCGCCGCGGATCGCCGTCGCCGAGGCGTGGGTCGCACCCACGCGCCGGCACCGGTACGCGGCACCCACGAGACTCGGCCAGGCCTTCAACTTCGACCTGCTGCGGGCGAACTTCGACGCGTCGGAGTTCCACGAGATCGTCGACCGCAACATGGCCTTCTCGGCCGAGACCGGCTCGTCGAACACGTGGGTGTTCTCGAACCACGACGTGGTGCGGCACGCGACGCGGTACGGCCTGCCCGACGACCACAGCAACGAGGGGAACGTCGGAAGGCAGTGGCTGCTCGACGGCGGCGACCCGGGCGAGGTCGACCTCGAGCGGGGACTGCGTCGAGCGCGAGCCGCGAGCCTGTTCCTGCTCGGCCTCCCGGGCAGCGCCTACCTCTACCAGGGCGAGGAGCTCGGGCTCCCCGAGGTCGCCGAGATCCCTGCGTCGGAGCGGCAGGACCCGTCGTTCTTCCGCAACGCGGGCGTCGAGGTGGGGCGTGACGGGTGTCGCGTGCCGCTGCCCTGGGTCGCGGACGCGCCGTCGTTCGGGTTCGGGCCGACGGATGCCGCGCACCTCCCCCAGCCGGAATGGTTCGCGTCGTACGCCGTCGACGTGCAGTCGGAGGACCCGACGTCGACCCTGTCGATGTACCGTCGGGCGCTCGCGCTGCGCCACGACCTGCAGGGCACCGAGAAGCTCGCGTGGGTGTCGATCGACGAGCCCGAGGTCCTCGCGTTCCAGCGCCCCGGCGGGTGGACCGTCGTGACGAACTTCGGCACCTCGGCGGTCGAGCTGCCCTCGGCACTCGCCGACCGGGAGCCCGTGCTCGCGAGCGGGCCGACCGAGGGAGCCGACGAACTCCCCGGTGAGACCACATTCTGGTACCGCTGACCCCCATTCGGGGGGTAGTGCAGGCTGCTGACCATACGTCGCGCTGCTCGATTCCGCGACCCCCTCGCGGATGGATCTCATGTGGCGTTGCCTCGCAGGTGTCCGGTTGCGAAGCCGGAGTGATCCGGCCACAAGTCGGGTCCGATACGAAGGAGAAGAGATCCATGCGAGTGAAGAAGTCTGTGATTGCTACGACTGGTATCGCTGGAGCCCTGCTCATGGGCCTCGGAGCTGCTGCGGCCCCCGCAAGCGCGGCACCCATCCAGGTGCAGGACGGCCTGGTCAATGTCGCCATCGGTGACGTGACCGTTCTCGAGGACGTGAACATCGGTGTGGCTGCGAACATCGCGGCGAACATCTGTGGCGTCAAGGTCGGCCCGCTCGCCGTACTCGGCCAGGCTGTGGACCGCTCTGGTGAGACTGAGTTCGTGTGTGAGGCCGGTGGCAACACCATCGAGCTCACCCAGAACGCCGGCCAGTGACGCTCGCACTCCATGACGGAGTGATCTGAGTAGTCAGGTCCGAAGGGGTCACGCGCATCAGCGCGTGACCCTTTCGCCGTGTCCGGAGCCGGCACGGGCACCCCGTGGCATCCGCTCGGCCCCTCGATAGACTGGCGCGCATGGCAGATTCGACGTTCGACATCGTCAGCAAGGTCGACAAGATGGAGGCCGAGAACGCGGTCAACCAGGCGCGCAAAGAGGTGGAGCAGCGCTACGACTTCAAGGGCGTCGGCGCGTCGGTCGAGTGGTCGGGCGAGAAGATCCTGCTGAAGGCGACCTCCGAGGAGCGCGTCAAGGCCGTGCTCGACGTCGTGCAGTCGAAGTTCATCAAGCGCGGCATCTCGCTGAAGTCGCTCGACTCGGGCGAGCCGTACGCGTCGGGCAAGGAGTTCCGCATCGAGATCGCCCTGAAGAACGGCATCGACCAGGAGCATGCGAAGAAGATCGGCAAGATCATCCGCGACGAGGCGCCGAAGACGGTGAAGTCGCAGATCCAGGGCGACGAGCTGCGCGTCTCGTCGAAGAGCCGCGACGACCTGCAGGAGACCATCCGCCTGCTGAAGGAGGCCGACCTCGACGTCGACCTGCAGTTCGTCAACTTCCGCTGAGCGGCCGGCGACCGGCGCAGATGACGGGCGAGCGGATGCCGCAGCCGGGCGTCGACGTGCCCGACCGCCGCGGTCGCACGGGCCTCGACCTCGTCGGCCGCGACCTCGACCGCAACCCTCGGGTGCGCGTGCGCGACGTCAGGGTGCTCACGTCGAACTGGTACGTGACGCGGGCGACGACGTTCGACTTCCAGCACGCCGACGGCACCTGGACGATCGAGGAGCGCGAGACCTACGACCGGGGCGACGGCGCGACGATCCTCCTCTACGACCGCGAGGCGAGGACGGTGCTGCTCACGCGGCAGTTCCGCTTCCCGGTGTACGTGAACGACCACCCCGACGGCATGCTCATCGAGACCGCGGCGGGGCTCCTCGACGAGGACGACGCCGAGACCGCCATCCGTCGCGAGGCCGAGGAGGAGACCGGGCACGTCGTCGGCGAGGTCGAGCACGTGTTCGACGTCTACATGAGCCCGGGCTCGGTGACCGAGCGCCTGCACTTCTTCGCTGCGCCGTACGTGCGGGGGTCGGTCGTGCCGGGTTCGCGCCGCGGCGTCGCGGATGAGGGTGAGGACATCGAGGTGCTCGAGCTCGACCTCGACGACGCGGTCGACCGGATCGGCCGGGACATCGTGGACGCCAAGACGATCATGCTGCTGCAGTGGGCGGTGCTGCGGGGGCCGTTCGCCTCGGACCGATGACGGCCTGCGTGCTCATTGCGGCGCGTACCCGCGCAGCCAGCGGGTGATCGCGGCGTACGCGGCGGCGCGGGCGGGCTCGCGCGACAGGAGCACGTCGTGCAGTGCTCCGTCGATGCGCACGACCGTGACCTCGGAGCCGAGGTCGATGGCGTGGCGGGCGATGTCGTCGACGACGAGCACCGTGTCGGTCGTCAGCATCGCGTCATCCCACCGCGACTGGAACGTCGACCTCGCCGACAGCAGCGTCAGCACGGGCACGCCCACGTCGATGCCCGCATCGATCGCGGCGTGCCCCGCCAGGATCGCGGTCAGCCACGCCGGATGGATCGGGAACCCCCGGTCGGGCCGCAGGCGGTGGTCGTACTCCCACTCGCCGTCGAACTCGCGCGCGATCGACCGCGCGTAGAACCCGCGGTCGATGTTGGGCAACGGCCGCATCGGATTCACGCGCGCCCCGAACTCGATGACCGGCGAGATCGCCTGACGCCCGATGCCGCGCAGCTGGAACTCGAGCCACGGGCTGTTGAGCACGAGCGCGTCGGCGCGGCCGGGATTGCGGGCGGCCCACAGGCTGAGGATGAGCCCGCCCGTCGAGTGCCCCATGAGGATGAGCGGTCGCCCGCCCGAGTCCATCGCATCGAGCGCGGCCTCGAGGTCGGCGTCGTACGCGCCGAGGTCGGTCACGTACGCGGGCGTCTGCCCCTCGCGCAGGCTGCGCCCGTACTTGCGCAGGTCGAGCGCGAAGAACCGCGCGCCGGCATCCGCCCAGAACCGGGCGATCTCGGAGTTGAAGAAGTAGTCGCTCCACCCGTGCACGTAGAGCACGTCGGCTCCGGATGCCGCGGGCGGAGGCCCTTCCGGCTCTGGCGCGGCTTCCCAGGGCCACCGCCAGCGGCGCTCGCGCGCGGGCTCTCGCGGCGGCGGGACGTACCGGACGAGCGTGGCGACGACCTCGCCCTCGTCGTCGGGGTCGAGCGGGAGGATGAGCTGCTCGAACCCGTTCCCGAGCATGTCCGCCTCCCAGGATTCGCCGAGCATCGGCGTCGATGGGTCGGCGGCAGCTGGGCGCTCCATGCCGCCAGCCTAGGCGGCGACTGTCACGGCGAACGCTGTGCTCCGGTCATCCCCCGCCGAATGTACGGATCATCTGCAGCGCGGCCGGTGTCAGGATCACGATGAAGAGCACCGGGAGAAGGCAGAACACCAGGGGGAAGAGGATCTTCACCGTGATCTTCTGCGCCTGCTCCTCGGCGCGCTGCCGCCGCTTCAACCGCATCTCGCCGGCTTGCACGCGGAGCACGTCGCCGAGCGCGATGCCGTAGGCATCCGCCTGGACCACCGCGCGCACGAACCTCCGAAGCTCCTCGACGTTCGTCCGCTCTTCGAGCTCGTGGAAGGAATCGCGGCGGGTACGACCGATGCTCATGTCCTGCAGCACGCGGATCAGCTCCTCGGCGAGCGGCCCGTGGCCCCCTCGTGCGGCCTTCGCCATGGCTGCATCGAAGCCGAGGCCTGCCTCGACGGCGATGGTCATCTGGTCGAGTGTGTCGGGCAGTGCGCGGCGGATCTTCTCCTGGCGGTCATGGGCCCGGCTGTTGATGCGGACATCCGGGAAGAAGAACAGGATCAGGACCAGGGCGATGCCGAGGAGGAGCTTCAACGGGTGGAAGCCCGTCAGCAGGATGAGGATGCCGACGACGGCACCCGTGATGCCGAGCAGTACCTTCGACCGGAGGATGCTCGCGACCGTGGTGCCGCCGGGCCGACCGGCGAACACGATCTGGCGCTGAAGCCATCCGGTGTACCCCTGCGGTGCGACGGACACGAGACTGCGTCCGATGGTGGCCTGCTGCACCGCTGCGCCAGCATCGACCGGCGCGTCCGCGACCACGGCTTTGCGGCTCGGGAAGAGCAGATAGACCAGCACGGCGATGCCGACGCCGACCGCGGCGATCCCGAAGTAGGCGACGATCGTCGCGGTCTCCATCAGAACCTGACCTTCACCACGGCGGCGATCCAGATCGTTCCCACGATGAGCAGGATGACCGCGATGACGAGCGCCACGATGCCGAGGAGGCTCTGGAAGAAGGACGGATAGAAGGACGGCTGGATGAGGCCGAGCACGAGGAACATGAGGATCGGCAGGGCGACCAGGATGATGCCGGAGAGCTTGCCCTCGGCGCTGAGCGAGCGCACGTGGCGTCGGATCTGATTGCGTTCCCGGATGGTGGTCCCGACCTGGTCGAGCACCTCCGCCAGATTGCCGCCGGTCTCGGCGTTGATGCCCACGGCCTGGGCGATCCACTCGAAATCGTCGCTCTTCATGCGCGAAGCCGTGATGCTGAGCGCCTGCGGCAGGGGGCGCCCGAGTCGGGTCTCATTCACCACGCGGGCGAGTTCCTCGCCCATCGGCGCGTCCGCCTCGGTCGCCACGGCGGCGACGGTGCGCGACAGGCCATGGCCCGCTCGGAGCCCGCCGGCGACCAGTTGGACGGTGTCATCGATCTGGTCGGCGAACTTCGCCTGGCGGGAGCTCGTGCGCAGGATGAGAATCACCTTCGCGATGATCGGTGCGAGGACGCCGAAGACGATGGCGAGCAGGATCGAGGTGCCGTTCAGGAGTCCGATCACCGCGCCCAGGAGTGCGAGCACACTGGCCGCCGAGATGACGTAGATCAAGAACTGCGACCGCGTCGACTTGATGCCGGCGAGCTCGAGCTCGCGATCGCCGAACAACCGCGATCGCCCACCAGCGAGCGCCTCGTCGACCGCCCCCGTCGCCCGGCTGGAAGCGCGACGGAGGAAGGTCGTGCGCTCGACGCCGGGCGCGGTGCGCCGATCGGCGGAGATCCGTGGCGGCGGCGGCGCGATCACCATGAAGATCAGGATGATCAGCGCGAGCAAGCTGATGACGACACCGGCGACGAGGAGGATGGGGCTCACAGTATTTCCCCGAGCATCTCGCGCCGCGGCACCTGGAACAGCGACATGGGCAACTGGATGCCGTGGTCGGCGATCCGCTCCGCGAATCGCGGCCGGACCCCGGTCGGCTCCAGTCGACCACGGAGGCGCCCCTCGGAGTCGAACCCCCGGCTGTGGTCGAAGGTGAACGCGTCCTGCAGCGTGACCACTTCACCTTCCATGCCGTGCACCTCGGTGATGTGAGTGACGCGGCGGACGCCGTCCTTGTGCCGGGTGATCTGCACGATGAGATCGATCGCCGAGGCGATCTGTTCCCGGACCGCGCGGAGCGGCAGGTCCATCCCGGCCATGAGCACCAGCGTCTCCATACGAGACACGGCGTCTCGGGGGGAGTTGGCGTGCACCGTCGAGATGGACCCCTCATGGCCGGTGTTCATCGCCTGCAGCATGTCGAGGCTCTCCGCACCGCGGACCTCGCCGACGACGATGCGATCGGGCCGCATGCGGAGGGAGTTGCGGACGAGCTCGCGAATCGTGATCTCGCCTCGGCCCTCGATGTTGGGCGGTCGCGACTCCAGACGCACGACGTGGTTCTGCTGCAGTTGCAACTCGACCGCGTCCTCGATCGTGATGATGCGCTCGTCCGCGGGGATGAAACCGGAGAGCACGTTCAGCATCGTCGTCTTGCCGGTGCCGGTTCCGCCCGAGACCAGGATGTTGAGCTTCGCCCGAACGGCCGCATCGAGCACGGTCGTCACCTCGCGCGTCAGGGTGCCGAACGCGATGAGGTCCTCGTACGTGTACGGCGTCGCCGCGAACTTGCGGATCGTGAGCGAGGCGCCGTTCACCGCGAGCGGTGGAATCACGGCGTTGACTCGTGATCCGTCTTCGAGTCGCGCGTCGACGAGGGGCGAGGACTCATCGATGCGGCGACCGACCCGAGCGACGATCCGCTCGATCACGCGACGCAGTTGCGGTTCGCCGGTGAAGCGCATGGCGGACTCGAAAAGCCGTCCGTCGCGCTCCACGTAGATCTGGTCGTGCCGATTGACCATGATCTCCGTCACCGCGGGATCCGCGAGCAGGGTCTCGAGAGGTCCGTAGCCGAGGACGTCGGCGCCGATCTCATCGATCAGGCGGTTCCGCTCGGCGGTCGACAGCGCGAGCTGCTCTCCGGCGACGATCTCCGCGAGCTCTCGGCGAGCGATCTCGTGGAGCTGCTCCTCCGTCATGTTGGGGTCGTTCATACGGCTGCCGATGCGCCCGAAGAGTTCCTCGGCAGCCTTCTCCTTCACCGGGGCGAGCGCGTCCTGCACGGCTGCCTTCGCCGGTGTCGCTTCGAAGGCCACGAACGGCACGTCCTCGCGCGGCCGGGTCGGCTCGGCGGCTCCCGATCCGCGGCCGGGCGTGGCGACCGGTTCTGCGAACTCGGGTTCGGCCGTCAGCGGCGGAACCGTTGCGTCTTCGACGAGCGCCGGCATGCGCGCCGCCCTGAGTCGGTCATTGAGGCTCAAGGATCCGCCTCCTTCTTGCGATTCGGGTTCGTTTGGTCGTGTCCTCGCGCGCGACGCGCGCGACGAGTTCCTGGAGCGCGCGCGCAGCGGGATCGCGCGGGTCGTCGTGCACGAGTGGGCGTCCGCGGTTGCTCGCGAGCACCACGGCGCTCGATCGAGGCACCTCGACATCGATGGGCGTTCCGATGATGCTCGCCGCGTCCTTGGCGGTGAGGCCCGCCATCTTGTCGGAGAAGTTGAGGACCATGTGCCGATTGACCGGCATCAGCCCGAGCGTCGTGAGGAGCGTCAGCTCGGAGCGGACCGCACGGAGGCTCGCGACGGCCATGTTCGAGACGACCACCGCGTCGGTGACGTGTTCGAGCACGTTCAGGGTGTGCTCGCCGAGTCCCGGCGTCGTGTCGACGATGACGTACCGGAAGATGCCCCGCAGCCGGTCGACCAGCGCACCGAGGTGGCGCGGCTGCACCTCGTCGCCGAGTTCGGGCGACGGAGCGCTCGCGACGACGAAGAACCCGGCCGGATGGTGCGTGAACGTGGTCTTGAGCACGAGCTCGTCGGCGACCGCCTCGGGCGCCACCGCATCGACGATCGTCCGCGTCGGTTCGAGGGCGAGGGCGACCGTGATGTCGCCGAACTGGAGATCGCCGTCGACGAGGACCACCGAGTTCGGTGCGAACGAGGCGAGGCCGACCGCGAGGTTGATCGCGATCGTGGACTTGCCCTGCCCACCCTTCGGGGCGATGACGGCCAGGGCTTCGCTCCGCACGCTGGGGTCCAGCGGGGGGAACAGCCACTCGGGCTCCTCCGGGGTTGCCTCGGCGGCCTGCTCCGCGTCGTGCGCCTCCGGGGCGGTCGAGGAAGTGGGCTCGACTGCATCGGCGGGCGTCTCGGCCTCGGTCGCGTGGAAGAGAGAAGACCACGGCGCGTCAGGCTGAGCGTCGGACTCCGTCTCGGCGTCCGCGTCCTCCGCGAAGTCGCTCTCTTCGGCACGACCGTGCGACACGAGCCATCCGGCGAGCCGGTCGAGCAGGTCGCGCGTGGTCTCATCGCTCGCCAGTGGGCTGAGGACGGCGTGAAGGGAGAGCTCATCGACCCAGTCCTCGAGGTCGGCCCGTTGCTCCCGGACGACGATCAGGCCGACGTCGGGGTATCGCTCGACCAGACCACGCGTCAGATCCCGAGTCTCCTCGAAGTTCAACACCGGGCCGAGAAGGACGATTCGCGGGGTGTCCGTGACCATCTCCAGGACCGAGTCCGCGCCGAAGGTGAGAAACTCACCCGTGACGACGCTCAGGCGCGATCCCAGCAGCGCCCGAAGCCTGGCCTCGTACTCCGTGGATCTGCTCACCAGCAGGTAGGTGGACATGATCAGCCCCGGTAGATGTTCTCGCCGAATCTGGGCGCCGAGCCGGATTCGTCGGCCGACTCGGGCTCAAGCGTGAGCCAGATGCCGCCGTTGCCGTCCTCCTGCTGCTCGGCACCGTACACGAGTCGCTCGACCTGAGGCGTGCTGGCGGCGAGCGTGACCATGATGGTCGCGACCTCCGTCGAGGCACCGTCCTCGCCGCCCACCGTGACCGTGTTGCCCGGCGTGACGCGAGTGACGAGCATCTTGTGGAACATGAACTGGCTCACGGCGATATTGGTGTTCTGGTCGATGCGGTTGGTGTTCGTGGAGTAGACCACGCCGACCGTCGAGCCCGGAGTCACCTCGCCGCCGACCACCCGGGCGACCTCCAGCGGGATCGTGACCTCCTGAAGGCCTTCGGGCACGGGGATCTCGCCCTGAGCGGCGAGCACGGCCGGTTCCGCGAAACGCGAGTTGAGCAACTGCTCGCCGACCAGGATCTCGCTCAGCGAGACGAGGCCCTCGAGATCCGCGAGGTCGGTGACGCTGTCCTCGTTGATGTTGCGCTTGGGCATCTGGTCGACGCGGATGAACTCCTGGACCTCTTCACCGGGCGTGCCCTGCGGGATCTCCGTCTCGACGATGTAGACATCCTCGAGCTCGGCGCCCTCGGCCGCCCGGGCGTCAGCCCCGCGGACGTAGACGACCAGGACGAACACGCCGATCACGGCGAGGACCAGGGCGAGGATCGCTCCGATGATTCGGGTCTTCATGTGGTGCCTTCTGTCCGTAGGGAGGGTTGAGCCTGTTCGGGGGTGGGTTTGGGGGGCGTCGGGTCAGGACGTCGTGCGGATGGCGGTCAGTCAGCCAGTCATCCGGACGACCGTGATGCCGCCGTCGGGGGCGTCGCCGAGTTCGAAGGCCTCATCGAACGCGACCCAGCGGACGAAGTACCCGCGGATGCCACGGCACTTCCCGCTCTTGTCGCAGTCATCGGGACCGGTGCCCTGGAATGATGGCGAGGACGATCCGTGGTAGGCCGTCGTGCCGCCGTAGGTCTTGAAGCCGGTCACAGTGAAGGCGGCGAACTTCTCGATGTAGTACTCGCCGTGTGCACCGCCCTTCTCACGCTCCTTGCCGCCGGCGTCCGCGGTGAACTTGCTGTAGATCGGAACGAGCGCCGTCGTGCCGAGGAGCGCGGTGAAATCGGCTTCGGTGCAGCCGGTCTTGCCCGGGTTGTTGCCCGTCGTGCCTTCGACCCAGCCGTCGATCCCGACCTCGACGAAGCAGTTGCTGTCGCCGTCGTCGAGCCAGCCGAACCCGCCCGGGTAGGCGCCCGGGCAATCCTGCGCGGCGTTGTCGCTGCGGAGGAAGATCTGCTTGACCCCGACATCGTCTGGCTCGATGGTCGTGAGCTCGCAGCTGGCGATCGCGAGCGGGAGCACGCCGCCGGCGACCGGTGAACCCCACTCGGCCGACGCCTGGGCATCCACCGTGGTCTCGCCGGGCAGGATGAGCGAGGCGAAGGGGTGACGGATCGTGTTGCCCCCGTCGTTGAGCGTCGAGCCCTGGACCGTGACCTCGCCGCTGCTCCCCGACACCTGGAGATCCAGGATGTCGGCGTTGGCCGCGTCGTCGTTCGCGTTGAAGCCGGCCATGTCGGTCGCGACGCTGTCGGCGCCCCCGATGCAGGTCGACGGGACCTCGGCGCACTCACCGGCGACGGCGAGCGCGGCGGCATCCGCCCCGTTCTGGAGCTGGCCCTTCTCCCAGTAGAGGAGACCGACGTCGACGACGACCGCCATGAAGCCGAGGATCGGGATCATTGACAGCGCGACCCACACGGCGACCGCCCCGCGCTCCGACCGCTTCACCGTCAACCGCCGCATCTCATGCTCCCCACTCCTGCCAACGTCGCCTGCGCGCCGATCGTGGTGAGCCACCCGGTCGCGTCGATGATCGGCGCCTCGACGCGGACCGTGATCTCGTCGTCGTCGACCGACTCCGAGCACGTGGTGGGATAGGTGATGGTCGCGCCCGCTCCGACCATCCCGTTGATCCGGGTCTCGGCGTCGGCGACCGCACTGGAATCGTGAGGTTTCACGGCGATGATGCGCGCGCCCTCGCGAGCCGCTTGAGTCAGAGTCAACTGCTGGTTGAACACGAACCCCATGCTGATGATCGCGAGCAGGATGAGGAGCAGCAGGGGAACGACGAGTGCGAACTCGACTGCTGCTGCTCCGTCCTCACGCCGACGTCGGGTCATCGGTCTGCTCCGTTCGGATCAGTGTGCTCCGGCCGCACCCTCGAGGGCACGGCCGGAGCGGCGCTGTCCCACCGGCGCGCGCCGGCGAAAGGCTGATCAGAGCTTGGGGAGGATGTCAGTGGTGACGAAGGTCGCAACAGCCGGGCCGATCAGGGCCAGGGCGGCGATGATGATGAGGGAGACGAGGCCGACGATGAGCGCGTACTCGACGGCGGTCGCACCTTCCTCCTGCTCGCGAAGCGTCTCGAGGCGCTTGGTGAGGCTGGTCTGGGCCTTGGCGAGGAGCTTGGACATGGTGTGCACCCTTCGGGTCTGGAAAATACAGGGACCGCCTGCGAAGCAGGCGGTTTCAGCAACGTAATGGTGCTCAGAGGGGGTCGTACACGCCCCATTTCGGGGCCCCCCATCACTGGGGGGAGATGACGGGTACACCTGTGATCGGACCGTTACCGTTGGGCTGCTACTGTTTTCTGCCGCCCCGGAGAGCGCCCTCCGTCAGCGGCCTCACCGGGCCAAGATCAGCACTGCGACGACCGCCCCGACGAACATGGACGGCCCGAACGGGACGGACGCCTTCAGCGACACCCGGCGGAGCGAGAGCGCCCCGAGCGACACCATTCCCCCGAGAACGAAACCCGCGAGGACGCCGGCAATCCACACCGCCCACCCGAACCACCCCAGCACGAGCCCGAGGGGCGCCGCGAACTTCACGTCGCCCATCCCCATGCCGCGCGGCGAGATGAGCGCGAGCACGAGGTAGAGCGCGAACATCCCCGCCCCTCCGGCGAGTGCCCACAGGAGCCGGATCCACTCGCCCGACAGCGCCGAGGCGAGAACCAGGAGCGCCGCGAGCAGCCCCAGCGTCGGCAGCAGCACGGCGTTCGGAAGCCGGTGCTCGGTGAGGTCGACGATCGAGAGCACCACTCCGGTGGCGGCGAGCGCGAGCAGCGCCGGCAGGACGGGGTCGAGTCCGAACCGCCAGGCGAGGAGGCCGAAGGAGACCCCAGTCGCCACGGAGGCCCAGACGCGCAACCGGCGCAGCGGCATCCGCTCGTCTGCCGGCATGTGGATGTTGCGGTCGGCCCAGTCGACGAGCGGCCACCATCCGAGCACGCCACCCGCCAGCACCGCCGCCGCGATCACGAGGATCGAGGCAGGGTCGACGGGCATGACGTGCAGCGTAGCGCGACATCCACAACCGTGCGGCGTAGGGTGGCGCACACGATCGCCTGCGCCATGGAGAGGGGCCACTCGGATGGACGAACGGAAGGCGACCTACGACGCGGTCGCGGACGAACTCCTGCATGATGCCGACTACGACGTCGATGCCACCCCCGATGGACTGCTGGTGAAGGGGCATCTGTTCGCGTTCCTCGACGGGCCGGACCTCGTGGTCGAACTGCCCGAAGCGCGCTCGGCCGACCTGCGGCGCCGCGGCATCGCGCTCCCCTTCCATTCGGAGCAGGGCGGCGACAGCCGCACGTGGGTGCGGGTCTCCGATCGCGAGCTGTGGTCGGAGCTCGCGCGCGAGGCTCACGAGTTCGTCGGCGAGCCGCCGGTGGGACGCCAGTCCTAGGCCGACAGCGGCGGGTCGCACTCGGCCACGGGCGTCGGTACGGGCGCTTCGTGTCCTACTCGACCACCGAAGCTGGACTACTCGACCGACGGCGGCGAATACTCCCCCTCGATCCGCACGTACTGCTCGTACAGCGCGAGCGCAGCATCCGCGCCCTCGGCGCGCAGCGCCTGCTCCATCGTCTCCCGCGCCTCGCGGCCCTGCGGCAGCGGCGGCAGCAGCGGGATGTCGCGATCGCTCACGAGCTGGATCACCGCCGGCCGACCTGCGGCGAACGCGCGCGACCACGCGCCATCCACGTCCGCGGGCGAGTCGACGATCTCGCCGTGCAGCCCGAGCAGCTCCGCGTATCGCGCGTACGGGAACGAGGGCAGCGCCTGGGTGGTGGGGAGCCGCGGCTCCCCCTCGACCTCGCGCTGCTCCCATGAGACCTCGGCGAGGTCGCCGTTGTCGAGCACGAGCACGACGAACCGCGCGTCGTCCCATGAACGCCAGCGGTCGGCCACCGTGATGAGCTCGGCGACGCCGGCCATCTGCATGCCCCCGTCGCCCGACAGCACGACCGCGGGGCGGTCGGGGAACGCGAGCTTCGCTGCGAGGCCGTACGGGATGCCGCAGCCCATGCTCGCGAGGGTGCTGCAGAGGTGCGCATCCGCGTTCTGCGGCAGCCGCAGCTGTCGCGCGTACCAGTAGACGACGCTGCCGACGTCGAGGGCGACCATGGCGTCGTCGGGCAAATGCGCGTTCAGTGCGCGCACCGCGAACTCGGGGTTCACCGCGTCGGCGGAGGTCTCGGCCCGCGCATCCGCGATGCGCCGCCACTCCCGGACGTGCTCGGCTACCCGATCGCGCCATCCGTCCGTGCGCGCGAGCGGCACACGCACGGCGAGCTGGCGCAGGGTCTCCTTCGCGTCGCCCACGATGCCGACCTCGACGGGGTACCGGCGGCCGACGGCACGACCGTCGATGTCGATCTGCACCGCCCGGGCCTGACCCGGTTCGGGGTAGAACTCGGTCCACGGATCGCTCGAGCCGACGATGAGCAGGGTGTCGCACTCCGCCATGACGCGAGCGCTCGCGATCGTGCCGAGGTGCCCCATGGTCCCCGCGGCGTACGGCAGCGACTCGTCGATGAGCGGCTTGCCGAGCAGGCTGGTGACCACCGCGGCGCCGAGGCGTTCGGCGAGCGCGAGGGCGTCGTCGATGCCGGCCCGGGCACCCTGGCCGATGAGGAACACCGGGCGCTCCGCCGCCGCGAGCACCCGGCGGCGCGCTCGAGCTCCCCGGCGTTCGGCAGCACCCGCGGCGCGTGGTACCCGACCGCCGACGTGACGTGCCCGTGCTCGCCCGACGGTTCGGCCGCGGGCTGGTCCTGCACGTCGTGGGGCACGATGACCACGGTGGGCGAGCGCGTGGCGAGCGCCGTCCGCACCGCCTGGTCGATCGCCGCCGGCACCTGCTCGGCCGACACGACCATGGTCGCGTACTGCGCCGCGACGTCGGCGAACAGCCGCAGCAGGTCGACCTCCTGCTGGTACCCGGTGCCGAGCACGGTGCGCACCTGCTGCCCGACGATCGCGACCACCGGGGCGCCGTCGAGCTTCGCGTCGTACAGGCCGTTCAGCAGGTGGATGGCGCCCGGCCCCTGGGTCGCGGCCACGACGCCGACGCGTCCCGTGAACTTCGCGTGCGCGACGGCCATGAACGCCGCGTTCTCCTCGTGCCGCGCCTGCACGAACTCAGGGGCGTCGGGCGACCCGCGCAGTGCGAGCAGCACGCCGTTGATGCCGTCGCCGCTGTAGCCGAAGATGCGGTCGACTCCCCACTCGGCCAGGCGAGCGACGATCGCGTCCGCCACCGTCGCGTCGTCGCCGTGCCCTGCGTCGTTCGTCGTTTCGCCCATCCGGTCACGGTAGACACCGCAGGCGCCGGATGCCGCGGGGTTGACAGGGTTGTGCGGGGGTCTTGAGACGGCGCTGGCGCGCCTCCTCGACCCGCACGAGGCGGGCGTCAGACCTCGCCGCGCGAGATCCCGACCATCTCGTCGCGCGGCACGACCTTGATGCGCTTGCGCTCCTCGGCCGCGCCGAGCGCCTGCTCGTGCTCGTCGAGGCGGTGCCATCCGTCGAGGTCGGTCCAGCGGATGCCGCGGGACTCGAGCAGCTCGATCACCGACGCCTCGGAGGGCGACTCGGGCCGCCACCAGTTGCCGAGGTCGTTGATGAGGTGCTTGATGGTCTCCATCGCGTCGGACTTCGTGTGCCCGATGAGGCCGACGGGCCCGCGCTTGATCCAGCCGGTCGCGTACACGCCGTACATCTGGCGCGACTGCCCGGTCTCCTTGTCGCGGATCAGCACCTGGCCCTCGTGGTTCGGGATGACGCCGAACTTCTTGTCGAACGGGATGCCGGGCAGCGGCGAGCCGAAATATCCGACGGCGCGGTACAGCGCCTGGATCGGGATCTCACGGATCTCGCCCGTGCCGACGACGCCGCCCTCGCCGTCCGGTGCCGTGCGCTCGTAGCGGATGGCGCCGACGCGCCCGGTGCCGTCGTCGACGATCTCGAGCGGCTTGGCGAAGAAGTGCAGGTGCAGGCGCCGCGACGCCTGCCCGACCTCGCGCTTGCGCCACTGCTGCAGCACCTTGTCGATCACGAAGACCTGCTTGTTGCCCGCGACGGCGGCGCGGGCCGCGTCGTCGTACTCGAAGTCCTCGTCGGAGACGATCATGTCGACGTCGCGCAGCTCGCCGAGCTCGCGCAGCTCGAGCGGCGTGAACTTCACCGAGGTCGGGCCGCGGCGGCCGAACACGTGCACGTCGGTCACGGGCGACGCCTTCAGGCCCTCGTAGACGTTCGCGGGGACCTCGGTGGGCAGCAGGTCCTCCGGGTGCTTCGCGAGCATGCGCGCCACGTCGAGTGCGACGTTGCCGTTGCCGATGACGCCGACCGACTGGGCCTCGAGCGGCCACTCGCGCGGATAGTCGGGGTGCCCGTCGTACCAGCTCACGAACTCGGCCGCGCCGTACGAGCCCTTCAGCTCGACGCCGGGGATGTTCAGCGACGCGTCGCGCACCGCGCCCGTGGCGAAGATGACCGCGTTGTAGTGCTTCTTCAGGTCTTCGAGCGTGATGTCGGTGCCGTAGCGCACATTGCCGAAGATGCGGATGTCGCCGCGGTCGAGCACCTCGCGGAGCGCTGTGATGATGCCCTTGATGCGCGGGTGGTCGGGCGCGACGCCGTAGCGCACCAGCCCGTACGGGGCCGGGAGATGGTCGAACAGGTCGATCGAGACGTCGAAGTGCCGTTCGGCCTTCAGCAGGATGTCGGCGGCGTAGATGCCCGCCGGCCCCGCACCGATGATGGCCAGGCGCAGCTTGTTCCTCGTCACCTGCACGGTCCTCCTGTCGTCAACTCGTGCGCTCGACGATCGTGTCGGCGAAGCGCGTGAGGGCCTTCTTCACGCTGCCCTCGGGAACGGGCGCGAGCGCCGCGACGGCGTCCCGCGCCCAGCGGTGCGCCTCGGCGAGCGTCGCGCGGGTCGCCTCGTGCTCCCGCAGCTCGTCGACGAGGGCGTCGATCGTCGCCCGAGACGGCACGATGCGCGAGGCGCCGGTGTTGGTGTCCATGCGGTCGCCCGGGTCGGTGCCGTCGGGCGGGAGCACGTCGCGGCGGATCCGGTCGAGCAGCTCGGCTGATGCGGCATCCGTCTTCGCGAGGTCTTCGAGGCGCAGCAGCGGCAGCGTCACGACGCCCGCGCGAAGGTCGGTGCCCGGGACCTTGCCCGTCTCCTCCGGCTGCGGCGACAGGTCGATGACGTCGTCGATGAGCTGGAAGGCGACGCCGATCTTCTCGCCGAACTCGATGATGGGCGCCTCGAGCGCGGGATCCGCGTCGGAGAACACGATGCCCGACTGCGCCGCGGCCGCGATGAGCGAGCCGGTCTTGTCTGCGAGCACTTGGATGTAGTGCTCGATCGGGTCCTCGTCGGCGTCGGGCCCGACGGTCTCGTTGAGCTGGCCGAGCACGAGCCGCTCGAAGGTGTCGGCCTGCATGCGGATGGCGCGCTCGCCGAGCTTCGCCATGAGCTGGCTCGCCCGCGCGAAGAGCAGGTCGCCCGTGAGGATCGCGACCGAGTTGCCCCAGACGTTCTGCGCCGTGGGCACGCCGCGGCGGCGGTCGGACTCGTCCATGACGTCGTCGTGGTAGAGCGAGCCGAGGTGCGTGATCTCGATCGCCATCGCCGCGGTCACCACGTCGTCGACGACGCCCTTGCCGAGCTGCGACGTGAGCAGCGTGAGCATGGGCCGCACGCGCTTGCCGCCGGCCTCGAGCAGGTACCGGCCCGACACGTCGGCCAGCGAGTCGGCGAAGCGCACCTCGTCGACGAGGCCCGCCTCGACGCGATCGAGCCCGTCGTCGATGGCCGCCGCCATCGCCCGGTCGGCCGAGCTCGCGAACACGCGTTCGCTGAGGCCGAGGTTGGCCGCGAGCTTCGACCCGCGACGGACGACCGGATGGCTCGGATTCACGTCGCCCAGCCTACCGAGAGCGAGCCGAGCGGATGCTGCGAGCCCGTCGAATGCTCATGGCGGTGGTCGAGGAGCAAGGGAGGTGCGCATCGAGACCCGACCGTGCGGACGGTCTCGGTACGGGCGCTCCGCGTGCTACCCGGCCACCGAGGACTGCAGCTTCGTCGCGCGGTGCAGCGCGACGATCCCCGCGGTCAGGTTGCGCCATGCGACATCCGCCCAACCCGCCTCGCGGATCCACCCGGCGAGGGTCGTCTGGTCGGGCCAGGCGTTGATCGACTCGTTCAGGTAGTCGTAGGCGTCGTCGTTCGAGCTCGAGAGCTTCACGAGCGGCGGCATGACCACGCGCTGGTAGAAGTCGTACCCGGCCCGCACGATGCCGGCGGGCGGGTGCGAGAACTCGCACACCACGAGGCGTCCGCCGGGCTTGGCCACCCGCAGGAACTCGGCGAGCGCGACCTTCGGCTCCCTGACGTTGCGCAGGCCGAACGAGATCGTGACGGCGTCGAACTCGTCGTCGTCGAACGGCAGGGCCATGGCGTCGGCCTCGACGAACACGAGGTTCGGCACGTGCGCCTGCCGCCGGCGACCGACCTCGATCATGCCCGGCGAGAAGTCCGCGGCGACCACGCTCGCGCCCGACTTGGCGAGGCTCGCGCTCGAGGTGCCCGTGCCCGCGGCGACGTCGAGGATGCGCTCGCCGGGCCTCGGCGCGACCGCCTTCGTCGTCGCGACGCGCCACAGCGTCGCGTTGCCCACCGACAGGACGGTGTTCGTGCGGTCGTACCGCGCCGCGACCCGGTCGAACATCGCCGAGACGTCACGGGGGTCCTTGCCGAGGTCAGCTCGCGCCATGCTGCGAGTCTACGTTTCGGCGCTGGGCGGCGGCGGTGAACGGATGCCGCGGGGCGGGCGCGCGTTCGCGGCATCCGCCCCGGGCCCGCACCGCGCCGACGTCGCAGGACCACGCGGACGGCACCCCGCCCCGACGCGGCATCCGCCCCTGATCCTGCGAACTCGCTGGAGAACCCTGTGAGCTTCCATGCAACGGGATGGATCCGGCGTCGGATCGCGTTGGCTTCAGGTGACGGATGCGGCGCACCCTGCCGCCGCGCGAACGAAGGAGCGTCATGAAGGCCATCTGGAACGGCACGGTCATCGCCGAGTCCGACGACACGGTCGTCGTCGAGGGGAACCACTACTTCCCGCGCGAGGCGATCCGCCCCGAGTTCTTCGCCGACAGCGACAACCGCAGCGTCTGCCACTGGAAGGGCACCGCGAAGTACTTCCACGTCGAGGTCGACGGGCAGCGCAACCCGAACGCCGCCTGGTACTACCCCGAGCCCTCCGCGGCCGCGGCCGAGATCCGCGACCGCGTCGCCTTCTGGCGCGGCGTCGACGTCGTCCCCGCGTAGGGCCTGCGCGCCCGCGGCGTAGGCTGGTCCGGTGACGCGAACGGATGCCGCGGCGCCGGCCGACGCCGACCCGACCGCCCCCACGCGGCTGCGCGTCCGCACCGTCGCCGTCGACGAGACGGCCCCGCTCGTGCCCCGGCTCGATCCGCGGCGTCCGCTGCTCTGGATGCGCCGAGGCGAGGGCATCATCGGGCTCGGCGAGCTGCTGCGCATCGAGACCCGCGGCCCGGATCGCATCGCCGATGCCGCGCGCGAGTGGCGGCGTCTGGTCGCGCACGCCGACCTCGACGACCGGGTGGGCCTGCCCGGCTCGGGACTGGTCGCGTTCGGCGCCATCGCGTTCGCCGACGAGTCCGCTGCGACCAGCGTGCTGGTCGTGCCCGAGATCGTGCTCGGCCGGCGCGACGGGCGAGCGTGGGTGACCCGGATCGAGCGGCTCGACGCGGCATCCGACGCCCCGGCCGCACCCGTCGAGCTGCCGGAGCCCGCGCCGAAGCGCGACGTCCCCCGCGTTCGGTTCTCCCCCGGTTCGATGCCGCCCGAGGCATATACCGCGGCCGTGGGCGAGGCCGTGCTTCTCATCGACGGCGGTCGGTTCGAGAAGGTGGTCCTCGCGCGCGAGCTGGTCGGCGAGCTGCACGAGGATGCGGGCCTCCGCGCCGCGCTCGCCAAGCTCGCCGACGACTACCCCGACACGTGGGTGTTCGCGGTCGACGGACTCATCGGCGCGAGCCCGGAGACGCTCGTGCGCGTCGACCACGGCACGGTCTCGGCGCGGGTGCTCGCGGGCACGGCGTCACGAGGCGGCGACGCGGCATCGGACCGCGACCAGGCCGCACGGCTCGCCGCCTCGCCCAAGGACCTCGCCGAGCACGCCCTCGCCGTCGACAGCGCCGTCGCCACGCTCGCCCCGCACACCGCACGGCTCGACGCGAGCCCCGAGCCGTTCACGCTGCAGCTGCCGAACCTCTGGCACCTCGCCACCGACCTGAAGGGCACGCTCGGCGACGGGTCGAGCTCGCTCGACCTCGTGCGCGCGGTCCACCCGACCGCCGCCGTCGCGGGCACGCCGCGCACGGTCGCGCTCGCGGCGATCGCCGAGCTCGAGGGCTTCGACCGGGGCCGCTACGCCGGTCCGGTGGGCTGGATCGACGCCGGCGGCGACGGGGAGTGGGCGATCGCGCTGCGGTGCGCGCAGGTGTCGCCGGACGGCACGGTGCGCGCGTATGCCGGATGCGGCATCGTGCACGACTCCGTGCCGGCCGACGAGCTGGCCGAGACCGACATGAAGTTCCGCCCCATCGTCGAGGCGTTCGGCGCGCCGCCGCCCTCGCCGCCGGTCCCCTAGCTCGCGGTCAGCCGCGCCTTCTGCTCCTCGACGTCGAAGTCGGCGAGCGGCCAGTCGAGGTTCATGGCCTCGAGCGCGTCGATCAGCAGGTGCTGCACCGCCAGCCGCGCGTACCACTTGCGGTCGGCCGGCACGACGTACCAGGGCGCGTGGGGCGTCGTCGTGCGCTCGAAGACGATCTGGTAGGACTCGTGGTACATCGGCGCGAGCATGCGCTCGTCGATGTCGCCGGGGTTGAACTTCCAGTGCTTGTCGCGGCGTTCGAGCCGCTTCACGAGCCGTTCCTTCTGCTCCTCCATCGAGATGTGGAGCATGACCTTGATGATGGTCGTGCCGGATGCCGCGAGCTTCGCCTCGAACTCGTTGATGGCGTCGTAGCGGCGCTCGATCTCCTCGGGCGGGGCGAGCTCGCGCACG
Source organism: Agromyces sp. CCNWLW213 (assembly GCF_037199545.1). Taxonomy (NCBI): domain Bacteria; kingdom Bacillati; phylum Actinomycetota; class Actinomycetes; order Micrococcales; family Microbacteriaceae; genus Agromyces; species Agromyces sp. CCNWLW213. Next base: position 159,272 of record NZ_JBBBDX010000006.1, on the reverse strand, counting down.
CGGCCGATGAGCACGTCCTCGTAGTGCGACCGGTCGAACACGCCGATCATCCCGGCCTCGGGCAGCTCCTTCTCGATGCGCCACAGGAAGTCGTGCGCGAGCTCCTCGTCGGTGGGCTTCTTGAACGCGGCGAACTGCACGCCCTGCGGGTCGACCGCGCTCATGACGTGCTTCACGATCCCGCCCTTGCCGGCGGTGTCCATGGCCTGCAGCACGAGCAGCACGCGCCGCGGGTCGCCGCCCATCTGGGAGCCCGCGAACAGCTTCTCCTGCAGCTCGGCGAGGATCACGGCGCCCTCGGCGAGCGACCCCTCGGCGGCGGCCTTGTCACCATCGAAGCCGGGCGAGCCGGCGGTGTCGACCTCGCTCAGCAGGAAGTCCTGCCGCACCCGCAGCAGGTCCGACGGGTCCTCGTTCCAGTACGTCTCCAGCCCCACGCCGATCCCCTCTCGTCACGGCAGCGGCGCCGCTCCCCCATCATCGGGGCGCGACGGATGCCACGGCAAGGGGTCAGCGCGCGAGCGGGACCTCGAGCAGCGTCGGTCCCGTCACGGCGGTGCCGAGCGCCTCGTCGAGTTCGCCGCGCGTCGCGGCCGTGCGGTACTGCCAGCCGTACGCGGCGGCGAGCCGCGCCAGGTCGACCCGCTGCGGCGTGTACTGCACCCGATCGAACGCCTCGGGCGGGGCGGATGCCGCGACCTCGAGCGCGTCGAAGATCGTGCCGCCGCCGTCGTTGCCGACGACCACAAGCACGCGCGGGCGGTGCTCGCCGTCGCCGATCAGCAGCGAGCCGACGTCGTGGAGGAGCGTCAGGTCGCCGATGAGCGCGCGCGTGGTGCCGTGCGCGTGCTCGCCGGACTGGCTCGCGATCGCCATCCCGATCGTCGTCGCGACCGTGCCGTCGATCCCCGCGAGCCCGCGGTTGGCATGCGCGCGGATGCGACGTCCGGGAACGACCCGGTCGGCGTCGCGGATCAGGCGCGAGGCGCCGAACACCAGCCGGTCGTGCGGCCAGGTCGCGGCCCACAGCGACTCCACGAGCATCCGCCGGTCGATCGGCTGCCGGATGCGCGCGAGCTGGTCGCGCAGGTACCGCCGCTGGGCGGCGAAGTCGGTGACGTGCCCGGACTCGTCGACGCCGCTGAGGACGGCGGCCGCGCGGTCGTCCGCCCCACCGCCGGTGGCCCCGTCGGAGGCGCCGTCGGGGGCCCCGTCGAGCAGCAGCCGGCTCGCGTGCACCCATCGGCCGGTCCACGCGCGATCCTCGGCGGCCGGCTCGTGCGGCTCGACCGCGACGGCCCGCTCGAAGCGGTCGACCGCATGGCCGGGGTCGAACCACTCGATGCCCGACGGTGCGACCGCGATCGCCTCGACGTCGCGGCGCTGCACGAGCGCCGGCACCTCGCGAGAGAGCGTCGGATGCCCGAACACGATCGCCCGCTCGACGCGGTCGCCGAAGCCCGGCTCGCGCAGCAGCTCGCGGTAGGCGACGACGAGGTTCGGGCCGAAGCGGGCTCCGCTCGTGACCTCGGCGATGAGCGGCCAACCGCCGGCTCGGGCGAGCTCCTCCGCCTCGGGTCCGGCACCGGCGCCCGCGATCACCACGGTGCGGGGGCCGTGCGCGAGGCGGGCGACCCGCGCGCCCGGGCGCGCGGCGGCGACGGGACGGGCGACGGATGCCGCGGCATCCGCCCTGGGCACGTCGCCCTCGGCGAGCTCGATCGCCGTCGAGAGCGGCTCGCGCAGCTGGAGGTTCAGGTGCACCGGACCCGGTCCCGGGCGCGGCACGAGCACCCCGTCGGCGTCGACGCCGAGCGCCGCGCGGTGGGCCGCTCGTGCCAGGTCGGCCGCGGCGTCCGCCTCGCCCGGTCGGCCGTCGGGCGGCTCGACGTCGCGCTCGAGACGCACCGCGCCCGCGAACATCCCGGGCTGCACCGTCGTCTGGTTCGAGCGGATGCCGCGCAGGTCAGCCGGGCGGTCGGCGGTGGCGAGGATCAGCGGCACGCCGGCGTGGTGCGCCTCGAGGACGGCGGGGTGCAGGTTCGCGACGGCGGTGCCGGACGTCGTGACGACCACCGCGGGACGACCGGTCTCGACGGCCAGCCCGAGCGCGAGGAACCCCGCGCTGCGCTCGTCGATGCGCACGTGCAGCCTGACCGCGCCGACGCGCTCGAGCTCGGCGGCGGCGAGCGCGAGCGCCTGCGACCGCGACCCGGGCGCGACGACGACGTCGGTCACGCCGAGGCGCACGAACTCGGACAGCAGGGCGAGCGCCGACGCCGTCGCCGGGGAGGCGACGGCGGGCGCGTCACGCATTCGGCCGGCCCGAGCCGCCCGGTTCGCCCGGATTGTCGTTCCCGTCGGGGCGGCGCCCGTCGGTGCCGAGCGCGTCGTCGGGGTGCTCCCGCGTGTCGGGCGCGTCGGAGTCGAGCTCGGCGAGTTCCTGCTCGAGCTTGCGGATGCGCTCCTCGTGCGCGGCGTCCTCGCGGAGCCGCCGCAGGAACTCGGGGTCGTCGTCGGGGGCGCTGCTGCGCCGGCCGCCGCTCCGACCGAGCTTGAGGGCGCGGCCACGGCCCACCACGAACCAGAGCGCGCCGCCGATGATCGGGACGAAGAGGATCACGACGATCCACCACGCCCGTGGGAGCCCGCGGATGCGCGAGCGGTCGAAGAGCGCGCAGTCCACCACCGCGTAGATCGTGAACACCACCACGGCCACGATCGCGATCACCCAGAAGCGGACCATGCCCCGATTCTAGGCGTGCCGCATCACATCCGGCTGGGAGCGGTCACCCAGATTCCGGCTTCTACACTGATCGGGTGAACGCGCTCCCCGTCTGGCTCCGATACACGCTGCTGCGCGTGCTGCTCTTCGCGGCGCCGCTCGCCGTGCTGCTCATCGCCGGGGTCACCCCGTGGATCGCCGTGCTCGTCGCGGCCCTCTTCGGCTTCAGCGCGTCGCTCATCTTCCTCCGCCGCCAGCGCGAGCAGCTCGCGAGCGACCTGTACGCGGCGCGTCACAGCGAGGCGCCCGTCGCACGCGACGACGACGAGGTCGAGGATGCCGCCGTCGACGCGTCCGCGCCGCCGAGGACCGAGACATCCGGCGCCCCGGTCGAGCCGGTCGACCGCCCGGCCGAGGCGAACGCCCAGGACCGCCGCCCGGCCGAGTAGCGGCATCCGCTACAGCGCGAAGACGAGCCCCAGCCCGACGCCGTACGCGAGCGCGGTGAAGCTCGCGAGCTGCAGGGCCGTGATGAACTCGCGCGGGGTGCGTCCCCAGCCGACGATGACGGCGGCGGGGATCGCCGCGAGCAGCGCGAACAGGACCAGCAGCGCGGTCGGGTAGATGAACGACCAGAACACCACCAGGCCGAACGGCGCCAGCAGGAACACCGCGAACAGGATGCGCGACGCCAGCGGCCCGACGAGCACCGCGAGGGTGCGCTTGCCCGCGGCGCGGTCCTGGTCGAGGTCGCGGAGGTTGTTCGCCATGAGGACGGCGCACGCGATGAGCCCGACGCCGGCCCCGCCGGTCCACGCCTCGAGGTTCACGTCGACCGCCTGCACGAACGCCGACCCGGCCGTGGCGACGAGGCCGAAGAACACGAACACGAACAACTCGCCGAGGCCGGCGTAGCCGTAGGGGCGCCTGCCGCCGGTGTAGAACCACGCCGCGACGATGGCCGCGGCACCGACCGCGAGCAGCCACCACTGCTGGGTCATCACGACGAGCACGAGCCCGGCGATCGCGGCGATCCCGAAGAAGGCGAGCGCGACCGCGAGCACGCGCTTCGGCGGCACCATCCCGGACCCGGTCAGTCGGACGGGTCCGACGCGGTGCGCATCGGTGCCCCGGATGCCGTCGGAGTAGTCGTTGGCGTAGTTCACGCCGACCTGCAGCGCGAGTGCGACGATCAGCGCGAGCACGAAGCGCCACGGATGCCACGGCTCGTCGACGAACGACAGCATGAGCACGCCCGCGCCGGTGCCGAGCGCGACCGGGGCGATCGCGAGGGGCAGGGTGCGAAGGCGTGCGCCGGCGATCCAGTCGCGCCACGTGATGGGGCCGCGTCGCGCGACGGGCGCGGCGGCCGCCTTCGCGGGGTTGCCGGACCGGCCGACCGGCCGGGCCCTCGCCGGGGCATTCGACTTCGCGATCTTCGCGGACGGGTTCATGCGCTGGGGTTTCGGGCGTGCCACCCCGACATCGTATTCGGCGCGGGAGGGGGCGCGGGGGCGCGAGTTCGCAGGAGCGGGGCGGTCTCGTGCCCTGCCCGAGCGCGGAGGCGCGCCACGTCCTGCGAACCCGCGCGCCCGGCGGCGCGCCACCGGCGACCCGCGCGCATCCGGGTCAGCGGGGCGCGTCCGCCGAGCGGTCGACGGCCGCGCGCGCGAGAGCGGATGCCGCGACCCGGTCGGGCTTGCCCGACGCGAGCCTCGGCAGGTCGCCCGCGGGCGCGCGCACCACGCGGACGGGTCGCGCGGCGGGCGGGAGGCCGGCGGCATCCGTCGCCGTGCGGAGCGCCGCGAGCTCGTCTCCCGCCTCACCGCCGTCGGCGGCGTCGGGATCGTCGGCCCTCGACGCCGCGACGATCGCGACCCGCTCGCCCCACACCGGGTCCGGGACGCCCACGGCGACCACGTCGGCGAAGCCCGGAACGCCGTGCACGGCCCGCTCGACCTCGCCGAGCACCACCTTGACGCCCCCCGACGTGATGACGTCGTCGGCGCGCCCGCTCACCCGCAGCACGCCGTCGGCGTCGATCGACCCGAGGTCGCCCGTGCGGTACCAGCGGAGGCCCGCGGCATCCGTCGTGAACGCGGCCGCTGTGCGGCCGGGATCGCCGAGGTAGCCGTCGGCGAGCGTCGGGCCGCCGAGCTCGAGCTCGCCCTCGACCGTGCGCGCGAGCACGCCCGGCAGCGGACGCCCGTCGTACACGCAGCCGCCCGACGTCTCGCTCGAGCCGTAGGTGCGCACGACGCGGGCCCCGAGGGCGGCCGCGCGTTCGACGAGCGCGGGGTCGACGTGCTGCCCGCCGACGAGGATCGCCGCGAACTGCGCGAGGTTGCGCGCGAGGTCGCCCGCCGGCTCGGCCTCGGCCGCCTCGACGACGCGCGCGAGCTGCACGGGCACGAGCGACGTGTAGCGCGGCCGGGCGTCGCGCAGGCGCATGAGGCGCGTGGTGGCGGCGGCGAAGCCCTCCGCCGTGAACGGCCGGTCGGGCGGCATCGGGGCCGGCGGGGTGCCCGCCACGATCCCGCGCACGAGCACCTGCACCCCGGCGATGTAGTGCGCCGGCAGTGCCAGCACCCAGCGCCCGTGGCCGCCCAGGGCGACGGCGGATGCCTCGGCGCTGGCCAGGAGCGCGCCCGCCGAGAGCAGCACGCGCTTCGGCGCGGCCGTCGAACCGGAGGTCTCCACCACGACCGCGACGCCGTCGTCGACCTCACCGATCTCACCGACCTCTCCGACCGCACCCGCCGCCGGCACCGGCACCGGGACCGGCCAGACGGCGGGCCCGCCGTCGAGGGCGTCGACGAGCCTCGCGCGGAGCGCGGCGACATCCGCCACCGGCACCCGGAGCAGCGGCTTCATCGCGGCATCCGTCGGCTCAGTAGTGCCACGGGAACGGGCCCCAGTCGGGGTCGCGCTTCTCGAGGAACGCGTCGCGCCCCTCGACGGCCTCGTCGGTGCCGTACGCGAGCCGCGTCGCCTCGCCCGCGAACACCTGCTGGCCGACGAGGCCGTCGTCGACGGCGTTGAACGCGAACTTCAGCATGCGGATCGCGGTGGGCGACTTGGTGAGGATGGTGCGTGCCATCGCGATCGCCTCGCGCTCGAGGTCGGCGTGCGGCACGACGCGGTTGACCGCGCCCATCTCGTACGCGCGCTCGGCCGAGTACTCCTCGGCCAGGAAGAACACCTCGCGCGCGAACTTCTGCCCGACCTGCCGCGCCATGTACGCGCTGCCGTATCCGGCGTCGAAGCTGCCGACGTCGGCATCCGTCTGCTTGAACCGCCCGTGCTCGCGGCTCGCGATCGTCAGGTCGCAGACGACGTGCAGCGAGTGGCCGCCGCCGGCCGCCCACCCGGGTACGACCGCGATGACGACCTTGGGCATGAAGCGGATGAGCCGCTGCACCTCGAGGATGTGCAGACGGCCGAGGCTCGCGGCGGCGGGGCCTCGAGACGCGTCGGCTCCGCCGCTCGTCGACCCGCTCGGCTCCTCGTACTTGTACCCGTCGCGGCCGCGGATCCGCTGGTCGCCACCCGAGCAGAACGCCCACCCGCCGTCCTTCGGGCTGGGTCCGTTGCCCGTGAGCAGCACGACGCCGATCCGGGGGTCGGTGCGGGCGTCCTCGAGGGCCCGGTACAGCTCGTCGACCGAGTGCGGCCGGAACGCGTTGCGGACCTCGGGCCGGTCGAACGCGATGCGCGCGATGCGCCCGTCGACCGAGTGATGGTAGGTGAGGTCGGTGAAACCGCCTGAGCCGGTGACGGATGCCGCGGCATCCACCCACTCGCTCGCATCGAACAGTTCCGACACCTCGACCGCCATGCCGCCCAGCCTACTTCCGCGGCCGTGAGGCCCCGTGCGGCGATCAGACGGGAGTGCCCGCCGGCTCCGCGCCCCACGCGCCCGTGAGGAACGACACCACGGCCGCGTAGGCGATCGATCCCACCCAGATCGCGCCGTACACGATCGGCACGAGGGCGGCGACGACGACCACGAGTCCGACCACCGCGATCACCACGTTGCGCGCGGCGGAGTCGTGGACCTCGACCGCCTCCACCCCGAGCGCGTCGATCCCGTCCGCCGTCTCCGCCGGGCGGGCCATCACCGCGTGCTCGTCTGCCATGCGGTCCAGCCTACGACGGCGACGACGGCCGGCGGATGCCGCGGCGCGAGCCGGCGACGAACCTAGACTCGGGACATGAGCGACGTCGCCGTGCCGCCCCTGTCCGACCTGCTCACCGGTGCGCGCGTGGTCGCGCTGCCGCTCGTGACCCGGTTCCGCGGCATCGACGTGCGCGAGGCCGTGCTGTTCGAGGGCCCCGAGGGGTGGACCGAGTTCGCGCCGTTCGCCGAGTACGACGACGACGAGGCCGCGACCTGGCTCGCCGCCGCCATCGACTTCGGATGGCACGCGCCGCCGCCCGCGCTCCGCGACCGCATCCTCGTGAACGCCACCGTGCCGTCCGTCGACCCCGACGCGGTGCCCTCCGTGCTCGAGCGCTTCCCGGGTTGCCGCACCGCGAAGGTGAAGGTCGCGGCATCCGACCAGACCCTGGCACAGGATGTCGCGCGCGTGCGCGCCGTGCGCGACGCGATGGGCCCGGAGGGCCGCATCCGCGTCGACGCGAACGGCGGCTGGAACATCGACGAGGCCGAGCACGCGATCCATGCGCTCGCGCCGTACGACCTCGAGTACGTCGAGCAGCCGTGCCCCACGGTCGACGAGCTCGCCGAGATCCGCCGACGCACGAAGTACATGGGCATCCCGATCGCGGCCGACGAGAGCGTGCGCCGTGCCGACGACCCGCTCGCCGTCGCCGAGGCCGGCGCCGCCGACCTCCTCGTGATCAAGGCCGCGCCGCTCGGCGGCATCCGGCGCGCCCTGGACGTCGTCTGCCGCGCGGGCCTGCCCGTGGTCGTGTCGAGCGCGCTCGACACGAGCGTCGGGCTCGGGATGGGCGCCCACCTGGCGGCATCCGTCGACGACCTCGACTACGACTGCGGGCTCGGGACGGCGTCGCTCCTTGCGGCGGATGTCACTCGCGCGCCGCTGCTCCCCCGCGACGGCGCGATCGACGTGCGCCGTGTCGACCCCGACCCGGCGCTGCTCGATCGGTACGCCGCCGACGAGGACCGCACGGCGTGGTGGCTGGCCCGGCTCGAGCGCTGCCACGAACTCCTCCAGACGGCGCGCGAGGGCTCCGGGTCAGCACGGATGCCCTGATCAGCGGCTCGATCCAAGGTTGACGAGGTCGGCATACGCCGGCCCAGTGGAACAGATCGAGAAGGAACGCAATGATCTCCAGGATGATGACCAACGTCGGCGCCGGCATCGCACTCGCCGCCGCAGCAGCGCTCGGCACGGGTGCCGCGGCCTACGCCCACGAGTGCTTCAACCCCAACCGATCCGAGCAGGGCAACGCGGGTGCGTCGAACTCGCAGGCCTGGCTCACGGTGCACTTCGAGGAGCTCACGGGCGGCCTGGCGCCGGAGGACGCCGAGTGCGTGCTCGACGCGTACGCCCAGACCGGCGCGCCGAGCTCGTTCACCATCATGGTGAAGGGCGCGGTCGGCCAGGGCGGCACGATCGCGGCGAACAACCCGCACGGCGACAAGGCCGGCGACGGATCGGGCATCGACGAGATCTTCGCCGCGCACGGCGCCGACATCATGGGCAGCTTCGGGGCCTGCGGAGTCGAACTGCCGTTCTGACGGTCCGCTCCGTGATCGACACGACGATGCCCGGCGCGTAGGGGGAACCGCCGGGCATCGCCGTGTGCGCGGAGTCGGGGGGAGGGAAAGGGGGAGAAAGAAAACGAACCCCCCGTCCCTGATCAGAAAAAAGACCCCCCCCCCCCCCCCCCCCTCCCTCCCCCCCCGCCCCCCCC